>NZ_AFUF01000021.1 GCF_000222785.1 Streptococcus mitis SK569 | reverse complement strand
AATAGAGCTAATTTAATCTTGGTTTCGAGTGAGAAATTAAGAGAAAATATTATTTCTGATTATAACTTGGAAGAACAGGTTGATAAAATAGTGGTTGTTAGAAATGGTTATAATGGTAAAATTTTAAGCATTCCTACTCAGCATAAAAAGAATAACCAAAAGCTTGTACTTGCATATGTTGGAACTATCAGTCATTGGTTTGATTTTGATATCATTTTACGAAGTTTAGAAGATTTTGATAATATTGAATATAAGTTGATTGGTCCGATTAGCAAAGCTGTTATTCCTGAACATGATAGAATTCATTATTTAGGAAGTGTACCACACGAGAAGATTTATCAGTATATTGAGAATGCAGATGTTCTTATTATGCCGTTTCAAATTAATGATATTGTTGAAGCAGTGGATCCGGTTAAGTTGTATGAATATATTAACTTTAACAAAAATATACTTACGGTATGTTATAAGGAAATTCTGAGATTTGAACCATTTGTATACATGTATTCAAATTATTCAGATTACCAAATGAATCTGGTGCAATTGATTGAAAATAATAATTTGAAATATGACAGTATAGCTAGAGAAGATTTTTTGAAAAGTAATACTTGGGAAAAAAGAGCGGAGATGATTCATCAGCTGATTAATCAATTGTAGTTTTTTTGTGGAGAGATGAATGAAGAGACAGAAGTTTGAATTTATAGAGATTCTATACTATTTTACAGTGATGCTATCAGTGGGAATGTTTCTTATGTTTTCCCTCAACTTATATTGGCATAGAAACTTATTAACTATTTTATCTATTGCACTCTTATTTTTAATGATTCCTATACTGATTGTTAATGCTAAAAAGGAATTTCTAAATCTGCTTTTATCTATGGAACTTTTTTATCTATATGTATTATATATGAGATATTAAGAACTAAAACTCTTTATAATTACAGTGTGAGTAATATTTTTTTGGCATCCCGGCAATATATATGGATTTTTCTATTTTTTGTATTGATTTACCTTTTTAAAAACAAACAAGAAAACATGAGAAAAATTTTAGATAATACACTCAATATTTTTATGTTTTCTCTTGGGATTAGAGCATTCACTTGGTTTTTATATACATTATTTCAAGTTGAACTATTCCCAGCTATTTTTAAGAGAATTCGGAGATTTGTGGTATCGAAATGAATTTTCGGTACGAATAGATGGAACGCCATTAATTATAATAGGT
>NZ_AFUF01000022.1 GCF_000222785.1 Streptococcus mitis SK569 | reverse complement strand
AAAAAAGAGGGGCTCGAATTGTTTACCTTGCTTTGAAACAAGAAGGAGAAATTCAAGTTGCAGCTCTGGTTTATAGCTTGCCCATGCTAGGTGGTCTGCGTATGGAGCTCAATTCGGGGCCTATTTATACTCAACAAGATGCTCTTCCAGTTTTTTATGCGGAGTTAAAAGAATATGCCAAGCAAAATGGTGTATTAGAGTTGCTTGTAAAACCTTATGAAACTTATCAAACTTTTGATAGTGAAGGTGATCCAATAGATGCTGAGAAAAAAAGTATTATTCAAGATTTGACTAATTTAGGTTATCAATTTGATGGATTAACAACAGGTTATCCAGGTGGAGAACCAGATTGGTTATACTATAAAGATTTGACTGAATTAACTGAAAAGAATTTGCTTAAAAGTTTTAGCAAAAAGGGTAAACCCTTGGTGAAAAAGGCTGAAACGTTTGGCATTCGGTTGAAAAAGTTAAAACGTGAAGAACTATCGATTTTTAAGAATATAACAAAAGAAACCTCTGAACGTAGAGAATATAGTGATAAAAGTTTAGAATATTATGAGCGCTTTTATGATTCATTTGGAGAACAGGCGGAGTTTCTCATAGCAAGCTTAAATTTTTCGGAGTATATGAGCAAATTGCAAGGTGAACAAAGTAAACTAGAAGAAATCTTGGACAAGTTGCGACTTGATTTGAGTAAAAATCCTCATTCTGAGAAAAAACAAAATCAACTGAGAGAATATTCTAGTCAATTTGAAACTTTTGAAGTTCGAAAAGCAGAAGCGAGAGACTTGATTGAAAAATATGGAGAAGAAGATATTGTTTTAGCCGGGAGTTTATTTGTTTATATGCCTCAGGAAACGACTTACCTCTTTAGTGGTTCCTACACTGAATTTAATAAGTTCTATGCCCCTGCGCTACTTCAAAAATATGTTATGTTGGAAAGTATAAAACGTGGAATACCTAAATACAACTTCCTAGGTATTCAAGGGATTTTTGATGGTAGTGATGGTGTTTTGCGTTTTAAACAAAATTTTAATGGCTATATTGTACGCAAAGCGGGTACTTTCCGTTACCATCCATCACCTTTAAAATACAAAGCTATTCAGTTATTCAAAAAAATATTAGGACGTTAAGGTGAAAAAGCCAGTATTTAGCTTTCTTTCAGCTTGTTTTAGTAAAATAAAGTTTATTTGCTAGAAAGGTGGAGAGACATGCGTTGGATTTTTCGTTTGATAGGGGCTTTCTTTTCTTTTGTTTGGCGTTTGTTTTGGCGCCTAGTCTGGATAGTTGTACTCTTATGTGCTCTTGCTTTTGGTTTTCTCTGGTATCTGAACGGGGATTTTCAAGGAGCGCTGAAGCAAGCAGAGCGGTCAGTAAAGATTGGTCAACAAAGCATCGACCAATGGGAAAGAACAGGGCAACTGCCTAAGTTGAACCAGACAGATAGCCACCAGCATTCTGAAGGAAGATGGCCACAGGCTTCTGCTCGTATTTACTTGGATCCCCAGATGGATTCACGCTTTCAAGAAGCTTATTTAGAAGCAATCCAGAATTGGAATCAAACTGGTGCTTTTCATTTTGAAATCGTGACTGAGGCCAGCAAGGCAGATATTACGGCTACAGAGATGAACGATGGAAACATTCCTGTGGCAGGAGAGGCGGAAAGTCAGACCAACCTCTTAACAGGGCAATTCTTGTCTGTCACGGTACGGTTGAATCACTATTATCTATCCGATCCAAATTATGGTTATTCTTATGAGCGTCTTGTCCATACGGCAGAACATGAGTTGGGGCATGCGATTGGTTTGGACCATACAGATGAGAAGTCTGTGATGCAACCGGCAGGTTCCTTTTATGGTATTCAGGAAGAGGATGTTGAAAGACTTCGAAAATTATATGAGACCAATGAGTAGGGGACTATCTTTCCCTACTTTTTTGCTATAATGGAATTATGAACAACTTGATTAAATCAAAACTAGAGCTCTTGCCAACCAGCCCTGGTTGCTACATTCACAAGGATAAAAACGGCACCATTATCTATGTAGGAAAGGCTAAAAATCTGCGTAACCGCGTGAGGTCTTATTTCCGCGGAAGTCATGATACCAAGACAGAGGCCTTGGTGTCTGAAATTGTAGATTTTGAATTTATTGTTACGGAGTCCAATATTGAGGCACTTCTCCTAGAAATTAATCTGATCAAGGAAAACAAGCCCAAGTACAATATCATGCTCAAGGATGATAAGTCTTATCCTTTCATCAAAATCACTAATGAGCGCTATCCTCGCTTGATTATCACTCGTCAGGTCAAAAAGGACGGAGGTCTCTACTTTGGTCCCTATCCAGATGTGGGAGCAGCCAATGAAATCAAGCGACTACTGGATCGGATTTTCCCTTTTCGCAAGTGCACTAATCCTCCTTCTAAGGTCTGTTTCTACTACCATATCGGCCAATGTATGGCCCACACCATCTGTAAGAAAGATGAGTCTTATTTCAAGTCCATGGCTCAGGAGGTTTCTGATTTCCTAAAAGGGCAGGATGACAAAATTATCGATGACTTAAAGGGAAAAATGGCAGCGGCAGCTCAGACTATGGAATTTGAACGTGCAGCGGAATACCGTGATCTGATTCAGGCCATTGGAACGCTTCGAACCAAGCAACGGGTCATGGCTAAGGATCTCCAAAATCGCGATGTCTTTGGTTACTATGTGGATAAGGGTTGGATGTGTGTTCAGGTTTTCTTTGTCCGTCAGGGAAAGCTTATTGAGCGCGATGTCAATCTTTTCCCTTATTATAATGATCCGGATGAGGACTTCTTGACCTATGTGGGACAATTCTATCAAGAAAAATCCCACCTAGTTCCCAATGAGGTACTGATTCCACAGGATATTGACGAAGAAGCCATCAAGGCTTTGGTGGATACCAAGATTCTCAAACCCCAGCGTGGAGAGAAAAAGCAACTGGTTAATTTGGCTATAAAGAATGCCCGAGTCAGCTTAGAGCAGAAATTCAACCTGCTAGAGAAATCTGTTGAAAAGACCCAAGGGGCTATTGAAAATCTGGGACGTTTGCTTCAGATCCCAACTCCAGTTCGCATTGAGTCCTTCGATAACTCCAATATCATGGGTACCAGCCCTGTTTCAGCCATGGTTGTCTTTGTCAGCGGCAAACCAAGTAAAAAAGATTATCGTAAGTATAAAATCAAGACCGTAGTCGGGCCAGACGACTATGCGAGTATGAGAGAAGTCATTCGCAGGCGCTATGGTCGAGTACAGCGTGACGGTTTGACTCCTCCTGATTTGATTGTCATTGATGGGGGACAAGGTCAAGTCAATATTGCCAAGCAAGTCATTCAAGAGGAACTGGGCTTGGATATCCCCATTGCAGGGCTTCAAAAGAACGACAAGCACCAAACCCATGAATTGCTCTTTGGAGATCCGCTTGAGGTGGTGGAGTTATCTCGCAATTCTCAGGAATTTTTCCTCCTCCAACGCATCCAAGATGAGGTTCATCGCTTTGCCATCACCTTCCACCGCCAACTGCGCTCTAAAAATTCCTTTTCATCACAATTGGATGGGATTGAAAGTCTGGGCCCTAAACGCAAGCAGAATCTCATGAAGCATTTCAAGTCTCTGACCAAAATCAAGGAAGCTAGTGTGGATGAGATTGTCGAAGTTGGGGTGCCAAGAGCAGTAGCAGAAGCTGTGCAGAGGAAGTTGAACTCGCAGGAAACAGAAACCTTGCCTCAAGTGGCAGAAGAAAGAGTAGATTACCAAACGGAAGGAAACCATCATGAACCATAAAATCGCAATTTTATCAGATATTCATGGCAATGCGACGGCCTTAGAAGCAGTGATTACAGATGCTAAAAATCAAGGAGTCAGTGAATACTGGCTTCTGGGAGATATTTTTCTACCTGGTCCAGGTGCAAATGACTTGGTAGCCCTGCTAAAGGATCTTCCTATCAGGGCAAGTGTTCGAGGCAATTGGGATGATTGTGTCCTTGAAGCTTTAGATGGGCAATATGGCTTAGAAGACCCACAGGGAGTCCAGCTCATGCGCATGACCCAGTTTTTGATGGAGCGAATGGATCCTGCAACGATTGTCTGGCTACGAAGCTTGCCTATGCTGGAAAAGAAAGAAGTTGAGGGACTGCGTTTTTCTCTCTCTCATAATTTACCTGACAAAAATTATGGGGGTGACTTGTTGGTTGGGAATGATACAGAAAAATTTGACCAACTCCTAGATGAGGAAACGGACGTAGCAGTCTATGGTCATGTCCACAAGCAATTGCTTCGTTATGGCAGTCAAGGGCAACAAATCATCAATCCAGGGTCGATTGGCATGCCCTATTTTAATTGGGAGGCGTTAAAAAATCACCGTGCCCAGTATGCCGTGATAGAAGTTGAAGATGGGGAATTGGTAAATATCCTATTTCGTAAAGTCGCTTATGACTATGAAGCGGAGTTGGAATTGGCCCAGTCCAAGGGACTTCCTTTTATCGAAATGTATGAAGAGCTACGAAGAGAAGACAACTATCAGGGGCACAATCTGGAATTATTAGCAAGCTTAATAGAAAAGCATGGGTATGTAGAGGATGTGAAGGATTATTTTGATTTTTTGTAAGAGTTTCCTAAAATAACCAATGCAAACTAAAAAAGCGATTGGCTGGTCCAATCGCTTTTATATATCTTATTGTAACTGAGATTTATCTGGGAGGTAAGAGCCACCTAGATAGGTATTGCTGAGTTTTTCAAGTGTTCCGTCTTGATAGAGTTCTTTGAGCGCTTTATCAAATTTCTCTTTAAACTCTTTTTGGTCGCTTGAGAAAACGATATAGTTGTTGGGGCTATCGGCAGAAGGTAAATCAACGACTGAGAGATCTAAGCCACGGTCCTTGATAATCTTTTGAACCGATACCTTATCAAAGACTAGGAAATCAAATTCACTGTTAGAGAGGTCTAGGATTCGTTTACCGATATCCTCACCAGAAAAATCAATTGTAGCAGGATTATCAGTATGTTTTTGATTCCAGTTATTGATGAATTGAGCGTTTGAAGTTCCAGTATCCTCTTGTGTTGTTTTGCCAGCGATTTGGTCGAGTGAAGTCAGAGGATTTTTCTTGTTGCTGACAAGGACGAGGGGGTTGTTCGAAATTGGAAGTGAGTAGAGGTATTTTTCAGCACGCTCTTTTGTGTAACTCAAGTTATTGGCTGCAGCCTGATAGTGACCAGAATCAAGTCCTGGGAAGATGCTCTCCCAAGCAGTTCTTTGGAATTGAATCTCATAGTCGCTGAGTTTGTCATCCACTGCTTTTAGAACTTCGATGTCGAAGCCTGTCAGATTTCCCTTGTCTTCGTAGTCAAATGGTGGCACATCACCAGCTGTTGCAACGACGATTGTCTTTTGAGAACTAGTCTCTTTGGGTGTGGCTTGATTTCCACAGGCAACCAAAAATGGTAGGATGGCTAATAATAGGCTAAATTTTTTCATAATATCTCCATTCAAATGTAAAGTACTTGCTAGTTTATCAGAAACTGTCTTGATGAACCAATATATATTTTTTATGGCTGTGATAAAAAATCTTAATCATGAAAAATCCCTGCAAGCTCTTTCAAATTATGGTAGAATGGAAGCAGTAGAATTAGAAAAGGAAATCGATTATGAAATTTCTTGAATTAAATAAAAAACGTCATGCGACCAAGCATTTCACTGATAAGCCAGTTGATCCTAAAGATGTTCGTACGGCTATCGAAATCGCAACCTTGGCTCCAAGCGCCCACAATAGCCAGCCATGGAAATTTGTGGTGGTTCGTGAGAAAAATGCTGAATTGGCAAAGTTGGCTTACGGTTCCAACTTTGAGCAGGTATCATCAGCGCCTGTAACCATTGCCCTGTTTACGGATACAGACCTTGCCAAACGTGCTCGTAAGATTGCCCGAGTTGGTGGTGCTAATAACTTTTCTGAAGAACAACTTCAATATTTCATGAAGAATTTGCCTGCTGAGTTTGCGCGTTACAGTGAACAACAAGTCAGCGACTACCTAGCTCTCAATGCAGGTCTGGTTGCCATGAATTTGGTTCTTGCATTGACAGACCAAGGGATTGGTTCTAACATTATTCTTGGATTTGACAAGTCAAAGGCCAACGAAATTTTAGAAATAGAAGACCGTTTCCTCCCAGAACTCTTGATTACAGTGGGTTACACAGACGAGAAATTGGAACCAAGCTACCGCTTGCCAGTAGATGAAATCATCGAGAAAAGATAGAAAGAAGAAAAAAATGACAGTAATTGATTTTACAGCAGAAGTAGAAAAACGCAAAGAAGACCTCTTGGCTGACTTGTTTAGCCTTTTGGAAATTAACTCTGAACGTGATGATAGCAAAGTTGATGCTGAGTATCCATTTGGACCTGGGCCGGTAAAAGCCTTGGAAAAATTCCTTGAAATCGCAGACCGTGATGGCTATCCAACTAAGAATGTCGACAATTATGCAGGACACTTCGAGTTTGGTGATGGAGAAGAAGTTCTCGGAATCTTTGCCCACATGGACGTGGTGCCAGCTGGTAGCGGTTGGGACACAGATCCTTACACACCAACTATCAAAGACGGTCGTCTTTATGCGCGTGGTGCTTCGGACGACAAGGGTCCTACAACAGCTTGCTACTATGGTTTGAAAATCATCAAAGAATTGGGCCTTCCAACTTCTAAGAAAGTTCGCTTTATTGTCGGAACAGACGAAGAATCAGGCTGGGCAGACATGGACTACTACTTCGAGCACGTAGGACTTGCGAAACCAGACTTCGGTTTCTCTCCAGACGCTGAATTCCCTATCATCAATGGTGAAAAAGGAAACATCACGGAATACCTCCACTTTGCAGGTGAAAATGAAGGTGCTGTTCGTCTTCACAGTTTTACAGGTGGTTTGCGTGAAAACATGGTACCAGAATCAGCAACAGCGGTTGTTTCAGGTGATTTGACTGACTTGCAAGCTAAACTAGATGCCTTTGTTGCAGAACATAAACTCAGAGGAGAAATTCAAGAAGAAGCTGGTCAATACAAGGTGACAATCATTGGTAAATCAGCCCACGGTGCTATGCCTGCTTCAGGTGTCAATGGTGCGACTTACCTAGCTCTTTTCCTTAGCCAGTTTGACTTTGCTGGACCTGCAAAAGACTACCTCGACATTGCTGGTAAGATTCTCTTGAACGACCATGAGGGTAAAAACCTCAAGATTGCTCATGTGGATGAAAAGATGGGTGCTCTTTCTATGAATGCAGGTGTCTTCCGCTTTGATGAAACAAGTGCTGACAATACGATTGCTCTCAACATCCGTTATCCAAAAGGAATCAGCCCAGAGCAAATCAAGTCAATCCTTGAAAACTTGCCAGTTGCTTCTGTTAGCCTTTCTGAACACGGACACACTCCTCACTATGTGCCAATGGAAGATCCACTTGTACAAACCTTGTTGAATGTCTATGAAAAACAAACAGGACTACAAGGTCATGAACAAGTCATTGGTGGTGGTACCTTTGGTCGTTTACTTGAACGTGGGGTTGCTTACGGTGCTATGTTCCCAGACTCTATTGACACCATGCACCAAGCCAATGAATTTATCGCCTTGGACGATCTCTTCCGCGCAGCAGCAATCTATGCCGAAGCTATTTATGAATTGATCAAATAAAACGATAGAAGTCTGAGATGTTATGCTTGGACTTCTTTTTGGAGGGAAAACAGATGTCTCAAATCGAAAGAATCAAGCAGGCTATTATGGCAGATCCGCAAAATGCCAGCTATACAGAACGTGGAATCGAACCTCTCTTTGCAGCGCCAAAAACTGCTCGCATCAATATCATCGGTCAGGCACCGGGGCTTAAAACCCAAGAAGCAGGCCTTTATTGGAAGGATAAAAGTGGCGATCGCTTGCGGGACTGGCTAGGTGTGGACGAAGACACCTTTTACAACTCAGGTTATTTTGCTGTTTTACCTATGGATTTCTACTTTCCAGGGCATGGTAAGTCAGGTGACTTACCACCGAGAACTGGCTTTGCCGAAAAATGGCATCCTCAGCTCTTGCAAGAATTACCAGATATCCAGTTAACCCTCTTGATTGGGCAATATGCCCAAGCCTACTATTTACATGAGAAAGTCAGTGGCAAGGTAACAGAGAGAGTTCGACGCTATCAGGATTATCTGCCAGACTATTTTCCATTAGTTCACCCTTCACCGCGAAATCAAATCTGGATGGCTAAAAATCCTTGGTTTGAGGCAGAGGTAGTGCCAGATTTGAAAAAAAGAATTAAAACCATTTTATAGTCAATGAAAATCAAAGAGCAAACTAGGAAGCTAGCCACAGGCTGCTCAAAGTACAGCTTTGAGGTTGTGGATGGAACTGACGAAGTCAGCTCAAAACACAGTTTTGAGGTTGTGGATAGAACTGACGAAGTCAGCTCAAAACACAGTTTTGAGGTTGTGGATAGAACTGACGAAGTCAGTAACCATACCTACGGTAAGGCGACGCTGACGTGGTTTGAAGAGATTTTCGAAGAGTATTAGGAGAAAAAGAATGAAAGAAATTACCTTTGACGCATTTTACCAGCTTTATCAAAATGACCAACTTTCTCTAGTGGACGTGCGAGAAGTGGATGAGTTTGAAACATTTCATTTAGAAGGTGCCCACAACCTACCGCTTAGTCAATTGGCTGATACCTTTGATCAGTTGGACAAGGACCAGTTGCATTATGTTATTTGCAAATCTGGAATGAGATCGGCGCGTGCTTGTCAATTCCTAGCTGAACAAGGTTATGAGGTTATCAATGTTCAGGGTGGCATGTTAGCCTTTGAAGAACTTTAAACAGTAGATTTTCTCCTACTCGGTATGGACTGGGTAGGAGAGTTTTATTTTTAGACAATTCTCATTTTTAAGAATCTTGAAAACATTCAATATTTACTTCGTGAAGCTTTTTTCATACTCGTATTCATGATATACTAGGTCAGTATTTTATAAATATGAAGGAGATTTTCATGGCTAAAAAAGGTGCCCTAACAGGCTTGCTCCTGTTTGGAATATTTTTTGGTGCGGGGAACTTGATTTTTCCGCCTTCTCTGGGTGCTCTATCTGGAGAACATTTTCTTCCTGCTATCGCAGGTTTTGTCTTTTCAGGCGTCGGTATCGCCGTCTTGACCCTTATAATTGGAACGCTAAATCCTAAAGGATATATCTACGAGATTTCAACGAAGATAGCGCCTTGGTTTGCGACTCTTTACCTCTCAGTTCTTTACTTGTCAATCGGTCCATTCTTTGCTATCCCACGTACTGCTACAACAGCTTACGAAGTAGGAATCAGCCCCCTTTTATCGGATGCAAATAAAGGACTTGGCTTGATTGTCTTTACCCTTCTTTATTTTGTGGCAGCGTATCTGATTTCGCTTAATCCATCAAAAATCTTAGACCGTATCGGCCGTATTTTAACGCCAGTATTTGCAATCTTGATTGTTATCTTGGTTGTTTTAGGAGCTATCAAATACGCTGGAACAAGTCCTCAAGCTGCTTCAGCTGCTTATCAAGCTTCTGCCTTTGGTACAGGTTTCCTAGAAGGTTATAATACCTTGGATGCCCTTGCTTCGGTTGCCTTCAGTGTAATCGCAGTTCAAACCTTGAAACAACTTGGATTTTCAAGTAAGAAAGAATACATTTCAACTATTTGGGTTGTTGGTATCGTTGTAGCCCTTGCTTTCAGCGCTCTTTACATCGGTTTAGGTTTCCTTGGAAATCATTTCCCAGTACCAGCTGAAGCGATGAAGGGTGGAACACCAGGTGTTTACATCTTGTCACAAGCAACTCAAGAAATCTTTGGTTCAACAGCTCAAATCTTCCTTGCAGCTATGGTTACTGTAACCTGCTTCACAACTACAGTTGGTTTGATTGTGTCAACTGCTGAGTTCTTTAATGAGCGCTTCCCACAAATCAGCTACAAGGTTTATGCGACAGCCTTTACCTTGATTGGATTTGCCATTGCTAATTTGGGTCTTGATGCGATTATCAAGTACTCAATTCCTGTACTGGTTATCTTGTACCCAATCACCATTGCCATCGTTATGATTGTCATTGTGAATAAATTTGTGGCTCTTTCAAAACCAGGTATGCAGTTGACAATTGCTGTGGTTACAGCTATTGCCATTGCAAGCGTACTAGGAAGCTCGTTTAAGGTTGAGTTTCTTGCAAACCTTGTTAACGCTCTTCCTTTTGCTAAAGCATCTCTCCCATGGTTGGTGCCAGCCATTGTCGGAATCTTGCTCTCATTGGTTCTACCAAACAAGCAAGAAAGCGATGTTTTTGAAATGGAATAATCACTAAAATCACTTTTGTAGCCAAGTCTGCAGGAGTGATTTTCTTTTTTTTATCCGATGATAAATGTGTTATAATAGGTAGCAAAAGAGGTGAAGAAATGAATCAAACAGTAGAATATATTAAAGAACTGACAGCCATTGCGTCGCCAACGGGCTTCACTCGGGAGATTTCGGACTATTTAGTCAAGACTCTAGAAGGTTTTGGTTACCAGCCAGTTCGTACAACCAAGGGCGGTGTCAATGTGACCATCAAAGGTCAAAATGATGAGCAACAACGCTATGTGACTGCCCATGTAGATACGCTTGGTGCTATTGTCCGTGCTGTCAAACCAGATGGTCGTCTCAAATTAGACCGTATCGGTGGTTTTCCTTGGAACATGATTGAAGGAGAAAACTGTACCGTTCATGTGGCTAGTACAGGTGAAAAAGTATCAGGAACCATCCTTATCCACCAAACTTCTTGCCATGTCTACAAGGATGCAGGAACTGCAGAACGCACGCAGGACAATATGGAAGTGCGTTTGGACGCCAAAGTAACCAATGAAAAAGAAACTCGTGCTCTTGGCATTGAGGTCGGTGATTTTATCAGTTTTGACCCACGAACCATCGTGACAGAGACGGGCTTTATCAAGTCTCGCCACTTGGATGACAAGGTCAGCGCAGCGATTTTGCTTAACCTGCTTCGTATTTATAAGGAAGAGAAGATTGTATTGCCAGTAACAACCCATTTTGCTTTTTCAGTCTTTGAAGAAGTGGGGCATGGTGCTAACTCTAATATTCCTGCTCAGGTAGTAGAGTATCTGGCTGTGGATATGGGAGCTATGGGCGATGACCAGCAGACAGATGAGTACACAGTGTCTATCTGTGTCAAGGATGCCTCAGGGCCTTATCACTATGACTTCCGTCAACATTTGGTTGCCTTGGCGAAAGAGCAAGATATTCCATTTAAGCTGGACATCTATCCATTTTATGGTTCGGACGCTTCAGCAGCCATGTCCGCAGGGGCAGAAGTCAAACACGCCCTTCTCGGTGCTGGTATCGAGTCTAGCCATTCATATGAACGCACTCATATTGACTCGGTGGTCGCAACAGAGCGTATGGTTGATGCTTACCTTAAGAGCGGGTTGGTAGACTAATATGTGCCTTATTTGCCAGAGAATTGAGCTCATTAAAGCTGGGGACAATCCTTACTTTGTCAAAGAGTTGGAAACAGGCTATCTTGTGATTGGAGATCACCAGTATTTTGCAGGCTATAGTCTCTTTCTAGCCAAGGAACACGTCACGGAATTGCACCATTTAGAAAAGGAAATGAGACTCCGTTTTCTAGAGGAAATGAGTCTAGTCCAAGAGGCAGTTGCCAAGGCCTTTGCTGCTGAGAAAATGAATATCGAACTTCTTGGCAATGGCGATGCTCATCTTCATTGGCATCTGTTTCCTAGACGAACAGGTGATATGAATGGTCACGGTCTCAAGGGACGTGGTCCAGTTTGGTGGGTTCCCTTTGAAGAAATGACCTCAGAAACATGTCAAGCAAAACCGGATGAGATTAAAAAATTAGTCAAACGTTTATCGTCAGAAGTAGATAAATTATTAGAAATAAAGGAGTAGAAATGAAAAAAAGATATCTTGTCTTGACAGCCTTGCTAGCCTTGAGTTTAGCAGCTTGTTCACAGGAAAAAACAAAAAATGAAGATGGAGCGGCTAAAACAGAACAAACAGCCAAAGCTGATGGAGCAGTCGGCAGTAAATCTCAGGGAGCTTCCCAGAAAAAAGCAGAAGTGGTCAATAAAGGTGACTACTACAGCATCCAAGGGAAATACGATGAAATCATCGTAGCAAATAAACATTATCCTTTGTCGAAAGACTATAATCCAGGGGAAAATCCAACAGCCAAGGCAGAGCTGGTCAAACTCATCAAAGCGATGCAAGAGGCAGGTTTCCCAATCAGCGACCATTACAGTGGTTTTAGAAGTTATGAAACTCAGACTAAGCTCTATCAAGATTATGTCAATCAAGATGGGAAAGAAGCTGCCGACCGTTATTCTGCCCGTCCTGGCTATAGCGAACACCAAACTGGCTTGGCCTTTGATGTGATTGGGACAAATGGTGATTTGGTAACAGAAGAAAAAGCAGCCCAATGGCTCCTGGACCATGCAGCTGATTATGGTTTTGTTGTCCGTTATCTCAAAGGCAAGGAAAAGGAAACAGGCTATATGGCTGAAGAATGGCACCTTCGTTATGTCGGAAAAGAAGCTAAAGAAATTGCTGAGAGTGGTCTCAGTTTGGAAGAATACTACGGCTTTGAAGGCGGAGATTACGTCGATTAATACTCTTCGAAAATCAAATTCAAACCACGTCAGCGTCGCCTTACCGTACTCAAGTACAGCCTGCGGCTAGCTTCCTAGTTTGCTCTTTGATTTTCATTGAGTATAAAAAATAAACTTTTCTCTTGCAATTTCAGATAAATAGTGTATAATAGACGAGTATGTGTAAAGCATACTTGTGGGAGGTAAAAATCTCTAAATTACCGCCAAAACCACAAAGGAGGATTTAAAAATGGCTAAAAAAGTCGAAAAACTTGTAAAATTGCAAATCCCTGCTGGTAAAGCTACACCAGCTCCACCGGTTGGACCTGCTCTTGGTCAAGCTGGTATCAACATCATGGGATTCACAAAAGAGTTCAACGCTCGTACTGCTGACCAAGCTGGTATGATCATTCCAGTTGTTATCTCAGTATACGAAGACAAATCATTTACTTTCGTTACAAAAACACCACCAGCTGCTGTTCTTTTGAAAAAAGCTGCAGGTGTTGAAAAAGGATCAGGTACACCTAACAAAACTAAAGTTGCTACAGTTACTCGTGCTCAAGTACAAGAAATTGCAGAAACTAAAATGCCAGATTTGAACGCAGCAAACGTAGAGTCTGCAATGCGTATGATCGAAGGTACTGCTCGTTCTATGGGATTCACTGTTGTTGACTAATCAATAACATCCCTATATAACCCGCAAGACTTCATCATTTCGAGAAGTGACGTGGGAGATGAAAATCGATTGAACCACTTACAAGGAGAATAGAAAATGGCTAAAAAAAGCAAACAACTTCGTGCTGCTCTTGAGAAGATCGACAGCACAAAAGCATACAGCGTAGAAGAAGCTGTAGCTCTTGCAAAAGAAACTAACTTTGCAAAATTTGATGCAACTGTAGAAGTTGCTTACAACTTGAACATTGACGTTAAAAAAGCTGACCAACAAATCCGTGGAGCAATGGTGTTGCCAAACGGTACTGGTAAAACAGCTCGCGTTCTTGTATTTGCACGTGGTGCAAAAGCTGAAGAAGCAAAAGCTGCTGGTGCAGACTTTGTTGGTGAAGATGACCTTGTTGCTAAAATCAACGACGGTTGGTTGGACTTCGACGTAGTTATCGCAACACCTGACATGATGGCTCTTGTTGGACGTCTTGGACGTGTCCTTGGACCACGTAACTTGATGCCAAACCCTAAAACTGGTACTGTAACAATGGATATTGCTAAAGCAGTTGAAGAGTCTAAAGGTGGTAAAATCACTTACCGTGCGGACCGTGCAGGTATCGTACAAGCGATCATCGGTAAAGTTTCATTTGAAGCTGACAAGTTGGTTGAAAACTTCAAAGCATTTAACGAAACAATCCAAAAAGCTAAACCAGCTACTGCTAAAGGAACTTACGTAACTAGCTTGACAATCACAACTACTCAAGGTGTTGGTATCAAAGTTGACGTAAACTCACTTTAATTAGTAGTTTATAAAAGAGAGAACGAGTACGAAAGTGCTCGTTTTTGTATGTAAGTTATAGTCTCTATAAAATGCTCATCTTATTTGGCTTATAGGGTGAGTAGCAAATGAAATACTGTTTTCTCTTCCTTCTTTACTAGAAAATATGGTATAATAGAGAGTAAAAAACTTTGAAAGAAAGAAAAAGATGAATTTAAAAGATTATATTGCAACAATTGAAAATTATCCAAAGGAAGGCATCACCTTCCGTGATATCAGTCCTTTGATGGCTGATGGAAATGCTTATAGCTACGCTGTTCGTGAAATCGTTCAGTATGCTACTGACAAGAAAATTGATATGATCGTAGGTCCTGAGGCTCGTGGTTTTATCGTGGGCTGTCCAGTTGCCTTTGAGTTGGGAATTGGTTTCGCGCCTGTTCGTAAGCCAGGTAAATTGCCACGCGAAGTCATTTCTGCTGACTATGAAAAAGAGTACGGTGTTGATACCTTGACTATGCACGCGGATGCCATCAAGCCAGGTCAACGTGTTCTTATTGTAGATGACCTCTTAGCAACAGGTGGAACTGTTAAGGCAACCATCGAGATGATTGAAAAACTTGGCGGTGTTGTGGCAGGTTGTGCCTTCCTTGTTGAATTGGATGAATTGAACGGTCGTGAAAAAATCGGTGACTACGATTACAAAGTTTTGATGCATTATTAATGAAAAACAGTCCCTAGGGCTGTTTTCTCTACATTAGGATATAAAAATAGACTATAGCTAGTTAGAGAAAAACTATAATTGAAAACTATATCTTCTTGCAGTATAATAAAGGGACTAAGTGTTTGAGATTTGACTTCAAACACATTCAATTATTTCTAAAAGAGTACAGTTAGGAGAAGGTTATGCCGATTAGAATTGATAAAAAATTGCCAGCTGTTGAGATTTTACGGACAGAGAATATCTTTGTCATGGATGATCAACGTGCGGCCCACCAAGATATCCGTCCCTTGAAAATTTTGATTTTAAACCTAATGCCCAAAAAAGTGGTCACAGAGACCCAGTTGTTACGGCATTTAGCAAATACTCCTTTGCAATTGGACATAGACTTTCTCTATATGGAGAGCCACCGTTCCAAGACGACTCGTGCAGAGCACATGGAGACCTTTTATAAAACTTTTCCTGAAGTCAAGGACGAGTATTTTGATGGGATGATTATCACAGGGGCTCCGATTGAGCATTTACCATTTGAGGAAGTGGACTATTGGGAGGAATTCAGTCAGGTGCTTGAGTGGTCCAAGACCCATGTTTATTCGACCCTTCATATCTGCTGGGGGGCTCAGGCTGGTCTTTATCTGCGCTATGGAGTGGAAAAATACCAGATGGACAGTAAGTTATCGGGTATCTATCCTCAGGACACCTTAAAGGAAGGTCATCTTCTATTTAGAGGTTTTGACGATAGCTATGTATCTCCTCATTCACGGCATACGGAGATTTCTAAGGAAGAGGTCTTAAACAAAACCAATCTCGAGATTTTATCAGAAGGTCCTCAGGTTGGGGTTTCGATTTTGGCCAGTCGGGATTTAAGAGAAATTTATAGTTTTGGGCATTTGGAGTATGACCGTGATACCTTGGCAAAAGAGTATTTCCGAGATCGTGACGCAGGTTTAGATCCACATATTCCAGAAAATTACTTTAAGGATGATGATGTCAACCAGACACCTTGTCTTTGTTGGTCTTCATCAGCAGCCCTCTTTTTCAGTAACTGGGTGAACTATGCCGTCTATCAGGAGACCCCTTTTGACTGGAGAAAAATAGAAGATGATGCATCTGCATTTGGGTATTTATAAGAGGAATTATGACATATTTAGACGCTTTTAAATCAGGGAACTTGGTTTTACCGAGTGCCCTGCTCTTGCATTTTAAGGAACTCTTTCCTTCCAGCGACGATTTTCTGGTCTGGCAATTTTTCTATTTGCAAAATACGACTGGCTTAGAAGAAATGTCGCCAAGCCAGATTGCTGACAGGATTGGCAAGGAAATTTCGGATGTCAACCAGTCCATTTCCAATCTAACGGAGAGGGGACTACTTCAGTACCGTACTATCGAGCTAAATGGCGAAATCGAATTGCTTTTTGATACCAGTCTAGCCTTGGAACGTTTGGATGACTTGCTTGGTGCTACTCATTTAAGTCCAGACCAGTTGATACCTCAAAATCATCTTAAGGATTTGGTGGAAACCTTCCAGCAGGAGTTGGGACGCCTGTTGACTCCTTTTGAGATTGAGGATTTGACCAAGACACTAAAGGAAGATGGAACCAGTGCTGACTTGATTAAGGAAGCTCTTCGTGAAGCTGTTTTGAATGGAAAACCAAACTGGAAGTACATCCAGGCCATTTTGAGAAACTGGCGCCATGAAGGGATCAAAAGTGTGGCTCAAATCGAGGCTAAGCGGGCAGAAAGAGAAGCAAGCAATCCTCAGTTGACACAGGTATCGGCAGATTTTAGAAATGCCATGGATCTTTGGAAAGATTAATCCATGCAAGCAGGCTTGAAATCCGAGTAAGATTTGCAAGCTGTGTTTAATTGTGATAAAATAAATAGAAAATAAATTGAAAAAAGAGGTATGTGAAATGTCACGTAAACCATTTATCGCTGGTAACTGGAAAATGAACAAAAATCCAGAAGAAGCTAAAGCATTTGTTGAAGCAGTAGCATCAAAACTTCCTTCATCAGATCTTGTTGAAGCAGGTATTGCTGCTCCAGCTCTTGATTTGACAACTGTTCTTGCTGCTGCTAAAGGTTCAAACCTTAAAGTTGCTGCTCAAAACTGCTACTTTGAAAATGCAGGTGCTTTCACTGGTGAAACAAGCCCACAAGTTTTGAAAGAAATCGGTACTGACTACGTTGTTATCGGTCACTCAGAACGCCGTGACTACTTCCATGAAACTGACGAAGATATCAACAAAAAAGCAAAAGCAATCTTTGCGAACGGTATGCTTCCAATCATCTGTTGTGGTGAATCACTTGAAACTTATGAAGCTGGTAAAGCTGCTGAATTCGTAGGTGCTCAAGTATCTGCTGCATTGGCTGGTTTGACAGCTGAACAAGTTGCTGCATCAGTTATCGCTTATGAGCCAATCTGGGCTATCGGTACTGGTAAATCAGCTTCACAAGACGACGCACAAAAAATGTGTAAAGTTGTTCGTGACGTTGTAGCTGCTGACTTTGGTCAAGAAGTTGCGGACAAAGTTCGTGTTCAATACGGTGGTTCTGTTAAACCTGAAAACGTTGCTTCATACATGGCTTGCCCAGACGTTGACGGTGCCCTTGTAGGTGGTGCGTCACTTGAAGCAGAAAGCTTCTTGGCTTTGCTTGACTTTGTAAAATAATCAATAGCAAAAGCTAGGTGGAACAGCATTCGGATGTCTGTTCCATTTTTTATAGGAGAGGAAAGATTGAAAACAAAGATTGGAAAAATTGGATTAGCAAGTCTCTGTTTACTCGGGTTGGCAACTAACCATGTCGCTGCGAATGAAACCGAAGTTTCAAAAACTTCGCAGGATACAACGACAGTTTCAAGTAGTTCAGAGCAACATCAGTCTTCTAATAAAACTCAAACGAGCGTAGGAGTACAGACCAATTCTTCTGCTCACTGGGAGGGGGATTATTATGTAAAGGCTAATGGTTCCAAAGCTAAGAGTGAGTGGATTTTTGATAACTACTATAAGGCTTGGTTTTATATTAAGTCAGATGGTCGTTATGCTCAAAATGAATGGCAGGGCAATTACTACTTGAAATCAGGCGGTTATATGGCCAAAAATGAATGGGTTTATGATGACGCCTATAAGAATTGGTTTTACCTGAAGTCCGATGGTTCTTATGCTAACCAAGAATGGCACGTTGTTGGAGGTAAATGGCACTATTTTAAAAAGTGGGGCTATTTAGCTAAAAACCAATGGCAGGGAACTTATTTCTTAAATGATCAAGGTGCCATGATGCAAAATGAATGGCTCTATGATCCAGTCTATTCGTCTTACTTCTATCTTAAGTCCAATGGTTCTTATGCAAATCAAGAGTGGCAAAAGGTAGACGGCAAGTGGTATTATTTCAAGAAGTGGGGATACATGGCTCAAGATGAGTGGCATGGTAACTACTATTTGACAGAAAGTGGTGCTATGGCAACAGGTGAGTTAATCATGGATGATACTCGCTATACTTTTGCTGATTCAGGGGAACTGAAAGAAAAGAAAGCCTTGAATGTTGGTTGGGTTTATCGAAATGGCCACCGTTACTTCTTTAACCATCGTGAAGAACAAGTTGGGACTGATCAAGTTAAAAAGGTCATCGATGTTAGTGAGCACAATGGTCGTATTAGTGACTGGAAAAAAGTCATCGACGATAATGGCGTTGATGGAGTTATTGTTCGCTTGGGATATAGTGGTGTAGAAGATAAGGAATTGGCTTATAATATTCAAGAATTGAATCGACTAGGCATTCCTTATGGTGTTTATCTTTATACCTATGCCGAAAATGAAACAGATGCTGAGAATGATGCCAAACAGACTATTGAACTCTTGAAGAAATACAAGATGAACTTGTCTTATCCAATCTACTATGATGTTGAGAACTGGGAATATGTCAATAAAACAAAGAGAGCTTCAAATGATACTGGAATCTGGGTCAAGATTATCAATAAGTATATGGCAACAATGAAGCAGGCTGGTTATCAAAATGTGAAAGTTTATAGCTATCGTCAACTCTTACAAACTCGTTTGAATCATCCAGATATTTTACAACATGTCAACTGGGTTGCAGCCTATACGGATGCGCTTGATTGGAATAATCCTCATTATTCAGGTTCAAAAGGTTGGCAATATACTTCATCTGAATATTTAAAAGGAATCCGTGGTCGTGTCGACGTCAGTGTTTGGTATTAAGATGTAAATTTAAGAAAGCTAGGTTTCAAGTTAACTAGCTAAAAGAAATTTTACCACCTATTTGTAGTCAAAGTATTTTATGCTACCTATTGATACAATTTTTTATGATGGAGATTTCGATATAGAGATCTTTGTCAACTGTAAAAGTATTGGAAGCTGGGAAAAACTGGCCTCTAAACATAAAGCAAGCGAGTATTTCCACATTTGGAGATGCTCGTTTTCTATAGTAGATTGAAATAGAATGTGAACAAGTTGATTGAGAAATTCAAA
>NZ_AFUF01000023.1:0-42500 GCF_000222785.1 Streptococcus mitis SK569 | reverse complement strand
GAGTATGTTTAAACGCTAGAAGCTTTTCTTGGCAGTGTGACGTCACTAACTTCGCTACTAAACTTCGCTCCCCATCACAGCTCAATGTTATAGATATAAGCATTTGACTCATATCACACCTCACTGCTTAGACAGACTCTTCCAATCGTCTGCTTTAGTTAGCCTACTGCGTCCCTCCATCACTACATACTCTAGTACAGGAATATCAACCTGTTGTCCATCGGATACACCTTTCGGTCTCTCCTTAGGTCCCGACTAACCCAGGGCGGACGAGCCTTCCCCTGGAAACCTTAGTCTTACGGTGGACAGGATTCTCACCTGTCTTTCGCTACTCATACCGGCATTCTCACTTCTATGCGTTCCAGCGCTCCTCACGGTACACCTTCTTCACACATAGAACGCTCTCCTACCATACCTATAAAGGTATCCACAGCTTCGGTAAATTGTTTTAGCCCCGGTACATTTTCGGCGCAGGGTCACTCGACTAGTGAGCTATTACGCACTCTTTGAATGAATAGCTGCTTCTAAGCTAACATCCTAGTTGTCTGTGCAACCCCACATCCTTTTCCACTTAACAATTATTTTGGGACCTTAGCTGGTGGTCTGGGCTGTTTCCCTTTCGACTACGGATCTTAGCACTCGCAGTCTGACTGCCGACCATAATTCATTGGCATTCGGAGTTTATCTGAGATTGGTAATCCGGGATGGACCCCTCACCCAAACAGTGCTCTACCTCCAAGAATCTTAATGTCGACGCTAGCCCTAAAGCTATTTCGGAGAGAACCAGCTATCTCCAAGTTCGTTTGGAATTTCTCCGCTACCCACAAGTCATCCAAGCACTTTTCAACGTGCCCTGGTTCGGTCCTCCAGTGCGTCTTACCGCACCTTCAACCTGCTCATGGGTAGGTCACATGGTTTCGGGTCTACGTCATGATACTAATTCGCCCTGTTCAGACTCGGTTTCCCTACGGCTCCGTCTCTTCAACTTAACCTCGCATCATAACGTAACTCGCCGGTTCATTCTACAAAAGGCACGCTCTCACCCATTAACGGGCTCGAACTTGTTGTAGGCACACGGTTTCAGGTTCTATTTCACTCCCCTCCCGGGGTGCTTTTCACCTTTCCCTCACGGTACTGGTTCACTATCGGTCACTAGGGAGTATTTAGGGTTGGGAGATGGTCCTCCCAGATTCCGACGGGATTTCGCGTGTCCCGCCGTACTCAGGATACTGCTAGGTACAAAGACTATTTTAAATACGAGGCTATTACTCTCTTTGGCTGATCTTCCCAAATCATTCTTCTATAATCTTTGAGTCCACATTGCAGTCCTACAACCCCGAAGAGTAAACTCTTCGGTTTGCCCTCCTGCCGTTTCGCTCGCCGCTACTAAGGCAATCGCTTTTGCTTTCTCTTCCTGCAGCTACTTAGATGTTTCAGTTCACTGCGTCTTCCTCCTCACATCCTTAACAGATGCGGGTAACAGGTAGTACCTGTTGGGTTCCCCCATTCGGAAATCCCTGGATCATCGCTTACTTACAGCTACCCAAGGCATATCGTCGTTTGTCACGTCCTTCTTCGGCTCCTAGTGCCAAGGCATCCACCGTGCGCCCTTATTAACTTAACCTTATTTTTTGACCTTTCAGTCATAAACTCTTATTAATACTACAGCGTTTTCGGTTTATTTTCTTGTTACTATTTGATATAGATATTCAATTTTCAATGTGCATTACTTGGTGATCTCTCACCAATGGAGCCTAGCGGGATCGAACCGCTGACCTCCTGCGTGCAAAGCAGGCGCTCTCCCAGCTGAGCTAAGGCCCCACAAGACCTCTCAAGACTAAACAAGACCAATAGTGCATTCCTTATCCTTAGAAAGGAGGTGATCCAGCCGCACCTTCCGATACGGCTACCTTGTTACGACTTCACCCCAATCATCTATCCCACCTTAGGCGGCTGGCTCCTTACGGTTACCTCACCGACTTCGGGTGTTACAAACTCTCGTGGTGTGACGGGCGGTGTGTACAAGGCCCGGGAACGTATTCACCGCGGCGTGCTGATCCGCGATTACTAGCGATTCCGACTTCATGTAGGCGAGTTGCAGCCTACAATCCGAACTGAGACTGGCTTTAAGAGATTAGCTTGCCGTCACCGACTTGCGACTCGTTGTACCAGCCATTGTAGCACGTGTGTAGCCCAGGTCATAAGGGGCATGATGATTTGACGTCATCCCCACCTTCCTCCGGTTTATTACCGGCAGTCTCGCTAGAGTGCCCAACTAAATGATGGCAACTAACAATAGGGGTTGCGCTCGTTGCGGGACTTAACCCAACATCTCACGACACGAGCTGACGACAACCATGCACCACCTGTCACCTCTGTCCCGAAGGAAAACTCTATCTCTAGAGCGATCAGAGGGATGTCAAGACCTGGTAAGGTTCTTCGCGTTGCTTCGAATTAAACCACATGCTCCACCGCTTGTGCGGGCCCCCGTCAATTCCTTTGAGTTTCAACCTTGCGGTCGTACTCCCCAGGCGGAGTGCTTAATGCGTTAGCTACGGCACTAAACCCCGGAAAGGGTCTAACACCTAGCACTCATCGTTTACGGCGTGGACTACCAGGGTATCTAATCCTGTTTGCTCCCCACGCTTTCGAGCCTCAGCGTCAGTTACAAGCCAGAGAGCCGCTTTCGCCACCGGTGTTCCTCCATATATCTACGCATTTCACCGCTACACATGGAATTCCACTCTCCCCTCTTGCACTCAAGTTAAACAGTTTCCAAAGCGTACTATGGTTAAGCCACAGCCTTTAACTTCAGACTTATCTAACCGCCTGCGCTCGCTTTACGCCCAATAAATCCGGACAACGCTCGGGACCTACGTATTACCGCGGCTGCTGGCACGTAGTTAGCCGTCCCTTTCTGGTAAGATACCGTCACAGTGTGAACTTTCCACTCTCACACTCGTTCTTCTCTTACAACAGAGCTTTACGATCCGAAAACCTTCTTCACTCACGCGGCGTTGCTCGGTCAGACTTTCGTCCATTGCCGAAGATTCCCTACTGCTGCCTCCCGTAGGAGTCTGGGCCGTGTCTCAGTCCCAGTGTGGCCGATCACCCTCTCAGGTCGGCTATGTATCGTCGCCTTGGTGAGCCGTTACCCCACCAACTAGCTAATACAACGCAGGTCCATCTGGTAGTGGTGCAATTGCACCTTTTAAACAGTTGTCATGCAACAACTGCTATTATGCGGTATTAGCTATCGTTTCCAATAGTTATCCCCCGCTACCAGGCAGGTTACCTACGCGTTACTCACCCGTTCGCAACTCATCCAGAAGAGCAAGCTCCTCCTTCAGCGTTCTACTTGCATGTATTAGGCACGCCGCCAGCGTTCGTCCTGAGCCAGGATCAAACTCTCATTAAAAGTTTGAGTTCTCACTCATTTCTGTCACTGACAGATTTATTGTTTTTTCATTGTTCAGTACTACAACCTTAGTTGTAGTGCCCTGCACATTGGTTCGTCTTGTTCAGTTTTCAAAGGTCTTTGTCACTCACTTCTCTCAAGTGACAACTATATTAGTATATCACAGTCGCTTTCGCTTGTCAACACTTTTTTGAAACTTTTTTAAGTTTTTTTGAAACTTTTTTTCATCAAGTGTTTCAACCGCAACATACCATAGTCCGTACGGGATTCGAACCCGTGTTACCGCCGTGAAAAGGCGGTGTCTTAACCCCTTGACCAACGGACCAGAGTTGTTATTTTCAACTCTTACTATTATACAGCCTTTTTGGTTTTTGTCAACTACTTTTTTAAACTTTTTTAAATTTTTTCGACTTTTTTTAAATTTGACTATTTTATCCCAATAGCAAACTCTTGAAACACAATACGTAAATCCCTCAATACTCTTTGACGTCCTCGAAAACGTTCATTTCTTAAAACACGTTCTAACTCTTCTTGTTTTTCTTTACTTTGTTCCTTTCTATACCTCCGTAATGTTTCATGAAAGAGATAATAATCATCTAGCCACAGACCTCCCTCACTTATACGATGACTAATCTCACCTACTTCTTCATAGGGTTCTTTATCATATCTACGCTTCTGACTTTCTTGCTTACGGATATAGTCTAAAATCCGATTTCGGAATTTAGTTTTGAAATATTTACGTAAGCGTGGAATATCTTCTATCAGTCCTTCTTCTTTACTAATCAACTCATGTAAGCAAATCATTCCCTCTTGGTCCCAATCCGATAACTCCCATAAATGCAAGTAATATTCATTTCTACACTTGTACACAATTCCTTGGACTTCTTCATACAATTCTTTAAGCATAATGTTCCCCTTTCTAGATACAGTCTAACAGATTCGAAACATCGTTTGTGACATTTTCTCCATTCTGTTCTCTACGCCTCCTCAACTGCACAAAAAAGAGAGGACGGGCCTCTCTCAGGATTATAATTCTGCAATTTGGTTTAGGTTTACTTCTGCTACTGTGTCATTACCAAACATAGAGATAATCATCTTCACTTTATTGTTATCAATCTCTGTAATCTTACCAGTATAGTCTGCAAAAGCACCATCAATAATACGTACAGTTTGACCAACTTCAACATCGAAATCAAATTCTTGAACAGTTTGTCCCATAGATACCAAAATGTCACGAATTTCTTGTTCCAATAATGGAGTTGGTTTCGATCTGTTCCCGTGTGATCCGACAAATCCTGTAACGTTCGGAGTGTTTCGAACAACAAACCAAGCTTCATCTGTCATGACCATTTCTACAAGAACATAACCTGGAAAGCGATTTTCTTCTACTTCTTTTCTCTTTCCATTTTTTTCAACTTGCACTGTTTGTGTTGGAATTTCAACGCGTAGAATATTATCCAACATATTGTAGGTTTGTGCACGTTGTAATAGATTTTCTTTCACCTTATTTTCATAACCAGAATAAGTTTGTAAAACAAACCACCCTTTGTCAAAACTATCCATGATATTTCCTTTCATAAATAGAAGATTTTTAGTGTACTTTCACTACTCTTCTAAAAAATGTTAATAAATCGAATCAAACCTGAAACAATCAACTGGTCAAAAATGTAAATAATCACAACAAAGAAAGCAGTGTATTCCATGATAGAACGAAAATCTCTCCAGCTTTCCTTGCGAGTTGGCCATGTTGTGTCTTTAAGAAGTCTAAAAATATCTCCAATAAAACGCATCGCTCTCTCCTATCTCGTTTCTCTGTGTGTAGTGTACTTGCCACAATGCTTACAAAATTTATTTACTTCTAGTCGTGTAGGCTTGGGGTTTCCGCTGATCTTAATTGAATAGTTTCTCGAACCACAAACCGCACAAGCTAGGCTTGCTTTTTTTAGTGCCATAACGCCTCCATCTTGTCTATTATAACAAGAAAGCTAGGCTTTGACAAGCATCTTAGCGAAATAGATTGACTACCGAATCCCATATTGTTTGAGCCTTTTCCTTAATCTTCGCATCCGAGATAGCCCGACTAGCCTCATCTACTAGACTTTGCGCACGTCCTCGAATATCAGACAAATTATCATCTGTCTGGCTATTATCATTAGTTTGTACTTGTCTTTTTTTGTTAGCTGGTGCAATTCCATTTTGCTTATAGGCATTTTCAACTGTAAAGGTACTTCCTGGCGTATAAGGTAAAATGGTATTTGCAATGTTTCTAAAGACATGGGCTGCACCGTTTGAAGTAGAACCTGCTAGATAGTGATTTTCATCAGTAGTCGGGAAACCAAGCCAGTGACTAATCACTACATCCGGAGTATAACCAATTACCCACTGGTCACTTGTGTACTCCGGATTGAAAACTGCTTCAGTTGTTCCAGTTTTCCCTGCCATGACATAATCTGCAGGCGATGAACTAATACCGGTTCCGTTAGTGAATGTACCCAACATCATACTGGTCATCTTGTCAGCTACAGCTTTATCAATCACTCGTTTTTGTGAATTTTTATGGCTTGCAATAACCTGACCACTAGCATTTTCAATTCTACTAATAAAATGAGCTTCCGGCATTAACCCTTCATTTGCAAAGACAGCATATGCTTGAGCCATTTGAATAGGGTTGGTTTCAACACCGCTTCCCAAGGCGACACCAAGAACACGATCGACCTTTTCCATGTTGAGTCCAAATTTTTCGCCCGCCTCAAAAGCCTTATCAACGCCCAAATCATTAACAGTGGCAACAGCAGGCAAATTAAGCGATTCTGCCAAGGCTTGATACATAGGAATTTCTCGACTCGTTTTGATTCCTGCATAGTTATCAACCTTATAGCTGTCATACTGCATGGTATGGTTATCCAACTTCTTATTCAAAGCCCAGCCTGCTTCAACTGCTGGCGTATAAACAACTAAAGGCTTAATTGTCGAACCAGGGCTACGTTTTGATTGAGTTGCATAATTGAAATTCCGGAATCCAGTCTTATCATTGTCAGCAATCTGACCGACAACCCCACGAACTCCCCCTGTTTTCGGTTCAAGAGCTACACTTCCTGATTGAGCAAATGTTCCATCCTCTGCCCTCGGAAATAGCGCTGTGTTTTCATAAACAACCTGCATATTTGCTTGGTAGTTTTGGTCCAACTCTGTGTAAATGCGGTAGCCATTATTGACAATTTCTTCCTCTGTTAGACTATACTTGGAAACGGCTTCGTTAACCACCGCATCAAAGTAAGAAGGATAGCGGTAATCTGAGATTTTTCCTTCATACTTATCGTGCAATTGCGAAGTCATATCAACTTCTGCTGCTTCGGTTTCTTGATTTTTATCAATATATCCTGCTGCAACCATATTCTGCAAAACAGTATCGCGCCGATTGGTAGAATCTTCTACGGAGTTTAAGGGATTATACAGTTCCGGCCCCTTGAGCATCCCTGCCAGAGTTGCAGCTTGATCCAAACTCACTTCTGATGCAGAAACTCCAAAGTATTTCTTACTCGCATCTTCTACACCCCAGACACCATTTCCAAAATAAGCATTGTTAAGGTACATGGTTAAGATCTGATCCTTACTATATTTTTTTGTTAATTCTAAGGCAAGGAAGAATTCTTTCGCTTTTCTCTCAACGGTTTGATCCTGTGACAAATAGGCATTTTTAGCTAGCTGCTGGGTAATAGTAGATCCACCACCTGAACGTCCAGCAGTGACAATAGCCAAGAAGAAACGACCATAGTTAATCCCATCATTTTTATAGAAAGAACGGTCTTCTGTCGCAATAACAGCATTCTGCAAATTTTTACTGATATCAGTCAATTCAACGTAGGTTCCCTTTTGACCAGACAAGGCACCAGCCTCTTTTTCTTCACGGTCAAAAATGATAGTCCGAGTTTTCAAGGCGTTTTGCAAATCGTTAACATTGGTTGACTTGGCTACAGCAAACAAATAGGTTCCAACTAGCAAGCCTGCACTCAAACCTAGTATAAGGACAATCTTTGTTAGATGATAGCGACGCCAGAGTTTTCGAATCGGACCCACTTGGGCTAATTTTTTTCTATCACTGCGAGAACGACGTAAGCTAGTAGAATCAGAATCCTCTAGTTCACTTGTTTCTTTTTTAAAAAGAGAAAGAAATTTCTCAAATAATTTATCTAATTTCATGCGTTTATTTTATCATCTTCATCATAGGAAGACAAGAATTTAGCTATTTCCTATCCAAATAGGGCTTTTTTTGTTACAATATCTGTATGAAATTCACATTTACATTACCAGACTCTCTACCTCAAATGACGGTAAAGCAATTACTTGAGGAACAACTCCTCATCCCTAGAAAAATCCGTCATTTTTTGAGAATCAAGAAACATATTTTAATAAATCAAGAAGAAGTCCACTGGAACGAAATCGTAAATCCTGGAGATGTTTGCCAATTGACTTTTGACAAGGAAGATTATCCCAAAAAGGAAATTCCTTGGGGCAACCCAAATATCATTCAGGAAGTTTATCAAGATCAACACTTGATTATTGTGAACAAACCAGAGGGTATGAAAACGCATGGTAATCAGCCAAACGAAATCGCCCTTCTTAACCATGTCAGTGCCTATGTTGGCCAAACCTGCTATGTCGTTCATCGTCTGGACATGGAAACCAGTGGCTTAGTTCTCTTTGCCAAAAATCCTTTTATCCTGCCCATTCTCAATCGCTTATTGGAGAAAAAAGAGATTTCTAGGGAATATTGGGCACAGGTCGACGGACATATCAACAGCAAAGAACTTGTTTTCAGGGACAAAATCGGACGTGATCGCCATGACCGCAGAAAGCGAATAGTTGATACAAAAAATGGGCAATATGCTGAAACACATGTAAGCAGATTAAAGCAATTCTCAAACAAGACTTCCTTGGTTCGTTGCATGCTAAAGACAGGGCGAACCCATCAGATTCGTGTGCACCTTTCTCATCATAATCTTCCTATCTTGGGCGACCCTCTCTATAATAGTAAATCAAAGGCAAGTCGGCTTATGCTTCATGCCTTTCAACTTTCCTTTACCCATCCGCTTACTTTAGAGAAATTAAGCTTCACTACTCTTTCAGATACTTTTGAAAAAGAATTAAAAAAGAATGGATGATCGTCGTGCCATCCATTTTTCCATATAAGAAAAGCAAGACCAAGAGGCCTTGCTTTTTATCGACTCAAGAATTATTTAGCGATTTTTGCGAAGTATTCAAGAGTACGAACAAGTTGTGCAGTGTATGACATTTCGTTGTCGTACCATGATACAACTTTAACCAATTGTTTACCGTCAACGTCAAGAACTTTAGTTTGAGTTGCGTCAAACAATGAACCGTAAGACATACCTAGGATATCTGAAGATACGATTGGATCTTCAGTGTATCCGTATGATTCGTTTGAAGCTGCTTTCATAGCTGCGTTCACTTCGTCAACAGTAACGTTCTTTTCAAGAACTGCTACCAACTCAGTTACAGAACCTGCTGGAACAGGAACACGTTGAGCAGCTCCGTCCAATTTACCGTTCAATTCTGGGATTACAAGACCGATAGCTTTTGCAGCACCAGTTGAGTTAGGAACGATGTTTACAGCACCAGCGCGAGCACGGCGAAGGTCACCACCACGGTGTGGTCCGTCAAGAATCATTTGGTCACCAGTGTAAGCGTGGATAGTAGTCATCAATCCTTCTACAACACCAAAGTTGTCTTGAAGAGCTTTAGCCATTGGAGCCAAGCAGTTTGTAGTACATGAAGCACCTGAGATAACTGTTTCAGTACCGTCAAGAACGTCGTGGTTAGTGTTGAATACAACTGTTTTAACGTCGTTTCCACCAGGAGCAGTGATAACAACTTTTTTAGCTCCACCTTTAAGGTGTTTTTCAGCTGCTTCTTTCTTAGCAAAGAAACCAGTAGCTTCAAGAACGATTTCTACACCGTCAGTAGCCCAGTCGATTTGTTCTGGATCACGTTCAGCAGAAACTTTAACGAATTTACCGTTAACTTCAAATCCACCTTCTTTAACTTCAACAGTACCGTCGAAACGACCTTGAGTTGTGTCGTATTTCAACAAGTGTGCAAGCATAACTGGATCTGTAAGGTCGTTGATACGTGTAACTTCAACACCTTCTACGTTTTGGATACGACGGAAAGCAAGACGACCGATACGTCCGAAACCGTTAATACCAACTTTAACTACCATTAGTGATTTCCTCCTTATGAAAATCATGAAATTTTTATTGTGAAAAGAGTAACTTGAATCACTACAAATCACCTTTCAACAAACCTATTATATAACTATTTGAGTTGAATTGCAAGTACGGGCGTTGTTTTTTTGTCTATACCTAGCTTATTTTTCTTTCTCCTTTGAAAGCCTATACTGTTGTCTTTCTTTGTCTACATAGCCATTTCCCGCTTTCATTTTTAGATAGAAAGTGAAAATAGAAAAGCTAAAAATTATTTTCAACACTCCACCTCTACAAGAAAAGAGACAGGGATTCCCTGCCTCTAGGCTGATAAACGATTATTTGCGACGTCCTGGTCTTTCTTTGTAGCCATAGTAAGCATCTTCGATGATTTCTTGCATATGGTCAACCATTGGAAGACGTGGGTTTGCAGGTGAACATTGGTCTTCATAAGCAAGAAAGGCCAATTCACGTGAATGTTCTTTCCATTCTTTTTCGTCAACACCTTGTGCTTTGAAGTTCATTTCGATACCTACGCGCTCACCAAGTTCGTAAACTGCTTTTGCGAAAGATTCAACCCCTTCTTCTGGAGTAGAAGCTGGAAGTCCAAGCATGCGTGCGATATCTTGGTATTTTTCATCTGCACGGTAGTAGTTGTACTTAGGCCATGTTGCTGTCTTAGCTGGACGTGTACCGTTGTAGCGGATGACATATGGAAGTAAGATAGCATTTGTACGACCATGGATTGTGTGGAATTGTGCACCAATCTTATGGGCCATTGAGTGAGAAATACCTAGGAAGGCATTAGCAAAGGCCATACCAGCGATTGTTGAAGCGTTATGCATTTTCTCACGTGAGTGGAAGTCTGCATTCTTAACTGAGCTTTCAAGGTTTTCGAATACCAATTTAATAGCTTGAAGCGCTAGACCATCAGTGAAGTCGCTAGCCATTTGGGATACGTAGGCTTCAGTCGCGTGAGTTAATACGTCCATACCAGTATCAGCAGCAACAAACCCTGGAACTGTCAATACCAAAGCAGGGTCTACGATTGCCACAGTTGGTGTCAATGAGTAGTCAGCGATTGGGTATTTACGGTTGTTTGCTTTATCAGAGATAACGGCAAATGGAGTTACTTCAGATCCTGTACCAGATGTAGTTGGGATAGCGATGAATTTAGTTTTCTTACCAAGCAATGGGAATTTGAAGGCACGTTTACGGATATCCATGAATTTTTGGACAAGATCACGGAAGTCCACTTCTGGTTGTTCGTAGAAGAGCCACATTACTTTAGCAGCATCCATTGGAGACCCACCACCGAGAGCGATGATTGTATCTGGTTTAAAGGCACGCATGATTTCAGTACCACGGTTTACAGTTGTGATATCTGGATCTGGTTCTACATCAGCAAAGATTTGGTAAACCACCTTATTGCGACGAAGGTCAAGTTGTTCGATGATACGATCAAGGAAGCCAAGCTCTACCATGGCATGGTCAGTAACAATCATGACACGTTCAACGTCACGACATTTTTGAAGGTATTGAATTGAATCACGTTCAAAGTATGTTTTTGAAGGAAGTTTCATCCATTGCATGTTATTTCTCCGTCTTCCGACTTTTTTGATATTCAAAAGGTTAATGGCACTAACGTTATCCCCAACTGAGTTACGTCCGTAAGAACCACATCCGAGTGTCAATGATGGCAAGAAGGCATTATAAACGTCCCCGATACCACCGAAAGTAGAAGGTGAGTTACAGATAACACGAATAGCTTTAACAGCTTTACCAAATTCTTTAGTCAGTTCTTCATCAGCTGTGTGGATGGCTGCTGAGTGCCCAAGCCCGTTAAATTCAACCATTTGACGAGCCTTAGTAATACCATCTTCACGGCTTTCAGATTTCAAAACTGCGATAACTGGTGACAATTTTTCACGAGTCAATGGCTCATTTTCACCAACTTCTTTACATTCTGCAGCAAGAATATTTGTTCCTTCTGGAACAGTAAATCCTGCTTGTTCTGCAATCCAAGTTGCTGGTTTACCAACGATGTCAGCGTTCAATTTTGCACCAGCACAGTTTTTGCTGTTAGCTTTCACACCGAAGCAGAACTCTTCAAGAAGTGCTTTTTCTTTTTTGTTTACAAAGTAAGTGTGGTAAGATTTGAACTCTGCTACAAATTCATCGTAAATTTCTTTATCAATGATAACCGCTTGTTCAGATGCACAGACCATACCATTGTCAAATGATTTAGACATGACGATATCGTGAGCAGCTTGGCGAATGTTAGCTGATTTTTCAACATAAGCTGGAACGTTTCCGGCACCTACCCCAAGAGCTGGTTTACCACATGAGTATGCAGCTTTAACCATGGCATTACCACCAGTTGCAAGGATTGTTGCAATACCTTCGTGGTTCATAAGGGCACTAGTTGCTTCCATAGATGGTTGAGTAATCCATTGCACACAGTTTTCAGGAGCACCAGCTGCGATAGCTGCATCGCGGACAATACGCGCTGCATGAGCAGATGATTCTTGTGCTGATGGGTGGAAGGCAAAAACGATTGGATTACGTGTCTTCAATGAAATCAATGATTTGAAGATTGCTGTTGATGTTGGGTTTGTTGTAGGAGTAATACCACAGACAACACCAACCGGTTCAGCGATGAGAGTCAATCCTGTTACATCGTCTTCTTCGATAACGCCAACTGTTTTAGTGTGGCGCATGTTGTTTACCACGTGTTCACAAGCAAACAAGTTCTTAGTCGCTTTATCTTCAAATACACCACGTCCTGTTTCTTCAAAGGCATGTAAAGCCAATTCTCCATGGGCATCCAAAGCTGCAACCGAAGCTTTTGCTACAATATAGTCGACTTGCTCTTGATCCAATTTACGCATTTCTTCAAGGGCTACGAGAGCTTTTTGCACCAACTCATCTACATGTTTTTCAGCAGCGAGTTTCTTTTCCTCTGGTGTCACAGTTTTTTTATCAGCCATATTTTCCTCCATAGCTTTCAAGGATTTAATCCTTTGTTAATTTTTTCACAAGTTTATTATATCGCATTATTTCAACTTTGTAAACAGTTTCACAAACATTTCACAAAGAATTTTTAGTTCCTTGTGAAATTTTTCTCATTATCTTTTCTCCACAAGTTTTTTCTTTAGAGTTTGTGAAAATTATTTCAAAAATTTTTTATTTCACAAACTTGATTGGAAGAGAGACTTGGAAAGAAAAGGCTTTGCAAGTAAGCGCTTACTTTTGAGTTATAACAATACCTCCTTTGATAAGGAGGCCTTATTTTTGTTGAAAAACGCCTTGTTTAAAAGTTCCTTCATAAACGACTTCTTGTTCTGTTGTTAGTTTACCTTTCCCTTCAGCCTGACCATTTACAAAATCACCTTCGTAGGTCCAGCCTTCTTTAGATTGAAAAGTTCCTTTCCCATTGAAGGCTCCATTATTGAAACCTCCTGTATATTGGTCTCCGTTTTGGAATGTAATGGTTCCTTGTCCATTCATTTTACCACGAACAAGACTGCCATCGTAAACAATCGTTCCATTATCAAGTTTTAGAACACCTTTTCCGGGAATATTTAGAAAAAAGACGAGTAGAGCACAAAAAACAATGGCAACTACTGCTAAAAGCTCTAAACGTGGACGAGTCAGATAGACACGATACTTTTCGTAAAAATTCTTAAGATTTTCCATCTTCACTCTCCTTTTCTAAACGTTCTAACCAAGCTTGACAACCCTCTTGAACACGTTGATAGGTTTCCTCAAAATCTCCTGTATACCAAGGATCTGGAACACTTTCAGATGCAAATGAGTAAATCTTATCTTGCAAACCTGCTGGACACATCTGACGTAAGTCAGAAATATTTGAAGCATCCATTCCGATAATATAATCAAAGTCTTCAAAATCTTCCTTACTAATCTGAAGCGATGTCTTGCCTTTTTCATAAGGAATCTGATGATGTTGAAAAATCCCTTGAGTGCCCTTATGAATCGGATTACCATGTTCCCAAGAGGAAGTCGCTCGACTTTGGATTTCGTAGTTATCTGTCATTGATTTCATAACAAACTCAGCCATAGGGCTACGGCAAATATTTCCCAGACAGACAAAGACTAGTTTTTTCATCCCATTTCCTTTCTTCTATAGAAAAACGGGAGTTAGTAATCCCGTCTTATTTTTCAATTGCGCCTTCGAGTGAAGCTGTTTCTTTCAGCGGTAATACTGTCTTGATAGCAGCTAGTTCAAAAGTCAAGTAAACTCCATCTACATCAAGAACAATCGTTCTCTTCTCCGTATCTACTTCATCGACTGTTCCGTAAAGTCCACCGATTGTAATAACTTCATAACCTTTTTGCAGTTTGTTTAAACTTTCCATACGTTTTTGCGCTTGTTTCTTTTGAGAACGTTGCGTAAAGAACATCAAGCCAACCATAGCCACAAGAATGATTAAAAATGTATATTGTGATTCCATTATATTCTCCTTTGTCTTTTACATAGGACTACTATATCAAATTTCAGCTACTTTTACAAGATTGTACCTTGCTTTTCTAGTAAGAAAAATCAGAGCCTGCGCCCTGATTTTTAGGATTATTTCAAGTTTTGAACGACTTTTACAAGATTTTCGACAGTAAAGCCATATTCTGCCAATACTTTTGGTGCTGGGGCAGAGGCTCCGAAGGTATCAATACCGAGAACGGCGCCATCAAGACCAACGTATTTGTACCAGTTTTGAGTTGCACCCATTTCGACTGCAACACGACGGCGAACTGCATTTGGAAGAATTTCTTCCTTGTATGCTGCATCTTGTTTATCAAAGACATCTGTAGATGGCATGCTGACTACGCGGACTTTTGCTCCTTGACTAGCCAATTCTTTGGCAGCTGAGACAGCAAGATTGACCTCTGAACCTGTTGCAATCAAGATAGTATCAAAGTCTGCTGCATTTTCATAGACAACATAGGCACCTTTTGCAACCTTGTCAAAGTCCGTTCCTTCTTCGACAGTCAAGTTCTGACGGGTCAAGACAAGGGCAGTTGGTGTTTTCTCACTTGTCACTGCAAGATACCAAGCTGCTTGCGTTTCACGCGCATCTGCTGGACGGAAAACATTTAGATTTGGCATAGCACGAAGACCTGCTAAATGCTCAACTGGTTCGTGCGTTGGGCCATCTTCACCAACTGCAATTGAATCGTGGGTAAAGACATAAGTCACAGGAAGACCTTGCAAGGCTGACAAACGAACAGCTGCCTTCACATAGTCAGAGAAGACGAAGAAAGTTCCACCGTATACACGAAGTCCACCGTGAAGGGCCATTCCGTTCAAGATCGTTCCCATTGCAAATTCACGAACACCAAACTGAATGTTACGATTCAAGCGATTAGCATCGTCTTGAAGTCCGTCAGTCTTGATATAAGTCATGTTTGAGTGAGCAAGGTCAGCTGATCCACCCAAGAAAGTTGGCAACTTAGCCGCCACAACATTCAAGGCATCCTGACTCGAGTTACGAGTTGCTTGAGAGAAACCATTTTCTAAGACCGGGAAATCTGCTGGAGTCACTTCAACTGGATCACGCCCGTCGATGATAGCTTCTACTTCTGCAGCCAATTCTGGATGCGATTCTTTATAATCAGCAACTAATTTTGTCCAAGCTTCATAAGCTGATGCGCCACGGTCTGCAACATGTTCTTTGAAATCAGCATATACTTGTTCTGGGATTTCAAACGGATCGTAGTCCCAACCGAGAGCTTGACGAGTTGCTGCAGTTTCATCTGCTCCAAGAGGAGCACCGTGTACGGCATTAGTTCCTTGTTTATTTGGAGAACCGTATCCAATAACAGTCTTCACTTCAATCAAAGATGGCTTACCTGAAGCTTTAGCTGTCTCGATAGCAGCATGGATGGCTTCCAAGTCTGTTCCATCTTCAACTAAGGCAGTATGCCAACCGTAGGCATTGTAACGGTCACGAACACTTTCTGTAAAGGAATCCTTTGTCTCTCCATCCAAGTTGATGTCATTTGAATCGTAAAGAACAACCAACTTATCTAGTTTTTGTAAACCTGCGTATGAAGCTGCCTCACTTGAGACACCTTCCATCAAGTCTCCGTCTCCACAGATAACATAAGTATAGTGGTCAAAGATATTGTAGCCTTCACGGTTATATTTGGCTGCCAAGAAACGTTCTGCTTGGGCAAAACCAGTAGCAGTTGAAATCCCTTGACCTAGAGGACCTGTTGTAGCATCAATCCCTGCTGTATGGCCAAATTCTGGGTGACCTGGTGTTTTTGAACCCCATTGACGGAAGCTCTTGATCTCATCCATGCTGACATCTTCAAAACCAGAAAGGTGAAGAAGGGCATAAAGAAGCATTGAACCATGGCCTGCTGAAAGAATAAAGCGGTCGCGGTTAATCCAGTTTGGTTGAGCTGGATTGATACGAAGTTGTTTTGTAAAGAGGCTGTAAGCCATCGGAGCTGCTCCCATAACCACACCTGGGTGACCTGAGTTGGCTTTGTTGATAGCGTCAATACCTAGGAAACGGATTGCATTAACAGATAGATTTGACATAGAATTTCCTTTCTATTTGAGGTGATTATTAGATCACACATTCTATTTTACTATTATATGAAAAAATACATAGAATAGCAATTAAACAATTCGACGCTAGATAAGTCATCTATTTTCTACTCTCTGGTCGCCTGATAGTAGGGAAACAAGCGCTCATAAGCTTCTTCTAATTTTTCTAAAATCACTTCTAATGATTGATTTTCTATGATAGAAACATCTGCCTTAACTAAAACTTTTCGGACTTCCTGATTGGATAAGTTATTTTTTAAAATTTGACGATTTTCTTCGTTCGCATCCCATCTTTGACTTTGACCATCAGAGTAGGCTAGATAATAAATCCCTTTAACGGTTGGAATTTCTAAAACTTTAGCCTGCTTGCCTAGAGTCTGCTCATCCTTCTTACGCTCAATGAAACTAACTTCTAGTGAGACTCCAAAATCAGAAGGACTTCCATATAAACGTAAGGCCATCATAGGTTCTGTCACTTGTCCGTCTCTCTGTAGATAAACCCAAAAATGTGGTCGCAAACGCTGGGCCTGATTCATCCACTGACTAGTTTGTTGGAGTTGCCATTCTGGATGGCTTGTTTGAAAGGCTTTAGCCAATTCTGTAAAAGCCTTTCGTGCTTCTTGACCTTTGTGGCGGAATGCCAGCATCTTCTCTCGCTCTGCTCCCGCTTTATCAGGATTACGGTACTGCAAACCAGCAAAGTCCAGATAGTCTCTTATCTTATTCAACATCAGTTTAATCTCCTCTAGCTAGCAAAAAATCAGGAGAACCCTGATTTTACTTATTCTGTATCTACAACGACATAGCGATTGGGTTCGTCACCTTCAGAGTAACTAGTCACGCCATCCATACGTGAAATAATACGATGGATAATCTTGCGTTCACTATTTGACATCGGATCTGTTTTATGACTGCGCCCTTCTTCCAAAACACGAGTCGCTAATTTTTGCGCATAGGTCTGCAAGACTTCTGCACGGTGTTCGACATAATCATTGACATTGATTGTAATGTAGAAGGTTCTTAAATAGCGGTTGTAAAGATAATTTTGAGCCAACAGTTGCAAGGCCTTCAAGACTTTACCATGGTAGCCGATAATACGACCTGGTTCGTTGGTGTCAATTTGTAGATTGATGCTACGACGGTTATAATCATTTGAAAGTGTGGCTTCAACATCCATGTCATCAATAATCGTTTGAACATAAGTCGTTACTTCCGTAGCTACTTGTTCAATATCAAAGCTCGGTTCAACCTTCAAGCCCAAATCTTCTAGCTCTTGTCTTTCAGTTTGCTCTACTTCATTTGCGACAGCAGAAACCGCTAATTCTTCTTGACTAGATTCTTCAAGTTGTAGTTCATTTAAAATCTCAATGTGACCAGTTTCTTCTAAGATAGTGCTAGCATGTCTTTCATGTTTTAAGATTTCAGCCTTGACTTCATCAGAAATACCTTGACCTTCCTCTTCAATCTTTTTAATTGCCTCTACAACATGACCCAAATCAACGGTTGCTTCACTGACCGTTTTGACCGGTTCATTTTGTTCGTTAATTTCTCTAGGAACACCCTTGACAGCTTGTTGATTTGCTTTAATGACAGTTGTTTCACTAATAGCTTCAATATCAACTTGGGCTGGTTTTTTACCAAATAAACCAAGAAATCCATTTTTTCACGAGAAATGACTTTGATGTGAGCCTTCATTCTTGGAATATCTAACTCTTTCAATCCTTTCTGGATTGCTTCTTCAACAGTTGAACCTGTAAATACTACCATTACCAGATCCCTCCTTATTATTTCATTTTCTGAGCCTTTTTCTTGGCTTTTCTTTTTCTATTTTCCAAATCTTTCTGTGCCTGTACTACAGCCTCGCGCTCTGCGATAATCTTGAATGGATTGTTCAAGAAATAGGTTTGCAAGACTTGATAAGCATTGGACACTGCCCAGTAGAGCGCTACTCCGCTCGGAGCATAAACCCCAAAGATAAAAATCAAGACTGGAATCCCATACATCATCGCAGTCGTAGCACCATTACGCTCAGACAAGGCTTTATTGGACAACCAAGTACTTAAAAAAGTAAATACTGCTGCTAAAATCGGAAGAACAAGGGTTGTATCCACACCACCAAGGTTAATCCATAAGAAATGACCTGTCTTTAAAAAGTCAACTCTTGATAGAGCTTGGAACAAGGCCAAGATAACCGGCATCTGAATCAAAATCGGCCAAAGAGAATCTGACTGTCTGACTCCCATTTCTTTAAAGACTTTACGCATTTCCTGCTCTAGCTTGGTTCTGCTTTCCATATCTCGACCTGGATATTGTTCTCTAAGCACCTTAATACGTGGTTGAGCTTCCTGCATTTTTCTGGAAGCCACCATTTGCACTTGAAAGACTGGCAAAAGCAGTGTACGAATCAAGACCGTAAAGAGGATAATTCCCACTCCGATACTGATATCAAACGATAAAAAGCGAATAATTTCTGCAAAGAAGTAAACAAATTTACTCCAAAAATCAGCCGAATTGGCTGTAATATCGCTAGTTGTCCCATTAGTCGCACAAGCTGTCATGATTAATAGAGACAGTCCTAGCAAACTAGTCAACTGTAGTTTCTTTTTCACTCCCATTTCCTTCCTGGTAAATCTTTGATAATTTTAATACGTGGAGTAGATTTTTCTCCATCTCTGCGTATCCCAAGGTTTCAACCCCTTTTCGAGCAATGACAACAAAATCGACGTTTTCTTCCAGACTCCCTTTTACATTCTGGATAATATGTCGGATTCGTCGCTTGATTTGATTTCTAGTGACCGCATTCCCCAGTTTTTTGCTAACTGATAGACCTACTCGAAAATGGTTTTTCTGGTTTTCTAACTGGTAGACAACAAATTTGCGATTGGCAAAACTTATCCCCTCCTTGAAAATCGCCTTAAAATCTTTCTCTCTTTTTACACGAAAGCTTTTCTTCAAAACTCAACTCCATCTATTAAATTACTACTATTATACCATATTTTTCAAAAAAGCCAATCATAGCAAGGTTTTGGACAATTTCATCAGAAAAAGAAGCTGGAAAATCTCTTTCCCAACTCCTTGTACTAAATACTTTTTCTAATTTTACTTATTTTTCAAGCGTTCAACGTCACGAGCAATGACTAATTCTTCATCTGTTGGAATAACCAAGACACGGATTTTAGCTGCGTCGGTTGAAATATCTCCCGTCACTCCAAAGACGTTCTTTTCAGGATCAACGTCACAACCAAACCAAGAGATACCTGAAATAACATCTTCACGTACATCGGTTGCATTTTCTCCTACACCCGCTGTAAAGATAATAGCATCTGCACCATTTAGGACTGCAAGGTACTGCCCAATATGTTTTTGGATACGGTCAATATAGATTTCATATGCTAAGGTAGCATCATGGTCTCCTTCTTTTTTAGCAGCAATCACATCACGCATATCACTAGACTGTCCTGAAACTCCCAGGAGTCCTGACTCACGATTGAGAATATGGCTAATAGCCTCTGGCGTATTAAAGTCCTCTGTATATTGCATTAGGTAAGGAATGATAGCTGGGTCAATATCTCCTGTACGAGTTCCCATCATCACACCACCAAGTGGAGTGAATCCCATTGAAGTATCCACAGATTGACCACCCTTAACAGCTGTAATAGAAGCACCATTACCGATGTGGCAAGTAATCAATTTCAAGTCTTCTAATGGACGTCCCAAGAGTTTTGCTGCTTCTCCTGCTACAAACTGGTGGCTTGTACCGTGGGCACCATATTTACGAACCTTGTTTTCTGTGTAATATTTTGTTGGTAGAGGGTAGCGATAAGCTTTCTCTGGCATACTTGTGTGGAATGAAGTATCAAAAACAACTACACTGGTAATATCTGGTAACAATTCCTTGAAGGCACGAACACCTGCTGCATTGGCTGGGTTATGGAGAGGAGCCAACAAACTCAACTCTTCAACTTTTTCTAAAACATCTCCCTCAACAACTGTCGATTCTTTGAAATATTCTCCACCTGCAACAACACGATGTCCAACACCAGTAATCTCATCGTAAGCCTTGATAATGTCGAAACGAATCAAGTCATCCAACAAGATTTTAACGGCTTGTGTATGATCTTCAATATCCAAAATTTGTTGTTCAGAACGGCCGTCAAATTTTACAGTTGAAATTGAATCTTTCAAACCGATACGTTCAATCAAGCCTTTGGCTAGCACTGTTTCCTCGGGCATTAAGTATAATTGCCATTTCAAACTTGAACTTCCTGCATTGATTGCAATTGTTTTTGTCATAACAAGACTCCTCTTTTAAGCGTTTTCAACTATTATAACAAAATCTATTTTATATTTCAGTACCTTGAGTCCATTTTTGAAAATTTTCTTTAAATTTCATTAAAATAGTTGCATCTTGCAAGCTAGCAAGTGGATAAACAAAAGGCTCTACTGCTGTTTCACTTTTCTTCTGTAGGATAAAAATAGTCTTATATTGTTTGGCATTAGCAAAAAGATTTTCAGGCAAACTAATCATAGCAACCAGACTCGCCTCTTCTTTCAACCACCCCTTTAATAAATCACTTTGAGGACTGGTCAACAAATCACTCGGAGCGAGAAAAATAGCGTATCCATCTGACTTGAGGTACTTAAGTCCTTGTTCCATGAGCAAGTGATGGGCGTAAGTATGTTCTTGACTAGAAGCAACTTGATGGCGTGACGCAACGGCATCATCAGGATAATAGCCAACAGGCAAGTCGCTGATGACCACATCACTTTCTTTGAGCATTTGTGGACGAACGGCATCTCCTTGGACAAAGCCAGCCTGCAAACCAATTACATCTGCCATGCTAGCTGCCAAATCAATCAGCAAATCGTCTACTTCCACTCCCAAGTAATCCACTTTCTTAGCAAGAGAGGTTAAGAAAGTAGCGCCCAGAATCCCCATGCCAGAACCCATTTCGAGGATAGTGATTTCCTCCTCTTTAAACAATTCCTCCACAATAAACACCAAAAGTAAGGCAATAGCATCTGGTGTAAACTGGTGATTGGCCTGCAAGGGTTCTGTTTGCCCAGCCTTCATCAAGAGAAACTGGTAGGTCTTGAGCCATTCTTCTTTGCGTAGCGCTAAACGCTTAAGGGCTTGATTGTTCTCCTTGACCTGCTCTAACTCAGTCGCACCATCCAGATAGATGCTGTTTTGCTCCACCAAAGCGTCATAAAAATTGGTTGCCAAATCACTTTGGATGACTTGGACATTCTCTAGTAAATAGGTATAAGCTTGTTCAATTTTTTCAAAATCCATATTCCTATCTTATCAAATTTCCCTCTTTTTTTCCATCCTTATAGAAAAATCACTCCCTGACTAGGCGAGTGATTTTTGGGCTACTGTAAAAAAGAGTTCTGAATAATTTCCTTGAAACAGGTCTTCAGCGCTATAGAGGATCTGACTATGCACAGATGAAAAACCAAACTGGGCTAGCTTGTTTTCCAGTTCAGGCAATTCAAATCCATGATGGTTAGCTTCTGTCTTGGTAAAATCAGCAAGTAGGAGTTGTCCGTTTTCTCTCAGATGTTGATGAAACAGTGAGAAAGCCGCATCCAAATCAGGCATATGATGAAGAACCCGACAAACAACAATGAGATCAAACTCTTGCTTCAAGGGATTTTTCAATAAATCTTGCTCCAAAAACTGGACATTCTTGATTTCTTGCTGTTCCGCTTTCAAACGAGCTTGCTCCAGCATTTTCTCCGAAATATCCACCAATGTTACAGACTTGGCCTGCTTGGCTAGGGGCAAGGTTAACAGACCCGTCCCTCCACCGAAATCCAAAATTTCTTTGTCTGATAGAAGATTAATCTGTTTCTCTACTGCTTGACAAACCAAGTTTGCAAGGAAAATGTTTTTAGGGGAATCAAAAGTTTCTGCTTTGTGGTTAAAATCATGTTTCATATTTTTAGTTTAGCACAAAGTAGCTTGATTGGCTAGAAATTCTCTTTCTTTTCAGACTTCTTTTCTGATTTTTTCTTCTCTGCTTGATTACTTGAATCAATCACTACCTCTTCCTTTTTATCTGTTTTCTCTTCTTTGATTTTGACAGAAGGAAAGATGAATTCATATTGACTCTTAGGCGTACGAACCACTGTCGTCAAGCTTGTTTTCTTATTTTGATAACTCACCTGACCCAGATTAAAGGTCTGTTCCCCACTTTCTTGCTCGGCTTTATCCTTGGTTCGCTTGGCCATGGCAAAGGCAATCAGCTTTTCTTTATTTAAAGCATAGTCTTGATAGTGGGCGACTTGTCTGTTCAAGTAAAATTGTAACAAAAGACTAAAGATAGCAGCCATGGTGACTGCATAGAGGAGAACCCCCGCCTTAACTTTTTTCTTTTTCCACACGATAGATGAACTCCCTTTCTAAGCCTTTTTGGAATTGAAAACGAAAGCGAACCAGTTGATTGTCCTCTGTAATCTGAGCTGATTTGAGTCCATAAACCATAGGCTGATAACCTCGTCCACTTGCATCGGTTTTCCGAAAATCATCTGATTTAGACTTACCTATAGCGATATCCTTGCCATCCTGCTTCATATAGAGGCGATTTCCTTCTACTTTTTCGAACTGCGAACGGTCTAATTCTGCCTCCAACTGGTCCACAAACAAGAGCCACTCCTTTTGCTCGCTTTGTTGCTGGTAGCGAACTTCTGAAATAAGGAGCTGGCTCATAGCTTGAAAGAGGAGTAAGCTTCCACTGATGACAATGAGAGCAATCAGGGATTCTAACAAGGTAAAAGCCTTGACCTTATGGCTCTTTGATTGCCAACAACTGTTCTGAACCATGGTAGACCTCCAATCCCTTTTCACTAGAAAACACCTGAATCTCAACTCCGTTGGTGTTTACCTGATTTTGACCTGTCTGCAAGGCCATCTTAGCTACACGCAAGACCTCTTCCTTTTGCAAAATTTTTGCTTCTTCTTGTCTATTTTTCTTAATTTGTCCCAAAAGGAGGGTTGCAATGCTGGCAAAGATAGCTAAAGCAACCACTGCTTCCAGTAAAATCACTGCCCTAATTTTTTGTTTCCTTAATGCGTTTAATTTTCCCATTTCCTAGATATAATTGATAACGAATCGCTCCTTTACTGGTCTGAAATTCAACCTTAGCCAGGGACGAATTGCCCCCAGCTCGGTCAAATGTGATACTTTGGCCCGATGGTGCCTGAATTCCTTTAGGAACTGTCAACTTTTGACTGCCATTACTGATCGTCTGCCCATCTAAGTTCAGACTAGCCTTTTGCTGACTGGCTACACTGCGTTTTTGGGTTTCCCTATAGAGTTCTTCAAACTCCATAAAGAAAATCTGCTCCTCTACCGCTGCAAAAGTGGACTGGACAGATCCAGACAAGCCCAAGGCAAGGATACTCACAAGACCCAAAACCAAGAGACTTTCCAGCATGGTAAAGGCCTTAATCATTGACTTTACGATTTCCCCCTCCATTTTTTGTATAGTATTCATTATAGGCTTTAGCCTGTTCTTTTGTGATTCGCCCATCTGCTTGTAACTTGCTTAGGCTAGCATCTTCATTTTTATCCAAGCTATAAAGTTCTGCCTGACTTTCTACCACCTTAACAACAGCAGCTTTTCCTTTGTCATTGACCGCCTCTTTTTGCTTGGTCAGATTAGGCACAAAAAGCAAGAGAAGTACGCTGATGATGAGCAAGACCACCAACATCTCTACCAGAGTAAAAGCTTTAACCTTAGCTTTTTTCAAGAATGTCATCATTTTTTTCATGTTAAAAATTTACCTCCATATTTTGATACATGGGCATGAGCATTGCCGCATAAAGTAAAACGATAATCAGAGCCACAAAGATAAAGACCAGTGGCTGCACCAGATTCATGGTGCGGTTGACTCGGGTAAAAAAGGCTTCCCAAGTTTTTTCAGCATAGATTTCCAACTCATCACCCAGCTTGGACTTGACTTCTCCATACTCGATGATGAGACTCAATTCCTTCCTAAAGAAAGGATAGGTTGCTATGGTTTGAGAAAATTCGCGGCCATTTTGTAGGGATTGAGCTAGGTCTTGACCGATTTCTTTAAAGAGCTGGGAACCTTGTTCCTGCATCATTTGAAAAATCTGCGTCAACTCCAGCCCTTGAGAAATCATATTCCCCCATTCACGCGCATAATAAGCTGTCAGATAAGTCTGCACAAAGATTCCAAGAAAAGGAAGGCATGCTAGGATAGAAAAGACGCGCATCTTAGAACTTCTTTTATAAAAAGTTAGTGCTAAAAGGGCAAGTATGGAAACAAACCCTACCATTCCTAGAAAGATTTGTGGCAAATTGCCAATAATTTGGGTGGCGATATTACTACTATCCAGTTGTGGTAGTAGGTAGTTACGTAGCCCCAGCATGATTAAGAGAAGAAATCCCAGCAAAATCAAGGGATAGGTCGCTACTTCAATTAGTTTTTTCTTGACCTTGGCCAGATTGTCTAGATACTCTTCTATCTTTCCCAAACTCAGGTGGAGATTCCCATGGACTTCAGCTAGGGATAACTGGGTGACAATGGCACTTGAAAATCCCAAACTTTCCATCATTTCTGAGAATGATTTCCCTTGAGACAAGCCCGTGCGCATCTGGGTCACGCACTGCTTGTCCAACAAGGCACTCCTATCTAAAAAGGAGATAGTCTCCACCAGATGAAAACCGCTGGAAAAGAGATTGTTAAACAATGTGATAATATTTTTTTGCTTAGCTGTAGCTAATTTTTTCCCTTTCAGCCTGAAGACTTGTGATATGTCCATCTTTAAGAAGCTGGTCAATCTGTTCATTCCAGCTAGTTGGCTGGTGTTCTTGATAGTCTTTGTTTGCAAAGTCAACGATTCCTCCTCCCCCGATTAATCTTTGATAGCAGATTCCTTGTAGAACGACTGTCAATTCCTCCTCACTCACACCCAACTCCAGCAGACGATCATAAACACCTCGGATACTCTTGGCATGAATGGTTGAAAAGACTGTCGCACCTGTCAAACTAGCTCTAACCACTGCACGCGCCGTCTCGCTGTCCCGAATTTCTCCGATAATCAAGAGATCTGGTCGATGACGTAGGGAAAGCTTAATCAGATTTTCATAGGTCAGTCCGATTGCTTCATTTAGCTGCAACTGGAGCATGTCATCCTGCTTGATTTCGACAGGATCTTCTATGGACATAACTTGCTGTCCTTTAAAGAGAGACTTGGCCAATTCATGCATCAGGGTCGTCTTGCCACTACCGACTGGACCAGCAAAGAGATAGAGACCACGTTGCCTATACTGCTTGCCCAATTCATCAATATCCTGAAACCAAAAATGCAAATCCTGCTCCTCATCGTGCAACAAACGGATCACCAAACTCTCATACCCTCGATAATCGCCTACGGTAGATAAGCGTAGAGATGCCATCTTCTGGTCATAGGCATAATCACAAGAACCTAGCTGACTACGTCGCTTTTCCCCAACATTCATACCTGCCACAAACTTGAAATGACTGATAACGGCCGCAAATTTTTCGAAATCATAGCAACCAATTTTACAGCGCTCGTCTCCTATCCTCATATGAAGCTCATAGGCATCTAACTTAGGAACAAAATAAATGTCTTGCGCCCCTTTTTTCCTAGCCGAACGAATGATTTCTTGTGCAATTTCTTGAACCATACTTACCTCCTCACCTATACTATTCGCAAAGATTTGGAAAAAATAAAAAGCAACTTCAAAAAAAGTTACTTTTTCTCTATTTTAATTTCACACGGCAAGAACGGTGCCTTTCCTTACCTGTTTGTTTTTCATAGCCTGGACGTAATTTTTCATCTGGAATAACCTGCTCATCCTGCAAAAGAGCCAAAGAATGGTATTGTTGTAAATACTCATCACATTCATCGCACCAGCGTTGGTCTTCTGGATCCCAAAAAATGGTCATCAAGTCACTTCTGCTTTTATAAAGAGGGGATTCTTGTTCCAATCTAAACCAGCAAGTTTTGTAGTATTTGAGAGCATCATAATACTGGTCAAATTTCTTACTAGCTACAATATCTTCTTCCCAACCTTCTAAGAACCACCAAGGCTCAAAATCTCCATACATTTCTATAACACGATACATATTCATTCATTCCTTTGTACCGTATATTATAACCAATTCCGCCAGACAAGGAAAGAAATATGCTCATCTCTTAATTTTTTGATAAAAAATCCAGCCATCTGATAGATAACTGAATTTCTATTTGCTTATATGATAAAAACTTTTTACTTATTAAGCTTCTGAGATATCGTTTTCAATAATGACCTTAATGACATGGTGGTCTGCTGCCTTACTGAAGACTTCATAAGCTTTTTCAATTTCACTGAGTTTGAAATAGTGAGTTACCAATTTTTCTGGTTCAATCTTATGACTTTCAAGTGCTTTCAACAATTGTGGAGTTGTATTTGTAGATACCAAACCAGTTATTACATTGATGTTGCGAATCCAAAGTTTGTCTAAATCGAATTCAACTGGTTTACCATGCACACCACAGTTGGCAACTGTTCCGTCTGCACCGATAATCTTTTGACAAAAATCAAATGTTGCAGGAATACCAACAGCTTCAATAGCAACATCCACACCACATCCATCTGTCAAATCATAAATTTCTTTAATGGCTTTTTCAGGGTCTGAAGAATTAACCTTATGAGTCGCACCAAATGATACAGCAGTTTCCAAGCGGTTATCATCTAGGTCCACTATAATCAATTTAGCTGGTGAGTAGAATTGGGCTGTTAAAAGAGCTGCTAAACCAACTGAACCTGAACCAATAATGGCTACGCTGCAACCAGGTTCTACTTTCCCTTTCAAGACACCAATTTCATATCCAGTAGGTAAAACATCTGATAGCATAACTAAGGCTTCATCTGACAAGCCTTCTGGAGTATAGTAAAGAGTATTATCTACATGAGGAACACCTAAGTACTCAGCCTGCGTACCATCAATCAAGTGACCGAAAATCCAACCCCCTTCGTCTTCACAGTGAGCATAAATTCCTTTTTTACAGTAGTAGCATTTACCACAGGCACAAACACAAGAAATCAAGACCTTGTCGCCTTTTTTGAAATTGGAAACTCCTTCTCCAACTTCTTCAACAATCCCAATTCCTTAGTGGCCAAGAATGGTACCACTTTGGCAAGCAGGAACATCCCCTTTAATGATATGGAGGTCTGTTCCACAAATTGTAGTTTTTACGATACGCACAATAGCGTCTGTTGGCTTGCAAATCACTGGTTTGTCTACAAAGCAAGTCCTGGTTTAACATAAGTATAGGCTTTCATAAAGCACTCCTCCATTTTTTTATTTGTACTATTTATAATACAAATGTAAACTTTTTCATTTGTTCAAGTTTTTGTAATTTTTTAACTTTTTATTTACCGGTAAAGTACCCTGCATAAAAAAGCAGAAGCTAGTCTCTAACTTCTGCTTCCTCTCTTATGCTTGGTAACGTTTCTCACCATCTAGGTAAGTTGCTACCAAGTCCAAATCTTTATCTAATACGATAAAGTCCGCGTCATAGCCTTCACGGATTTGTCCACAAACATCATCTATGTGAACAGACTTAGCTGGGTTGAGGCTGGCCATCATGACCGCTTCGTGTGGATTGGCAATACCCCACTCGACTACATTTCTCATACCATCTTTAAGTTTGAGGATAGAACCTGCCAAATTACCAGTAGATTTGAGACGTGCAGTTCCATTTGCTACTACAACAGGGAATTCTCCCAACATATAGTCACCGTCTTCAAGCCCACCAGCTGTCATACAGTCCGTAATAAGAGCGATGTTTTCTGTCCCCTTTTGCTTAAGTAAAATCTCACAAGCTTTTGGATCTACGTGATAACCATCACAAATCAATTCTGCATAAGTATGTGGGAGCTCATACATAGCTCCTACCATACCTAGTTCGCGGTGTGTTAAACCACGCATCCCATTATAGGCATGTACCCATACACTAGCTCCAGCATCAACTGCCTTCTTAGCTTGTTCAAATGTCGCATCTGAGTGTCCAAGTGCAACTGTCACACCTTCACCTGTAATAGTACGTACAAAATCTTCCACCCCATCACGTTCTGGTGCAATAGCGATTTTATTTAGCATCCCTTTTGCAGCATCCTGCCAAGAATGAAACTCCTCAACACCCGGGTCTCTCATATAAGTTGGATTTTGTGCCCCCTTAAAAGTTTCTGTGAAATATGGACCTTCATAATAAATCCCACGAATCTTAGCACCTGTTGCTTCTTTATAATGGTTTCCAAGATTTTCAGTGACTGCAAGCAATTGCTCATAAGTGGCTGTTAAAGTTGTGGGCAAGAAGCTGGTGACACCTGTACTAAGTAGTCCTTCACTCATAGTATGCAATGTACCTTCAATGTTGTTGTCCATCACATCTACACCTGCATATCCATGAATATGAGTATCCACAAGACCTGGTGCAATGCTATAACCAGTATAGTCAAGAACCTCTGCTCCTTCAGGAATTTGATCCACATGTTTCCCAAACTTGCCGTCCACAAGTTCTAAGTACCCACCGCGACGAATGCCAAATGGATAGAAAAACTGATCTGCTTTAACGTAATTAGGCATAATAATGACCTCCTTAAAAGATTACTTTTGATATTTATTATGTCAATTACATTATAAACCTTTCTTTTTATTTGTAAATGGTATAGACCTATTTTCTGGAGATATTTTAAAAGAGCTGGATTTTTCCAACTCTTCTCTTTTAATGCAAGTTATTTTGATTTAACTGGTTTATCTTGAGCTGTTTGCAAAGCTGTAGCAATGGTATCTGCATACAATTTTGCTCCGGCTTCAATTTTGCTAGTGTCACTTCCGAAATGGACTTGGTCTGTACCTACCCAGATTTCTGGATGTTCCTTAGCAACTTGATTCCAATCTGCTATCGTGATGTAAGGAGTCTTCTCTGCTAATTCTCTCATATAAGCAGCAGCCTTCTCAACGATTGCATAAGTCTCTTTTGTCTTATCCCCCTCATAAGGAGTCACTAAAATCATATGATGGCCCTTAGGAAGATTTTTCACGATACTGTCCCAATCTTCCTTGTAATTTTCAGGATTATTCACACCTGTTGCAATAACCACCATCTTTGGTAGAAATTTATTCTGACCATTATTTAGCATGATTTCATTGGCGGTCTTAGTTGTTCTGCTAACTTGTGCATTAATCTGTGCTCCTGGAAGGGCTGTCTGCAGGGCTGTATTTGCCCTTAGAGCCACTGAATCACCAATTAACATAGTGCCATCAGCAATTCCTAAACTATCAGCTTCTGCTCGTTCTGCCATCACCTTGGTCTGGCCAAGATTTGTTGCAGCCTGCTTCAAGCCATTGACAGTCAAATCTGTCTCAAAAGCTCCCACTTGTGGTGCCAACAAGGTCACCGTGCAGACAATGATGGTCAAGATTCCTGTACTTGTTGCAAGAATTGCGTGAATATAAGGCAGGGGACGAAGAGTTTGTAAAACAGGTGTGTTCTTTCCTGCAATCCAAGGTTCCAACACATAAAATGATAAGCTGGCAAAGCTATAAGAACAAATCAAAGTCAGTAACACAGCAAAAAGATTTGATGTCAACTGTGAGAAAATGATATAGAAAGGCCAATGGAAGAGATAAACTGCATAGCTAGTATCCGCTAAAAAGCTGATAATCTTTGGTTCCTGCATATTAGGAGTCTTTTCATGTAAGACACGCGCTGCCAATATCATAACAAGAGCTGCAAGACTGGCAAGCAAGAAGCCTATAAGATAGGCAAAAAGATAAGTGAATTTGACAAAGAAGGTCAAAATGAGTAAGAAACCAAAACCTCCAGCAAAAATCAACAAAGTCTTTCGTAAATCCCAGACTTTATCCAACTGCTTAACTAGGGAAGTCGTCTGACGAACGCCTACAATAGTTGCTAAAATACTTCCCAAAAAGAATGGATAGACATGAGTTAAACTGGAGAAGTAAACAGAGGAATAAGAGGTTACTAGAAAACTACCAATAAACATGGAGAAGAAACTAATCAGGAAGGCAGCAGCAGATAAGAGAAAGACCATCCCCTTCAACTGACCATTTGATTTAGCCTGTTTGGATAAGAACCAAACTGCCAATCCCCAAAGAATATAGTAGTGAACCTCAACAGCCAAGCTCCAATTATGAACAAACAAATGAGGAATGAACTGAGATTCATAACTCCCACCTGTTAGGAGTTCATAGAAGTTGGTCATAAAGCCTAAGACTCCCGCAATCTGACCCCCAATTCCAGCCACATAATCTTGCCGAACTAGAGAAGTAAAGGGTATGGTTACTAAGACCATCAAAACCACAGGTGGCACAATCCGATAAAATCGTCTTCTAAAAAATCCAATCAAGTCAATCTCGTGATTTTTAGAAAATTCTTCGATAAGTAGAGCCGTAATCAGAAATCCTGAAAATGTGAAAAAGACATCCACCCCAAAGAATCCCCCAGGAAAGATGGTCTGAAAGAAATGATACAAGAGTACCAGTAGTAAACCTGTAATCCTAATCAAGGAAAACCATTTAATGCGCATACGAGTTTATTCTCCCTTTCATTATACACTTTATTCTATCAAAAAAAGAAGAAAAATCCTAAGAGAAAACTTAGGATTTTTAGCTTATATCAATTCCATTTTAGAAATTACGGCCTGACTTATTATAGCCATATTTTTCCACAAAATACTCACGGAATTCCAAGAGATTGTCATCCATGATGGCTTGTCGCACTTGCTTCATCAGGTTAAGCAAGAAGTAAAGATTGTGGTAGCTAGTCAAGCGGATACCGAAGGTTTCATCAGCCTTGAGCAGGTGACGAAGATAGGCCCGTGTATAGTTCTTACATGTATAGCAATCACACTCAGGATCCAATGGCGTAAAGTCCTCAGCAAACTGAGCATTTTTTACAACCAAACGTCCCTGACTGGTCATACAAGTCCCATTACGAGCGATACGAGTCGGCAAAACACAGTCAAACATATCCACCCCACGAATCACTCCATCAATCAAGCTATCTGGTGCTCCCACACCCATCAGATAACGAGGTTTGTTTTCAGGCAGCAGTTGAGTTGTAAAGTCCAAAACAGCATTCATCTCTTCGTGGGTTTCTCCCACTGCCAAGCCACCGATAGAGTAGCCTGGGAAATCCATGCTGACAAGGTCATGAGCCGATTGGCGACGCAAGTCTTCAAATCCTGCTCCCTGCACAATTCCAAACAAGCCTTGGTCATGCGGACGACGATGAGCATTCAAACCACGCTCAGCCCAACGGCTGGTACGCTCGATTGATTTCTTAACGTAGTCATAAGGTTGATAAAACTGGGGACATTCGTCAAAGGACATCATAATGTCTGAGCCCAGATTGTTCTGAATAGAGATGGCCTTTTCTGGTGATAGGAACATCTTGGAACCATTGAGATGATTTTTAAAAGTTACGCCTTCTTCTGTGATATTACGGCTATCAGCTAGAGAATAAACCTGAAAACCACCACTATCCGTCAAGATTGGCTGATCCCAATTCATGAACTTGTGGAGACCTCCTGCGCGTGCAATGAGTTCATCTCCAGGACGCAGCCAGAGATGATAGGTGTTTGACAGGATAATTCCCGAACCCATCTCCTTCAATTCTTCAGGCGACTGAGTTTTGACAGTGGCTTGAGTCCCAACTGGCATAAACATAGGCGTCGGGAAGGTGCCGTGGGGAGTGATGATTTCTCCTAGACGAGCTCCTGTGTGTTTTTCTTTCTTAATCAAACGGTACTTGATTGGTGAATCTGACATTTTCTACCTCCGAAGCTGGGAAAAACAGTCCCAGTTCATACTTTGTGCTCAAGGGCATACTGTATGATTTTATCAAAAAAAGCAGGAACTGTCACGAACTATGGTATAATGAGAGAATGAAATACCCAAAAATTGATTTAAAAACCATTCGTCTGCAGGCTAGGCAATTTCAAGCTGAAAATCCCCGCCTCTTTCTCGTCTATCTCTTACCTAGTATACTGGTCATCTTGTCTGGCTTCCTCAATCCCTTAGAGCGTATCAACGAGGCTATTTTAGAACAATCCTCTTTAAGCGTATTTGGTCATGTATTCCAAGCCTACCTTTTCCCACTATTAGTCTCCTTTATCGGAACGATACTTCTAACCAGTTCAGTCTATACAACGCTGAAACTCATCAAGAATTCAGATACAGAACTATCCGTCAAAAATAGTCTTGCACTCTTTGACGAAGAGCACTTTTCACAAACCTTTTTGACTCTACTTCTCAAACGTTTCTATCTCTTCTTATGGAGCATTCCTAGTTTGCTTGGAATTTACTTCCTTTTTTACAGTAGCTTTCTTGCAAAGAAATTCGTTGCCCTCCACCCTGAGTTTCCCAATCTAGATCTCACGTCAATTGAAACCGAACGCTTCCTCATGACCTTTGGTCTTTACTTTCTAGCAAGTATTTTCTTGATGATTATAGGAAACAGTCTCTATATTCCACAGTACTATGCCTATTCGCAGGTAGAATTTCTCCTCTGTGACACCCTAGACTTAGGACAAGCCAAACCAGGACAAGTCCTTAAGACCAGCCGTTTCCTGATGAAAGGTTACAAGTTCCAGCGTTTCGTCCTAGACTTACAACTCCTTCCTTGGTATTTCCTCAATTGGATTACCTTTGGGATTGCTAGTTTCTCACTCCTACCCTACATTCAAATCAATAAAATAATTTTTTACCGAGCAGTATTGGCTCGAAAACGTCCAAAAGCTTGAAGGTGACCCCTCAAGCTTTTTTCTATCAATGAGTTTCTCCGCCTACCAACTTGAGGTCCTGATCGCCATGCTCTATAATGGCACCGATTGCCGCTTCTATCCCTCGCCTAATATCCACTAAACTCATAGCTGGAGTGGTAGGCCGATTCACCACCTGTTCCATCATATAAGGAATATGCATAAAACCTGCCTTAACCTGTGGAAATTTCTTTTCTACCAAATAGAGAGCCTGATACATCAAATGGTTGCAGACAAAAGTTCCTGCCGTATTGGAAACAGAGGCCGGTAAACCCTCTTTTTTTATAGCTTGAACCATCGCTTTAATCGGTAGACTACTAAAGTAGGCAGGAGCACCATCTGGACGAATAGGAAGGTCAATCGGTTGATTACCCTCATTATCAGGAATCCGTGCATCGTCTTGGTTAATGGCCACTCGTTCAGGCGTCAAGCTAGATCTTCCACCTGCTTGGCCAATACAAAGAACAAAATCAGGTTGATAACGACTCATCTCTTCTTCCAACACTTGGGCCGATTTGTGAAAGACTGTTGGCACTTCTAGCCAGCTGACCTCAGCACCATGGATTTCAGCTGGTAAACCTTTAATGGCCTCCAAAGCTGGATTGACTTTTTCCCCTCCAAAGGGCTCAAAACCTGTCACTAATACTTTCATTTCTAACTCCTCAAAACAAATTCAATGATACTTTTTTCTTAAAAACAAGTATAACATATTTCCCTTATTCTGGAGTGAAAAGGATTAGCGAGACTAGGATTGACATTTTGAGTTTATTTAAAAAGTAAAATACTAATCAAGGTCAAAATAGCTGGTCCACCTTGCTTCAAAATAATTTTCTTATCTGCTGTTAGAGAGCCATAAGCCGCAGCCCCAATCACAAATAAGACAAAGATAGTCATAATTTCTAAATTCTGTGAGAAATAAATGCCATACAGGAGAAAGAATCCTAACAGAGCATTATAAATCCCTTGATTTTTAAACAATGAACTTACTGACGGACGAGCTAGTTCTTCCTTTTCCATGTTAAAAACACGACTAGTTGAATCTGATTGCGTTGCAATACTTTCCAAATAAAAAATGTAAAAATGCTCCAAAGCAACAATCGTTGCTAAAATAATTGTAATAATTGACATCTATTTCTCCTTAAATTTCTATATTTTCAATACCCAAAACCAATTTATTTAATAAACGGCTGAGTTCTGTTCTTTCAGACTCTGTTAAGATACTTTCCATCGCTTCCTTAACCTTGATGTGTTGCAGAGGGGGATTCACCACTAACTGCTCCTTGGCATACTTCGTAGCCTCTACCAACACTTCCCGCTGATTTTCAGGATTGCGCTGACGCTCCACCAAACCTTCCTTTTCTAAAATCTTGAAATGTCGTGTCAAGGCAGCCTGATCAATCTTCAAACGATCCTGAACTGCCATTTGGTTACAAGGGGAATGCTCCAGCAAAAATAATAAAATCTGATACCGTGTCAAACTAATCCCAAGCCTTTTTTTCAAACAATTGAGTACTCGCTTGCTCAGACAAGCGGAGTTGATACAGTAAATCTTGAATCTCTATCATGTCTTCTTCCTTTCGATTGACTCATCAATAGTTGATTAGTCAATCATAATGCAAAGTAAAATAAATTGCAAGAATCATGCTTCAATCATTGCAAAATGGTAACTTCCCATTTTCCATTCATATTGATACTCAATGAAAGTTAAAGAGCAAACTAGGAAGCTATCCGTAGGTTGCTCAAAGCACAGCTTTGAGGTTGCAGATAAAACTGACGTGGTTTGAAGAGATTTTCGAAGAGTATGACAAAGAAAAAACGAACAAGACTCACTTCCTATCACGAAAGCGACATCTCATTCGTCAAAATGATATTACAAAGTCTGATTTATCCATTCATTGAAACGTGAACGTGGTCATAGTGATTTTCTGTCACGCTACCACGGTCTGGCATTGGGTTCCAAGTATTAGCTGGTCCATATTTACTATCGAATGGAGCATAGAAACGTTGTTTCCAAATAATGTAACTAATTCCACGGCTGGCCATGTTTTGAATAGCGTATTCCGCAATCTTATCCCCTAGTTTTGAGCCTTCTGGTACCATAAAATCGATAGCCAAACCTTTTCCGTGATCTCCACTATCTCCTGGACGGTAACCACTAAAGGATGTAATGCCAAACAAGTTAGCAATTTCTTCTTTAAAGGCAGCTGTTTGTGGTTGAAGGCCAGCATTTTCAGATTTCGCTACTGCCAGTCCAGCATAATCGGGCGCAGCTGGAGCCGCGTAAGTTGTTGAAACTGTTTTCACCTCTTCTGGTTGATAAGTAGAAACTGCTGGTGTAGCTTCACTTGATGCTACTTCTTTTACTTCTTCTAAACTTGTTGCAGTTGTTTCTATTGCTTTTTCTTCTACTGGAGTTGTAGTTGTTTCCACTGTTAACTCAGCCTGAGGGCTTGCTTGTGTTTCCTCTTTCTCAGCTGGAGTCGTTGCCTGAGGAGCTGCTTCTGCAACTGCATTGCTTGTTTCGGCTGTTTGCTTCTCTGAAACAGAATTTCCTGTAGATGGCGCGACTTCTTCTGAAGCAATCACTGTCTCTGTAACTTCTGAACTTGATGCTACTTCTTTTGTACTTGTAGTTTCTACCGCTTTTGGAGCTTCTGCAATCGGTTGAGAAAGGTCTGCAACCTGAACAGTTTGATCATCAACCGTCACTTGATTGGTTGTCAAATCTGCTGTCGCAGTTGTCACTTCTTCACTAGAGTCTGCTTGAGGAGTTTGGATTTCAACTTCCGTTACCTCTTCTGCTTCATTGACAGTCGTTGTCAAAACAGTTTCTGGGAAAATCAAGTCCATATTCGTGATTTTATTCAAATTCGCAAGAACTGTGACATCTACACCCAAGGCTTCTGCAATGGTGCTCAAGGTATCACCATATTGAACGGTATAGCTAGTTTTGTTGTCCGTTTTAGTCAAATCGTTTTGGATTTGCTCAACACTACGTGCAGTCCAAAGAAGTTCTTCTGCTTGAGTTGCCAATACGGGGGCAAATGACAAGGCTACCGTTGAGGCTAATAATATTCTTTTCTTCATTCTTTCAAATTCCTTTCAAATGAGTACCTGACTATGATAACACAAAAAATGCAGAAAAAAAGCCCTCTCGGGCCTATTTAACAGAACTGTCCATTCCTTGTAACAAACTCGATTACTTGAAATAGTTTGTTAAGTCACTGTCACCAAACTGACACAATCTTTTTATCACTTAGCCTTAAAAATAAGGGGAATATCTGCTAATGCTTGAATCCTGTGATTGCCTTCATAAGTCGACTCTAAAAAGTTGATACTTTGAATCCCACTATTCTGGGCGAATTTCACATCTAGAGTTCGATCCCCTATATAATAAGTATTATCAGGATCCAACTGATACTTGGCTATCAGATAGGTAGCCGCTTCTGAGCTTGGCTTGCGCGCAAAACCACTCTGACTGGTTAGAATCTCTGTAAAATAGGATTCCAAACCCAAGTCTCTGAGAATGGTAAAAGCATTGTCCCCTTTATGAGTGTAGACAAACTGTTGAATCCCTGCTTGGTCTGCCCACTCTAGAACCTCACGCGCACCTGACATCAAGACTACCTGAGCATTCTTTTCAGCCAGACTCTGGGCACGCACCTGATTTAGCACTTCCACATCCAATTTTCTCTCTTCTGCCACCTGCACAAGCAAATCCTGCACAGAATACTTGAGGATAAACTCTCTCACCTTCTCCTTATTATAAGGAATAGCAAACTGAGCAAAAGTCTCCTCAATCCCTAACAAAATCGCTTCGTAAGAGTCCAATAAAGTCCCGTCTAAATCCCAAATAAAAGCTGTTTTTTGCATTTCCTATCCTTTCAAGCTCATATAACGCTGGTAACGGTAGCGTAGAAATAACCAACGAAAACCATTATCCAAAAGGGTTCCAGCCCAAATACCCGGCAAGCCCCAACCAAGAACAATCCCCATCAGATAGGCTGTCCCAATGCGGATACACCACATCCCTATACTTGTCGCATAAAAGGGAAGGCGAGCATTCCCCAAACCTTGCCAAACTGCCGTATAGATGACTGTTCCGGTCGCCATGGGAGTCCCTAGTAGAGAGAAAAGTGCCACCAGAACACTAGCCTCCACCGCTAGAGGATCAGTCGTATAAAGATGAGTCAGTGGTACTCCTAAGGCATAGACACTAAGCGTCAAGGGCAACATGAGAAGCAGAGAAAGCCAAAAGGTTTGCTTGCTCAAACTAGCTACTCTTTTCCAATTATCCTCTCCAACTGCTCGAGCTACCAGCATGACCGTTGCCGTAGCAACTCCAAAAGCAGGCATGTAGTTAAACTGGGTCAAGACTTCTCCGATTGCATTTCCAGCCACTGCCTCCGTTCCAAAAGAAACGACCAAGGCAATAATAACGACATCACCAGCCCGCATCATAAGTCGCTCTCCAGCTGCTGGCAAAGCCAAGGTCAATAGTTCCTTATCTAAACCAAAAGTCGGCTTCTCAAAAGGCAGCTTTAATTGCGACCACAAAATCACAAGACCAACCAAACGAGACAGAATAGTCCCCCAAGCAACACCCGCTATCCCCATATCCAGAACAAAAATAGCTAGACTTGAAAAAAGAATATTCAAGGCATTGGAGAAAAGACTAACATAGAGAGGAAGACGTGGATTATGCGTTGCACGAATCAAGGCTCCCAGACTAGTCATTAAACCTAAGAGAACAATTGATCCGCCTACCAAAGAAAGGTAGAGTCCACCACTCTCAGCTACATCTCTCTCCGTCCCCAAAAGTCCTATCAACTCTTGCCCAGCGAAGATGGACAAAGATCCTAAAAGGAAACTTAATAATAATGTAATCTTCAAGGCCTCAGTCACATGATAGGCCAACTTCGACTGGTCTTTCTGCCCCAAACTTTTTGAAATAACACTGGAAATAGCAGCTCCCAGAGCTATGAAAATCGCCTGATAAATCATGATAATATTGCCAGCTACTGATACACCCGAAATAGCTATCAATCCTAAATGAGCAACCAAGTAACTGTCCACCATCCCCATGAGCATTTGTAAAAAGTTTTCGCCCATAGCTGGCAAGGCAATATTAAGAATGTCTTTATTTTTCTTAAACAATCCTTCCTCCTGATGAAAAGAAACTCAGTTAGTTTCCCAACCGAGTTTACTCCCTCTGTCTTAAAGTCCTAGATAAGCCTCAACCGCTGCTTTCATATCAGCAGCTGCCACTGTTGTCTTGTGACGAACTGGAGCTGTTTCAAGTCCATCAACTGCCGGTGGCACAGTCACTCCTGAGATTTCATGTAATTGAGCCAAGGCTTCAAAGTCAGTCAAGCCAACTTTCCCTGTTACAGCTTCTACTGCAACCACTGGGAACTTGTATGGACTAGCTGTTGATGCAATTACTGTCTTAGTTACATCTCCAGTAGCAGCTTGGTATTTCTTATAAACTGCTGAGGCAACCGCCGTATGTGGATCCTCGATATAAGAATCTGACTCATAAACACGCTTGATTTCTGCCGCTGTTTCTTCCTCAGTCGCATATTCAGCTGCAAAGAGGTCCAAAATCTCTGCATCAAAATTAGTCAACTCATATTGACCTTGGCTATTCAAGGCATTCATGAGTTCAGCTGTTTTAACCGCATCATTACCCAAAAGATGGAAAATCAAACGCTCCAAGTTTGAAGATACCAAAATATCCATAGATGGACTAGTCGTCACCTTAAACTCACGTTTCTTATCGTAAACACGTGTCTTGAAGAAGTCTGTCAAAACATTGTTGTCATTTGAAGCACAGATTAATTTACCAACTGGAAGACCGATTTGTTTAGCATAAAAGGCAGCCAAGATATTTCCGAAGTTTCCTGTTGGTACTGTGAAGTTGACCTTATCACCAGCCACAATCTCACCAGTCTTGACCAACTGAGCGTAAGCATAAACATAATAGACAATCTGTGGCACCAGACGACCAATGTTCATAGAGTTAGCTGACGAAAATTGCAACTTATTGACCGCTAATCTTTCACGAAGAGCCACATCGTTAAACATATGCTTCACATTTGTTTGCGCATCGTCAAAGTTACCATCAATAGCGATAACATGAGTATTGTCGCCAGTCTGAGTGGTCATTTGCAACTCTTGAACCTTGCTGACACCATCCTTTGGATAAAAGACGATAATCTCAGTACCAGGTACATCCGCAAATCCTGCCATAGCAGCTTTCCCAGTATCACCAGATGTCGCTGTCAAAATGACGATTTTGTTCTCCAAGCCATGTTTCTTAGCAGCTGTTGTCATAAAGTATGGCAAAATAGACAAGGCCATATCCTTAAAAGCAATTGTTGAACCATGGAAAAGTTCCAAGTTATATTGCCCGTCTAATTTCACTAATGGTGCTATAGCTGGAGTATCAAACTTGCTATCATAGGCATTGTTGATACAGTAGTCCAACTCCTCAGCTGTAAAGTCATCTAAAAATGCTGACAAAACTAACTTAGCAACTTCCTGATAAGAAGCATCTTTTAATTTGTCAAAGTCCAAATCTACCTTTGGATAAGTAACCGGTGTAAATAAACCACCATCCGTCGCCAAACCTTGCAAAATAGCTTGGCTAGCAGTTACTGTATTTTTCGCATCACGCGTTGATTGATAAACTAATGTCATTACTCTCTATCCTTTATCTATAGTCTCTACCATTATATCATGATTTTTCAGAAAATTCTCCCTTTATAAGAGAAATTATAGATTCAATTCTTCTTTCAAAGGCTGTAAGTAGGTCATTTCTTGCTTATTTCTCATCTCCAGTCCTTCCTCAGCTAGCAGGAGTAAGTCTTTGGAAAACTCTATAATCGCAGTTTCTTCCTGTTCTGTAAGCTTTTTCTTAGAAAATTGTCGTCTTAAAAACTTATAATTTCGCCCAGATTCTTTAAAGAAAGGTGCTGTTCCTAAGTAAGCTTCTAACTTATCTAAATTAACCAATAATCCCAAGTGAAAAGCTGCTGAAGCGAAGGTTCTATCAAGAGGTTGAGTACACACACTACGAAACTCAACCGTTCCGCGAGTCGTTAAGTCTTGGTACTGATAACTACGATGAGTTTCAAAATCCTTCTCTTGAGGGTAAATAAGAATCTTATCCCCATTCAGAGCATATGCTTGGATTTCAGATGTAGCCAAATAGTCCCTGGCCTGAATCGGATAAAAATAATATGTTTGTCCATTACGTTCCGCAGTAAAAATTGCAGAATGATCTAGATAATCAAAAAAATCATCCTCATCTTTAAAGAGCCTAGCATTGACTCCGACATTTTCTGGATAGATACCATGCATCGATTCTTCCCAGAAAATATCCCTTGAAATTTTCGTATCCCAATCCGCCCCTGTAAACTCAGAATTGGCAAATAAATAAGCCTTAGCCCCTTCAATTTGAGTAAAAGCATTAATCACCCGTAAGTAGTTAGATTTTGAAACATCAAGCTGAACCTGACTCCCACAGATAAAAGCACCATATTCAGGGAAATGATGCAACTCTGATTTAGTCACATTTCTACTCAAATTCAAATAGTCCATCAACATGCGATACCGTGGGTAAGCCACTGGACAATTCTCATTTTTATCCCAGTTGGGATGAATACCACAGCCAACAATAGCATGATTTGATTCAGCTAACTTCTTCTGGATTGCTTCCATATAAATACTAAAACGTTCTTCAACCTCTTGAATCGTTTCAGCCTTGCCAAATGCAAACTCAATCGTAGTATAGGAAACTTCAAATAAAATAGCATCCTGACTTACTGGATCCACTAACTGAATAGGACATCCAAAATCATCTACCTTTTCTACAGTGAAATCCAAAGCAGAAACTAAATATCGGAATAAGTGTTTGATAATTTCAATATCTGTAGTATCACCTTCTAAATTTGCAACAGGATACTCCAACTCAATTCCGACAAACAATTCAGGATTTTCTTTAATATTTTTCAAATACCGATGTTTTAATAAATCGATAGAACGAGACATACTATCCTACACTTTCTTAATCTAAATAAAATTTGAATAACTATTATTATACCATAAAATAATACAAAAAAGGAACGAAGATTAACTACGTTCCTAGTTCTATACTATACCGGCGGCCGGGGTCGAACCGGCACGTCCTTGCGGACACTGGATTTTGAGTCCAGCGCGTCTGCCAATTCCGCCACGCCGGCAAATAGTAACTGGGGTAGCTGGATTCGAACCAACGCATGAGGGAGTCAAAGTCCCTTGCCTTACCGCTTGGCTATACCCCAATAATATAAAATAGGCGAGTGATGGGGATCGAACCCACGCATGCCAGAGCCACAATCTGGTGTGTTAACCACTTCACCACACCCGCCATAATTCTATTAACACGGGCAGTAGGAATTGAACCCACACTGAAGGTTTTGGAGACCTTAGTTCTACCTTTAAACTATGCCCGTAAAATGGAAGGGGAGGGATTCGAACCCCCGAACCCGAAGGAGCGGATTTACAGTCCGCCGCGTTTAGCCTCTTCGCTACCCTTCCAAAATATATAAATGGCGCGAGACGGAATCGAACCGCCGACACATGGAGCTTCAATCCATTGCTCTACCAACTGAGCTACCGAGCCTTATTGCGGGAGCAGGATTTGAACCTACGACCTTCGGGTTATGAGCCCGACGAGCTACCGAGCTGCTCCATCCCGCGTTAATAAAAAGGAGGATGTGGGATTCGAACCCACGCACGCTTTTACACGCCTGACGGTTTTCAAGACCGTTCCCTTCAGCCGGACTTGGGTAATCCTCCAAAATAGTTTATACGGGGACAATCCCCTGTCCTCTTAGTGAAAAGATAATATTTCAATCGCTAAGTAGTGGACTAAACACTATGGGCACGAGTGGACTCGAACCACCGACCTCACGCTTATCAGGCGTGCGCTCTAACCACCTGAGCTACGCGCCCAAGTTAAAAACTTGGTACAAAGAACAAAGTTCAAAGCGGGTGACGAGAATCGAACTCGCGACAACAGCTTGGAAGGCTGTAGTTTTACCACTAAACTACACCCGCTAAAATGGGAGTTAACGGGATCGAACCGCTGACCCTCTGCTTGTAAGGCAGATGCTCTCCCAGCTGAGCTAAACTCCCTAGAGCTAAGCGACTTCCATATCTCACAGGGGGCAACCCCCAACTACTTCCGGCGTTCTAGGGCTTAACTTCTGTGTTCGGCATGGGTACAGGTGTATCTCCTAGGCTATCGTCACTTAACTCTGAGTAATACCTACTCAAAATTGAATATCTATTCAAACCAAGAAAACCGTTCGCTTTCATATTCTCAGTTACTTTGGATAAGTCCTCGAGCTATTAGTATTAGTCCGCTACATGTGTCGCCACACTTCCACTTCTAACC
>NZ_AFUF01000024.1 GCF_000222785.1 Streptococcus mitis SK569 | reverse complement strand
AAAATACGTTTCGTGATGAAAAAAGTACATTTAAAGACTTTGAGGTAAAAATTTCTTTTTTCCTGCTATAATGAACTTGTCAAAATTGCAATCCGACAAAAATAATAAAAATTAATATGGAGGTATTCCCCATGGAAACAAAGACAACGATTCAATTTGATGTTTTGGATACCCAAATGTTGGCTAGTATTGAGGGAGGAACAGCTAGTGCAGGGGAAGTTTGCACATTAGCAGGAGCAATGATTGGTAGTTTGGTTGCACCAAGATCTGGAACTTAGGCTGGAGGTGTTTTATGAGCACAATATTGCACAGCTATATGGGCTATCGCTAGATTTTTATAGAAAAGGGGTTAGTTGATGGAAAGTGGTGAATTTAGGCTAATTTTAGCTCTTTTTATATCTTTTTTATAATAGGTGCGATTGGAATAGTTCTAAATGTTCCAATAAGCGAAGTTTTAGTTCTTTCTGTAGGTAGTGTGTTTTTTGAGTTGCTGATTCACTTATTAACGCATAATAAGAAGAGAGGAAACATCAGTTTTGAACTATGTTTTAATCGATACAAGCAATTTATTAAAAAGATTTTAGCACCTACATTTTTTCTGTTACTATTATCAATTATTTTTGTCGTTATAGATGGTTATAAGTCGTCATCTGTATTATTTTATACTCATATATTTGTAGTATTATTCACAGTAGGATACATTATTTCCTCGAATAATATCGAATTACATATTTCAAAAAAAGAATGAGTTAGCGTTTTACTTATAGTATATAATAATAAATTATTTTGAGACATAGTAGTAAAGTGATTGAGCTATAGATATGATGAGGATGGAAATATGGAGATTGTTATAATGAACATAGTTAATTATCTCTTGCTAAAGATTGAATGGATAGTAAGTAATATCTTTATAAAAATGAGCATACTTTGGATGCTTATTTGGTTTCTATACTATTTAAAGAGTGATTTAGCAATGTATTTCTTGTTTTTTGGAAATGGCTTTTTATTATTGCTATTAATTTTTCGATTTGCACTGTATCAAATTAAACTAGTAATGCAGAATGATATTAACT
>NZ_AFUF01000025.1 GCF_000222785.1 Streptococcus mitis SK569 | reverse complement strand
GTGTCTATTTAAATTTGAAAATAAGTGGAGTTAGCAACATGTAAATACTTTGTGGTAAAAATCGATTTTGTTCTGCTATACTGAACTTGTCAAGGTTATAATCTGACAAAAGATTTCTATTATATACGAGATATTCATCATGGATACAAAAACAATAGAACAAGTTAATGTGTTCAAAGCTGATGCTCTTTCTATTATTGTGTTGAAGGAGGTAAAAATGATTTGGCATGTATTTCAGGTAGGGCAGGGATGACTGAGATAGGCTTTTTATACGCTGGACCTGCTGGTGCTGCGATTCTAGGTGGTGATACAGCTATGCGAGTTTGCTAAAAAGAGAGGATGTACAATGAATAGTTCAATGAGTCAGTTTTCAATTCTAAAAAACAGTGATTTACAAGAGTACTCTGGTGGATTAAATCCTACTTGTGTAGTATTAGTTGGTATGTCAATTTATTTAGGTTTAACTGCATTTACTGGTCCTGTTGGTGTTGCATTTGCGATTTCAACAGGCGGGCTAGCGGCAGATAGTTTTTATAGATAATGAGAAAAGTAATTAGTATATTTTACATTATTTCTCTAGGAGTCTTGTCTTTACTAAAGTCACCAGATATTGTTGATATCATAGCCACTCTACTATTGATTTGTATAGGTTTAAAAGGAATAAACCAAAAGGGAACTTTATAAGGTTGTGATGACGATACTTTTTCGCCTCATTACATGTTTGGACAATATTTCATCTGTTAATTTCCAAATTGAGAATGGGGATATTGTAACTAAGTGTGGTTTTGAGTCAACTAAAGATGTCATGGCTAATGGTTGGATATCATCATTGGGGAGGAGATATTGGATTTTAGCTTATAGAGGATAATTTATGGATAAGAGAACAGAAGAAATTCTTAATAAGATTTATAATTTGATTTTAGATACAGATATTCATAAAAATGAACGAGATATTTTATTACGTTATAAAATTCTATTAGAGAATACAAAAAATGAGCAGAGAGTTGTCATGGAGTTGGCTGAAGCTCTTCGTCAGCAGGCTGTTTGTGGGATTAATAGTCACAAATCAATGAGCCCAAAGGTTGCGACATTTTATAAAGAAATTGCCACATATGGACAATTGAGTAAAAATCTAGCTCAAGGATTAATTTCTTTTGGTATAACGAGATAAGGAAAATGAGCAGAAAAAACTTACCAAGTTTTTAACAAGACAAAAAATTTTTTATATAAATCTAAGGAAGTATTCATGATGAGACAATTTGAAGTAATATTGTCCAGCATTGAAGGTGGACTTTCATGTTTTGAGAAGGAATTGTTGCTTTAGGAGGACATGGTGGAGCTATTATAAGCTTTTTGGGAAGAACTGGAGATATAGAAAGTTGAGGTACAGATGAAGCATCGTTTAATAATTGCAATTAGTTTTATAATGACTGGGATAGCCATTAACATTTTATTCGAATCAAATACTATTATTCATAAATTTATTGCTATATTAGGTCTGAGTATGTATTATAGAGGTGTTTTTAGAGAGTATAAAAATTTTAAAAACAATTCAGATTTTTAAATTTTATATTAAATCACGTAATTTGTGTGGCCTTAAAATTTGTGATTTAATAAACTTTATAAAATTGTAAAACAAAAAAAGTACCTAATAGCATACTGAATACTTTGGATCAATAGTCATGTAACAAAAAAAGAACAGCTGAAACTGTTCTTTTTATCATTATTTGAGACCGTATTTTTTGTTGAAACGATCCACGCGTCCATCTGCTTGAGTGAACTTTTGACGTCCAGTGTAGAATGGGTGTGAGTCTGATGAAATTTCCACACGGATCAATGGGTAAGTTTCGCCTTCGAACTCAACTGTTTCGTTAGAGCGTTTTGTTGAACCGCTAAGGAATTGGTAACCAGTAGTTGTGTCCATGAAGACAACTGGGCGATATTCTGGATGGATATCTTTTTTCATTTTGCAATATTTCCTTTCTGCCATGGTCTCTTTGCGAGCCATAGATTGTTACCATACTAGTCTATCAGATTCTAAAAAGTTTGGCAAGTATTTTATCAGTTTTTAAGCAAGTTTTTTAACTTTTGATAGATGATTTCGTTTTCTTCTAGGCTATAGGAATTAGCACCACTTGCTAGAGGGTGGCCTCCACCATCATGTTCCTTGGCAATTTCATTGATAGGATGGATTTTACTGCGTAAGCGAACACGGTAGTGACCATCAGCCTGCTCCACAAAAATTCCCCAGAGGTTGACACTGTCAATGCGTCCAGGTGCACCGACAATGGCTGCAGTTTCAGCATCGGTAACATTGAATTGTTTCAAGACTTCTTGACTCAGGATAATGCGAGCAGCACCATTTTCATCCACTTCTAGATGGTCGTAGATGTAGCCTTGAAGTTTAGCAATTTTGTAGCTCATAGTGTCCATTTTGCGAGTGAGAGCCGCAAAGTCAAAGTTTTGTTCTCTCAGAGACGCAGCTAGGCGGAGGGTCCGTGCAGTCGTAGAAGGGTAGAGGAATCGACCTGTATCACCAACAATTCCTGCAAAGAGCAACTCAGCAGCTCGATCTGACAAGGCCAGTTGGGTTGTTTGGGCAAATAGGGTAATCATCTCGCTAGCACTGCTTGAACTAGTATCCACCCAAGATAGATCACCATATACATCATCATTTGGATGGTGGTCAATCTTAATGAGAAAATCACCTTGACTATAGCGCTTATCATCTATACGAGCAGTATTAGCTGTATCACAGACGATGACAAGTGCGCTCTGGTAGGCACTATCTTCAACAAGATCCATCTCAGCCATCCAAGTAAGAGTTGGTTCATCAAAACCAACGACTTTGATGGTTTTTTCTGGGAAATGATGTTTGAGAAGAGCTTTCAATCCCACCTGACTTCCCAAGGCATCAGGATCTGGTTTCATATGACGGTGAATGATAATCGTGTCGTATTCTTTGATTTTTTCTAAAATTTGATGGCAAATTTCCATAGATAACCTCAATTCTTTCTCATTTCATTGTAGCACAAGAATTTTTATTTTTAAAATGAAAAAGATGTGATATAATGGAGAAAGATAAATTGAGGAGGACGATATGGCATTAGCAAAAATTGTATTTGCCAGTATGACCGGTAATACCGAAGAAATTGCAGATATTGTAGCAGACAAATTACGCGACTTGGGCTTGGATGTTGATGTTGATGAATGTACAACTGTTGACGCTTCAGACTTCTTGGAAGCAGACATCGCTATCGTTGCGACCTATACTTATGGCGACGGAGAATTGCCAGATGAGATGATGGACTTCTACGAAGACCTAGCAGATCTCAACTTGAATGGCAAAATCTACGGAGTGGTCGGCTCAGGAGATACCTTCTACGATGAATTCTGTAAGGCTGTTGATGACTTTGATCGTGTCTTTGTTTCAACAGGGGCAGAAAAAGGTTCAGAGTGTGTTAAAGTTGATCTTTCTGCCGAAGAAGAAGATATTGAACGCTTGGAACAATTCGCAGAAGAATTGGCTGCTAAGGTAGGATAAGCATAAATGTGCGCTGATACAATCAATCAGTGCATTTTTCTTATCGTGAGTTGGGATTTTACTAGCCTATTTGGTGGCTTTTTGATACAATAATTCAAATAAAGGAGGAGACACTATGGATTTAGATAGTATTCGTCAAGAAATTGATCAAATCGATCAAGAGCTTGTAGCCTTGCTGGAAAAACGGATGGTTTGTGTCGGTCAGATTGTAAAATATAAGGAGCAAGAGGGACTCCCTGTGCTCGACCAGGGAAGGGAAAGAGAAGTTCTTGAAAAAGTCGGCTCTCTTGTGATGGATGAGCAGTATCGCTCGACAATTCAAGCCCAGTTTCAAGATATGATGAAACACTCTAGAACTTACCAAGAGGAGGTCAGGGCGCGTGATTAGTCTATCCATCAAGGAAAAAGCAAAACAGTATATGGTACTGACAGGGATGGCCCTCTTCATCGGTCTATTGGTCGGTACCATTGATATGATTTTTGGCCAAGGCCTTCTCCTAATCGGAGATGTTCGAAGCCAGCACTGGCCCTTGATTCTTTTCCTGGCTTTAGCAGGGCTTGTCATCGTTTATCTCTATAAACGTTTTGGTGGCAAGGCATCAAAAGGGATGGGCCTAGTTTTTGATGTTGGACACGCGCGTGAGGAGGAAATCCCCTTGGTCTTGGTGCCTTTGATCATGCTGACGACCTGGATGAGCCACCTCTTTGGTGGTTCGGTTGGTCGGGAAGGCGTAGCTGTTCAGATTGGAGCAACCCTTTCGCATCGTTTTGCCCGTCATATCAAGATAGCCGATGCTTCACGTATTTTTCTTATGACCGGGATGGCAGCAGGTTTTGCGGGGCTCTTTCAGACGCCACTAGCTGCCACCTTCTTTGCCCTTGAAGTTTTGACCGTTGGGGAATTGCAGCTGATTGCTCTCTATCCAGCTCTCATCGCCTCGATCGTGGCGAGCTTCACCTCTCATGCTCTTGGCTTGGAGAAATTTGCTGTGCCACTCAAGGAAACGTTGAGCTGGACACCAGAGACCTTGATCAAAGTTGCCCTTCTTGGCTTGGCTTTTGGCCTCGCTGGGAAGCTCTTTGTAGTTAGTCTTTCTTGGTTGAAAAAAACAGTCGCTCAAGTCTTGCCTAATCCGTATATCCGGATTGCTGTCATTGGGGCTGGTCTCAGCTTAGTCCTCTTGACTCTCCAGCTGACCAAAGTCGGCACTTATAGTGGACTTGGAACCAATCTGATTGATCTAGCCTTTCATCAGGGGACTGCGCAGTCTTATGACTGGATCCTCAAACTTCTCTTTACCGTGGTAACCATCTCTGCTGGATACCAAGGAGGAGAAGTGACACCGCTCTTTGCGATCGGAGCTACGCTTGGCGTCTTTCTCGCACCTATACTGGGTCTTCCAGTCTTGGTCGTTGCAGCTATTGGTTATGCCAGTGTCTTTGGTAGTGCGACCACGACCTTGCTCGCACCGATCTTGATCGGAGGAGAAGCCTTTGGCTATGCCAATCTTCCTTTCTTTGTGATTGCCTGTGCCATAGCCTATTGCCTGCCAAAAGAGTGGAGCATTTATTCCGGTCAAAAAGTTGCAAAAAAGTAGAGAAAAGAGCTTTACAAAACTGAAATTATCTGATATGATAGTTTCTGTGTGTAATGGACGCACAAAAATACAGTTTATCCGCTGAGGAATATTCCTCAAGATTGACAAAGATAGGAGAATAAAATGAATCCATTAATCCAAAGCTTGACTGAAGGTCAACTTCGTACAGATATCCCATCATTCCGTCCTGGTGACACTGTTCGTGTACACGCGAAAGTTGTCGAAGGTAACCGTGAACGTATCCAGATTTTTGAAGGTGTTGTTATCGCACGTAAAGGTGCTGGCATCTCAGAAAACTACACAGTTCGTAAAATCTCTAACGGTGTAGGTGTTGAGCGTATCTTCCCAATCCACACTCCACGTGTTGAAAAAATCGAAGTTGTTCGTTACGGTAAAGTACGTCGTGCGAAATTGTACTACTTGCGTGCTCTTCAAGGTAAAGCAGCTCGTATCAAAGAAATTCGTCGTTAATTCGACTAAAAAACTCTGCTTCTTCAGCAGAGTTTTTATCTAGCTCCCTTAGTTCAATGGATATAACAACTCCCTCCTAAGGAGTAGTTGCAGGTTCGATTCCTGCAGGGGGCATGTAATTAGATATCAAAAACCGCTCAGCCGAGCGGTTTTCGTCTATTCTATTCTTTCCTTTTACAATACCCATGTACGGATGGCATGGGCAACGCCAGATTCGTCATTTGTTTTAGTGATGTATTTGGCTATTTTTTTGATTTCTGGATTTCCGTTTTCCATGACAACTGGGTTACCAACGACTTCCAGCATGGCGCGGTCATTTTCTTCGTCACCAATCGCCATGGTTTCATCTTTGGTCAATCCTAGTTTTTCAGCTAAGTGAGTAATAGCTGAACCCTTGTCTACATTCTTTTTAAGGAGTTCGAGGTAGAAAGGAGCAGACTTGTTGATAGAGTAGCGGTCGTAAAATTCTGCTGGGATTTTTTCAATTGCAGCATCGAGTATTTCTGGTTCATCGATGAACATACACTTGACAATTTCCTTGCCAGCCATTTCTTCAGGAGTGCGGTAGAAGATAGGCATGCTGACGAGGGTTGATTCGTGCACTGTGTATTTTCCGATATTACGATTGGCAGTGTAGATACCGTCCTTGGTAATGGCATGCATGTGGATACCGAGCTTGCGACTGAGGAATTCCATATCTAGATAATCCTCATAGGTCAAGGATTCGCTAATAATCTCATGTCCTGTAGCAGTTTCTTGGACAAGGGCACCATTAAAGGTTACCACATAGTCACCCTCGTCTCTCAACTGCAAGTCGTCCAGAAGTTTGGCAACACCTGCGATAGGGCGGCCAGTTGCAATCACGACTTTCACACCAGCTTGTTTGGCATCTTGGATGGCAGAAAAGACTTCAGGAGTGATTTCCTTTTTGCTGTTGACTAGGGTTCCGTCGATATCGACGGCGATTAGTTTAATACTCATAAATTTCCTCTTCTAGTTTTTATTTGGGGTAAAATGATCGTTCTCAATCAAGTGTAAAAATTGCTGAGTGATACTTGCGAAGATACTGTTTTGGTCCAACATTTCTTTTGGAAAATAGAAACGATTATCTCCGTGGCGACTGCCAGCAAGGGATTGGACGATAGGAGACAGGCTAGAGAGTTCGGCCAGTTCTCCATTTTTCTGTAAAATCTCAATCTGGGTTCGTGGATTTTCAGATTCGGGACGATAGATATCATAAGGGAGGTCAAAGTTCTTATGAATGGCAGTATAGTAGTTGGGATCAAAGCCAATGTCTTCAACCAATTTTCTCATGCTAGCGAGCTGGTCTTGATCTTCTTGTGAAAAGGTAATCGATTTAAAGACCTTACGGTTGACAAAGCGTTGCGACAGGTCTGCAAGAATCTTGTCAGGACTGGTCATCCAGAGTTGGAAGTAGGTATTCATCACACCATCATCCAGAGCTAGATAATCAGACAAGGTCACATTTTTTTCAAAGAAAGGCAGGAGATGTGGGGAAGTTCGTGCAAAGAAGTCCTTGTCCTCAGGATAGAGTTCCTTGGCGCGCTTGAGAAGATTCTGTAGGAGAACTTCCATGGCGCGTGTTGCTGGGTGGAAATAAACCTGCATATACATTTGGTAGCGACTGAGGACGTAATCTTCGATGGCGTGCATGCCATTGCGCTGAAAGGCGATACCATTTTTGACAGGACGAATGACTCGGAGGATGCGAGTCAGGTCAAATTCCCCATAGGATGCTCCTGTAAAATAGGAGTCACGCAAGAGATAGTCCATGCGGTCCGCATCAATCTGACTAGAAATGAGTTGCACGACCTGCTTGTTAGGATAGGTGTGGTCAATGACACTGGCTACCTTTTCTGGAAAATCTGGTGCCACTTGTAGCAGGACTTGGTGAATCTCCGTCTCAGGATTTTGGATAATCTCCTGAGTAATGGCTTCGTGGTCTGTATCAAAGAGATTTTCAAAAGTATGGGAGTAGGCACCATGCCCAAGGTCGTGTAGGAGAGCAGCGGTCATGGTCAAGAGAGACTCGGCAGGATTCCATTCCTTAGGATATTTTTCTTCAAAAATCTCTGTGATGCGTCGTGCAATTTCATAGACTCCTAGACAGTGAGAGAAGCGGCTGTGCTCGCCACCGTGGAAGGTATAACTGGAAGTTCCCAGTTGCTTAATCCGACGCAAACGCTGAAATTCTTTTGTATTGATCAAGTCATAGATGATCTGATTATTAACATGGATGTAGTTGTGAACTGGGTCACGGAATACTTTTTCGTTCATATGACCATTATAGCAAAATCCTGCTCTTTTTGGTAAAATAGTAGGACAAGAGACAAGAAAGAGGACCTGATGTGAAGATTCGGATGCGAAATACGATTCAGTTTGATGAGCAGTTGGAAGTGATTGACCAACTCTATGATGTAGAAGTGCATGAAAAGGGAGATTATAGCTACCTGCTTTTCTATAATGAGGAAAAGGAAAAAGTAGTTATTAAATTTCATGGTCAAGAACTGGTGATGAGCCGTTTTTCCAATCCCAAGACCATTATGCGCTTCCTAAAGGATAGTGATAGTTTGGCCTATATTCCTACACCTATGGGCATGCAGGAATTTGTTATCCAAACCAGCCGTTATGAAGTTGATGGGCAAAAGATTGAACTAGATTATCAACTACAAAATCAAGAGGGACATCCCTTTGCCCGCTATCAATTGGAAATTACTTGGGACTAGTCTCATGTCTTTTTCAAATTTACCTGGTTATCTTCTCAGATTAGTCTGCTAATGTGGTAGATTAGGCTAATTTTTGGTATAATAAAAGTTATGGAAATTGAAAAAACCAATCGTATGAATGCGCTCTTTGAATTTTATGCGGCGCTTTTGACAGATAAGCAAATGAATTATATCGAGCTATACTACGCTGATGATTACAGCCTTGCTGAGATTGCTGAAGAGTTCGGTGTCAGTCGTCAGGCTGTCTATGATAATATCAAGCGGACAGAAAAGATTCTGGAAGATTATGAGATGAAATTGCACATGTACTCGGACTACATTGTCCGTAGTCAGATTTTTGACCAGATTTTGGAGCGCTATCCCAAGGATGACTTTCTGCAGGAGCAGATAGAAATTTTAACAAGTATTGATAATAGAGAATAAGAGGAAGAAAAATGGCATTTGAAAGTTTAACAGAACGTTTGCAGAACGTCTTTAAAAATCTACGTAAAAAAGGAAAAATCTCTGAAGCTGATGTCCAAGAGGCAACCAAAGAAATTCGTTTGGCCTTGCTTGAAGCCGATGTTGCTTTGCCTGTTGTAAAGGACTTTATCAAGAAGGTTCGTGAGCGTGCAGTCGGACATGAGATCATTGATACCCTTAATCCTGCGCAACAGATTATTAAAATCGTTGATGAGGAACTGACAGCTGTTTTAGGTTCTGATACGGCTGAGATTATCAAGTCACCTAAGATTCCGACGATTATCATGATGGTTGGTTTGCAGGGGGCTGGTAAAACAACTTTTGCTGGTAAATTGGCCAACAAACTCAAGAAGGAAGAAAATGCTCGTCCTTTGATGATTGCGGCGGATATTTATCGTCCTGCTGCCATTGATCAGCTTAAGACCTTGGGACAACAGATTGATGTTCCAGTCTTTGCACTTGGGACAGAGGTTCCAGCTGTTGAGATTGTTCGTCAAGGTTTGGAGCAAGCCCAAGCCAATCATAATGACTATGTCTTGATTGATACGGCAGGTCGTTTGCAGATTGATGAGCTTTTGATGAATGAGCTTCGTGACGTGAAAGCCTTGGCTCAGCCAAATGAAATCCTGCTTGTCGTTGATGCCATGATTGGTCAGGAAGCGGCCAATGTTGCGCGTGAATTTAACGCTCAATTAGAAGTTACTGGTGTCATCCTTACCAAGATTGATGGTGATACTCGTGGTGGTGCTGCCCTTTCTGTTCGTCACATCACTGGAAAACCAATCAAGTTCACTGGTACTGGTGAAAAGATTACGGACATTGAGACCTTCCACCCAGATCGCATGTCTAGCCGTATCCTTGGTATGGGGGATATGCTCACTTTGATTGAGAAAGCTTCTCAGGAATACGATGAGCAAAAAGCCCTTGAAATGGCTGAGAAGATGCGCGAAAACACCTTTGATTTCAATGATTTCATTGATCAGTTGGATCAGGTGCAAAACATGGGGCCAATGGAAGACTTGCTCAAGATGATTCCAGGTATGGCTAACAATCCAGCCCTTCAAAACATGAAGGTAGATGAACGCCAGATTGCTCGCAAACGTGCTATTGTGTCTTCGATGACACCTGAAGAGCGTGAAAATCCAGATTTGTTAAATCCAAGCCGTCGCCGTCGTATCGCTGCTGGTTCTGGAAATACTTTTGTAGAAGTCAATAAATTCATCAAAGACTTTAACCAGGCTAAACAGCTTATGCAGGGTGTTATGTCTGGGGATATGAACAAGATGATGAAGCAAATGGGAATCAATCCAAACAACCTTCCTAAAAATATGCCAAATATGGGAGGAATGGATATGTCTGCCCTTGAAGGAATGATGGGACAAGGTGGGATGCCTGACTTATCCACTCTCGGAGGAGCAGGACTGCCAGATATGAGCCAGATGTTTGGTGGTGGACTAAAAGGTAAAATCGGTGAATTTGCCATGAAACAGTCCATGAAACGCATGGCGAATAAAATGAAAAAAGCTAAGAAGAAACGCAAGTAAGACAAAGGAAGGCCGCAGGGCTTTCCTTTTTTAGAAAGAAGAAAAAGGTCTATTTTGAATTAGCAAAGAATGATATAATAGTAGAAATAGTCTAACAGGGAGGAATTATGGAAATTGATAATCGATCGATTCGTCTTGGAGATGAGTTAAAGAAAGAGTTGAAATCAGAAAGCCGAGTCAAGATTGCAGCAGCAACCTTTTCTATGTTTGCTTATCAGCAGTTGAAAGAGGAATTGGAGAATATAGAAGAGTTAAAATTTATTTTTACAAATCCGACTTTTATAACAGATGAAACCAAAACAGATTTCCGTGAGTATACGATACCCAAAAAAGAACGAGAACAATCGATTTTTGGTGGAAAGTATGAACTGAAATTGATGAATGAGCTGACCCAAAAAGCGATTGCTCGTGAATGTTCTGATTGGATCCGAAGAAAAGCGCAATTCAAATCGATTAATATTGAAACAGATGAAATGCCAAATGGTATTCGAATTGAAAATTCGGATGATGTAGTAGCAGTAGATCGTTTGAAAAACTTTGATCGCAAAGAATTAGGCTATGAAGCTTCTCTATTTAAAACGAGTAGAAACCTCTATCATGCACCACTTAGTTTAAATTATTTAGATGAATTTGATAATCTCTGGGAAGAAGATGATTATTTTCGTGATGTTACAGAAGAGTTTTTGGAGAATTTAAACCTAGCTCACAAAGAACATTCACCTGAGTTCATTTACTATGTGATGCTATATAATTTATTCAATGAATTTTTAGAAGATATCAATGAAGACTTTTTACCAAATGAAGGGGTTGGCTATAAAGAAAGTAAGATTTGGGGGCTGTTATATGATTTCCAAAAGGATGCAGTAAAATCGATCATTTCTAAATTAGAAAAATTTAATGGATGTATTCTAGCGGATTCGGTTGGTCTAGGGAAGACTTATACAGCTTTAGCGGTCATGACTTATTATGCTTATCGAGGCAAACGTATTTTAGTACTTTGTCCTAAAAAGTTAGAAAATAACTGGAATATGTATCGTCATGATTATGTAAATAATCCAATTTATGATAGACATTTGCTTTATGACGTGCTTTATCATACAGATCTTAGTAGAGACAAAGGACACTCTAATGGAATTGATTTGTCCTTAAATAATTGGCATACTTATGATTTGGTTGTCATTGATGAGTCTCATAATTTTAGAAATGGTGGCTCTAGCGAAAATGACTTATCTGAGGGGAGAGAAAATCGATACAGCCGTTTAATGAATCGAATCATAAAGTCTGGTGTCCCTACCAAGGTACTCATGCTATCAGCCACACCTGTTAATAATCGCTTTAATGATTTGAAAAATCAAATTGCTTTAGCCTATGAAGGAGATACGGATCAAATTGATAGTAAATTAGAAACAAAATCATCTATAAATGATATTTTCAGAAATGCTCAATCTGCTTATAATAAGTGGGCTGACCTACCTGCAGAAGAGAGAACAACAGATAAACTGTTATCTACATTAGATTTTGATTTCTTTAAAGTACTAGATAGTGTAACCATAGCCAGAAGTAGAAAACATATTCGGGAATTTTATGATAGAGAAGCGATTGGAGAATTTCCACAGCGCTTAAAACCACTTAATTTTGAACCTGATTTAACAGTTTCAAATCTTGGAATTACCTATAAAAAATTATATCACTTACTTGATAAACTTCAGTTGACTATCTATCAACCATCGATACATATTTACCCATCAAAGAGAGTTAAATACGATAAAAGTAAAGAAGGAAAAATGGGGAATTTAACTCAGTTTGGTCGTGAGTCTGGTATCAAAAAACTTATGATGATTAACCTGCTTAAACGTTTAGAAAGTTCTGTTGCAGCTTTTCGATATACTTTAATAGATGTTGTTAAAGATTATGTAGAAAAGACCTTAAAGGCTATCGAGGAATATGAATTGACAGGCTTGGATCATTTACCTCTTGATTCTCATCTTGATGAAGATGATTTTGATTTGGAAGATAGTAATTTCGAGTTTTCTATTGGTAAGAAAAATCGTATTGCTTTACAAGATATGGATTATCGTAGTTGGAAGGTCGAGTTAGAACAAGATTTTGCAATTTTGACAGAGCTAGAAGATCTAATCAGTAAAATAACGCCACAAGAAGACCAAAAACTCCAGACTCTTTTTTCATTGATAGATGAGAAACTAACAAATCCAATCAATGTTGGTAATAAAAAGTTGATTATTTTCTCCGCATTTGCGACAACAACGAACTACCTTTATAAACATATTAGTCAGTATGTCTTGGATAAGTATGGTCTCTACACTGCTCAGATTTCAGGTACAAAAGGTTTTGCAACAACTTTGGAAACTAAAAATAAAGACCTCAATTCTTTATTAACTTATTTCTCTCCTAAATCAAAATCTCGTGATGTTCTGTTTCCTGGTGATGAGAGTGAGATTGATCTTTTAATCGCAACAGATGTGATTTCCGAAGGTCAAAACTTGCAAGATGCAGATATGATGGTCAATTATGATATCCACTGGAATCCTGTCCGTATTGTTCAACGATTTGGTCGTGTGGACCGAATTGGTAGTCAAAATAAATACATTCAATTAGTTAACTTTTGGCCAAATCTTGAGTTAGATGAGTATATCGATCTCAAGTCTAGAGTTGAATCTAGGATGAAAATTTCTGTCTTGACTTCAACAGCAGATGATAATGTTTTATCTAGTGAAGAAATAGAGGATAATAATTACCGAAGAAAACAATTAGAACGTCTTAGAGATGAAGTAGTCGATCTAGAGGAGATGAATGATGGTATTTCCATTATGGATTTAGGATTAGAAGATTATCGTATAGACCTTCTTAAGTATTTGGAAGAACATCCTGAGTTAGAAAGAGTTCCAAAAGGATTGCAAACTATTTTACCTGCTTCCAATAAAGAATCAGAAGGTGTCATTTTTGTCCTAAAAAATAAAGATCAGATAAAAGGAAAGAATAATCAAAATCAGCTTCATCCATATTATATTCTCTACATCAATAGAAATGGAGAACTACTGTTATCTCCGTCTGAAAGCAAGAAAATATTGGAGCACCTCAGTAGCATTTGTCGGGGCCAAAGTAAACCATTGAATCATGTAGTAGACAAGTTCAATCGCCAAACAAAAGACGGTAAAGAAATGGTTGTTTATTCGGAATTGCTTCAAGAGGCAATCGATCAACTAATGGAACATGATCAGATTTCAACTATGGATGCCCTATTTAACTTTGGATCTGTTGACTTGATGAATACTAGCATCGAGGGAATGGATGATTTTGAGTTAATTTGTTTCTTTATATTGATGAAAGGGGATTCTGATGATTAGATTTCCATCCTATACAGTCTTATCAAAACCTCACCTTCTATATCGGCCTCATAAAAAGGGAAATAGTGATTTTTTTGATAACCTTAATGTTTCTGTAAAAGAAAAGAAAGATTTAAGAGAGCAGATTAGAGCAATTCAAATTACTCATCAGATTGATACAAGTACCACTAATATTCCTGCTGGAAAAAAAGTGAAGCAAATCATGGTTTTAGAAATAGAACTTGAACAAATGGATGTTTCCTTAACTTTATTAGAACAGCTAGATATAAGATTAGGGATTTATACAGCCTTTGTAGTAAAATATCCACAAGGTAGTGAAGAACTACTTATTCATTATAAAGAGCCATTAAGTCAAGAAAAGGATGGCAAGCACTTTAAAATTATTCGACGCTTTCAGACGAATGATGATCTAAGCATTGACTTTGAGGGAAATGATTTAGATGATGTTTATGAGAGTCTTGTAAAAGAAACTGGTAAGAAAGAATTACAAGTTTTAGAAACAAGTAATCTTAGAAACTCTATTGAACTCAGTGACCAATTAGATAAATTAGATAAAAAGGCACAACAGCTAAAGAAAAAGATGTATTCTGAAAAATCAATGAGAAAACAAATGGAAATAAAAAGAGACTATCAGGCTACATTGAAAGAAATAGAAGCATTAAAGAAGCAAAATTGATTGTAAATTTTGACAAAGGAAAATCAGAAATTGAGATTAGAGAACTCTTTTGATTTCAACCCCTATTTTTGATAGAATGAAGCTGTAATTTGTTAAAAATTAAGCATTACAAAGATAGGGTAACTCAACTTAATTTTTTATAAAATTAAAATTACAAAAGCTTGACAAAGCTAAGAAAGGATACTACCATGAGCACAGCACAGCACAGCACAGCACAGCACAGCACAGCACAGCACAGCACAGCACAGCACAGCACAGCACAGCACAGCACAGCACAGCACAGCACAGCACAGCACAGCACAGCACAGCACAGCACACAGGTGAAAACTCTGGACTTGAGAAATTAACTCTCACTTCAAAAGATGTTTTTACAGATAATATTTCAAAAATTGGTCAACTTTTTCCTGAAGTTCTGACGGAAAAGAGGGATGAACACGGCAGATTATGTCCTGCGATTGACTTTGAGAAACTTAAACAGTTTTTGTCAGAGGAAATTGTGGATGGTCGAGAATCCTATGAGTTTACTTGGGTTGGCAAGCGTGAAGCTATTGCAGAAGCTGGGCGACCAACTACCAAAACCCTAAGACCAGATCTTGATGAAAGTGTTGACTTTGAAAATAGTGAAAATGTCTTTATTACTGGAGATAATTTAGAAGTCTTAAAAATCTTACAAGAATCCTATCTAGGAAAAATCGATATGATTTATATCGATCCACCCTATAATACAGGGAAAGACTTTGTATACTCTGATAAGTTCCAAAAAACAGATGAAGTATTGAAGAAAGAGATGGAACTTTTGGATGAAGAAGGACGCCAAGTTATTGGTTTACGACCAAATGAAAAGACTTCGGCTCGCTACCACTCAGACTGGCTCAATATGATGTATCCACGCCTCCGTCTAGCGCGTAATCTATTAAAAGATAATGGAGCCATTTTTATTTCTATAGATGAAAATGAATACTCTAATCTTAAGCAAATGCTTGATGAAATATTTGGTGAGGGCACTTTTATAGAAAATATAGTTTGGGATAAAAAATCATCAGCTAAAGGAGTCCCTCCTACAACTATGATGGCTGGAGTTCATGAATATATCTTAGTATTTCAGAAGAAAAAAGATTTCAAATTTTTAGGAGAAAAGCGAAAAGAAAGTGATTTTTCTAATCCAGATAATGATCCTAGAGGTTTATGGAGAAATACTAATATCAAATCGACAACAAGTTCTAAAGAATTTACAATTATTGATCCAGAAACTGGAATATCGTACACAGATACTTGGGCATTTAGTGAAAAAGAATTAAATCGTCTTATATCAGAAAGATATATAATATTTCCCAAAAATCCAAATGGTCAAGTAAGACGAAAAGAGTTTATGAATGAATTGCAGAATGAAAATAAAGCTATAAAATCTAGTTTTGGCTTATTTGATGGACAAACTAATACGGAATATGTAAAAAAATTATTTGGTATTGATAAACTATTTAGTAATCCTAAGCCTATAAATTTATTAAAGTATTTAATAAGTGTAACCTTGTCCAAAGATAATAGTTCAGTATTGGATTTCTTCGGTGGTTCTGGTACTACGGCAGACGCAGTTATGCAATTGAATGCGGAAGATGGTGGAAATCGTAAGTTTATCCTGTGTACTCTGGATGAAGAAGTAGCTGATAAGTCTGCTGCTAAAGAAGCAGGTTATGAAACCATTGACCAACTTTCACGTGAACGGATACGTCGTGCTGCTGCTAAGATTCAGAAGGAACATCCAGAATTGGTTGGCAAGCAAGACTTTGGATTTAAAGCTTACAAGCTAGATTCTTCTAATTTTAAGGATGTTTCAGCTCATCCTGGTCAATTTGTCCAAGCCGACTTGTTCGATAGTATATCCAATATCAAGGAAGGACGTACTGGCCTTGATTTACTCTTCCAAGTTATGCTGACCTGGGGAATGGAACTGTCACTAGCCATTGATATGGAGAAAGTAGCAGGATCAGAAATCTATGACGTAGATCAAGGTTCGCTCATGGCTTATTTTGAAGATGAAATATCAGAAGAAGTTATCCGTCATATCGCTCAAGCACAACCACTCCGTGCCGTCTTCCGTGATAGCTCATTTGCCAATTCAGCAGATAAGATTAACGTAAGTGAAATCTTCAAAGAATTGTCACCTCATACAAAAGTGAAGGTGGTGTAGACTATGAGTGAATACAATGTAAAACATTTAGAGATGATACAAGCTATTATTGAACGGATGGGTAATAATTCTTTTGTCATTAAAGGATGGTCGTTTACTTCCATAGGTGCCTTGTTCGCATTTTGGTTTAGTAATACCAGTATGTGGTATATACTACTTTTAAATTTTTGTGTGACTATCTTATTCTGGTTTCATGATGCTTATTATTTGTCATTAGAACGACAATTTAGATGTTTATACGATGAGGTAAGATTAAGTGATATAGAAACAGATTTTAGAATGACTCCAAAACAAGAAGAGGGGGATTTTCTGATAGCTCTATTTCGTCCCATTTTAAAGTATACCTATGGTTTAATAGTTATTGCTACATTGATTCTTTTAATTGTTTTTAGATAAGTGAGGAAAGTATGAAGAGACAAGTATTTTTTAGCTTTCACTATAGTAATGATAACTGGCGAGCATCACAAGTTAGAAATATGGGGAGAGTATCAGGTGAATCTACTTTTTCAGATAATGAATGGGAAGAAGTAAAATTAAAATCTGATGCAATGATAGAATTATGGATAGATAAACAAATGGCAAAGCGTTCATGTGTGGTTGTTTTGATTGGTGAGAACACCGCTGGACGTAAATGGATTAACTATGAGATTAAAAAAGCAATTGAGCTGGATAAAGGAATCGTAGGGATATATATTCATAATTTAAAGGATATATTTGGAAATCAAAATAATCAAGGACGAAATCCATTTGACGATTTTAAATTTTCACGAACTGGCAGATCGTTATCCAGTTATATCCGTTGTTATAAATCTCCATTCTCTACTTCAAAGTATGTTTATGAAGATATTCAAAGTAACATGGAGGAATTGATAGAGTATGCTATTTCTCATAGACCATCAACATGGTAGCTAATGTTCTTAGTAATAGACCAAATAGTAGATATCAAAGATATATAATATTGAAATTTTGTGACATTTGTAAACAGTTAACAAAGTGTTGATTATATATAATTACTCTAAAAAGATAAGAATTTAAGAAAATAAATTATGAAACTACAATTTAAAAACAACAATTCCAGTTGGATGCGGTTAGTGCCATTGCAGATTTATTTCAAGGGCAAGCCAAACATACTGGAGTTCAGTATATGGCGGATCCAGGTCGTCTCAAGTCAGATGAGGTAGATTTGGTTTTAGATGCTTATCGAAATGCACCGATTCAATTGAGTCAAGCAAGTATACGAGAAAATGTTCATACTATGCAAACTCGTTATGGTTTAAGTCCCTCTGATAAACTTTCGATTGATATGATCGCTGGACGAGAAGCTTACAATTTTTCCATAGAAATGGAGACGGGAACAGGGAAGACCTACACGTATATCCGTACAATTATGGAGTTGAATAAACGGTATGGCTGGCTTAAATTTGTCATTGTCGTTCCAAGTGTAGCCATTCGTGAAGGAGTTCTCAAATCTCTACAGATCATGTCAAGTCATTTTCAGATGGAGTACGGCAAACAACCACGCTATTTTGTCTACTATTCTTCACGTTTAGGTGATTTGGATAGTTTTGCCAATTCGTCAGATCTTCAAATCATGGTCATCAACTCTCAAGCTTTCAATAAAAAGAAAAGATCTGATTCATTCAGAACGTGAGAACTTCCGTTGGCGTCGTCCAATTGATGTACTGGCAGCTATGAATCCGATTATGATTATTGATGAACCTCAGTCTGTTGAAGGGAAACAGACAAAGGAAAGACTAAAAGATTTCAAACCATTGTTTACATTACGTTATTCGGCTACCCATAAAGAAAAGCATGATATGGTTTATAGATTGGATGCCATGGATGCTTACAATCAAAAATTGGTGAAGAAGATTGCGGTT
>NZ_AFUF01000026.1 GCF_000222785.1 Streptococcus mitis SK569 | reverse complement strand
ATGGAGAAGAGATTACATGGTTTAGGCATCTTTTCGATTAAAGAATTGGCAAAGGCTAATCCTGACTTGATTAAAAAAGAGCTTGGGATTATGGGACTAGAGTTATGGTTTCATGCCAATGGGATTGATGAAAGCAATGTTCATAAACCTTATAAGCCAAAATCAAAAGGAATAGGGAACTCGCAAGTTTTACCTAGAGATTATATAAAGCAAAGAGATATTGAAATTATACTTCGTGAAATGGCAGAACAAGTTGCGGTTAGATTGAGAAGAGCAGGTAAAAAAGCAACAGTAGTTTCTATACACTTGGGGTATTCTAAAGTGGAACAGAAACGGTCTATTCATACTCAAATGAAGATTGAACCAACCAATCAAACAGCACTACTGACAAACTATGTTTTAAAGTTATTTCACACTAAATATACTTCCGGGGCTATCAGGAATGTGGCAGTGAATTATTCCAGTTTAGTGGATGAATCCTTTGGATTGATTTCATTATTTGATGATATTGAAAAAATAGAAAAAGAAGAAAGGCTCCAGTCCGCAATTGATGCTATTCGAACAGAATTTGGGTTCACTTCGCTATTAAAAGGAAATGCCCTAGATCAGGCTTCTAGAACAATTGCAAGGAGTAAACTCATTGGTGGTCATTCAACTGGAGGATTAGATGGGCTAAAATGATAAATCGTTCTTATTTACCTTTTTTGTCTGCAAGAGAGTATCAAGATCGTGGGATGGCAAAGTGGATGGGATTCTTTTTATCAGAACATTCAAGTTCTCTTTGGGAAGAAAAAAATAAAGAAGATGTCTCCATTTCTCTCTCAATGGAAGAGAAAGTTTTATTTGTTCGTCAACTTTATACGAATGTATTCCCTGCAACTTTTGTTTGTAAGCTCTCCAATAGAAGAAAAGTAGTATCGGGTATTGTTAAAGAGATGGGAAAAGAGTTTATATCTATTAAATCAGACACTGGTTCTCTTCGATTAAGATGGGAAGGTATACTCGATATCCAGATAGAAGGGTTGGATTTATATGAATCGTAAAGAATTATATGATGATAAATTACAGCTGGATTATTTTTCTGATTCTTATTTACGGTTTGAGTCAGATTTTTACAAGTATTCCGCTTTAGATATACCATTAACATTTATCACTGATGATATTTTACGCACAATGGCTATGTCTCAAAAACATTATTTTAAATTAAATAAAAGCAAATCTTTAGACGGTCGTGACCATTATTTTGTTTTTTCTATCAAGATGAACAAAGACAGTAGTGGTATTAGGCAGTATGAATATCAGAGACATTGTTTTAGTTTGTAAGAGTCCGATAGGGCTCTTTTTCTGTGATAATTTTATCAAAAAGTATTTGTTATACTTTTTTAATTTAGATTTATCTTGGGGGTTTGGGGGCATGCCACCACATTTTCATATCGTTTGTTTTTTTAACCGTGAGGTTTGAAATGGCAGACGATATGATTTTTGGGATATTGTGGACACAATATCTGAGCTCGCAAAGCCTTACAAGATGATAGATTTTGTCTTTGCAAGTTTCCCGTGGTTAATACGGGGTCGGGGATTGTCCAACCATTGATGAAAGTGAGGAAATAGTATGTCAGAACAATACAGAGACATTCGCAAAGAGGTTAATTTAACCGCAAATGAATTGGAAATGATTGAAGTGATAATGAAAAATAAGGGATTTGAACATTTTTCGCCCTTTGCTCGAAATAAATTGCTGGAGGAAGAGTTTGAAATGACTGCTGAAAAGTGGTTTGCCCTATGGCAAACCCAAAAACTAGAACAAATCAGTCGTGACGTTTATGGTGTTTTAATATTAGCACAGTCCGAACATCAAGTTACACAAGATCATGTATCTATTCTCTTAACCTGCGTACAGGAGTTGATTAAAGAAGTTGGAAACTCTATTCCCCTCAGCCAAGACTTCCGTGATAAATACATGAGGTGAGTCCATGGAACATCGTTACCGAACCAATCTCAAGAAAGTGTTTCTGTCTGATAGCGAATTGAGTCAGTTGAAACATTGTATCGACCAAAGCGGTTGTCAATCTTTTTCAGAATATGCTCGACGAACCCTACTTGACCCAGGCATGAATTTTATCACCATTGATACAACTGGTTATCAAGATTTGATTTTTGAATTAAAACGAATCGGAAATAATATTAATCAAATAGCCAGAAGCATAAATTATTCGAATTCAATAACGGAAGTTGAGTTAAATGAATTGAGAAAAGGTATAGAAGAGTTAATAGTAGAAGTGGAGAAAGATTTTCTTATTCAATCTGAAAAATTGAGGAAATTTTATGGTCATCACTAAACACTTTGCGATTCATGGAAAAAATTATCGTAGCAAACTAATCAAATATATTTTGAATCCAAGTAAAACAAAAAATCTAGCACTAGTTTCAGATTTTGGTATGAGAAATTATTTAGATTTTCCTAGTTATAAAGAACTAGTGAAGATGTACAATGATAATTTTTTAAGTAATGATGGTCTTTATGAATTTCGTCATGATAGGCAAGAAGTAAATCAACGAAAAATTCATTCTCATCATATCATTCAGTCTTTTTCTCCAGATGATCATCTTACTCCCGAACAAATCAATCGGATTGGTTATGAGACAGTTAAAGAGTTGACAGGAGGTAGATTTCGTTTTATCGTAGCAACACATGTCGATAAAGGTCATATCCACAATCATATCATTCTAAATTCAATTGATCAGAATTCTGATAAAAAGTTTCTATGGAATTATAAGTCAGAACGTAATCTACGAATGGTTTCAGATCGTCTCTCAAAAATTGCAGGTGCAAAGATAATAGAAAATCGTTATTCGCATCGTCAGTATGAAGTTTATCGAAAAACCAATTACAAATATGAAATAAAACAACGGGTATATTTTCTAATTGAGAACTCGAAAAATTTTGAAGATTTCAGGAAAAAAGCAAAAGCTTTACATTTAAAAATTGATTTTAGACACAAGCATGTTACTTTTTTATGACTGATCCAAATATGAAACAAGTCGTACGTGATGATAAATTGAATAGAAAACAACCTTATAATGAAACTTATTTTAAGCAAAAATTTGTTCAAAGGGAAATTATAAACATCTTAGAATTTCTACTTCCGAAAATGAAGAATATGAATGAATTGATTCAACAAGCAGAATTTTTTGACTTAAAAATAATTCCGAAAGAAAAACATGTTCTATTTGAATTTAATGGGATTAAGCTTTCAGAACAGGAATTGGGAAAAATGAATCAGTACAGTGTTAGTTATTTTCAAGACTATTTTAATAACAAAAATGAAACTTTTGTCTTAGATAATAAAAATATAGTTGAACTTTACAATGAAGAAAAGATAATTAAAGAAAAAGAGTTACCGTCAGAAGAGATGGTATGGAAATCTTATCAAGATTTCAAGAGAAATAGAGATGCTGTTCATGAGTTTGAAGTAGAGTTGAATCTTAATCAAATAGAAGAAGTAGTAGACGATGGAATTTACATTAAGGTACAGTTTGGTATCCGACAAGAAGGACTTATTTTTGTACCAAATATTCAGATCAATATGGAAGAAGAAAAAGTTAAAGTATTTCTCAGAGAAACTAGTTCTTACTATGTATATCATAAAGATTCAGTAGAAAAAAATCGCTTTATGAAAGGTAAAACTTTGATTAGACAATTTAATCTTCAGTATGAACCACAGTATATGTATAGAAGAATTCCTCTTAGCAAAATTAAAGAAAAAATAGAACAATTAGATTTTCTTATATCTGCGGAAAATAGTCCGAATGATTTTGAAGATATAACAAATGATTTCATTGCCCAAATATCATATCTAGAGAATATGATTGAACAAGTCCAAAATAAAATTGATGATTTAACTAATTTAGAGGAAGTATTGTTGAATAATATGGCAAATAGTTCTAGCAATTTAGAAAATAGTATTCAAGGTAAAAGTTCAGTAGATACAATAGAGAAGGATTTATACATATATAAAGGAAAGATTGAAACACTGAAGGAACAACATAGAGAAGCAATAAATTTATTTGAAATGTTTAATAAAACAATAAAGAAATATAAGGAAAAACAAAATATGAAATCTATTAAGG
>NZ_AFUF01000027.1 GCF_000222785.1 Streptococcus mitis SK569 | reverse complement strand
CATTTCCCGCAAGAATCCCTGCAATATGCATTCCATGTGGATCAAAATAATCGCTTCCATCATCAGCTTTTTCTACAGTGATTTTACCACCATTATAATAATTGAAAGCATGAGGGATTTTATCACTCAACCAGAAATTTTTATCAGTACCTTTTAAGTCTTCTTTTTTGAATCTCATTGAACCTTTAGCATCATCATCAATCCTCATAGCCTTGTGCCTATAATCTGTCCCGGTATCGATATTTGAAATGACCATACCTCTACCATCAAAATTTTTACCAAATGGAGCATTGATAGACTTTAGGTAATCAATTGCCTCTTCAACTCCAATTTCCTTCCTAGCATGATTCATCATTGGCTGGACTTTTTGTGATCGTTCAACCGATGAGATACCTTCTATTAGTTTAATTTTGTCCAGATTATCTGGAGTTGTTTCTATTGCAACACCATTAAAAATCGTATCATAAGTATATAAAACTTTTGTATCCTTAAGATTGGATAATTCCTTGATTGCTTTTTCTCCAGATTCTTTATCTTTAAATTCAGCAATATAGACAAGTTTATCCTCTTTTTGGGGACTTTCTGGGTCTTTACTTGCAGACGAGTCCACTTTATCTTCTTTGGATTGATTGGAATCTTCTTTGATTTTTTCTTCTTCATTGCTAGTTTTGTTATCTATCACAGATTCTTTACTAACAACTTCTTTTTCCTCAATAACCGTTGTTTTCTTCTCTTCAGTATCCTTTGAAGTTTCTATAGTATTATGAATATCTTCAAGTTTTTCTTTGTTTTCTTTTTGTTTATCTACTACTTTTTCTTTATCAGAGATAGTTAAAGTATCTTCAGAGCTAGATGTGTCTGCTAAAACTACCTCATTAGGGACATATGCTGCTAAAATAACTGCAGCTGTGGTTAGTGACAATACTGTACTTTTTTTCATTTTAATTCCTTACATATTTATTTAAATTCCAATAGATAAAAACTTTAACTTTGCTAGCCTTTGTTATAAACAGTTTTACTAAGTATTATCTAGGAAATAGAGTAGTACATTTATATATAATTGTTAGCTCTCTGAAAAATAGTATATCAATTAAAAAAATTTAAGTCAAGAAAAATTAAGGTCTATTAATTTTATTTTTAACATATGTTAAAAATAATAAAAAGTTTCGTACTTAACGGGGATACATTATAAGCACACTCACACCATCAAAAATAGTAGCAATCAAGTTGAACCACTACTAGAATCACAAAAACAGACATGATTGATGCAATAACAATACTATTAAACAAAGTAAATAACCGATAAGAACTAGACTTAACGGTTATTTTCTACATATCAAAATTTTTTTCAAAACCTCAGTCATATGTTCACCTGTGACCTAGGCTTTACGAGCGTCTTGCTCTAGCAACTAATACTCAACGAAAATCAAAGAACAAACTAGGAAACTAGTCGCAGGTTGCTAAAAGCAACTGCTTTTAGGTTGTAGATAGAACTGACGAAGTCAGCTCAAAACACTGTTTTGAGGTTGCAGATGGAAGCTGACGTGGTTTGAAGAGACTTTCGAAGAGTATAAGCCAAATCGGTGATTACGCTTACAATATAGCACTCTGAGAATAAATGTCAGAGAATTTTTATCTCTATTAGAAAAAGCCTGTCCTGAGACAAGGCTTTGATATTCTATTATTTACGAACCCGCACTTTCGTAGGCATCTAAGCCCCTATCCCAAAGTTTCAGGGAAATGACAAAGAAGATCAGGGAAATCAACATCAAACCTCCGATGTTAAAGATTACATCCTTGTCCTGCAAGAAATAGCTGGCAGGATAGTAAGCCGTAAAGGCAAAAGGCACGATAAAGCTAATCAACCAACGAAGAGCTGAATTGTAAATGGAAATCGGGTACTTGGCAAAATCATTAAACATATAAAAAATGTAAATCATAGCCCCTGACTGCTTGGTCCAAAAAGCGATGCTGGCTGTCGCAATTTTCAAAGAAGTATAAATCAAGGTCGCAAAAGGAATGCAGACTAGGAAAAGCAAGAATTTTGGAAGAGTCCAGGCAATGCTAGCCACCGTTGTCGCTAGTAAAATTCCACCGACCAATAGTTCGCCCAAGGCATCAATCTGAAAGGTCTCGACTAGGATGTGGAAGAGGGGATTGATAGGACGCGTCAGGTACTTATCAAATTCTCCTTTTCGCACCAAACGCTGTCCCAGAGCCCAAAGATTGTCAAAAAAGAGATGATCTAAGCCCTTGGGAATTAAGGAAAATCCATAGATAAAGGCAATCTCTTGGAAGGTCCAACCTTCTAGGGATGGAATATGTTGAAAGATGACATTGAGAAATAAGAGGTTCAGGCCTTGAGTCAGAAAGACTCCCAAGACACCAACCACAAAATCCACCTTGTATTCCATGATTTGTTTGATGTACTGTCTGATAAAAATCAGATGCATGCGTTGATATTTTTTCATACTAACCTCCTTGAATGGTGATAAAGGACTGGACTCGTTTCCAAATCAACTGAGACAAGCCCACCATCACTAAGAGCCAGAAAAACTGCAAAGCGAGTGCTTGAAGCATCTGATTGGTATCGTATTTCCCAACGATAATCATGACCGGAGTGTAAATCAAGGATGAAAAAGGCAGGAAGGACAGAATATCTGAAACAACCTTTGGAAAGAAAGCCAAGGGAATCAAACTTCCAGACATAAAAGCCACTATGGAAGTCTTGAGTAGATTGGAACCCCAAAGATTTTTAAACACAAAGGCTGAAAAACCAAAACAGATATTAAAGAAAAAGTTAATCAGATAAGCTAGCATTAGGCTAAAGAGATAAAGGGCAGTTAATCCCAGCACTTCTACAATCCCTTGCCCAGATAAGATTTTCATCAAAACAATAACACTTAAAAATGGCAGGCCAACAGAGATAAAAATCAACCACTTAGAGCCAAGTTCGGTGAAAAGGTAAGAGGCCGCAAAATGCACTGGTCTCAACAAGCGCATGATAATAGAGCCATCCTTGACCTCCTCCCCAATCATAAAGGACGAATCTGACCTAGTCAGAAGATTGGTCACAAAACTCATAATGATGTAGAGGGTGAGATCTGCCATACTAAAGCCCTGAATCAAAGACTCTTGCGAGGAATCAAAGACAGCCTTCCAGAGATAAAAGGCCACAAAAGCACCCATGACATCGCCGATTCGATAGAGAATAAAGTTGACTCGATAGGTGATCAATTCCTGAACACCTGCATTGATAAAGGGTTTATAACGTCTCCACAATTTGACCATCTTAGAGCTCCTTTCGGTAGAAGCGACGGATAATATCCTCAATATCCGTATCCACCATCTTCAAATCGCGGATTTCAAAATCAGACAGGGTTTGCTTAATAATATCAGCTGACTGGTAACGAGAACTATCGAATTCAATGTTGAGACTATTTCCTTGTCTATCAATTGTCATATCCGAAAAGCCTTCATAGTGAGAAACTAGATGACTTTGACCTGGTAGCAGTTCAAAGGAGAGCGTCTTCATCTTGCCAAAGGTTTCCTTGAGCTGGCTAACCGTTCCATCAAAAATCTCTTGCCCCTTGTCAATCATAAAAATACGATCACAAAGTTGCTCAATATCGCTCAGGTCGTGAGTTGTCAAAAGAATAGTTGTCTCTTCCTCCTGATTGATCTGGGTAATGGCGCGACGAATGTTATCCTTGACCGAAACATCCAGACCAATGGTCGGCTCATCTAAAAAGAGTACCTTGGGATTGTGAAGCAAGGAAGCCGCAATATCCGCCCGCATGCGCTGTCCCAATGAAAGAGTTCGTACGGGATCCTTGATAAAGTCCTTCAAATCCAAGACTTCATTCAAAAAATCCATGCGCTTATGAAAGAGCGAGTCTGGCACATCGTAAATCTCTTTCAAAACCGTGTAGGTTTCTTGCAGCGCCAAATCCCACCATAGCTGGGTTCTTTGTCCAAAGACAACACCAATATCCTTGACATAATCTTGGCGATTGTCCTGCGGAATCTTGCCGTTAATCCGACAAAAACCAGATGTCGGTTTTAAAATCCCTGTCAGCATTTTAATGGTTGTCGACTTCCCTGCACCATTGGCCCCGATAAATCCTAAAATCTGCCCTTTTGGAACTTCAAAAGTCAAATCCTTGACCGCTTCAAAGGTCTGCTTTTCAGGATGAATAAAGGAACGTAAAGCCCCCTTCAAGCCCGGTTCCTTAACTGTCTTCACAAAATTTTTCTGAAGATGTTCCACTTCTATCATTGCCATATCTATCTCCCTATCGTAAGGAATAGCAACATTGTGTTTTTGACTACAAACATTCTAAATCCTTACTTTCTACACCTTCTACATGTTATTACTACAAAAAGCTTTATACCAACCTATTATAATCCAATAAAAACTAGAATGCAAGCGTTTGCCTAAAGTTTATGAAATTAGAGATTTCTCTCTTAAAGTGGTATTTTTATACTCAATGAAAATCAAAGAGCAAACTAGGAAGCTAGATGCAGGTAGCTCAAAGCACAGCTTTGAGGTTGCAGATAAAGCTGACGTGGTTTGAAGAGATTTTCGAAGAGTATTAGTCCAAAATTCTGGCTTAATAGTCTCCTTAAAACGCCCAAAAACCCACCCTCATGGGCAGGTTTCATCTGTATTATTCAGCTAGATTAAGCTTTACCTTCTGAACCGAATACATCGATACGTTCTTCAACTGATGCTTGGATAGCTTTTACACCGTCAGCCAAGAATTTACGTGGGTCGAAGAGTTTTTTCTTGTCGTATTCTGCTTCGTTTGCTTCGTAGTCACGAGCAAATTTACGAGTTGCGTTAGCGAATGCGATTTGGCATTCAGTGTTAACGTTAACTTTCGCAACACCAAGTTTGATAGCTGCTTGGATTTGCTCATCAGGAATACCTGATCCACCGTGCAATACGATTGGGAATCCAGGAAGAGCTTCTGTCAATTTTTGCAAGTGGTCAAGGTCAAGACCTTCCCAGTTTGCTGGGTAAGGACCGTGGATGTTACCGATACCAGCTGCCAAGAAGTCGATACCAGTTTCAACCATTGCTTTAGCATCTTCGATTGGAGCCAATTCACCTTTACCGATGATTCCGTCTTCTTCACCACCGATTGTACCAACTTCAGCTTCTACTGAGATACCTTTAGCGTGTGCTTTTTCAACAACTTCTTTAGCCAATTTAAGGTTTTCTTCAACTGGAAGGTGTGAACCGTCAAACATGATTGAAGTGTAACCAACTTCGATACACTCAAGTGCATCTTCGTAGTGACCGTGGTCAAGGTGGATAGCTACTGGTACAGTGATACCCATTGATTCAACAAGGTTAGCGATCAAGTTGCGAGCAACTTTGTAACCACCCATGTATTTAGCAGCACCCATTGAAGTTTGGATCAAAACTGGAGCTTTTTTAGCTTCTGCTGCGCGCAAGATAGCTTGAGTCCACTCAAGGTTGTTTGTGTTAAATCCACCAACTGCATAACCGTTGTCACGAGCTGCTTGGACAAATTTTTCTGCTGAAACGATTGCCATTTTATCAGGCCTCCTGTATATTTTTATGGGTCATCCCATTTACATTGTTCATTTTATCACTTTTTGACAAAAAAATCTAGTTTTTCCCGTAGTTTCGATTGAATTTCTTCTAGCTTCATCTATGTAAACCCTTTCTCTCCCTAGTCTTGGGCGACTTTTGGAAAATCTATAAAGAAGGTTAAACGATTCTCCCCTATCTCAAAACGATAAGGTAATTTTTCATGTTCTAATAGACTCTTGACCACAAAGAGCCCCATCCCAGAACCCTTAGCCTTGCGACTAGCATTGTCAGAAAAAGACTGGGCTAGTTTTTCTTGTTCTTCTGGGCTACAGCTATTCTCGATAAAGAGTTCTCCTTCTCTCTCCCCGATGCGGACCAAGCCACCTAGAGTAGAGTGCTTGATGGCATTGCTGATGAGATTAGATAGGATCAACTTCATAACTGATGGGTTTAGATAAGCCTGCTGATGGGTCAAACTATTGTCTATCTGGAGCCCTCTCTCCTTGGCGAGCAAGACATAATCCTTAACCAGACTTTGCGTCATCTGGTGTAAGTCAATTTGTTCCCTATCATCTCGTAATTCCTGTACAGACGAGAGAGAAAGTATCTGGAGAACGTGGTGATTGAGCTCATCCACAATTCCTAAGGCAACTCCCAGATAGTGGTCTCTATCCTTATAACGCCCGACATTTTCTTTCATGTTTTCGATCAGGATTTTCAAACTAGCCAGAGGTGTTTTCAATTCATGAGAAGCCCCTCGTAGGAATTCGACCTTCATCTTCTCCAGTTGAAGAATAGCTTCATTCTTGTCATGCAAGTCCGCAATAACAGTCAAAAGATGCTGGTAAAGGCTATTGATTTGTTCCTTGAGATCACCAATCTCATCCTTAGAATCCACACGTAATCGCACTTGGGCATCCAAATCCATCATCCGACGGGTCACTCGCTTGATTTCCAAAATCGGAGCAACAATGGTCCTAGCGTAGATATAGGCTACCAAGAGGGAAATCAGAAAGGACGCCAGCAAGGTATAGGGTAGAAATTGAAGACTGATTTGCTCTGCTTCCTTTTGCAAATCCATGGACGCTAAAAACTGGAGAGTCATGGTACCACCGTCCTGCGTTGTCACCTCGCGCTCCTCGATAAAAAGAGAGGTTGTCTGACGGTCCGTATCCAGAGGAAGACTGTCCTTGACTTCTAACTTGTCCTCAGTCATCTCTCCCTTTACTGTCCCCTTGATCTCACTGGTCTGGGAATACAAGTCTAAGACTTGCTCGATACTCTGCCTATCCTTTCCGTCAAGGGACTGGGCAATGGCTGTCGCTTTCTGGCCAATGGTTTCCTGACGATGACTCAGATAAGTCGAAGGAAAGAGAAAATAAATGGCTAAATGAAGGCAAATTACCAGAACACTAAAAATCGAGAAGGTATAGATAAATATCTTTGTAAATAAACCTGTTCGTTTCATTTTCGCTCCAATTTATAACCAACATTGCGCACAGTGAGGATGCAGTCCAAGTCCAGCTTTTTCCGCAATTCCTTGATATAGACATCAATGACACGGTCAAAAGGAACCTCATCTGTCACCTTCCAGACAGCATCGATTATCTGAGAACGAGTCAAGGCCCTTCCTTCATTTTTAACCAAATAATCAAGAATTTCCAACTCTTTAGCATTGATGGCTACTTCCTCACCTGCTAGGCTGGCACTGTAACTCTCAAAATCCACCCTGGCATCTTTATAGGAGAAGATTCGTCCTGTATCATAATAGCGTTTGAAAATCGCATCTACCCTCACTTTTAAGAGAGAAAGGGAGAATGGTTTTTCCAGATAGCCATCTGCCAGAGAGGCAAAGGCACTCATCTTGTACTCCTCATCCTGAAAGGCAGTCAGCATCAATACAGGAACCTGACTGGTTTTACGAATCTCAGCTAGGACTTCTAGGCCGTTGAGCTTGGGCATCTGGATATCCAGTAAAACCAGGGCTACCTCATAGCTAGAAAATTGCTCCAGAGCTTCCTGACCGTCCGCTGCCTCAATAGTTTCATAACCACAATCCGTCAAATAATCACTGATCCCCTCACGGATCATCTCTTCATCTTCTACAATTAAAATTTTCATAGAAAAACGTTTCACATTCCTTTAAATTTCTTGTTAATCTTTCTATTTTGCCTTGATAAAACCTCTTCCTATCAAGGCAAAATAGATAAAAATGCTACCTATATTATACCCCATTTAGGGGAGAATAGGTAGCAAGTTTTTTATTCACTATCGAGCAAGAGCTCTTTTGGTTGTTTTCTAAGGAGATTGCTTGAAGCAAGCGCCATAACGAGAACCACTAGAACCAAGGCTAGGACAAAGACGATGATAAAGTCTGATGTCTGAATAGAAATATCTAGGCTCGACAAGGTCTTGCTAAAGCCATCTACTTCTGCACCACCACCAAGGTTAGAGGCTTGAGCTGCCTTGCTGGCTTGCTTAGCAACACCTGAAGTAACATTGGCAAGAACAGTGTTTCCGATTGCACGCGCTGTGTAAGTAGCTAAGAAGTAAGCAGAAACAAGAGCAGGAATGGCAATCAAGATGGATTCGGTGATGAATTGACCCAAGATACTTGCCTGCTTGAGACCAATAGAGAGCAGGATTCCCACTTCCTTGCGTCGAGCGTTGATCCATAGGCTGAGTAAGAGGGCAAGGAGAAGAACTGAGAAGCTCAAGCTGCCCCAGAAGAGGAGGTTGGCCATCTTGTACATACCAGAGATGGATTGCTCAAGAGCTGGGTAGTTTGAGGAGCTCTTCACCAGTGTATAGCTCTTCCAGTTGATACCACTGATGCCATTCAACTCTTTCATGACATCATCCAAGTTCTTGTCTGCTGTTACAAAGAAGGTTGCGTCCCCATAAATGGCCGTGTCTTCTGTGTATCCATAAAGTTTAGCAGCCGTATGGATGTCTGTGATAGCAGTATTTTCGTAGAGTTCTTGTGAGTAGGTGACTGCCGACTTATTGTGGCCATCAAAGAGTCCCTTGATTGTCACTTCAACTGTTTCCTTGGCCCCTTTTTCATTGTCTGCATCGTAGACATTAGAGTCTAGTTTAACCTTATCCCCTACTTTCCAGCCGTGTTTTGCAGCCAAGTCCTTGTGCAGGAGGATCTTGTCCTTGTCGTCGTTTGTTAGGTGCTCTCCTTCGACCAGCTTATAAGAACCAGAGACAAACTTGTCTTCTTTAGAGGAGTCATTAACACCTGTAATCATCAAGCTACTTCCAAAATGTTTGGCACGGTCAGGTGTCAGATTTTTCTTGGTTTCTGGCGTTTCGATGAGTTCATATCCAGTCAAATCTCCAATAGCATTGATGCGTTTCACATAAGACTCAATAGCCTTGTTTTCGGTGATTTTTTTGATATCTTCACCCTTGATATTACCTGCACCACGTGGCGTTCCTTGATTGACGCGACGATTGATTTGCATGGAGAAGCTGTTGGTGATATTTTTAAAGGTCTCCTGAGAAGCCTTGGCAGTAGCTCCCTTGATCGACAAGCCGACCAAACTCAAGCTCGCCATAAGGAGAATAATCAGGAAGATGACAATCGATTTGAAAAACTTCCTTGTAACATAGGCAAATGCGTTGTGTAACATAGGTTCCCTTTCTAGATTTTGTTTTATTTTATAGTTCTAACAGAAAAAGCTCATATTATTTCGTAGTATTGCGAGTTTCAGTCAGTTTCTTATCCTTCAACTCAAGTGTAATATCTGACGCTTGTGCCACTTCTTTGCTGTGAGTTACGACGATGACACATTTACCTGTTTTCTGGGCAAGTGATTTGAGCAGTTCGACAATATCTCCAGCAGTTTTAGGGTCTAGATTTCCTGTTGGCTCATCTGCTAGAATAACTGGAGCTTCTGAGACCAAACTGCGAGCAATGGCAACACGTTGTTGTTGACCACCTGATAACTGGAGAACATTCCGCTTGATCTGACTTTCATCTAAACCAAGCTCAAGCAGTGTATCCTTGCTTGCCTTTTTGTTGACCAAGCGGATATTTTCCAGTGGAGAAAGATAATCTATCAAGTTATAATTTTGAAAGACCAGGGAAATATGGTGCATGCGATGGTAGGAATACCCCTTCTTACGAATGTCCTCTCCTTGGAAAAGGATAGAACCTTCAACAGGACTATCTAGACCAGCCAGTAGGGACAAGAGAGTGGATTTTCCTGCTCCTGACTCACCAATAATACTGTAAAATTTCCCGGGTTCAAAATTATAATTGATCTGATATAGGACTGCTTCAGCAGTGTTCTTATAACGGTAGGTAACATCTTGTAATTGTAATAAAGTCATGATTTCTCCTTCTTAACTAATAGATGATAAAATTTCTTTCGGCGATTTTCTAAATAAGAATAGGAAACAAAGGGCTACAGATAAGCAACTAAGCAGAACTAGAAAAACATAGGATTCTGCAAAAGATAAGATGCTGGTTGATAAACTGCTTGCTTTGGCTAGTGTATCTTGTAAGCTTGCCTGATCTCCACTGGCTAGGACAGTTTGGAGCAGATAAGATGTAATGGCGTTTCCTGCAACAAATGCTGGAAGCAAAGCACCTATAGATATCAAAACTACCTCTAAACAGAACTGTAGGAAGATCGAGCTCTTGCCTTTTCCAAGTGCAAGTAAAATTCCCACTTCATAGACTCTTTCTCTCAACCAGAGAGACAAGACAAGAATCAAGGCTCCTGCTCCTGCTATCAACATTCCATAAAGGAAGATGGTCAGAAAAGTTTGGAAGGTAGCAACTGAGTCTTTGATTTGTTCAAAAGCCTTGCTTTCCTTCTCGACTTGGTAGCCTTGACTTTCCAAGGCTAAGTTTTCCACCTGCTTCATAAGTCCATCCATTTCCTTAGGATTTTCTACATAGAAGCGAGCTGCACTGACTTGAGGTTCACCATTTCCCAAAAGGATTTGGCTACTTTCATAGTCTGTAAAGACTTGGTTTTCACTGAAGTCAGAAGACAAGCCTGTAAATTTCTCTTGTTTTTTACCAGAAAAGATGCCAACAATCTCAAACTCTACTGTTTGTCCTTTGCCAGATTCTGACTGTCCAGCATCCAAGCGAAGCTTGTCATGAAGCGAAAGACCGTTCTTCTTGGCCAACTCTTCGTGGATCAAGATTTTCTTGGAATCCCCTTTTTGAAGGTGTCGCCCTTCTTTTAGATTGAAAGCCGAGCTGGTAAAGGTCACATCCTTAGATGAATCCTCAAGAGCTGTTAAGCTAACCAAGTTTTTGTCTGCAGCTGACAAATCATCACGCTCGACGCTCTGCTCGCCACTCACCGCTTCCTTGTCTTTTAATTTTGCGACCGTCTCGAGTTCAGGAGAGACATTTTCCAGTCCCTTAATCTTGCTTACAGATGCTAGGTCTGACAACTTGAAGGTCTGAGCATTGTCTATCTTCTTAATAGAAAAAGATGTGTTGAGTGATTTATAAAGATTGGTTTCCACTGTTTTATTGGACTTCATCAGAGTCAAACAGGCTGAAATTCCAGCCAATAGGACCAATAAAATCAGAAATAAAATAAAACTTCTCAGTCGTTTTCTGCTGACATAAGCCCAAGCTCTTTGGATTGGATTCATTTGTCACCTCCATATTTGTAAGACTATTATAAAATTCAAATATGAAATGTTTATGAAATGCAAAAAAAGAGCAAAAATTTTTTTGCTCTACTTGAATTAGATGAAAACAAAAGAGCTAGCCTAAGCTAACTCTTATCCTATGCGGAGAGAGGGACTTGAACCCTCACGACCTAAAGCGGTCACAGGATCCTTAGTCCTGCGCGTCTGCCAATTCCGCCATCCCCGCATCGATTACTTTACTAGTATATCAACTTTTAGGATGCTTGTCAACACTTTTTTCAAATTTTTTTCATTTCATCAACTAAATTACTCTGAAATTTCATTTAGCTTTTCATCTACTAACTTAGCTCCAAGTGTATTTTTGAAATGGCCTAGAGCAAATTGATGATTTTCAGGCCAGATAGAAGCAACGGCTGGTTGAACAATCTCGATATCATATCCTAGATTATAGGCATCTATAGCTGTATGTAGGACACAGATATCGGTCAAAACTCCTGTTAAGATAACTGTAGACACGCGACGCTCTCTCAAGCGGATATCCAGGTCAGTCCCTGAAAAAGCTGAGTAATGGCGTTTATCCATCCAAAAGACACGACTGTCTGAACCATGCTCTTGATAAAATGTACCCAAATCTCCGTATAAATTGCGTCCACTAGTCCCAATCAAATTATGAGGAGGAAATAGCTTGCTTTCTGGATGGAAACAATCGTTTTCTTCATGAGCATCGATGGTAAAGAAGATGTAATCTCCGCGTTCAAAAGCTAGTCGAGTCACCTTGCCAATGGCATCTGAAATTGCCTGAGCTGGAGCGCCTGCTGTCAATTTTCCACTATCTGCAACAAAATCTTCTGTATAATCAATCGAAATTAAAGCCTTTGCCATTAGTAATCTCTTTTCTTCACTTCTTCAAAAATATCTGAAATCAAGACCTTAAGATAGGTTCCCTTCATTCCAAGTGAGCGACTTTCAATAATCCCTGCAGACTCAAGTTTACGAAGGGCATTGACAATCACAGAACGGGTGATTCCAATACGGTCTGCAATCACTGACGCAGTTAACTGCCCTTCATTTCCATTTAATTCCCCTAAAATGGCTGAAACAGCACGGAGTTCGGAGTAAGAAAGGGTATTGACCGCCATGGTAACAGCAGTACGGCGACGGATATTTTTCTCATCTTCTTCACGCTGGAAGTTGAGGAGTTGAATCCCAACAACGGTACTGGCAATCTCAACAAGGATCAAGTCCTCATCTTCGAATTTTTTATCATTGCGCCAAATAATCAAAGAGCCAAGGCGAATCCCTGATACATGAATCGGTGCAATAGTCGTCAAACCATCTGGAAAGTCGGCACGACTTTCCACAGGGAAAATGCTCAAATCATGATCCACTGTCAGATTGGCTTCTGTATCATAAATCATGTTCGCACCTTGAATGTAGTCATCAGGGAAAATCTTAGTTTGGAAGAACTGCTCTACACGATCTGTATTGGTTTTATAACGCATAAAATAGCCAAGGAGACGTCCCTTGCTATTGACGATACAAGCGTTACAATCAATAATATCTGCCAGTTGACGCGTAATCGCATTGTAGGGGAGTTCTTCCTGCAACTGCTCCTCTGAACGCTTCAGGATAGAAGTAATTTTTCTAGTCTTTTCTAATAAATGTGCCATTTTTCACCTCGAATTTAATCGCTCTCATTATATCATAAACAGCTTGAATTTTCAATTATTATCTGAAAATTGCTTATTTAATTGCAATTTAGACTAGCTGAAATATTTTAGAAAAATAGATTTTTATCATTGACAAACTAATTTATTTTTGATATTATATTATCATAAGAAGATGAGTGGATAATACCTTTCCATTTCACCTATCCTTTGCTATCACCATCTTCTTTCACCCTTGGTCTCCTTATATAAAAAAGCGATTCATTTTGAACCGCTTTTTCTTATTTGTCGCCCTTGTTACGAATAACAAAGCCTGTTTGCTTTTCGCTTGAAGTATTGCGTGGTTTTTTATTGTCTTTATTACGGTAACGTCTGTCTTTATCAAAACGATCATTGCCACGACTTCCTTTTTTAAAATCATCACGACGACCACTGCCACGGCGATCACGGTCTCGACGGTCGTCCCCACGACGGCCTCCACGACCTCCCTTACCTTTACCACCGAAGCCATTACCTGATGGTTTAAACGGCAGTGGTTTTTCACGCGCAATCTCCACTTCAGGAAGACTATCTGGATCCTGAACTGTTAAGCTGAGAATATACATGGCCAATTCTTCAGGGCTGAATTCTGAGGCCAATTGACGAGCATCCTTGCCAAACTTCTCAAAGTTTCTACGAATCTCCTCATTAGCAAAATCACGTTCGATTTTCTTAAGAGCTACTTGCTTTTTAGCTTGGAAGGCTTCTTCTGCACTTGCAGGTTTGAGACCTTTCATGCGTTTCTTTGTCAAGTTCTCGATGATTTGGAGGTAACCCATTTCATTAGGTGAAACGAAGGTAATAGACTGACCTGATTTACCAGCACGACCTGTACGCCCGATACGATGAACATAACTTTCAGGATCTTGTGGAATATCGTAGTTGTAGACATGGGTCACACCTGAAATATCCAAGCCACGCGCTGCAACGTCCGTCGCAACTAGAACATCCAGATTACCGTTTTTAAAATCACGAAGGACACGAAGACGTTTGTTTTGGTCCAAATCACCATGAATTCCTTCTGCACGGAAGCCACGGATTTTAAGTCCACGAGTCAATTCATCCACACGGCGTTTGGTACGACCAAATACAATAGCAAGTTCTGGTTGTTCCACATCCATAAGACGAGTCATAGTATCAAATTTTTCTTGCTCCTTGACACGGAGATAGTATTGGTCAACCAATTCTGTCGTCAATTCCTTGGTAGCAATCTTGACATGCTCAGGTTCTTTCATAAACTGAACACCGATACGTTTGATAGCATCTGGCATAGTTGCTGAGAACAGCAAAGTTTGACGGCTTTCAGGGACACGGGATATGATCGCTTCAATGTCTTCAAGGAAGCCCATGTTGAGCATTTCATCCGCTTCGTCAAGGATAAGCGTTTCAATGTCTTGTAATTTCAAGGCCTTGCGTTTGATCAAGTCTAAGAGACGACCAGGTGTTCCCACCACGATATGGGCACCAGATTTAAGAGCCTTAATTTGTTTTTCAATGCTTGATCCACCGTATACTGAACGGACTTTAACTCCCTTACTACGACCAAAACGGAACAATTCCTCTTGACTTTGGACAGCGAGTTCACGAGTTGGAGCAATCACCAAGGCTTGGATAGTTGCTTCTTCTGTACGAATTTTTTCAAGGGTTGGTAAGCCAAAGGCTGCAGTTTTCCCTGTACCAGTCTGTGCTTGACCGATAACATCCTTGCCTTCAAGGGCCAAAGGAATGGTTTGTTCTTGGATCGGACTGGCTTCTACAAATCCAGCTTTTTCAATCTCTGCTAGCAAATCAGCAGACAAGTTTAATTCATTAAATTTCACGTTGTTCTTCTTTCTAAAGGTGGTGCGAAGCCACCCTATAGCGCTTTTTATACTTTTCTTTTCATGACGTATTCTCATTCTGGATGAAATACTGTGTTGCTTCTTTTCCACGAAAGAAAAGTACTGTTTTCTTTGCAACCTATCTAGTATAACACAAGACAAACTTAAAAGATAGCATTATCCGAAAATAAAGTCATGTAAACGATTTTTTGAGAAAATGAGGCTGAAATTTCAACTATTTTATAAACTTTTTTAAAGCGTAGCAGAATTGTGCAAAAGTTTTTTTCTTGTGCTAGAATGAAAGTCGAAAAGGAGGAACTCTAAATGTTAACTTATGATTTAATCGTTATCGGATTTGGTAAAGCTGGTAAAACACTAGCAGGTAAATTGGCTTCAGCTGGCAAAAAAGTTGCCCTCGTTGAACGTAGTAAAGCTATGTACGGTGGAACTTGTATCAACATTGGTTGTATCCCAACTAAAACTTTGCTAGTTGCTGCTGAGAAAGACTTGTCTTTTGAAGAAGTGATTGCTACCAAAAATACTATCACTGGTCGCCTCAACGGTAAAAACTATGCGACTGTTGCTGGTACAGGCGTGGATATCTTTGATGCGGAAGCTCACTTCCTTTCAAATAAAGTCATCGAAATCCAAGCTGGTGATGAAAAGAAAGAACTGACCGCTGAAACAATCGTCATCAACACTGGTGCTGTTTCAAACGTCTTGCCAATCCCTGGACTTGCTACAAGCAAAAACGTCTTTGACTCAACAGGTATTCAAAACTTGGACAAATTGCCTGAAAAACTTGGAATCCTTGGTGGCGGAAATATCGGTCTTGAATTTGCTGGTCTTTACAACAAACTTGGAAGCAAGGTTACAGTTCTAGATGCCTTGGATACTTTCCTACCTCGTGCAGAACCTTCCATCGCAGCTCTTGCTAAGCAATACATGGAAGAAGACGGTATTGAATTGCTTCAAAATATCCGCACTACTGAAATCAAAAACGATGGTGACCAAGTGCTCCTCGTAACTGAAAACGAAACTTACCGTTTCGACGCCCTTCTCTACTCAACTGGACGCAAACCAAATGTAGAGCCACTTCAACTTGAAAATACAGATATTGAACTAACTGAACGTGGCGCTATTAAAGTAGACAAACATTGTCAAACAAACGTTCCTGGTGTCTTTGCAGTTGGAGATGTCAACGGTGGCCTTCAATTTACTTACATTTCACTTGATGACTTCCGTGTTGTTTACAGCTACCTTACTGGAGATGGTAGCTACACACTTGAAGACCGTCTCAATGTACCAAACACCATGTTCATCACACCTGCACTTTCACAAGTTGGTTTGACTGAAAGCCAAGCTGCTGATTTGAAACTTCCATACGCAGTGAAGGAAATCCCTGTTGCAGCAATGCCTCGTGGTCACGTAAATGGAGACCTTCGCGGAGCCTTCAAAGCTGTTGTTAATACTGAAACAAAAGAAATTCTTGGAGCAAGCATCTTCTCAGAAGGTTCCCAAGAAATCATCAACATCATCACTGTTGCTATGGACAACAAGATTCCTTACACTTACTTCACAAAACAAATCTTCACTCACCCAACCTTGGCTGAGAACTTGAATGACTTGTTTGCGATTTAAGTTGAGATTTAATCATATCGAACAGCCCTCTGAGGGCTGTTTTCATTTCTGCGAAATCTCATACTCTTCGAAAATCAAATTCAAACTACATCAGCTTCACCTTGCCGTATATATGTTACTGACTTCGTCAGTTCTATCTACAACCTAAAAGCAGTGCTTTTAGCAACCTGCGGCTAGCTTCCTAGTTTGCTCTTTGATTTTCATTGAGTATCAAATCTGTCTTTTCTCTCTTTTGTGATATAATAGAAACATGAAATTAAAAACTACTTTGGGCCTTCTTGCTGGGCGTTCTTCCCACTTCGTTTTAAGCCGTCTTGGCCGTGGGAGTACCCTTCCAGGAAAACTTGCCCTTCAATTTGATAAAGATATTTTACAAAACCTAGCTAAAAACTACGAGATTGTCGTGGTCACTGGAACCAATGGGAAAACCCTGACAACCGCCCTCACTGTCGGCATTTTAAAAGAGGTTTATGGTCAAGTTCTGACCAACCCAAGTGGTGCCAACATGATTACAGGGATTGCGACAACCTTCTTAACAGCCAAGTCTTCTAAAACTGGGAAAAATATTGCCGTCTTAGAAATCGACGAAGCCAGTCTATCTCGTATCTGTGACTATATCCAGCCTAGTCTTTTTGTCATTACTAATATTTTCCGTGACCAAATGGACCGCTATGGTGAGATTTACACAACTTACAAGATGATTTTGGATGCTATTCGTAAGGTGCCTACGGCTACTGTTCTCCTTAATGGAGACAGTCCACTTTTCTACAAGCCAGCTATTCCAAATCCTGTACAGTATTTTGGTTTTGACTTGGAGAAAGGCCCAGCCCAGCTGGCTCACTATAATACAGAAGGGATCCTCTGTCCTGACTGCCAAGGAATCCTCAAATATGAGCATAATACCTATGCAAACTTGGGTGCCTATATCTGTGAAGGTTGCGGATGTAAACGTCCTGAACTGGACTATCGCTTGACAGAACTGGTTGAGTTGACCAACAATCGCTCTCGCTTTGTCATTGACGGACAAGAATACGGTATCCAAATCGGTGGTCTCTACAATATCTACAACGCCCTAGCTGCAGTTGCTATTGCTCGTTTCCTAGGTGCCGATTCCCAACTAATCAAGCAGGGATTTGACAAGAGCCGTGCTGTCTTTGGACGCCAAGAAACCTTCCATATCGGTGATAAGGAATGCACCCTCGTCTTGATTAAAAATCCAGTCGGTGCTACCCAAGCTATCGAAATGATTAAACTAGCTCCTTATCCATTTAGCCTATCTGTCCTCCTTAACGCCAACTATGCAGACGGTATTGATACTAGCTGGATCTGGGATGCTGATTTTGAACAAATCACTGAGATGGACATTCCCGAAATCAACGCTGGCGGTGTTCGTCATTCTGAAATTGCTCGTCGTCTACGAGTAACAGGCTATCCAGCTGAGAAAATCACTGAAACAAGTAGTCTGGAGCAAGTTCTCAAAACAATTGAGAACCAAGACTGCAAGCATGCCTATATCCTGGCAACTTATACTGCTATGCTGGAATTCCGCGAACTGCTGGCTAGTCGTCAGATTGTTAGAAAGGAGATGAACTAATGGTTTATACTTCACTTTCCTCAAAAGCTGGCAATTACCCTTATCAGCTCAACATTGCCCACCTCTACGGTAACCTCATGAATACCTATGGGGACAATGGAAACATCCTCATGCTCAAGTATGTGGCTGAAAAACTGGGAGCCCATGTGACCGTTGACATCGTTTCTCTCCATGATGACTTTGATGAAAATCACTATGATATCGCCTTTTTCGGTGGCGGCCAAGACTTTGAACAAAGTATCATTGCAGACGACCTACCTGCTAAAAAAGAGAGCATTGACAACTACATCCAAAACGACGGTGTGGTTCTGGCTATCTGCGGTGGTTTCCAACTATTGGGCCAATATTATGTTGAGGCTTCTGGAAGACGTATCGAAGGTTTAGGAGTCATGGGCCACTACACCCTCAACCAGACCAATAACCGTTTTATCGGTGACATCAAGATTCACAATGAAGATTTCGATGAAACCTACTATGGTTTTGAAAATCATCAGGGCCGTACCTTCCTCTCTGATGACCAAAAACCACTGGGACAGGTTGTCTATGGAAATGGAAATAACGAAGAAAAGGTCGGCGAAGGGGTTCATTATAAGAATGTCTTTGGTTCCTACTTCCACGGACCTATCCTCTCTCGTAATGCCAATCTAGCTTATCGCCTAGTCACTACTGCCCTCAAGAAGAAATATGGTCAGGACATTCAACTCCCTGCCTATGAGGACATTCTCAGCCAAGAAATCGCTGAGGAATACAACGACGTCAAAAGCAAAGCTGACTTTTCTTAAACAAAGTGAAACTATATCAAAGAACTCCGTTATCTTGTCGGAGTTCTTTTTGTCTGTTCTTTTACCCTTCTCCCTTGCATTTTCTCTCATTTTTTGCCAAAATAGAGGAGTAGAAAGAAGGTAGCATATGTCTAAATTACAACAAATCGTAACATATCTTGAATCAGAAAAACTAGACGTCGCTGTCGTATCTGACCCCGTCACAATCAATTACCTCACTGGCTTTTACAGTGATCCCCATGAACGCCAAATGTTCCTTTTTGTCCTAGCAGATCAGGAACCTCTCCTCTTTGTCCCAGCCCTTGAAGTTGAGCGTGCTACTAGCACTGTTTCCTTCCCAGTTGTGGGCTATGTGGATTCTGAAAATCCATGGCAAAAAATGAAACATGCTCTTCCACAGCTTGATTTCAAACGTGTCGCTGTTGAGTTTGACAATCTCATCTTGACCAAATATCATGGCTTGAAAATAGTCTTTGAAACTGCTGAGTTTGAAAACCTCACTCCTCGTATCCAACGCATGCGCCTCATCAAATCAGCTGATGAAGTGCAAAAAATGATGGTTGCAGGTCTCTATGCGGACAAGGCTGTTAAGGTTGGTTTTGACAATATTTCTCTTGATAAGACGGAGACAGATATCATCGCCCAAATTGACTTTGCTATGAAGCGTGAAGGCTATGAAATGAGCTTTGACACCATGGTCTTGACTGGTAATAATGCTGCAAATCCACACGGCATTCCAGCAGCAAACAAGGTTGAAAATAATGCTCTTCTCCTCTTTGACCTTGGTGTTCTAGTCAACGGCTATGCGTCAGATATGACTCGTACAGTCGCAGTCGGCAAACCTGACCAATTCAAGAAAGACATTTATAGCTTGACTCTTGAAGCCCAACAAGCTGCTCTTGACTTTATCAAGCCGGGTGTGACTGCTCATGAAGTGGACCGCGCTGCTCGTGAGGTCATCGAAAAAGCTGGTTACGGTGAGTACTTCAACCATCGTCTCGGTCATGGTATCGGTATGGATGTTCACGAATTCCCATCTATCATGGAAGGAAACGACATGATCATCGAAGAAGGCATGTGCTTCTCTGTTGAACCAGGTATCTATATCCCTGGTAAAGTCGGTGTCCGTATCGAAGACTGCGGTGTTGTTACCAAGGAAGGCTTTGACCTCTTTACAAGCACCAGCAAAGACTTGCTTTATTTTGATTAATATTCATCTAATACTCAATGAAAATCAAAGTGCAAACTAGGAAACTAGCCTCAGGTTGCTCAAAACACTGTTTTGAGGTTGTAGATAAGACTGATGAAGTCAGCTCAAAACACTGTTTTGAGGTTGTGTATAGAACTGACGAAGTCAGTAACCATATCTACGGCAAGTCGACGTTGACGCGGTTTGAAGAAATTTTCGAAGAGTATAAAATCTTCCCACAATAAAACGCATAGTATCAAGCTTTCAACACCTGATACTATGCGTTTTTCTGATTTTTAAGACTTTTATCCAGCCTCTTTACTTAATCTTCTTAATACTTTGACTAAGAATAAATCCTACAATCATCCCTACCATATTTTGCATGAAATTTGGTAGAATTTCTGGTAGGGCTGCAGCCCAGCCATTCATCAATGTAGAACCCAAGGCGTAGCCCCCTACCATGGCAATCGTTGCTAAGATAAGGCCTAACCACTGAGTTTTTCCTTTAAATCCTGCGAAAAATCCCTGCAAGCCATGGTTGACCAAGCTAAAGAACATCCACTGAGGATAGCCTGATAAGAGGTCAATCAAGAAACCTGCCAGTCCTCCGACTACAGCCCCTTCACGACTACCAAAGTAGAAGGCCGTAAAGAAGACACCCGCATCTAAAAGAGTTAGAATGCCTGTCGGTGTTGGAATTTTTAAGAAATAGCCTAGAACCACAGAGAGGGCGGTTAATAGGGATACAAGGGCGATTTTAGTTGTTTTGGTTTGCTTCATATTGTCTCACTCCATACTGATCTGCTTGTGCAATAGCACGATAAACGAAAGCTTTAGAACTTTCTACTGCTGGTAAAAGTTCATCACCTTTAACCAAGTGACTGGCAATGCTTGAGGCAAAGGTACAACCTGCGCCAGCATTTTGCCCTTGGATGACAGGATTTTCTAGGATAGTAAAGGTCTGTCCATCATAAAAGACATCCACAGCCTTGTCCTGACTAAGGCGATTGCCTCCCTTGATAATGACTGCTGGCGCGCCTAAGTCATGCAATTTCTGTGCTACAGCTTTCATATCTTCCAAGGTTTTAATTTCCTGACCAGCTAATAATTCTGCTTCTGGAAGGTTAGGCGTAATCACGCTGACATGAGGGAAAAAGCGAATCAATTCTTGGCAGAGCTCACTAACTGCTACGTCGTGCGTTTCCTTGCAGACCAAAACAGGATCCAGCACCACAGGCACTCCTGGGCGTTGTTTGATAAAGTCCAATGCCTTCTCAGCCACACTGACAGTTGGTAGAAGACCAATCTTAATCCCTGCAAATTCCACATCACGCAAGCTATCTAATTCATGTTGAAAAATGGTATCGTCAGTTGGAAAGACTTCAAATCCCTTTTCCGTCAAGGCTGTCAAACAAGTCACTGCTACAAAACCATGCAAGCCGTTCAAGGTATAGGTAGCCAAATCAGCGGACAAACCACCACCACTAAAAATATCATTTCCTGAAAGTGCTAAAATACGATTATTCTTCATAACGAATCTCCTTTAAATATAAACCATTAGGTGCTGCAGTGGGACCTGCAAGTTGCCTGTCCTTTTTCTCCAAAATCAGGTCAATCTGCTCTACTGGCATTCGATTATTTCCGATTTTGAGCAGTGTCCCCACCATATTACGAATCTGCTTATACAAAAAACCATTTCCTGAAAAGGTAAAAGTCAAAAATTGTCCTGTCTCATCAACCCTGAGACTAGCTTCTGTGATGGTGCGAACCTTATCCTCCACACTGGTTCCAGAGGCTGTAAAGCCTGTGAAATCGTGGGTTCCCTCTAGCTTTTTGATTGCAATCTGCATGCGTTCCACATCGAGTGGATAGGGAAAGTGAGTAGCATAGTGACGGCGCATAGGATTCTTGGGACGGCCCCTATCCACGACAAACTCATAGGTCTTACTGTGCTTGGCATAACGGCAATGAAAATCATCCGCCACAAGCTCAATTGAAATCACATCAATATCTTCAGGAGACTGGGTGTCCAAAGCAAAACGGAGCTTCTCCTCATCCATCTGATAAGGTAGATCAAAATGAATAACCTGTCCCAGAGCATGAACCCCACTATCTGTCCTACCAGCACCATGAACAGTAACGGCTTGTCCTTTATTTAACTTGGTCAAGGTTTTTTCAATTTCTTCCTGAACACTACGCGCATGAGGCTGGCGCTGAAAACCAGCAAAGGCGTAACCATCATAGGAAATAGTTGCTTTATATCTTGTCATAACTTCTATTTTATCAAGAAAATAATCTGTAAACAAGGGTCTAAAACAAATATTGTCTGGGTACAAAATTCACAAAAAGAAAAACCTAGGAAACCAATCCTAAGCTCTCTTTTGAAGTAGGTACATAACAAAGATAGAGGTTACAATCAACCAAGATCCTAAGATGGCAAAGACCAACATCCCATTTTGTGTTAGCAAGCCAATTGCACCTAGAACAAATGGGGTCGTAAAGGCTCCGAAACTACAACCTAATACAGCAAATGAAGTTGCTTGATTGAGGAGTTTAGCTGGAATTCTTTCAGAGACAAGTTGAAAGACCGTCGTCAAGGCTACACTGTAGGCAAAGCCAGCCAGAATACTTCCTGCCACTACCACCCACAAGGATGGAGACAAGGCAATCACAATTTGCCCTAGGCCAAAGGTAATACCAGACCAGAGGAGCAGTTTCTCTTTAAAGATAGAAATCAAGAAAGAAAAACTCACACCAGCTACAATCCCAATCAACTGCATGATACTGAGAACAAAACTAGATAACTGAGCATCCCCCAGTCCTCTTTCCACCATCAAACTTGGAATACGGATAGTAATAGCCGTATTGGTACAAACTACCACTGCTGCTTCAATAGCTAGGATAAAAATCAAGCCTTTCATTTCCCGAGTTAAGCGACTTGCTTCCTTCTCCTTTTTCCTAACTTCTTTCTTTTCCTTTCCATAAGGTACAAAGAGCAGATAAAGGATCAGCACCAAAAATCCAGCACTATAGGCTAGGAAGGTAGCTGTCCAACCGAAGGATAACAACTGGCCAACTGCCAAGGTAATGAGAGAGGCCCCAACGACCTCTGCAGAACCGCGTAGCCCTAGCATCTGAATCCGCGTTTTTCCTTGATAACGTTCACTGATAATAGAAATGGCCTTAGCATTGATCATTCCAACACCCAAACCAAAAAGAATCCGTGTTCCAAAGACAAAGGGGTAGGCTTGATACCAGAAGGGAGCCGTTCCACTCAGTGATAAAATCAACAATCCCAAACTAATCTGTAAGCGCTCAGGAAATATTTTTTCTAAGAAACCATTTAGTAGTAACATAATCATGATCCCAAAAGATGGCAAGCTCGCCAAGAGCTCAATTTGTTCCTTAGGATAACCTTGATAATAGTCAAACATGGCTGGTAGGGCACTTGAAATCGAAAAGGACGTAATCAAAACGAGGGAGAGAGCCAAAATACTGGCCCGTTCTAAAAATTGTTTCATGAAATCTCTTTCTATATTTTCTCTTAATCTTCTACTCTTTTGAGAATTATAAAGCAAGAAAAGAAGAAGCCCCATTGGTTTGTAGACTCCTTCTTAAACTCGAAAATGAATCCCTTGTATCTTATACTCAATGAAAATCAAAGAGCAAACTAGGAAGCTAGCCGCAGGTTGCTCAAAGCACTACTTTGAGGTTGTAGATAGAACTGACGAAGTCAGCTCAAAACATAGTTTTGAGGTTGTAGATGAAACTGACGAAGTCAGTAACATATATACGGCAAGGCGAATCTGACGTGGTTTGAATTTTATTTTCAAAGAGTATTAGGATGACCTTCTCTTGATTTGCTTGATAAAGTAGAAGATAAATCCTGCCACCATATAGGCAACAAAGATAATCAGACACCACTTAAACACAACATCCCAACCCTTGTTCACATTCAAAAAGAAGTAAGGGAAAGGACTGACCTTAGAATTAGGAATATCTAGTTTCAGTACCAAGCCATTAAAAAGAGCAAAAATCATATACAGCAAGGGTAAAATCGTCCACACAACTGGATCCCAGATTTTGTATTGACCCTGTTTGTCAAAAAAGAGGGTATCTGCTAAAAACCAGAGGGGAACGATATAGTGGCAAAGGAAATTTTCCAGAGTATAGAAATTAGTCGCAATGGGCGCTAAAAGGAAATGGTAAATCACACAGGTAATCATGATACTCATGGTGACCCCACCTTTTAAGCGCAGGAGACTTGGCCTTTGCCAATTTTCACCTAAACGGCTCATAACCTTTAGAAGATAGAGCGTAAAAATCGCTACTAAAAGATTTGACAGAACCGTATAATAGAGAAGCATCCCAAATCCACCATGCTTGGCGATTTCAAGATAAACTCCCGTGAAAGCCGCTAGAAACAAGAAGATACGGCTATAAAATACAAGTTTGTAGTGCTTTGACATGCTTAAATTTTCTTCACAAACTCTGATTTGAGCTTCATAGCACCGAAGCCATCAATCTTACAGTCGATATTGTGGTCACCTTCTACGATGCGGATATTTTTCACGCGCGTCCCTTGTTTCAAATCTTTTGGCGCACCTTTTACTTTCAAATCCTTGATGAGGGTTACTGTATCACCGTCAGCCAATTTATTTCCGTTGGCATCGATAGCAACAAGGCCTTCTTCTACATCTGCAACTTCAGCAGGATTCCACTCATGAGCACACTCTGGGCAAACCAGTAGGGCACCGTCTTCGTAGACATACTCTGAGTTACATTTTGGGCAATTTGGTAAGTTGTTCATGGTTTCTCCTTATAATCATTCACTATTCTTTGAAAATCAAAATTTCTCGAACAGCAACTATTATACCTTAAAATCAACATTTTGACAAATTTAGAAAAAACCGATATCAATCTATCGGCTTTTTTACATTTACATTCTTTTTTCAGCTTCTGCTTTGATTTTTTCAACTACTTCTTGAATATTCAAGCCAGTTGTATCAAGGTAGACAGCATCCTCTGCTTGTTTGAGAGGCGAAGTCTCACGATGACTATCCTTGTAGTCACGCGCAGCAATTTCCTCTTTTAAGGTTTCAAGGTCTGTCTCAATTCCCTTGGCAATATTTTCCTTGTAACGGCGCTCTGCTCTTTCATCAACAGAGGCTACTAGAAAAATTTTCAGTTCTGCTTGTGGCAATACAACCGTTCCAATATCGCGACCATCCATGACAATCCCGCCTTGCTGGGCAATTTCTTGTTGGAGAGAAACTAGTTTCTCACGAATTTCAGGAATTGCCGCAATAGCTGAAACATGATTGGTCACTTCATTTTCACGGATAGGATGGGTAATATCCACATCTCCTACAAAGACAAGCTGTTCTCCAGTTTCTGAACGCCCAAAGCTGATTGGATGCTGGTCCAATAAGTCTAAGAGTTCTTCAACTTGTTCAACTCCTAATTGGTTCCTGAGAGCCATGTAGGTCGCTGCACGATACATGGCACCTGTATCTAGATAGGTGTATCCAAAATCCTTGGCAATAATCTTTGCAACTGTACTCTTACCGCTGGAAGCTGGACCATCAATAGCAATTTGAATTATTTTCATATCAACTCCTATTTGATTTTAACAACGTCACCTGGATTAGCAAACCAAGATCCTGTAGCCATATGTCCAGGATTTAAGGCTTCCAACTGAGCAATCGAGATACCTGCACGAGCTGCAATGGCTGCTTCCCCTTCTCCTGCTAACACTTTTGTAGTTCCTTCTGGATCAGTTGGATGTTCTGAACTACTAGATGACTCTTCTACCTTTTCTTCTGAACCAGAAGATGCCTGCTCTGAACTACTAGAAGATGAAATCTGTACTACATTTGCATCAGAATCATGAAAATCTTTCAAGGCTGCTGTACGATTACTCCCACCCGATGACAGATAAATCAGAACAATAATCATCACAACTACAATCACAAAGAAAATACTTGCTAAAATAGTTAGGATACGATTCGCAATGACTCCCCCACCCTGTGTTCTCGAACGACGGCCTGATCTTGTTTCTTCTTGATTTTCATAAATATCTTCTTGCCACGGTTCTTTTGCCATACCTTACTCCTTGTTTTTTTTACTTTTCTTATTACAATATAAATATGAACATGAAAATCACACTTATACCCGAACGTTGCATCGCCTGTGGGCTTTGTCAAACTTATTCTGATTTATTTGATTACCACGATAATGGAATCGTGCGTTTTTACGATAACCCTGACCAACTGGAAAAAGAAATTTCTCCTAGTCAGGACGTCTTAGAGGCTGTTAAAAATTGCCCAACTCGCGCCCTGATTGGAAGCCAGGAATCCTAAATCAATGGCGGTAATCCACTCCCTCTAGTTTAGCATATTTCCATGTAAAATTATAGTCTTTTCTCTCTATTTTTTTCGGTTAAAATAGGAAGATCACTTTTTTCTTTAATAAGATAAAGTGGTCTTTTTTTAGTCTCTAGATAAATCTTACTGATATACTTGCCTAGAATTCCAATGGTCAAGAGTTGAATACCTCCAAGAAAGAGAATGACAGCCATCAGAGAGGTCCAGCCAGATGTCGGATTGCCCAAAATGAGGGTCCGAATCACGACAAAAAAGGTCATAAGCAGAGAAATAAAACAAGATAGGAGGCCAGCTACAAAGGCTATAATCAAGGGAAAATCGGAAAAATTAACAATCCCTTCCATGGAGTAGAAAAAAAGCTGCCTAAAACTCCAACTGGTCTTACCAGCCTGCCTTTCGACATTTGGATAGTCCAGATAGTGGGTTTTAAAACCGACCCAGGCAAAGAGCCCCTTTGAAAAACGATTGGACTCAGTCAAGCTTAAAATGGAATCTACTACAGATCTTCTCATCATGCGAAAATCACGGACACCTGACGGCAGGGCTACTGGACTAATTTTTTTCATGAAGCCGTAAAATAGATCAGCACAGAAACTGCGAAAGAAGGGTTCTCCCTTCCGACTAGTTCTCCGTGTTCCTACACAGTCTAAATCTGCATTTTGGTCTAGTAAGGCTTTCATCTCAAACAACATACTGGGAGGATCTTGGAGGTCTGCATCCATCACCACTACCAAATCTCCTGTCGCATATTGCAAGCCTGCATAGAGAGCAGCTTCTTTGCCAAAATTTCGCGAGAAAGAAATATAATGCACCGCCGAATTTTGCTCTCGATAAGCCTTTAAGAGTTCCAAAGTTCCATCATTTGATCCATCGTCGACAAAGACATACTCGATTTCTGTTCCCAATTCAGGAATCAAAGCTTCCAAAGCCTGATAAAAAAGAGGAAGTACTTCCTCTTCGTTTAAACATGGGACAATGATTGACATCACCATCTTAGTCTTCAAATCCATTTGGATGCTTACTTTGCCAACGCCATACATCTTCACACATTTGGGTGATGCCTAACTCTGCTTCCCAGCCGAGTTCTGCTTTGGCTTTTGCAGGATCTGAATAGCAGGCTGCGATATCACCTGGTCGGCGGTCTACGATGCGGTAAGGAATTGGGCGTCCCACTGCTTTTTCCATGTTTTGGATAATTTCAAGAACTGAGTAGCCTTTACCTGTTCCAAGGTTATAAACGTTTAGACCTGAACCTTTTTGGATTTTTTTCAGAGCTGCGACGTGACCTTTAGCCAAATCGACAACGTGGATATAATCACGAACACCAGTTCCATCTTCCGTATCGTAATCGTCTCCAAACACTTGCACTTGCTCTAATTTCCCAACTGCTACTTGAGTCACATATGGCAAGAGGTTGTTTGGAATACCGTTTGGATTTTCTCCCAGATCCCCACTCTCATGGGCTCCGATTGGGTTAAAGTAACGAAGTAAGACCACATTCCATTCTGAGTCTGCCTTGTAGATATCTGTCAAAATTTCCTCTAGCATAAGCTTAGTGCGACCATATGGATTAGTCACTGAAAGTGGGAAATCTTCCAAGATTGGCACTGTATGAGGATCTCCGTAAACTGTCGCAGAAGAACTGAAAATGATGTTTTTACAGTTGTGTTCTTCCATTACCTTCAAAAGACTAACAGTTCCAGCGATATTGTTGTCATAGTAGGCAAGAGGAATACGGGTAGATTCACCGACAGCCTTCAAACCAGCAAAGTGAATGACCCCTGTTGGTTCTTCTTGTTTGAAAATGTCTCTGAGGTTATCTGTATCACGGATATCAGCCTCATAGAAAGGCACTTCAACTCCTGTAATTCTCTCAACAACTTCTAAACTTTTTCTGTTACTATTAACAAGGTTATCCACCACAACAACCTGATGACCTGCTTGGATTAACTCAATAACTGTGTGGGTTCCGATAAAACCTGCTCCACCCGTTACCAAAATCTTTTCTTGCATCTTCTTTCCTCGATTCTCGGATTATTTTTTCTTATTTTACCATTTTTGATAGGGAATGTCATTTACCATCCTAGAAGGGAGGCTAAAATTTCAGTAAAATACTTATTCACTTTTTACTCGTTTGACATAGTTTTCAATTGGATAGTTTAGAGGGTCCAAGGTCAATTCCTTTCCTTGAACCAGTTGAGCTAGATGGTAACCAATGATAGGACCAGTTGTGAGTCCTGATGAACCTAGTCCACTAGCCGCATAGACACCTGCCAATTCTGGCACTTGCCCAAAGAAAGGTGAGAAATCACTGGTATAGGCACGAATTCCCACACGCTCAGCTCTTGAAGTCGCTACTGCCAAGACTGGATAGTGAGGCAAGGCTGCCTCCTCCATTTGTTGGAGTAAGGTTTCATCTACGGTCAAGTCAAATCCCATGTCATTTTCATGAGTAGCGCCTAGGGATAATTTCCCACCTGCAAAAGGAATCAAATCCCACTCCCCTTCTGGCATAACAACAGGGTAAGCTTCCATGTCTTGGGCAAGTTGATAATCTCTTAGTTGTCCTTTTTGAGGACGGACATCCACAGCATAACCCAAGGGTTCTAACAAGTCCCCCAACCAAGCTCCCGTCGCCAAAATAACCTGATCGAACACCTCTTCACCAATCTGGTAGCCTGATGCTAACGGTGTCAGAGTCACTTTTTCTTTGACCAGCTTGACCTGACTGGCTTCCAGCAAATGAGTCACTAAGAGTTGACCATCTACTCTCGCTCCACCAGAAGCATAGAGCAAGTGATCAAATCCCTGCAAGCCAGGGAATAATTCATTAGCTGATGCTGTGTCCAGAATGGCTAATTGCCCTATCAAGGGAGATTCTTCTCTTCGCTGGAGGGCTAGTTGATAAAGTTCTTCTAGCTTGGATTCATCCTTTTTCAAGAGAAAAACTCCCGAACGCTGGTAAAAGTCAATTGCCTGCCCTGATTTCTCTAAATCAGCTAATAAATCCACATAAAAGTCAGCCCCCAAGCGTGCCATCTTGTACCAAGCTTTATTGCGGCGTTTGGAAAACCAAGGACTGATAATTCCCGCTGCTGCCTTGGTGGCCTGCCCCTGTCCATGGTCAAAAACGGTCACCTCCAGGTCACTTTCTTTCGAGAGGTGGTAGGCAGCTGTTGCTCCCACAATTCCTGCTCCAATAATGGCAACTTTTTTCATTGTTTTCACTTTCTAACTAGATATGGTGGAAAGGATTGGTCGATGCTTGACTAGGTACAATATCGATTGTCCAGCCTTTTTCCTCTTTCCATTGAGTAAGGAGTGCTGCTATTTTTTCCACAAAAAGCACTTCGATATAATGACCTGGATCCAATGCCAACAAACCATCAGACAGCATATCCTGAGCAGTATGGTAGTAAATATCACCAGTGATATAGACATCTGCCCCTTTTGCTAAAGCATCCTTATAGAAAGACTGCCCACTTCCACCACAGATGGCCACTCTTGAAATAGTCTTCTGCAAGTCATTCTCTTGATAATGCACCAATCGAAGGCTATCTAAACCAAAGACTTGCTTGACATTCTGGGCCAATTCCCCAAATGTCTGAGGCTGAACATTCCCAATACGTCCAATTCCACGTTCAGGACCTGTCTCCTGAAGATAAGTTGTCTCCTCGATTCCTAACATCTGACAGAACCAGTCATTGAGACCATTTTCAACGATGTCAATATTGGTATGGCTGACATAAACTGCGATGTCATGCTTGATGAGATCAATGTAAATCTGATTTTGCGGACGGCTAGCTACCAAGTCCTTGATCGGACGGAAAATCGGCGCGTGCTTAACGATAATCAAGTCTACACCCTTTTCAATGGCTTCAGCCACCGTTTCTTCACGAATATCCAGAGCAACCATGACTCTTTGGATCTCCTTGTTTAGAGTACCGATTTGCAAACCACGACTGTCTCCCTCCATGGAAAATTCCTGAGGGCAAAAGACTTCATATGCGTTAATCACTTCACTTGCTAACATGGAGCACCTCCTTGATGGCTTGAATCTTATCTACTAGAACTTGACGTTCCTCCAGATTTTTTTCTGGGATTTGTCCGAGGGCGAACTCTAGCTTAGCAGCTTCTTTTTGCCATTTTTGGACAAAGACTGGACTGACTTCTTTGGACAAGAAAGGTCCAAAGCGAACATCACTGGCAGATAACTTCATTTGTCCTGATTCCACCACCAAAATCTCGTAAAACTTGCCAGCTTCTTCTAAGATGGTTTCAGCTACAATCTGAAATCCGTTCTCTTGCAACCAAATGCGCAAGTCGTCTTCACGATTATTGGGCTGGAGAATCAGACGTTCTACATTGGCTAACTTGTCCAATCCTTCTTCTAAAATCCTAGCAATCAAACGACCACCCATACCTGCAATGGTGATGACCGATACCTGATCTGCCTCTTCAAAGGCTGCCAAGCCATTGGCTAAACGGACTTGGATTTTCTCCTTTAGGCCGTGAGCCTCAACATTTTTAACCGCAGACTGGTAAGGACCTTCCACCACCTCCCCTGCAATAGCTCCTTCGATTTGGCCTCTCTCAACCAACTCAATTGGCAGATAAGCATGGTCACTTCCCACATCTAGTAAAATGGCTTCCTGTGGCACAAAGGAAGCCACTAATTCTAATCTCTTTGAAATCATCTTCTCTCACTTTCCAAACTCTATTACCTCTTATTATACCACATTTCAGCTAGCTATCTTGCACCTAAAAAGACCACAATCCACAGATTGCAGCCTTTCTTTATTTTCTGGCTTGATAGCGACTAGTCAGGATGAAAATCACGGTAAAGACCAACATCATGACACCATAAACAGGTAATGTTTGTCCTGTTAAGGTTGAAATTTCAAGCAGTTTTTGAATTCTTGGGAAGAGAGCTGTGGCTAGAAAGCCTCCTACTGACCAAACAATCAAGAGGACACGCCAGAGAGTGAATGGCATGCAGGCTCTAAATACTGATAAGAAACCAATTGCCCCCAAGAGATAATAGAGGAGAGTTGATATTTCTAACTCAGACCAACCTTGGCTCGCGCCAAATATTTTCACAAAGAGAACGCTGAATACAACCATGAAAGCGCTTGGTAGGGCACGAAGCATGGATTTTCTGAGGAAGTTTGGCTCGACAGGTTTGATATTTCGCTCAAAAGTCAAAACGAATGGTGGGAAACCTTCCACGAATTGGTCAATCATGGTTATCTGAATTGGAATGAAAGGGAAAATCAAGATCCACTCAGACCGACCTAGTAAAGCACTGGCGATACAGATGATTGCTAGCAGGAAGGAATAGATGGTCTTAATCAAGAAAATCGGTGCGATATGGGCAATGTTATTGACCACACGACGACCTTCAAAGAGAATCTCAGGAACATCATTAAAGTCAGAGTTCAAAAGAACCAGATTAGCAATCTGACGAGTCGCAGGATCCCCTTCTGCCATCACGATAGAACAATCCGCCTCACGAAGAGCCAGGATATCATTAACTCCATCCCCAGTCATAGCTGTTGTATGCCCTGCTTTTTTCAGAGTTTGGATGATGAGTTTCTTTTGATGAGGGGAAACACGTCCGAAAATAGCTGTCTCCTCAGCCATAGCAACCAATTCTTCATCCGTGATTTTCGAGCAATCTACATAGCTATGATAGTCCGCAAAGCCAGCCTTCTGGGCAATACTGGAAACTGTAACCGGATTGTCGCCAGAGATAATCTTGAGTCCCACTTCTTGAGAACGGAGATAGTCCAGCGTCTCTGCTGCTCCCTCTCGAATGGGGTCCAAGATTTCCAGCAAGGCCAGGGCCTGAATATCAGAAGGTTTTTGTGGTTTGTAGTAGTCTAGTTTTTCCTGACTGAGGGCTAAAACCAAGACACGTGACCCTCTCTCCAAGGCCTCTCTGGCTTCTGGGACTTCAGAGTCCAGCAACATCTCAGGCGCACCTAAGAAAACTGTCCCCAGACCTTCCAATTCCATGGCTCCCCACTTGCGGTCGCTTGAGAAAGGAAGATTCGAAAGCATAGGGTAGGCTACCTGACCTTGGAAACGTTGGCGAATAGCTTGGGCTGTTGGATTCTTATCCTCACTATGGGCCATATAACTGGTCAGGATACTTGCAATAGCTTCATCATCATAAGCTTGAGTCAAAGGAAGAACAGTCTCCACCTGCATCTTTCCTTGGGTGATGGTGCCCGTCTTGTCCAGACAAAGCATATCCACGCGCGCCAAGGTCTCAACAGAATACATCTCCTGCACCAAGACCTTTTTCAAGCCCAACTTAATCACCGCTGTCAAGAGCGAAGTGATGGTCAAAAGGGCAATTCCCTTAGGCAACATTCCCAAGAGGGCTGTCGACGAATTTACAACGGATGACTTGAGAGGCAGTCCTTTTAAAAGCAAGGCTTCTAGCAAGAGAGTCAGACCAAAAGGAATGATAATCTTTCCAGTAAAACCTGCTAACTTGTCCAGCGCTTTCATGATACGAGAGTTGATGGGTTTAACGGTCTTAGCCTCAAGCATGAGTTTGGCAGCATAGTTGTCAGCCCCGACATGGTGAACTTGAGCTAAAACTGTCCCACTGGCTAGGAAACTTCCTGACAAAAGCAAGGCATCCACTTCCTTTTGCACCAAATCACTTTCTCCCGTTAGCATGGCTTCATTGACTTCCGCAAAGCCTTCCAAAACCAAGGCATCACTGGGAATCTGCTCTCCAGCAGACAAACGAATGACATCTCCCAGCACCAATTCTTCCGGATTCAGAGCCACTTCTTGGCCATCACGGATTGTTTTGACCTTTTCCTTGGTCATGAGATTGAGCTTGTCCACCATGTGTTTGGCGCGTAGCTCGGTTACAATTCCAGAAAAAGCGTTAAAGCAGATAACAGCAAAAAAGACCAAATTGCTCCAAGCCTGCACAAAGGCAAGGGCCAAAGCAATGGCAAAGTTCAAAGCGTTAAAAAGGGTAAAGACATTTCGTTTAACGATTTGCCAAGTGCTAGTACTGGCCGATGCAGTAAAATCATTGATCAAGCCCTTAGCCTGTCTTTCCTTGACTTCTCTTTGGGTTAATCCCATAATCTTATTTTTATCCATAAATTCTATCATATCATTTTTTCTAAAAGAATTCTAATCTCATCTCAAATATGGACCTGTCAAGGGAAAAGTTTGCCAGTCCTCCTTTGATAAGGTATAATAATAACAAGAAAACAATCGAAGGAGATCGCATGTTTTATACTTATTTACGTGGATTGGTTGTCTTGCTCCTATGGTCCATCAATGGCAATGCCCACTATCATAATACTGATAAAATTCCTAATCAAGATGAAAATTATATTTTAGTTGCGCCTCACCGTACCTGGTGGGATCCTGTTTACATGGCTTTTGCGACCAAGCCAAAACAATTTATCTTTATGGCTAAAAAAGAACTCTTTACCAACCGTATCTTTGGTTGGTGGATTCGTATGTGTGGCGCCTTTCCTATCGACCGTGAAAATCCTAGCGCTTCAGCCATCAAATATCCTATCAATGTCCTCAAAAAAAGTGACCGCTCTCTCATCATGTTTCCAAGCGGGAGCCGTCACTCAAACGATGTCAAGGGTGGAGTTGCCCTGATTGCCAAAATGGCCAAGGTCCGTATCATGCCTGTTACCTATACAGGTCCTATGACCTTAAAAGGCTTGGTTAGTCGCGAGCGTGTTGATATGAACTTTGGAAATCCAATTGATATTTCAGATATCAAAAAAATGAATGATGAAGGCATTGAAACAGTCGCCAATCGTATCCAAGCAGAATTTCAACGTTTGGACCAAGAAACGAAACAATGGCATAATGATAAAAAACCAAACCCACTCTGGTGGTTTATCCGCATCCCTGCCCTCATCCTTGCCATTATCCTCGCTATCCTAACTATCATCTTTAGCTTTATCGCGAGCTTCGTCTGGAATCCAGATAAAAAGAGAGAAAACCTTGGTTAAATAAATACAACAATCCCTTGGCAAAAGCCAAGGGATAAATCTTTTATTCGATTTTCCATTTTTGGGCCAACCAGCTGGAAAAAGCTAGAAATCGCTCAGCTACTTGTTCATGGTGTCCATAAGGATCAAAGACAAACTGGCCGTTCGGATAGCATTTCTGAAGACTGGTATGGATTTGCTCAGCATAGACTGGTGCTTGAGCCAAGCGATTGCTATGATTGACTCCTTCTGTTTGACCGTTCTGTAAATACAGCAAACAGTCTAGATTTTTCACTGTCTCTGCCTTGCAGTAAGTCACAAAATCAGGATACCAAAAGGAACCGCAGATGGAAAAGACACAGGAAACCTTGTCAAAGCCGAAAAGACTGTAAACTGCCGCCAAACCACCGAGTGAGTAGCCTCCATAAGCAAGGCGAGTTTCGTCCAGGCGATAAAGCGACTGCAGCTTGTCTAAAAGACCTCCAAACAAATGATCATGATAGACATTGGCCTGACCTCCAAAATCTGGAGCTCCATCTCTCAGAGCCGATGTCGCCCAGGGGGTATAGTCGTCTAAGCGATTTTTAGAGGTCAAACCCACCAAAATCGCAGATTCGGAAAGGAACGATAAGAAGTCCAAGTTTCCATCATTCAATAAAATAGCCGGATAGGTTTGATTGGGGTCGTAGTTAGAAGGAAGGCTGATTTTGACTTGAATTCCTTCCCAATCAAACTCATTATTTATTGATAAAGTCATTGATTTTCTCAAGGGAATCAATCACTGCTGGACCATAGTCCATCAATTCATCATAAGAGATGGTCATGATTTTTTGATTCTTAATAGCAGGAACGCTTTCCAAAACAGCATTTGCCTTCATCAACTCTACTGCTTTTTCATCCAATTTTTTATTGCGGTCGCTGGTTACATAGATAATCAATTCAGGATCCATTGATACGAGATTTTCCAAGGTCAAGCCTGATGTCCCCGTAGCAACGTTTGTATAACCAAGTTGGTTCAGCAAACTTTCTTGCAAAGCAGACTTGTAGGCACCGAAGGTTTCATCATTATACGCAACCATAATCAAAGCCTTTTTCTTTTCACCTTGACTTGCTGGATTTGCTTTCTTAACAGCGTCAATTTTAGTTTGTAATTGGGCTGCGTATTCATTAGCCTTGTCCTGAACATTAAAAATCATTCCAAGATTTTTGACATCTTCTACGATATTCCCCAAATCTTGCTGAATTGTTGAGAGAGAAGCTTTTTGCGTATAAACTGGGATTTTGTTTTCATTCCAAGTGCTAACTGTCCCCAAGGATTTTTCAGAAAACATCATGTTTCGACCCATCACAGCGTCTGGCTCATAAGAAAGGACTGTCTCTTGTGAGACTGTTTTTTTATCCCCAATTTGAGGAATCGTCGCAATCGCATCCTTGTATTTGTCCGTCACAGCATTGTCTGGATTGAGCATACCAACAATTTTATCCTTCAACCCCAACTCCAATAAGATTTCAGTGGTTGAAAGATTGTTGGTGATAACTTTTTCAGGTGCCTTGTCAAAGACTTGTTCGACTTCATTCCCTTTCGCGTCATAGGTTTTGACCGTTAGTGGATAAGTCGTCTCTGCGTTAGCCTTTTGACTTGTCTCTGTGCTAGATTGTGTGGTAGCTTTTTCTGTAGTAGTGTTACCACAAGCTGCCAAAGTTAAGGTAGCTACTGTTACGAGTAAAATGCTTAGTGTTTTTTTCATCTTATTTTCCTTTTCATTCTTATAAATAGTGAATCATGGCTTGCTGGTCCTCGGTCCAAGTCACCTGACTTTGAACTCCGTATACAGTTTGCAATGACTCAGGGGTGATGGTCTCCTTTGGAGTCCCTTGGTAAAGGATTTCCCCCTCTTTCATCAGATAGAGATAATCCGAATAGCGACAAGCAAGTTGAATATCATGTAGGACAGCTAGAACATTGACCTTGAGATTCTTCACAATGGCCAACAAGTCTAGCTGATACCTGATATCCAGGTGATTGGTTGGTTCGTCCAGGAGCAAGAGAGTCGGTTCTTGCGCCAATGCGCGTGCTAGCAAGACTCGCTGTTTCTCTCCTCCTGACAGGGACGAATAGAGACGAGTTTTCTTCTCAAGCATATCCACCTTGACAAGAGCATCTTGAACAAGCGCATAATCCCTTTCCCTTTCCTTCTGTAAAAAAGAGAGGTGAGGAGTTCTTCCCAGCAAGACGATTTCTTCAACTGTACAATCAAACTGCAGCTGGTTAAACTGGGTGACAACTGCCATTTGCTTGGCTGTTTCTTTAAGTGACCAATGTTCCAGAGGCTTTCCATTTAGGCTTATCAAGCCTTTGTCCGCCTTTTCCTGACGATAGAGGAGTTTAAGCAGACTGGTTTTTCCACTTCCATTTGGTCCTAGTATCGTGTGAAATTGATGCCCTTCAACTTTAAGAGAAACTCCCTTGAGGATTTTTTTCTCTCCCAGTCCAAAGTGGACATCCTGACAAATCAAGTCCATATCAGACCCTCACCTCCCTTCGCCTACCTCCAACAATGTAAATAAAGAAGGGAGAACCTACTAAGGCTGTGAAAATACCAATAGGAAGCTCTGCATTTGGAATGATGATACGAGAGAGTACATCTGCCCAGATGACAAAGAGGGCACCCAGCAAGGTTGCAACAGGAAAAAGCCTCTTGTAATTCGTTCCTACTAACCCTCGAGCTAAATGTGGAGTAATCAGACCGACAAATCCAATAATCCCACAGGTTGCTACTAAGACTGCTGTTAGCACAGCCACCATGGTCACATAAAGATACCAATAAAAGCGTAAGGGAATCCCCAAAGTTAAAGCAGCCTCATCTCCCATCATCATCGCATTGAAAACACGATACTGAGTAGAGAAAAATAGAAAGGCCATTCCTACCACTATAGTTGGCAGGACCAAGTCTGCCCAGGAAGTCCCAGCAAGCGAACCCATGGTCCAAAACTTAATAGTCATCACACTGTCCGCATTAGCTCCGACTGAGATAATAAAGTTTGAAAAAGCCAGAAAGAGAGCGTTGACCACCGTTCCCGATAAGATTAGACTGGAAGTCGTCATCCTTCCCTGCATAGAGGCAATGATGAGGACAGCAATTGTTGCCAAAATAGCTCCAAGAAAAGCTCCAAGGCTAATCATCACTTTTAAACCAAGAATGATGCTCAAGGTTGCCCCTAGAGTTGCACCAGCAGAGATTCCTAAGACATAGGGCTCAGCGATGGGATTGTTTACCGTGGACTGCATCACACTACCACACATAGAAAGGCCTGCTCCTACTATCAGACCTAACAATACTCGAGGGAATCTCATGTTCCATACAATGGCAAGAGTAGACTTGGAAACCTCTCCTATCTCAAGAGGAAATCCCAACCTGCTCAAAATAATCCGATAGGTATCTCCTAGATTAATCGCAACAGATCCCATTGAAACTGCTAGAAAGAGAGAAATCCCTAAAATACCTAGCAAAATAACTAAAAGTAACACAAATTGCTGGTCTTGTCGGCTTCCAGAAAATTTGGAAAGCATGCAAACCTCCTTTGATAGAATCTTAAAAATTTAGAAAATTCTCATGAAAAAGTATACCATATTTTCAACTGCGTAACAAGATGAGAACAAATGAATATAGTTGGTTTTATTGTGCTAGGAACCGTAACCGAAGATTATACTTGAGTATGTCGAGGTAAGGTGACAACATAAAAAGCCCTCTGAAGTCAGAGAGCTGATTTGAGCTCGGGCTAAAATCCTAGTGAAACAAAAAAATCTACACGGTCAGAAAAGTCTCTATCGTGCCATTTTCATACATGATGTATAGTCCAAGTAGAATGAATACTAAGGGCACAATGATTCGCTCGTATTTTTCAATTGTCTCGAATATTAAGGGAATAGAGGATAACACCCGACTAATCTCGCATAAGATAATTATGCCGATTACAAACACAAGCAAGGCCACGAGGGTCTGTGACCAATCTAACGAAGCAAAATAAGGTATATAGATACCTAAATTATCTCCGCCAGACGCAATTGTCAGCAATGTAACTGTCCAAAACAGTTGATTTGCCTTGCTTTGTTCTAATCTTTCAATAATTTCTTCCTCTTCTTCCTCTTCTTCCTCACCTTCTCCAACAATTGCAAAGCGAATCCCTAAATAGATAGGGATTAAACCAAGCAATCCAACCATCCATTCTTCAGGCACGAAATTAACGACATAAGCAGCAACTAAACTCGCCCCTACAAGTAAGCCTGTGCCTAGATATTGCCCCGCATAAATATGCCATTTTTGTTTATTCTGTGATAGCTGTGCAAATAAAATAAATAAAATAATTAAATAATCGATACTGGTGGAAATATAAACACCAATAGCAGATATGATTGTCTGTCCCATAAAAAACCTCCTGTATTGGTCAGTAATAAATCAGCAGATTTTAGGAGAGCACAGACACATTAATTTAGCTATCGCTAGTGGGTAATTTCGAACATAGGAAAGCATTTTACTCCTCCTCAAAACGTAGTTACAAAGTAATTTCTAACTGGAATTCGGTGACTACTTCCATGTAAAGTATAACATACTATACTTTACTTCGTAAAGTGTGGGCTCTCCGAAGGGGCTTGCAGACAGCTACTCGGCTTTTCAAGCCGAGTAGCTGCGCACCTTTATGGTGTAATTAGCTGATACCATTTGAAGTTTTTGTAGTCTCCAAAATTGTGACCTATAAAATCTCAATAAAAAAGCCCTCTGAAAATCAGAGAGCTGATTTGAGCCCGGGCTAAAATCCTAGTGAAAAAGATGAAACTCCTTGTGTTCATCGAACACTGTGTCATTTCCCTATTTTCATACGGATTTCTTACGCCCTTAGCATCATGATTCTTGCTGGATAAAACGTTTATAGACTAGACGGCGAGGAGAAGGTTGTACAAAATTTTTAGTAAAAGATAAATTGTAAGAATAAGTGCAACATTTACTTGAACTCATCCTCTAGGGCTTCACAAGCATTTCTGTAAGCTAAACACTTTCGTGGTCGGTGATTGATGTCATATAAGGCCTTTTTCAAAGCCTCATCAGAAATAGCGGCTAAATCTGTTTTCTTTGGAAAATATTCTCTTAGTAAGCCATTTGAGTTTTCATTGCTTCCTCTCTGCCAGGAAGAATAGGCATACTCAAAGAAAAAGGGAATTCCTAAGTTCTCTACCAGAGGATAGCAGGCAAACTCTAAAATTGGAATTTCATATTTGTGTATCATCTGTTGCCTCCTAAGTTTTAAGAATTATTATATCAAAAAATAACCACTGTAATATGATTTCATAGGAACTACTTCCCAAGAATCACAAAGAAAAACCAATTAAACAATGTACATAACTGAAAAGAAAGGACATAAATCTGCTTTAGTCAGAAACATGTCCTTTTTGTGTTTTATTTTAAGAAATATCATTTCAGTCGGCGTTTATTTCCACAAACCACCTAAAATCTGTTTTTCCAACAAATTCAAGTCTTCTTCTCTTATGTCACTATTGTCGCTAACGATATAGAGTTGGGCAAAGTAGGCCAATAAGGGACCTATAAAAATACGAACCATTTGAGGAACCGTGATTTCAGGATTCACTCGTGAATCTGCTATCAATTCCTTATGGAGTACTAATAATTTATCCTGAAGAGTATTCCAAATATAAAGTTGTTCTTTTCTCAGTTTCTTATTTGAAAAAATTTCCTGAAGAATAATTTTCATCAAAGCGCGATTCGTTTTGAGATAGGCCATACGATTTTGGACCAGATAATGCACCTTTTCTTCAGTCGTTTCTAAGGCTAAAAGTTCTTCAAAAAAACGACCGAAAAGTCCTGGAACAACAGGGTGCAAAATAGCCGTTAATAAATCTTCTTTGGTCTTGAAATACTTGAAGAGCGTTGCTTGGCTAAGTCCCGCATGTTTGGCAATTTGTAAGGTGGAGGTCCCATTGTAACTCTTAGTAGAAATCAAATCGACCGCCGCCTGCATGATTTTTTTCTTTCCCTTGGGATAGTCTGCACCCTTTAGATAAGCTTCAAACGACTCAAAAACACTCTCACTCATTTTCATCCTCGTACATTTACATTTTATACTTTACGGTAACGACGCAAGCCGACAATATTGAGAACTGTCAAAGCAACAAGGAAGACTAGTAGAACACCAATATTTGGTAAAACATCTCCAAGTCCACGTCCGTAAAGAATAATCTGACTCATCGCATCACCTGAGTAGGTCAAAGGCAAGAATTTCCCTAGCGTTTTTGCCCAGTCTCCCATTGAATCAAGTGGAATGATTCCTGAGAAAAAGAGTTGCGGCATAATCACAAGAGGAATAAATTGCATCATCTGGAATTCTGATTTTGCCAAGGTAGACAAGAGAATTCCGAAGGCTAGTGCCACCAGAGCCAGTACCACATTAACTATTATAACATTTAACAGACTTCCGACAACTTCAATTTTCAACAACCAGATGGCTGCTAGAACGACTACTCCTGTCTGCAGTATGGCAATAAAGCCGTAAGACAACATATAGCCGTAAACAATTTCCGAACGTTTAACTGGGGTTGCCAACAAACGATCTAGGGTTCCGCTAGTACGTTCTTTCAAGAGTGCCATCCCTGAAATCAAAAAGACAAAGAAGAAAACGACGAACCCAAGCAAAACAGGAATCATTTTAGCAAAGAAGCCGGTGTCCTCGTTACCATATTCATAAGATTCCTTAATTTCAGGAGATTTTACCTTTAGTTGAAATTGTGGAAGGGATTGCTTCACACGGGCTAATAATTGATTGGTGTCTTCACTGGCAATACTGGTGCGTAATACTTGTCGGGTCATCGAAGTTTTAGAGGCATCTGTATTAGCATAGGCTACATGATATTCCCCATCCTTATAAGAGATAACTGCATCTACTTTTTCATCGTTTAAAGCCTCTTTAGCTTGATCCAAGTCTTTGTATGTTTTGACACTGACATGTTCTAAGTCATCCATCCTACTTACCAAACTACTTGGCACATCTTGTATCGCTAGCTTAACAGTCACCGTTGTACTAGCCGAAAACATGAGGTTCATCAGCCACATAATAAAGACTGGTGCCACAAACATTAGGGTCAGTGTCCGTTTGTCACGTAGCAATTCTTTGATGACTTTTTTTGCAATGACAATTGTTCTCATTTCATTCTCCTTCTGCTTTCAAAAAGACTTCTTCAATACTTGAAACACCATAAGATTCTTTTAGCTTGGATGGTGTATCAAAGGCTATGATTTTTCCACCTAATAGTAGACCGACCTTATCTGTCAGCTCTGCCTCATCCATGACGTGAGTTGTGACCAAAATCCCTACGCCCTTGTCTCTATGCGCCATCAACTCTCGCCAGATTTTCTTTCTAAGAGAAGGGTCGATTCCAACCGTCGGTTCGTCCAAAATCAAGAGTTGAGGGTTTCCTAAAAGCGCAATAGCCAGCGACAAGCGTCGTTTCATCCCTCCGGAATAACCAGACACGGCCTTATTTAAATGATCTGTCAAGTCTACCACTTGAGCCACATGGGTAATTTCAGCTGTCAAATCTTTTTTAGGAATCCCTTTTAGCTGGCCGAAAAATTCCAAATTTTCTTGTCCTGACAAAGCCTCATAAAGTGCATCTGACTGGGCCATATAGCCAATATCTCCCAGAATATGACGATTGGGCATGGTCTGGTCTAAGACTAAAGCGATACCGCTATCTGCCTTTTCCATCCCTAACATGGTTTTAATCATGGTTGATTTACCAGCACCAGAAGGACCGATTAGACCAATGATTTCCCCAGACTGTAATTCAAAACCAACGTGGTTTAACACAAGTTGTTGACCAAAAGATTTTTGTAAATCTTGTAAATGTAGCAATGTTTTCATTTACTTCCTCCTAGGTGAGCGATCACTCACTTTTTTAAAGATAAATCTATTATAGTGAGTGAATACTCACTTGTCAAGTGATGATTTGAATTTTTTTAAAACAAAAAAATCTCCCCGCAGGGAGAATATCTGGTTTATTTTACCATACAGTGCTAGGAACCGTAACCAAAGATAATACTTGAGCATACCAAGGTAAGGTGACAACGTAAAAAGCCCTCTGAAAATCAGAGAGCTCCAGTCTTGCTGGATAAACCGTTTATAGACTAGGCGACGAGGCGAAGATTGTACTAATGGTACATCGAGCCGAAGCCAACGAAGTATAGAAACGGTTTAGACGCAAGATTAGCGACGAAGTCCTAGAGAGTTGATTAACTCACGGTAACGGTTAACGTCGTTTTTACGCAAGTATGCAAGCAAGTTACGACGGCGACCGATTTTTTTCATCAATCCACGGTAAGTAGCGTGGTCTTTTTTGTGTTGTTTGATGTGTTCGTTAAGATAGTTGATTTCCCAAGTAAGGACAGCAACTTGAACCTCTACTGAACCTGTATCACCTTCGTGACGTGCATATTGTGCGATGATTTCATTTTTTTTCTCTTTTGAGATTGCCATGATGTTTCTCCTTTTTATTTGGCTTCATCCGAGTGACAGGTTGGCATGCCTGTAACCAAGAAGAAGTTATTTGTCTTTACGACAATCCCTATTCTACCAATAACTAACTTCTTTGTCAACAGATTTACTTTCTTGTTTTAAACATGCTATAATAATCATAGCAAGAGATTTAAGTTATCTGTTTTTTTAAAACGAGGTGATTATCATGCGTAGATTCTATTTCCATCTCCCCTACTATCTGGTCATATCCTTCTTTTATTGGCCACTTTATGAGTTGTTCTTGCTAGTTGTTTCTGACCCCCTTACACTCAAGGGACTCTATATAAACAATCTTCTCTTCTTTACACCTCTGGTAATCTTGATTATATCGCTACTCTATAGCTACCGTTTCCGTTTCTCACTTTGGTGGTTAATTGGTAACGGACTGCTCTTTTGCTTTACTATCATAACCTTTGGTGAATTTATCTGGTTTTACTTTTTAGCCTATGAAATCTTTGCTCTGGTGGGCATGGCTTCCGGTATTGGTATCAAGTATATTCTACAAAAAATGAAAAACAAAAAACTTTCACAAAATCCTTGAAAAATCTCACAATCATGCTATAATAATCCATAGAGACAAGTCACTTAGTCCCTTTCTACTAGAGAGTGCGTGGTTGCTGGAAACGCATAGGAAGCCTAAACTGATACTACTCTTGAGTTTTTTATGAAAACATAAAACGGTGGCCACGTTAGAGCCAATCAGAGGTGTCCCTCTTTTTTGAGGAACATAAATGAAGGTGGAACCACGTTGCGACGTCCTTTCGAGGATGTCGCTTTTTGTTTTTCTAGCTTTCACAGTCCTCTGTCCCTGTTTTCAGAATAGGGTTAACACATTCGTCAATAATATAAGTAAGGAGAACATCATGATTAACATTACTTTCCCAGATGGCGCTGTTCGTGAATTCGAATCTGGCGTTACAACTTTTGAAATTGCCCAATCTATCAGCAATTCCCTAGCTAAAAAGGCCTTGGCTGGTAAATTCAACGGCAAACTAATTGATACAACTCGTGCGATCACTGAAGATGGAAGCATCGAAATTGTGACACCTGACCACGAAGATGCCCTTCCAATCTTGCGTCACTCAGCCGCTCACTTGTTTGCCCAAGCAGCTCGTCGTCTGTTCCCAGACATTCACTTGGGTGTTGGTCCAGCCATCGAGGACGGCTTCTACTACGATACTGACAACACAGCTGGTCAAATCTCTAACGAAGACCTTCCTCGTATCGAAGAAGAAATGCAAAAAATTGTCAAAGAAAACTTCCCATCAATTCGTGAAGAAGTGACTAAAGACGAGGCACGTGAAATCTTTAAAAACGACCCTTACAAGTTGGAATTGATTGAAGAACACTCAGAAGACGAAGGCGGTTTGACTATCTATCGTCAGGGTGAATATGTAGACCTTTGCCGTGGCCCACACGTCCCTTCAACAGGCCGTATCCAAATCTTCCACCTTCTCCATGTAGCAGGTGCTTACTGGCGTGGAAATAGCGACAACGCTATGATGCAACGTATCTACGGTACAGCTTGGTTTGACAAAAAAGACTTGAAAAACTACCTCCAAATGCGTGAAGAAGCTAAGGAACGTGACCACCGTAAACTTGGTAAAGAGCTTGACCTCTTTATGATTTCACAAGAGGTTGGTCAAGGACTTCCATTCTGGTTGCCAAATGGTGCGACTATTCGTCGTGAGTTGGAACGCTACATCGTAGACAAAGAGCTAGATTCAGGCTACCAACACGTCTACACTCCACCACTTGCTTCTGTTGAACTTTACAAGACTTCTGGTCACTGGGATCATTACCAAGAAGACATGTTCCCAACTATGGACATGGGTGATGGGGAAGAATTTGTCCTTCGTCCAATGAACTGTCCGCACCACATCCAAGTCTTCAAACACCATGTTCACTCATACCGTGAGTTGCCAATCCGTATCGCTGAAATCGGTATGATGCACCGTTATGAAAAATCTGGTGCCCTCACTGGTCTTCAACGTGTGCGTGAGATGTCACTCAACGACGGTCACCTCTTTGTTACTCCAGAACAAATCCAAGAAGAATTCCAACGTGCCCTTCAGTTGATTATCGATGTTTACGGAGACTTCAACCTAAACGAGTACCGTTTCCGCCTTTCTCTTCGTGATCCTCAAGATACTCACAAGTACTTTGATAACGATGAAATGTGGGAAAATGCTCAAACCATGCTTCGTGCAGCCCTTGATGAAATGGGCGTGGACTACTTTGAAGCCGAAGGTGAAGCAGCCTTCTACGGACCAAAATTGGATATTCAAGTTAAGACAGCCCTTGGAAAAGAAGAAACCCTTTCAACTATCCAACTTGACTTCTTGCTTCCAGAACGCTTCGACCTTAAATACATCGGAGCTGATGGTGAAGAGCACCGTCCAGTTATGATCCACCGTGGAGTTATCTCAACTATGGAACGCTTCACAGCTATTTTGATTGAAAACTACAAGGGTGCCTTCCCAACATGGCTTGCACCACACCAAGTAACCCTCATCCCAGTATCTAACGAAAAACACGTGGACTACGCTTGGGAAGTGGCGAAGAAACTCCGTGACCGTGGTGTCCGTGCAGACGTAGATGAGCGCAATGAAAAAATGCAGTTCAAGATCCGTGCTTCACAAACAAGCAAGATTCCTTACCAATTGATCGTTGGGGACAAGGAAATGGAAGACGGAACTGTTAACGTTCGTCGCTATGGCCAAAAAGAAACACAAACTGCCTCAGTTGATGACTTTGTTCAAGCTATCCTTGCTGATATCGCCAACAAATCACGCGTTGAGAAATAAGAGATAAAATCCTAGCTACCTAAAAAGCAACAACTATTTCAGCTGTTGCTTTTTATATTTTTACTCAATGAAAATCAAAAAGCAAACTAGGAAGCTAGCCGCAAGCTGTACTTGAGTACGGTAAGGCGACGCTGACGTGGTTTGAATTTGATTTTCGAAGAGTATTATTTAATCCGAGCTAGTAGTGATTGACCAAACCACCACACAAGATTTACTTTCATGAGTTAGATAAAGTCAGTATCCTCAATCCTTGTCTGCTTCATTTTCTTTTACGAGATCGTTTTGTGAATCTTTTTCAGAGAGTTTTTGATCAATATACTTGTCAATGTTTTCATAAAATTCCTTGGTCGCTTCACTATCTAATGTTGGCGAGTTCTGAACTTGATTCACTTTCAATTGAACAGATTGAATACCGTAAGAGGCTTGTTTTTGGTGGAGTGTTTCTAATTCTTCTTCTGAAATCGGATCTCCAACAACCGTCAAGACCAATTCATTGTTACTTGACTTGTAGACTTGATTAATAACCGTATAATTGGCGAACTCTTTTCCTACAAACTGTTTGATCCCTTCTTTGCGCGCTTGTTCTATTGTCAGAGTAACTGCCGAATAGCTAGCTGGAAGAATCAACAATACAATCAAAGAAATCAAGCCAATTCTCATTTTAATGCTCAGCTCTTTAAATGAAGTTAAAGGAGATTTTCTCATCAAAATTCTTGTTCCAACAATGTTGGCTAGCATGATAAAGACACAGTTGATCAAGAAAAGATAGAGAGCCCCCAATAAAAATCGTACATTCCCATTAGCTAAACCATAGCCAGCAGTACAGATAGGCGGCATCAAAGCTGTAGCAATGGCTACTCCTGGCACGATATTGTTTGCTTCTTTTTTCCTTGAACCGATCACACCAGCAATCCCACCAGCAATAGCAATGAGAACATCCCAAATGGTTGGAGAGGTTCGTGCGATCAACTCGCTACTTGCATAAGACAAGGGAGAAATCCAGAAATACAGAGTCGAGACAAGCAAACTGACCAACACTTGAGTCAATAAAACCTCTAGAGATTGCTTGATTAAACGCGTATCAAAAATAGCTAAACCGAATCCCAGTCCAACAATCGGTGTCATGAGAGGTGAAATTAACATGGCTCCAATAATAACAGCTGTTGAATTCATATTTAGACCGATAGAGGCAATAAAAATTGCACACATCAAAATCGCTGTATCTCTCAATCGAACATGAAGGTCATCGTATAATTTCTCACGGTATTCCCGTGTTGAATAATTGGCAGTCATTTGTCCTCTCCTCTTTCCTTATTTAAATCGGTATAATAATTAATAATAACAGCTGATAAACAGCCAAAAAATATGAGCCCATAAATCGTCAAGAAGACACTGGTAATCCTTCCAATCAAGGTCACAGCTAGGAGATCCCCGTAGCCGACAGTCGTCGAAGTCACAAAAGCATACCAAAGACCGTCTCCGTAATTTGTGATAGCAGGTTCAACTAGGAAAAGCACGCCTCCTGACCCAAAAACAAAGGTCACAAAACTCAGAGCAAACCGAGTAAAACCCGTAACCTGTATAATATGCCATAACATTTTTAAACGTCTCATTTGTTCTCCTTATTCATACTAGCTCCTGACCGAGCCGTTTTTTCCAATAATCAAAGTGAAGATAGGACATGATCTCCATCAGAGAAAGATAGACAAACTGATAGATCTGATTTAAGCTGATTATCAACTGATATTGTTTGAAAAATGACTGGAAGAAAGACCAGATATGACTGTCTTGAATCAGTCCCTTCTTAACATCAGACAGGATATTAGCTAAAGCTCCCAAGGACTGAAACGGTAAATCCTTGACATTTATATAGATCCGGTCCACCACATCATTCAGACTGGTATCTTGGATGGCATGAAATTCTCCAAAGAGAACTCCTGCCGCTCCAAGAGTAGAAACAAATTCCACCAAATAATTTCTGAGGAAATTTTCTCAACCTTTTCCCATAATGTGTTTAGTGCCATCCATAACGATCCCAACCAGAAAAAGGAAAGAAAACAAGCAAAGAAATTTTGCCGTAAATCCCAAAAAGCTTCAAGACTTGGTGTTGTTGGTTTTTCTAACTCTAAAATCAAGATGGTCATAATAATTGCTAGAACAGCATCTGTCAATACAATTAATCTGTCTTTCTTCATCGGATTGCATCCCCTTTCTTTTTTGTAACATTCTATCTTATCGCATAATATTGGATATTCTTTCATAATCCGACTACAAACAAAAATAAACCAAAAAGTCTGTCCCTATTATGCTATATTTAACTCTAGAAGTATTCATCCATCTAATTAATAAATATATCATATTTCACAATAAATGAATACTATCAAAGATTCATCCCCTTTCACTTCATCATTTAGTGTTGCTTAGATTTATCAAAAACAACCTGCTATAAGTAAGAAAGAGGAAGATACAAGAAAAACACGGCGTAAAAACCGATTCAGTTCATTGTCCTCAATCCTTGTCTGCTTCATTTTCTTTTACGAGATCTTTTTGTGAATCCTTTTCAGAGAGTTTTTGATCGATATACTTGTTAATGGTTTCATAAAATTCCTTGGTCGTATCACTGTCTAATTTTGTCGAATTATGAACTTGATTGACTTTCAATTGAACAGATTGAATACCGTAAGAGGCTTGTTTTTGGTGGAGCGTTTCTAACTCTTCTTCTGAAATCGGATCTCCAACAACCGTCAAGACCAATTCATTGTTCCTTGACTTGTAGACTTGATTAATGACCGTATGATTGGCGAACTCTTTTCCTACAAATTGTTTGATTCCTTCTTTTCGCGCTTGATCTATCGTCAGAGTGACTGCTGAATAGCTGGCTGGAAGAATCAATAATACGATCAAGGATATCAACCCAATTCTCATTTTAATGTTTAGCTCTTTAAATGAACTTAAGGGAGATTTTCTCATCAAAATTCTTGTTCCAACAATGTTGGTTAGCATGATAAAGACACAGTTGATCAAGAAAAGATAGAGAGCCCCAAATAAAAATCGTACATTTCCATTAGCTAAACCGTAACCTGCAGTGCAGATAGGTGGCATCAGAGCTGTTGCAATGGCTACTCCTGGTACGATATTGTTTGCTTCTTTTTTCCTTGAACCAATGAAACCTGCTATCCCACCAGCAATAGCAATGAGAACATCCCAAATGGTTGGAGAGGTTCGTGCAATCAATTCGCTACTTTCATAAGATAGGGGAGAAATCCAGAAATACAGAGCCGAGACAAGCAAGCTGACCAATACTTGGGTAAATAAAACCTCTAGAGATTGCTTGATTAAACGCGTATCAAAAATAGCTAAACCAAACCCCAGTCCAACAATCGGTGTCATAAGAGGGGAAATCAGCATGGCTCCAATAATGACAGCTGTTGAATTCATATTTAGGCCGATAGAGGCAATAAAAATCGCACACATCAAAATCACTGTATCTCTTAATCGAACATGAAGATCATCATATAATTTCTCACGGTATTCACGTGTTGAATAGTTTCTGGTCATTGGTTACTCCTTTTATTTCATATAGTCTTGTTTCTGCATGGATGATGGTAGAGAGACTTCTGTCCCGTCTTACATATTTTTCTTCTCATCTGTTATTCTTTTGAGAATTATCTTTTAAGTATCCGTCAGTCCATCCTTCATATTATATCAAAAATTTTACAGTCTTTCTCTGAAGAAATCTATCAATTGAACAGATAGATGAAGCAAGAAATTTTTGTTTCCTTATCTGAAGAAGGAAAAACGATATCTCCTGAACCTTGATACTATGCGTTTTATTCTTTATAATTTAGCTATTTCAAAATTACAAGTTCTCCATTCTTAATTTCCCAAACTTGGTCAAACTTACTTAATAATTCGTTTTGGCGATGTAAAGTAACAATGACGGCACTTGGTAGTTCCAGAACTCTTTCCAATTCCATTTCAAACTGATTAGTATCCAAGGCAGAGAAAGGTTCGTCTAGGATAAGCAATGGATTTTTACGATTTTTCTCACGATTTAAATACATTCGTTGTTGCTGACCACCTGACAGGGATTGTGGTGGAATTTTTTCAAAATCTTCTTCTCTGAATTTTTCATTGAAACTATTGAATAGCGTTACATTATTTTCATAACTCGAAATAAATGTATGTTCTTGTTGCAGAATCATACCGAATCTTCCCCAAAGATGGTCCAAAACAAGCCCATCTAGCACAATTTGTCCTTCAAAATCTTCATCTGTTCCATTTAAAATGTTGAGAAGACTACTTTTTCCAGACCCATTCTTACCAATAAGCGCAATTTTATCCCCTTTTTGAATCGTAGCGGAAGTAATTATCAATTTTGATTCTCCCATTTGTTTGGAAATGTTTTTCAAAGTAATCGTATCAAAAGAATGTTGAGGTGCTTGAACTGAAACGGGTCTCCCAACAATGTTTTGAAAACTCTTGATTACAGGCTTTACGGACTCTAACATTTGTAAATCATAAAGGATTTCCTGTATTGGTTCAGAAAAAGCATTAATATATCCGAAACTCGCCACCACCTCAGGAATACCGAGTTGCTGTTGAGATAGAGAGTAGGCTAAATAAATAAACAGAACAAGACTAATAAATTCAAAAGAAACACCTGTCAATAAGATGCCTGTAATTTTTGTCAAACCATACTTAAAATACTTATCCTGCAAATTCTTTAGAGAGCTCTTTTGTTGATTCAAAAAATGCGACATAGTTAGTTTATTTACCAAATGATGTCCCATGAGCAAATCCTCCAAAGTTCGATAGTAATCTCCTTGTTTTTTCAAGTAAACCTGTCTACGATTAGCGGTCAACTTCCCAACGATTTTAGGAATTTGAATACTAATTCCAGTGGAAAAGATTAAAATCAGTGATACAATAGGATTAATTGTTCTGCTAATAATGAAAGCGTAAATGATGATACGTAAAATTTGTTTGATAAAACTCATCAATGGAGGAAGGTAATCCTTTTCCAACGAATCTAGGTCATTAGATTGATAGGAAATATACTCTGCTACTGTTTTCTGCTTGAAATCGTGGTGACTGAGTCCCAGAAGTGAACGAAACCACTCATTTTTCAAAGTAGTCGAAAAGATAATCCCCTGCTTCCAATCAAGTATCATTTGGATATAGTTACAACTCAAATAGCCTGCCACTGACATAGAGTAACCATATAGAGCTACTTGATAATCCCCTTTGATTAATGCCTGCGTGAAATACGGTAACAAAGCAGTGCAGATATTCGATATTGCACCAAAAAGAAAATTAAAGAAGAGATACCATCTAATAGTTTTAAGATATGGTAGCATATACGATACTCCTTACTAATACTTTTTTTACATATCGAAGAACAATCTCTACTATTCCCTGTTTCAGATAGTGCGATACCAGGACATTGAGTGCAATAATTGGCAATCACACAAGTTCTGCAGTTTTTACTATCATTCCAAGTATAATTTGCTATTTTGTAAAATATAGGTCTATCCCATGTTTCTTTGATAGATGTAAAATGAATATTTCCAATACTTCTATTGAAAGTAAGCTTTTTCAGTTTTTCTAACAATTTAGGCTATTTCGTGACACACCCACAATCCGTGAAAATTCTGGTTATATCAGATTATGTGATTTTCGTAAGAATTTTATATTGTCTCCAATCATGGTAGTCTCCTTTTACTTGATAAAACTATTATAACATTTAGAAATTAAAAACTGGTTCAAAATCAATAGGATGTGTGTATTCGATACATTCAATAAATTCTTGGAAACAGTTCTACACCAGTTACACAAATCTATATACACCTATCTCATTCAAAATAAAAAGAAAGCTGCAGTTCTTTTAATCCTGTATCAACGATTCATTCTGAAATCGAATAGGAGACATTTCCCAAGTCTACAATTCACTTCATCTCAAATTAATTTTTGTAATTCACCCTTAGTTTATAGATTTTATACTCAACAAAAGTATAAAGCATACAAAACTTCACTTTGAACCAGTATTTATACTATATTCCGTATTAAAAATTCTATTATTGGTTTTGTAAAAAACAGTCTTCAAATATCCTGAAATATAGCAAAAAGAGATTGGGTAAAAACTCATTGTCTCTTCTCACTCAAGGACTAAGTTCACTTGAGCAAACTGAATCCGCACTGTTGTTCCTTTTCCAACCTCAGACTCGATACGAATCTGGTGCCCCAGTTCTTCAGAAATTTTCTTAGATAGATAGAGGCCAAGTCCAGATGACTGCTGGGTTAGGCGTCCATTATATCCTGAGAAACCACGTTCAAAGACTCGGAGGACATCACTGTTTTTTATCCCGATTCCCGTATCCTTGATACAAAGCTCTTGCCCGTCCATATAAATCTCCAGACCACCTTCCTTGGTGTACTTGAGACTGTTTGAGATGATTTGCTCAATAACCACTAGCAGCCACTTTTTATCCGTCACGATTTCTTTATCAAGGTCATGTAGATTGACATTTAGGCCTTTTTGAATAAAGAAAAGAGCATATTTACGAATTATTTCCTTGACCAAATCCTCAATTTGAACCTGCTTTAAGACCAAATCATCATGAAAACTTTCTAAACGCAGGTATTGTAAAACTAGATTGGTATAGGAGTCAATCTTGAAAATTTCCTGTTCTAATTGCTGCTTCAGTTGGCGGTCGGCTACTTCTGCAACTAAGAGTTGACTGGCTGCAATGGGGGTCTTAATCTGATGGACCCACAAGGTATAGTAATCCAGCAAATCCGTCAGTTTTCTTTCTGAATCTGACCTCTGCTGATAGAGTTCCATCTCACGCGCTTCTAATTTCTCAGCCAAAACTCTTTCCAAAGGAGACTTGGCTTCCCTATCACCATAGAGAAGTTCCTGACGATAGACCTGCATCTCCGCCAATATATCCCAAGTGAAAAATAAGATGGTTACAAAGCAACATAGCAGGAAAAAGTAGAGAAAGTAAATTCCCAAACTGGCAAATAAAAACTGAAAGAGTAAGAGCAGAGACGTCAAAGAAATCAGATAGACAAACAGACGACTACGGGAACGCAGATAGGCTAGAAAAAATTGTTTCCAATCAAGCATGCTTCAGTCCGTACCCTATCCCTTTCTTGGTCTCGATAAATCCTACCAAGCCCTGCTCTTCCAACTTTTTACGCAAACGAGCCACATTAACTGAGAGGGTATTATCATCAATGAAAAAGTCACTGTTCCAAAGTTCTCGCATCAGGTCATCACGCGCTACGATGTTGCCTGCATGCTCAAACAAAACGCGTAAAATCTGGAATTCGTTCTTGGTCAAATTTAAGACTTGCCCTTGATAATGTACATCCATGGATTTGGTATTGAGGATAACACCAGCGTATTCCAGTAAACTTTCGTCTCGCCCAAACTCATAGGAACGACGCAACAAGCCCTGAACCTTGGCTAAAAGGACCTGCTGGTCAAAAGGCTTGGTCACAAAGTCATCCGCCCCCATATTGATTGCCATGACGATATCCATAGCCTGGTCTCTGGAAGACAGAAACATGATGGGGACCTTGGAAATCTTGCGAATTTCCTGACACCAGTGATAGCCATTAAACAAGGGCAGTCCAATATCCATGAGGACCAGATGAGGCTCCGACTGGACAAAAAGACTCAAAACTTCCATAAAGTCTTCTACCAGGACCACTTCAAATCCCCATTCAGAGAGCATTTTCCCGACCTGTTGACGAATAACCTGATCATCTTCTACTAATAAAATCTTGTGCATGCGCTCCTCCTTTTCTATTATTATAACAGATTTTTCAATGCTAGAAGATCTGAAACTGAATTTGAAATAGCTTGTTTTTAGCCAACAAAGTGAAATAATCCTACTAGCTAATTTGAGGGAAATTTGATAAGATAAATAAAAAGAAAGGAGTTCTTATGGCCAATATTTTTGATTATCTGAAAGATGTCGCACACGATTCCTTTTACGACCTTCCTTTGAATGAATTAGATATTCTAGCCTTAACAGAAATCACCTATCTCTCCTTTGATAATCTGGTCTCTACAGTTTCTCAGCGACTTTTAGACCTGGCACCTCAGGTTCCAAGGGAACCTAACATGTTGACCAGTAAAAATCGGCTCCAATTATTGGATGAATTAGCTCGACACAAACGCTTCAAAAATTGCAAACTCTCCCATTTTATCAACGACATCGACCCTGAACTGCAAAAACAATTTGCGGCTATGACCTACCGCCTCACTCTCGATACCTATCTGATTGTCTTTCGTGGGACAGATGATAGTATCATTGGTTGGAAGGAAGATTTCCACCTGACCTATATGAAGGAAATTCCTGCTCAAAAGCACGCCCTTCGCTATTTAAAGAACTTTTTTGCCCACCATCCTAAGCAGAAGGTCATTCTGGCTGGGCATTCCAAGGGAGGAAATCTAGCCATCTATGCTGCTAGTCAAATTGAGAAAAACTTGCAAAATCAAATCACAGCAGTTTATACCTTTGATGCACCTGGTCTCCACAAAGAACTGACACAAAGCGAGGGCTATCAAAGGATAATGGATAAAACCAAGGTCTTCATTCCACAAGGTTCCATCATCGGTATGATGTTGGAAATTCCGGCCCACCAAATCATCGTGCACAGTACTGCCTTAGGTGGTATCGCCCAGCACGATACCTTTAGTTGGCAGATTGAGGACAAGCACTTCGTCCAACTGGATAAGACCAACAGTGATAGCCAACAAGTTGACACAACCTTCAAGGAGTGGGTGGCCACAGTCCCTGACGAAGAACTCCAGCTCTACTTCGATCTCTTCTTTGGCACCATTCTTGATTCTGGTATTACTTCTATCAATGACTTGTCTTCCTTAAAGGCTATCGAACACATTCATCATCTCTTTGTCCAAGCTCAATCTCTCACTCCAGAAGAAAGGGAAACCATGGGACGCCTCACCCAGTTATTGATTGATACCCGTTACCAAGCATGGAAAAATAGATAGTACCTTTCAAAAATCAAATGTATATAAAACAAAAGACCTAGAATACATACTTTCATGTGCATTCTAAGTCTTTTTAAATAAAATCTAACTACCAAATAATTCCTTTATAGGCTACCAAAATGATAATTAACAGCGGGACATAAAAGGCAAGGAAGAGCCATTTCATCTTGACACAGAGGGCCACGTACTCCCGAATAAAAGCAGATGGTATGTAGTAGCCTGCCGTCCTACATCCGAGGCCATCTCCCTTCATATTTAACTTACGAGCATAAGTACTGGTACGAAAAACATGATAGTCATTTGTAACAAAGAGAAATTGAGGTTTGGCTACCAGTTTCTCACCAAGTTCCTTAGAAAAGAGAAGGTTCTCGTAGGTAGTCCTTGATTGATCCTCCAGAATAATCGCATCTTGGGGAACATCTGTCTCTTCAAGCAGATAGTTTGTAATGGCCTGCGCTTCAGAAATCTTCTCATCTCCTCCTTGACCACCACTGGCTATGATTTTGATATGAGGATTCTTAGAATTGTGGTAAGCTTCTACCGCTTTATCAATTCTGCGTTTCAGCAGAGGGGTCACCTTTTCCCCGTCCAACAAACCTGCACCATGAATGATGATAAAATCATAATGTTTCTTCTTGGGAATAAAGAGATACAAGATAGAGTACAACATAAAACCCACAAAAGCAAAACCAAAAATAAAGTAAGAATAAGCAATAAATGCAAATAAAATGTTTAGAAAGTGATTGGTGTAAAATAATTCATTTCTATCACCCAATCGAAATGACATCAAGGCAAAAAATAGCAAAATGACTATTCCAAGGAGCATGGAGAGATAATTAGCCTTTGAACGTCCCTCTCGCTTCAGCAGGATAAGGCCATTATAGATTAAAAAGATGCCACCTAGAAAAATCAGTATCGGAAGTAAAATAAAGGAAAATATAAAAAAAGCGAAATGAATCTTCTCATACCCATTTTGATAAAAAAGGTAGCCTAAATAAAAATAACTAGAAATGAGGGATAATAAGAATAATACTGGATTCCACAAACTCCTATTATCCTTCCAAAATGACACTACAAAGGCTAATAGAATTCCTATAACGAGATACATGTCTTCCTCCTTTTATGAGTTCATTCTATCATAATTATCCAAAGAAAAAAAGAGGGCATCTACCCCTCTTACTCCTTCATTTGACTTTCTGCATCGGCCACAACTTGCTCTAAACTGGTCTGACCAAGTTCAGCCTCCATAGCCAGCTGAATTCTCTCCAATTTTTGATCCAAAACATCATGAATATGAGCTCCAACTGGGCAATTTGGATTTGGATTGTCATGAAAACTGAAGAGTTGACCATTCTTACCAAGACACTCAACCGCTTGATAAACATCTAATAGACTAATGTCTTTGAGATCCTTGACAATCTCTGTCCCACCTGTTCCGCGCGCGACTGAAATCAACTCTGCCTTCTTCAACTGGGACAAGGTTTTTCTGATAATGACAGGATTGACCCCGACACTAGCAGCCAGAAAATCACTGGTCACCTTGCTTTCCTTCCCCTTGAGGGCAATGATTATCAGCATATGAGTCGCAATGGTAAATCTACTTGGAATTTGCATTCTCTTCTCCTTTTTACGAGGCTACCCTGCCTCTACTCTTCTTTTTCTTTTATTATACCCTTTTCAGTTGTAATGTCAATCATTACCACCCTTTAACCAGGCATCTAATTCCCTGTCATAGCCCTCTTTCTGGGCCAATTCTCTCAGAAATTCTTGATGATGAGTATGATGGATACCATTGACCAGACTTTCATAATAAACCTCAAAATAGGGAAGTTTCAGATCTTTAGCCAACTGCAATTCAGCTGCCACATCGTAGTCCACCCGTCGGAAGTCCATATCTACCAAGCCCTTGTCATCAAACTCCAAAATCAAATACTGGGCTCGTAAGTCCTTCCGCAACTGGGCATCTAGAAAGAAAGGTTGTCCAATCGAACCCGGATTGACAATCAATTGTCCACCAGTCCCGTAACGAAGCAACTGCTGGTGAATATGACCATAAACAGCAATATCACAAGGCGGATTGGTCACCAAGCGGTCAAAATCCTCTTGCGCTCCAGTATGAATCAACTCTCTCCCCCAGTTCTTATCAGGAAGATGGTGGCTAATTCCCACCGTCAAATCACCAAACTGACGATGAATCTGGAGCGGTTGATTGTGGAGCAGTTCAATTTCTTCTAGGGAAATTTCCTCTAAAATATACTGGCACTGGCGCAAGAGATAGCGTTGACTGGGACGAGTACTATCCAATTCCTTACGGACACCATGCCAAAGACTGTCTTCCCAGTTTCCCAAAACTCTAGCCGTAATCGGTAGTTGAGCCAACAAGTCCAAAATCCTTCTACGCCCTGTTCCTGGCATGAGAATGTCTCCCAAAAGCCAGTATTCATCCACTCCTAGCTGCCGAGCATCTGCCAAAACAGCCTCCAAGGCGGTGGTATTTCCATGAATATCTGAAAGAAGAGCTATTTTCGTCATATCCATCTCCTCGTTTTTTCTCTTGCAATAAGTATAACATAAAAAGTCACAGCTAGAGAAATCTAGCTTTTTTTGATATACTAGATATAGATATTAGACAAGAGGAAGCGAATGACCCCGAATAAAGAAGATTATCTAAAATGTATTTATGAAATTGGCATAGACCTGCATAAAATTACCAACAAGGAAATTGCTGCCCGCATGCAAGTCTCTCCCCCTGCCGTAACTGAAATGATTAAACGGATGAAGAGTGAAAATCTCATCCTAAAGGACAAGGAATGTGGCTATCTACTGACTGACCTTGGACTTAAACTGGTCTCTGAACTCTACCGTAAACACCGCTTGATTGAAGTTTTTCTAGTTCATCATTTAGACTATACAAGTGACCAGATTCATGAGGAAGCTGAGGTCTTGGAACATACTGTCTCTGACCTATTCGTGGAGAGACTAGAAAAATTACTTGGATACCCCAAGACCTGCCCTCACGGAGGAACTATTCCTGCCAAGGGAGAACTTCTGGTTGAAATCAACAACCTCCCACTAGCTGATATCAAGGAAGCTGGCGCCTACCGCCTGACCCGGGTGCACGATAGTTTTGACATTCTCCATTATCTGGACAAGCACTCACTTTGCATCGGTGATTCGCTCCAAGTCAAGCAGTTTGATGGCTTCAGCAATACTTTCACTATCCTCAGTAAAGACGAAGATTTACAAGTAGGTATGGACATTGCCAAACAACTCTACGTCGAGAAAATCAACTAATTTCTCAAGTCCCCTACCAACCCTGAAAATCAAATTTTCAGGGTTTTATTTCTATCATTTGATTTTGCTTTCATTTAGTTGTAGAATGTTTGTAAAAAACAAGAAAGATAGTTTAAACTATGAAAAAATCACTAAAAATTTTTGCGACATCCAAATGGTTTGACCTCTTCGGGGTTGCTTTGGTCGTTGGGATTGCGATTGCATCTGGTTACCTCAACTCACGCCTCGACAAATTTGTAGACTGGGGACCATGGACTGCTCTTGTTCCCTTTGGATTGATTTCCGTAACCAACGTTGGGATTTCCATGTTGTCCACTCGTTTCACGGGAAAATTAAGCAAATGGGGAAATTACTTTGGTATTGTTAATACCATTTTATCTGGTACTATTGATTATATCCTTGGAAATAAGGCGGCCATTATCACCTATCCTGTCACCTTCCTCATTTACACCTTTGCTATCAAGAAATGGGAAGCTTCTCAGGAAGGCAGACCCAACCAAATGAGCCAAAAACAGGTAAAATTAGCGGCCATCATCATTTCCATCATCGCCTTCCTCTTTGCCTTTGTGACCAACTATATCGGCTATGGAGGAAAGATGAATCTCCTTGCCTACGTAACAACTATTGCCTTTGCACTGTCCCTCATTGCCAATGCTTTGAACGCATTGAAACTGACAACTCAGTGGGGCTTTTGGTTGATTTACAATTTCGTTCAGTTGACAAAGGCTGGCATTCAAGGAAACTTTGCCAATATCGGAAAATATATCTTTTATATCCTCAATGCAATCGGAGCTTTATTTGTCTGGAATGATGAAGAAGTGGAGCAATAGGAGGGAAATCAAATAAAGAAATCTAACAGAATCTCCTTACTAAAATTTTTTATCATTTTACTTGTAACTCCCATTCTTTTGGAGTACAATGAAGCTAGATAAAAGAGGGAGGTCTTGTCATGAAAAAACTCTTTAGAATCCATTTTACAGCAATTGCAGTCATCGATTTGCTACTATTGGCATTTTTTACTACTAGACCCGAGACCGTTTTCAACTGGCTCTTGCTCACTAGTTTTATTTTCCTCCTTGCTCAGGGACTCCTGCTATTTCGCTTACTTGTCCAACTCAAACATCAATTCGCTGAGATTTATCCTCAAATCAATAAAAAGATTCGCTTCTACTATTTAGGGGTTCTCTCCATTGATTTTCTATTTTTTGTCCTTTTAGCCTTCGTTAGTTCTCAGCGATTTCCCACTCTTATGCCAATCATCACTGCTTGCCATTCTACTTTTTATTATAAGACAGCGGACTACCTAAGAGAAAACTATCCTGACTTTTACAACAAACATATCTCTTTGTGGGAATGTCTCTAAGGAAAAGGAGGTCTTAGCATGAGAAAAATCATCTACACCAAGACCATTGAGCTCCTTGTCATTGATGGAATTATGCTGGCATTTTTGACATTTAAAGAGAGACTTACTTGGGATTGGATTTTAATTTATAGCGGTTGGCTCATTTTCTTTCATCCTGTGCTATTGACCTATCTTTCTAACCAGCTTTGTGACCACTTTAGTCACCTCTATTCCCAGATTAGACCAAGATTCTGGCGTTTTGCCTTACAAATCCTCCTATGGGATAGCCTGATCATTCTCTCCTTGATATGTTTAAGTGGTATCCCACTTTTCCTTCAGGGAACTCTCCTCATCCTAGGACACCTCATCCCCTCCTATCGCATAAGCCAAAGCCTGAAAAGAGAGTTCCCAAAAGCCTATCAAGAACAGATTTCATTTTGGAGTATTTTATGATAGATAAGAAAAACCAAGCTGACTGGGCTTGGTCTTTCTTATCTATTTTTAGTATCAAGGATAATGGTGACTGGTCCGTCATTGACCAGCTCAACCTGCATATCCGCTCCAAAAATGCCTGTCTGAACGGGTACTTCTTGCGATAATTTTTGATTGAAAGCGTCATAGAAGTCTGATGCCATATCAGGCTTGGCTGCCCCTGTAAAGGCTGGACGATTGCCTTTCTTAGTATCTGCAAAGAGGGTAAACTGAGAAATAGAGAGGATTTCTCCTTCAATATCTTTGACAGACAGGTTCATCTTGCCTTCTGCGTCTGAAAAAATCCGCATGTTGACCAGCTTTCTCACAGCATAGTCCAAATCTTCCTCTTGATCCTCTGGTCCAACACCAACCAGCAATAAAAGTCCCTGATTGATTTTTCCCTGAACCTGACCTTCGATACTCACTTGGGCTTTTTTAACCCGTTGAATAATAATTCTCATAATAGCCTTTCTAGTAAGAACTAGGACAATTAGCCGTTGGTTCGTTTGACAGAGTAAACTTCTGGCACACTCTTAATCTTGTCCACGACCGTAGTCAGCGTCGAAAGGTTAGCAATACCGAAGGATACATGGATATTAGCAAACTTCATATCCTTGGTTGGCTGGGCGTTGACTGTCGAGATATTCTTAGTTGTGTTTGAGAGGACTTGCAACACATCGTTTAAGAGGCCTGTACGGTTGAGGCCATAAATATCGATATGGGCCATATACTCCTTATTTGAATTTAAATACTGGTCTTCCCATTCCACATCAAGGAGACGTTGCTCATAGTTTTCTTGGGCGCGCAGGTTCATACAGTCCACACGGTGAATAGCTACACCACGACCCTTGGTAATATAGCCAACAATGTCATCACCAGGCACGGGATTACAGCACTTGGCAATCCGCACTAGGAGACCTGAAGCACCTTCAATGACCACACCTCCCTCATGCTTAACCTTGAGGGTTTCTTTGTTTTCAACCTTGACCTCTCCACCTTTGACAAGTTCTTCTGCTTCAGCCTTGGCTTTTGCACGTTCTTCTTCACGACGTTCCTTTTCAGTCAGACGGTTAAAGACAGTAATCGCACCGATTTCTCCAAAACCAATAGCCGCAAAGAGGGATTCTTCTGTCTTGTAGCTGGTCTTTTGCAGAACTTGGTCCATATGGCGCTTGTCCATGAATTTATTGGCCACATAGCCGTTTTCTTGAAACTGGGCCATCAGCATTTCACGACCCTTGTTAACAGATAATTCCTTGTCTTGATTTTTAAAGAACTGACGAATCTTGTTGCGAGCCTTGCTGGTCTTGACCATGTTGAGCCAGTCACGGCTCGGTCCAAAGGAGTTAGGGTTGGTGACAATTTCAACCTGATCCCCTGTTTTAAGCTTAGTTGTCAGCGGAACCATGCGACCATTGACCTTGGCACCAGTTGCTTTTTCACCAACTTTAGTATGAATTTCATAGGCAAAATCAATCGGTCCTGAATCTTTTGGAAGGGAACGGACAGCTCCATCTGGAGTAAAGACGTAAATCTCCTCAGCCAGATAGTTTTCCTTAACAGAATCAACAAATTCCTTGGCATCATCAGCCTGGTCTTGGAGCTCCATCATTTCCTTGATCCAGTTCATCCCAATAGCAGATTCCTTGCTGTTGACCTGCCCCTTAATACCTTTCTTATAAGCCCAGTGAGCCGCAACCCCGTACTCAGCCACCTCGTGCATGGCTTTAGTTCGAATCTGGAATTCGATCGGCCCTTTTGGCCCATAAACTGTCGTATGGATAGACTGGTAACCATTGGCCTTGCGATTAGCGATATAATCTTTAAAGCGACCAGGCATGGGTTTCCAAAGTTCATGCACGTAACCAAGCATGGCATAAACATCACTTTGGGTATCTAAAATACAACGAATGGCAATCAGGTCATAGATTTCCTCAAAACGTTTTCTCTTATCCTGCATTTTGCGGAAAATCGAGTAAATATGCTTAGGACGACCATAGATTTTCCCTTTCAAGTGACGATCTGTCGTATAGTTTTCTAATTTTGTGACCACCTCATCCACCAAGGCTTCACGCTCTCTGCGCTTTTCCTTCATCATATGGGTAATCTTATAAAACTCCGTAGGATTGAGATAACGGAAAGATAGGTCTTCCAATTCCCATTTGACACTGGAAATCCCCAAACGATGGGCAAGTGGGGCATAGATTTCCATAGTTTCTTTGGAAATGCGCTCCTGCTTGTCTTTTCGAAGGTGTTTAAGCGTCCGCATATTGTGCAAACGGTCTGACAGTTTGACCAAGATAACACGGATGTCCTCAGACATGGCCATAAGCATCTTGCGATGATTTTCAGCCAACTGCTCCTCGATCGATTTGTACTCGACCTTACCAAGCTTGGTAACCCCATCGACAATCACGCGCACATCAGGGCCAAACTCTCTTTCCAAATCGTCCAAAGTCGCATCTGTATCCTCCACCACATCATGCAAGAAACCGCAAGCTACCGTTACAGCATCCAGCTTAAGTTTGGCTAAAATCCCTGCCACTTGGATAGGGTGAATAATATAAGGTTCACCTGATTTACGATATTGACCACTATGGCATTCAACGGCGTAAACCAAGGCTTTATGTACAAAAGCAACATCTTCTTTTGATAAATATTTTTGCGTTAGAGCGACAACCTCATCGCCCGTCAAATTCACTTCTTTCGGCATCTCTACTCTCCAATTCTTCCTACCATTTTATCACTTTTTTAAGAATATGAAAACTAGATTGGAACAGAATAAGAAAAAAATATTTCAGAATTGCTTGACAATTCTGAAATGTTTTTTTATAATATGTTATACAGTTAGATTTTCTATTTAGGTGATAGAAGGAGAGACAGAAGAACGGAAACCATATTGTAATCTAAATATAATTTAACTCCCTATGCTTATCACTTTTTCATTCAAGTAAATATATTTGAATGACGTCATTTTACAAAGGAGTATCCTATGAAAAAAATTGTACTAACACTATTAGGAGCTACTGCTCTATCTATTGCCGTTCCAATCAATGCTGCTGAAACCAATACAACAAATAACTTTGAAGGTCCTCGTTATGAGCGTATATATTCTCATCGTTATAGTAAAACAGTAACAAGATACTATAACGATGATGGTTACATCCCACCAACTATCTACTATTCAGAATATAATGATAGTTTCCAATCAACCTTCAAAGGAACACTTGAAATAGATAGTGTACGAAGATCAAACGGTGGAACTCGTGTCACATACACTGGTACCTTGACTGGATTTTGGAATTAAAATCCTCAAGATACTTTCTTTTATCCTTTAGTTTATAAGGAGAACACCTATGAAAAAAACTACTATTTCTATCTTTGCTCTCCTAGTGTTAGGAGTTAGCTGCCTGTTCCTATTCAGCCAGCAAGGCTATAAAAAAACAGTCGTTCAATACTATGCTAACGACCAGAACCTGCCCAATAGGATAAGTTATAGTGAATATAGCGACAAACGAGAAGCTAACTACGGTGGCACTCTAAACATCACATCTATCAAACAAGCTAATGACGGAGTTTATGCAACCTATGAAGGGCAATTGACACCTCTCCAATATTGATAAATTGATAACCAGCCTGTCTTCATCTAGTCATGCTGGTTTTTAAGTTCATTCTAAATCCTTACCTATTCTCCCCAACTGTGCTATACTTAATTTATACTCAATGAAAATCAAAGAGCAAACTAGGAAACTAGCCGCAGGCTGTACTTGAGTACGGCAAGGCGACGTTGACGCAGTTTGAATTTGATTTTCGAAGAGTATTAGTACATTCTTTGAGATTGGAGCTAACATGAAAATCCATAAAACTGTGAATCCTGTTGCCTATGAAAACACCTATTACCTAGAAGGAGAAAAGCACCTCATCGTTGTTGATCCTGGTAGCCATTGGGAAGCCATTCGTCAGACAATCGAGAAGATCAATAAACCGATCTGCGCTATCCTCTTGACCCATGCCCATTACGACCATATCATGAGTCTGGACTTGGTTCGCGAAACTTTTGGCAATCCTCCTGTCTATATCGCAGAGAGCGAAGCTAGCTGGCTCTATACTCCTGTCGATAACCTCTCTGGTCTCCCTCGTCATGATGATATGGCAGATGTGGTCGCAGAACCTGCTGAACACACCTTTGTCTTTCATAAGGAATATCAACTGGAGGAATTTCGTTTCACCGTCTTGCCAACACCAGGTCACTCTATCGGCGGCGTTTCTATCGTCTTTCCTGATGCTCACCTAGTCTTGACAGGAGATGCTCTTTTCCGTGAAACAATCGGACGGACGGATCTTCCGACTGGTAGCATGGAGCAACTCCTCCATAGTATCAAAACCCAACTTTTCACCCTACCAAACTACGACGTCTATCCAGGGCATGGTCCAGCTACTACTATCGCTCATGAAAAGACCTTTAATCCTTTTTTCTAGTAAAATGATGACAATCAATAGCACAATTTAAGTAAACTATACAGCAATTCTTTCCATTATAAAAGGCATCCTATCAAGGTTTTTCACACCTGATTGGATGCCTTTTTCTGATGACTAGATTTTTTGCATTACCAAATAATCACGCGCTCTTCTGGTGAACGCCACATACCGTCTCCTTCTTTGACATCATAGGTTGTAAAGAAATCATCGAAGTTTGGTACTTGTACATTGACACGGAGTTTGGCTGGTGCGTGTACATCTACACTAGCCAAAAGTTTCATAAATTCTGGACGACCTTTCATGCGCCAGATGCGACCGAAGTTATAGAAAAATTCTTCTGCTGAGAAGTCTGGTTCTCTCTTAGCTGCTTCAAGCGCTGCAGCGATTCCTCCCAAGTCAGCCACATTTTCTGATACAGTCAATTTACCGTTGATGGTTGCTCCATAAGAATCTTGTCCATCAAACTGGTCAATAACTTTTTGTGTTTTCTCCTTGAAGGCAGCATAGTCGCTCTCTGTCCACCAATCCTTGAGGCTACCATTTTCATCGAAGGATGCTCCGTTGGTATCAAAGGCGTGAGAAATTTCATGGGCAATAACTGCACCAATCCCACCGTAGTTAGCAGAAGATGACTGATGCAGGTCATAGAAAGGAGCCTGTAAAATAGCCGCTGGGAAGACAATTAGGTTCTTCTGTGGATTGTAGTAGGCATTGACCATATGAGCAGGCATGCCCCACTCCTTGTAGTCTACAGGCTGGTTCCACTTGCTCCAACTGTGTTTGATTTCCACACGCGCAAAGGCTAGAGCATTGTCAAAAAGACTAGCAGTCTCATTTACTACTTTGTCCTTATAACGTTCTGGCAATTCTTCTGGGTAACCGATATAAGGCTTGATGACATTGAGTTTGACAATGGCCTTGTCACGAGTTTCAGGAGTCAGCCAGTCATTTTTAGACAAGCGTTCCTTATAGACATCAATCATAGTTGCCACTTTTTTCTCCACGTCTGCCTTGGCCTCTGGAGAGAATTTTTCATGGGCATACCAGAGACCCAAGGCTTGTTTGAAAGGACCTTGTGCTAGCTGGTAGGCTGCCTTGACCTTGTCTTTGGCTTCTGGAACTCCAGAAAGCGCACGACTGTAGGCACCTGACAAGACACGGATTTCTTCTGTTAAATAGCTAGTTGAGAGATTGACAACACTCAAAATCAAGGTTGCCTTGAGGAGAGGCCAAGCTTCTTCACTATAGAATTGCTCTGCGGCTTGCCAGAAACGTTCCTCGTCTACAATAACCTTGTCTGGTACTTGTCCAAGAACGACTTGGAAAAAGTCATCCAAAGGTAGGGCAGGCGCAAATTTCTTGAAATCTTCGTAAGCATATGGATGGTAGAGTTTAGCATATTCTGAACTTTCTTCATTAGAGAGCACCACTGCCGCAACTCGACGGTCCAATTCTAGTCTTTTCTCTAGCAAGTCTTCAATTTCTTCATCAGAGAAATCATAAGCCTTGAGAAGATTTGCGCTGGTTTCTTTCCAAAGAGTCAAGAGTTCCTCGCGCTGAGGATGGTCTTCAGCATAGTAGGTCGTATCTGGCAAGATTGTACTTGGAGCGCTAGCCCACAAAACGTTGATTCTGGCATCCATAAAGTCTGGTGATACACCAAAAGGAAGGAAATTAGGTTTTCCTGCAAATTCAAACTCTGCTAGTCTAGCTGTAAAATCCGCAAAAGTCTCCAATTCTTGGAACTCTTTAAGAAGAGGCAAAACAGGTGTGATACCGTCGGCTTCTCTCTTGTCAAAATCACGAACTAGGCGGTGGTATTTGACAAAGTTTGCCAAGATAGCATCCTCAGGCACCTCTTGACCTGCCAACCACTTGTCTGTTGTCGCCAGCATCAGGTCTTCAATTTCCTGGTCTAAATCAACAAAACCTCCCGTTTGAGACTTATCTGCTGGAATTTCAGCTGTCTTCTGCCATTCTCCATTGATTGCATCATAAAAATCGTCTTGATAACGTGTCATCTTGTTCTCGCTTTCATTTGTACTTGTTTTTAGCTTAACAAAAATTAACTGGGAATGCAATTAAAAATAAACGGATGTTTCCTATTGTTTTTCAGTTAATATTTTAATTTTTTGAAAAATTAACTTGACTTAATTTTTTTTAAGGTATATTAAGAGTCAGGAGGAATACAAGTTTATGATACGTATCGAAAACCTCAGCGTCTCCTACAAAGAAACGTTGGCACTTAAGGATATTTCACTAGTGCTCCAAGGACCAACAATTACCGGAATCATTGGTCCAAACGGTGCTGGAAAATCAACATTATTAAAAGGTATGCTGGGAATTATCCCTCATCAAGGTCAGGCATTTCTCGATGACAAGGAAGTTAAAAAATCCTTACACCGAATTGCCTATGTCGAACAAAAAATCAATATCGACTATAATTTTCCCATCAAGGTCAAGGAATGTGTCTCGTTAGGACTCTTTCCCTCTATCCCTCTCTTTCGCAGTTTAAATGCTAAACATTGGAAGAAAGTGAAAGAAGCCCTTGAAATCGTCGGCCTAGCTGACTACGCTGAACGTCAAATCAGTCAACTATCTGGAGGTCAATTCCAGCGGGTCTTGATTGCCAGATGTTTGGTGCAGGAAGCCGACTATATCCTCTTGGATGAACCTTTTGTTGGGATTGATTCTGTCAGTGAGGAAATCATCATGAATACGCTGAGAGATCTGAAAAAAGCTGGTAAGACGGTTCTCATCGTTCACCACGACCTCAGCAAGGTTCCCCACTACTTCGATCAAGTCTTACTTGTCAATCGAGAAGTGATCGCCTTTGGTCCGACCAAAGAAACCTTTACCGAAACCAATCTCAAAGAAGCTTACGGTAATCGACTCTTTTTCAATGGAGGTGACCTATGATTGCAGAATTTATCGATGGATTGCAAAAATTCCATTTCCTACAAAATGCCTTGATAACAGCTATTGTCGTCGGGGTCGTAGCTGGAGCTGTGGGATGTTTCATCATCCTACGCGGGATGTCACTCATGGGAGATGCCATTTCACATGCTGTCTTGCCAGGTGTAGCCCTCTCCTTCATCTTGGGCCTTGACTTCTTTATCGGAGCCATTGTCTTTGGATTGCTAGCTGCCATCATCATTACCTACATCAAGGGAAACTCGATTATCAAAAGCGATACCGCCATCGGCATTACCTTTTCTTCTTTCTTAGCCCTCGGTATCATCTTGATTAGTGTCGCTAAAAGTTCAACTGACCTTTTCCATATTCTTTTTGGTAATATCCTAGCCGTTCAAGATACGGATATGTTTATTACTATGGGTGTGGGGGCAGCCATTCTCTTGTTGATCTGGATTTTCTTCAAGCAACTCTTGATAACTTCCTTTGATGAACTCTTGGCCAAAGCCATGGGAATGCCTGTCAATTTCTATCACTACCTTCTCATGGTACTCTTGACTCTCGTGTCTGTGACAGCCATGCAAAGTGTCGGAACTATCCTGATTGTAGCCATGCTGATTACCCCAGCTGCAACTGCTTATCTGTATGCTAATAGCCTGAAAAGCATGATTTTCCTTTCCTCAACCTTTGGAGCTACTGCTTCAGTTTTGGGACTCTTTATCGGCTATAGCTTTAACGTTGCAGCAGGTTCTAGTATCGTGCTCACAGCTGCTAGTTTCTTTCTCATTAGCTTCTTTATCGCTCCAAAACAACGATATTTGAAACTGAAAAATAAACATTTGTTAAAATAAGGGGCAAAACCCCAATAAATTGGAGGATCTAATGAAAAAATTAGGTACATTACTCGTTCTCTTTCTTTCCGTCATTGCTCTTGTAGCATGTGCTAGCGGAAAAAAAGATGCAGCTTCTGGTCAAAAACTAAAAGTTGTTGCTACAAACTCAATCATCGCTGATATTACTAAAAATATTGCTGGTGACAAGATTGATCTTCACAGTATCGTTCCGATTGGACAAGACCCACACGAATACGAACCACTCCCTGAAGATGTTAAGAAAACTTCTGAGGCTAACCTCATTTTCTATAACGGTATCAACCTTGAAACAGGTGGCAATGCTTGGTTTAGCAAATTGGTAGAAAATGCCAAGAAGACTGAAAACAAAGACTACTTTGCAGTCAGTGAAGGTGTTGATGTTATCTACCTTGAAGGAAAAAATGAAAAAGGTAAAGAAGACCCACACGCTTGGCTTAACCTTGAAAATGGAATTATCTTTGCTAAAAATATCGCCAAACAATTGAGCGCCAAAGACCCTAACAACAAGGAATTCTATGAAAAAAATCTCAAAGAATATACTGATAAGTTAGACAAACTTGATAAAGAAAGTAAGGATAAATTTAATAACATCCCTGCTGAAAAGAAACTCATTGTAACCAGCGAAGGAGCATTCAAATACTTCTCTAAAGCCTATGGTGTCCCAAGTGCTTACATCTGGGAAATCAATACTGAAGAAGAAGGAACACCTGAACAAATCAAGACCTTGGTTGAAAAACTTCGCCAAACAAAAGTTCCTTCACTCTTTGTAGAATCTAGTGTGGATGACCGTCCAATGAAGACTGTTTCACAAGACACAAACATCCCAATCTACGCACAAATCTTTACTGACTCTATCGCAGAACAAGGTAAAGAAGGTGACAGCTACTACAGCATGATGAAATACAACCTTGACAAGATTGCTGAAGGATTGGCAAAATAAGCCTATGAAAAACGTCATTCTCACATGAGCTGGCGTTTTTTCTATACCCACATTTCCAGTCAAATCATTGGAAAATTCCGACTGTTTCAGCTAAAATGGAAGAAAAAAGATTGGAGTATCCTATGGTAACTTTTCTCGGAAATCCTGTGAGCTTTACAGGTAAACAACTACAAGTCGGCGACAAGGCGCTTGATTTTTCTCTCACTACAACAGACCTTTCTAAAAAATCTCTGGCTGATTTTGATGGAAAGAAAAAAGTCTTGAGTGTCGTGCCTTCTATCGATACAGGTATCTGCTCAACTCAAACGCGTCGTTTTAATGAAGAACTGGCTGGACTGGATAATACGGTCGTATTGACTGTTTCCATGGACCTACCTTTTGCCCAAAAACGTTGGTGTGGTGCTGATGGCATTGAAAATGCCATCATGCTCTCAGACTATTTCGACCATTCCTTTGGACGTGACTATGCACTTTTAATCAATGAATGGCACCTATTGGCACGCGCGGTCTTTGTCCTTGATACTGACAATACTATTCGCTACGTTGAATACGTGGACAATATCAACTCTGAACCAAACTTCGAAGCCGCAGTTGCAGCTGCTAAAGCCCTATAGAAAAAATCCTCTGTCACAAAGAGTTCCCTACTCTTTGAAACGGAGGATTTTTCTTATTCTTTAATTATTGTTTATTTTGAAATGAATCCTTCAAAATCTTTTAGTTGAAAATTATATTTTTCAGTGAGTAAGACATTATCCACTGCAACATCTTCTCCCAATGGGTAAATATTTCTTTTGAAACGGTTGTAGGAGGAAAATCTCTCCTACACTATTATTGATTCTGAGAGAAAATTGCAAAATATCATCTACCAAACTTTCAATTATTAAGATTTTTTACAGTTTATCTGAATTAGAATCGCAAGGCTTCTCAATAATATAATTGTCGAATTTTTTCATTCTAACTTCCTCTCCACTATTTCTTCCTTTATCAAGAAAAAGTTACCTCAATATTAATAAAGTACAATTCTAAATTAACTCCAATTATTGATTCATGATAATATTTCAGTAACTCATCGTGCAATTAAAAACAAGGATTTTTATTTCAGACGATCCATCGTGAACACTTCATCAGCCATCTCCCAAATTGCCGGATTATGTGTTGCGATAATGATTAGCCTATTATCATCTCGAAGAGATAGCAAAATCTCCATAATCAACTGAGAGGTTGCTGGGTCTATTGAAGCTGTTGGCTCATCTGCCAGAATAAAGGGTGGATTCTTTAAGATAACTTTTGCCAAGGCAACCCGTTGCGATTCTCCGCCCGATAACTCAAAGATGCGCTTATCTAGGTCAAGATAATCCAGGCCGACCTGTTCTAAAGCCTGCTTCTGCCTCAACCGCCGTTCCGCCCGACTCAACTTTTGACCAATGAGACCTAGCTTAAGGTTTTCTTCAATACTTTGGTTTTCAATTAAGCCAAAGTTCTGGAAGAGGTAGCCCAATTCGTGACGGAAAAAATCACTCGATTTATAATTGGCCAAGTCTTTACCTCGGTAAAAAATCGTCCCATCATAAGATTCTAATTTCCCAATCATGTTCATCAAGGTTGTTTTTCCGCTACCACTTGAACCAATTAAGGCATAGACTTTTCCAGCCTCAAATGTCATTGAAAGATTCGAAAATAACTCTCGTTCTCCAAAAGATTTACTCACCTGTTTAAGTTCAATCATATTAACCACCCTTCAAAACAAGCATGGACATCTTGTTTTCTTTCTGCATTTGGACATGTAACTGTAAAAGAGATAGACCAGTAAAGAGTAACGAGACTAAGAAAGCAACTACTATCTCTACCATAAGAAATACACTCGAAACAAATCCCAGTAAAAACACACCCAGTTGAGCAAAGAGATAAGTGCGATGGATTTCTAAGAACCTGAGACCTGCAATGCGTTCGATAAAAATGGCACGTCTAAATTCTTCAAAGTAGAGCCTATTCATAGTGTTAAACAACAAGATTGAAGTTGCAATCCCAAGCACAGCTCCTGCTAGCATTACCCAACGTTCCCTCTGGATATTATCCAATAATGTGATGTAGTTGTGGTAACCTGTTTGCATTTCTGAGACCCAATTTTCAATGCCTTGTCTCTGGATAAGCTCCTGGGCATCAGACAATTGATTAAAGAGAACGTAGTTCTGTACCGCGTCTACCCAAAACAAAATGGACTGTGGACCAGTTGATTGGGGTGTTATAACAATGATGATTGGATCTTTCAAAAACTGCTGGTAAGAAATAGGGGTCGTATTATACACAAAACGATCCTGACCTGATTCCAAATAACCTACCGTAGCAGTCATTTGCTGTCGTTCATCTTGACTAGACATGCGACTGGTTAAGTCGTCTTCAAAAACAGATTTATAATGTTCTTCCTCTGAACGGAGGTGTTCAGGCAGCAATAAGACAAACTCCCCTACATCAAGGTGATTCATCTTTTGCTCAATAGTTGTATCTACAGGAATGTTTTGACGCTCCAAGTATTGCGGTGTGACGATAAGGACATTGCCATTCGGGTTGTAATCGTGCCATTCTGTAGAGGTTATAAAGTTTTTGGAGGAAGCCATGCCATTTTGCAAAGTACGGTCAATTAACTGGTGTCTAGATAAGAAAGCCTTTTGTTCTGAAACAGCCAGATCCATCAATTGATACCAAGTTCTGAGTTTCCTTTGAGCTTGTTCATCAAAACCAGGACTCGTTCCTTCACGGCTGATTGATAGGGTAATCAGTTGCCTTTCCTGGCTCCAAGCCTCTTGTCCAATCCGATGCTGTTGCCAGGCTTGGGAATACTTTAAGCTACTCCCTATTCCCAGCGTTACAATAATAATCGCTAATAGTTGACCGATTAAAATCAAACTAATGATTCCTCTGACAGGCACTTGCCCTTTTATAATCTGCATCAGGTGTATCTTTTTTATCCCAACTGCGAAGAGTTGAGCGAAAAACAGGGAGATCGACAACAAGATGAGATTATAACTGAGCAAGCCTTCTCCTATGGTCATTAGGGATTGCGTTGGAAGCGACAGAATTTTTTGCATAAGAATGGCGAGCACGCCAGCTAAACTGAAACCAACAGCTATCCCTTTCAAATCCTCACCAACTGGTCTAAGAAAAATGGACCACCGTTTCTCTCCTGAAATGAGGCGAATGCCCGACGACCGTAATTGGCTAATTTGACTAATTAAAGTCAGTGCTCCAAAGGTTAAGATGAAAATCAATAGACTGATTAACTGAAATCCGTTACTAAAGATAGCCATTAACGTAGATAGTTTAGATGGAATTGTCAGGTGTATGTTAGTCAAGCCAAGTTGACTTAGCTCCTCCTTTAGCAAGTGAATATCTAGGTGTCCATCGAATACAAAATAGTTTGTTTCAACACTACTACTTTGAGCATCTTTTAGTTTTTTTCCTGAAGCCCATCAGGCAACTTTCCGTTCCCAAAGGTCGTATAAGAAAAAACTGTAGTACCTTCTGAGTTAGGATCTTGGTGTTGAATCGCAATAAAGCTATCCGTTTCTTCTGCTAGTTTTTCCAAGCGTGTAGCAACATGTTGAAAAGTTGTTTCAGGGGAAGAATCACGTACAACAACGTTGGGGTAATAATGGGAGACATATGTATCAGTCCAAATGGTAAATACCCAAACAAAGAACAAACTAGCAAGCAGGTTGGATATGAGTATAAATAATTTTTTCATAGTGCATTCCTTATTCTAAAATAGAGGGCAGAAATACCCCTGCTCTCTATAAACTAACAAGCTTACTAAACTATTGATAAAAGAATCTTCTTCAATTATTCTTTACCATCCCGCATCAAATCTAATTTTTAACATATTATTACTCCTCTGAATGAAATATTATGAAAATGAGCGAAATGCAACTACATATTTTAATTAGAAATCTCAGTCTAAATTATAGTATCCTATTTTTTCCTCCTTTCTAACTGCACGTTCCTTTCTACAGACAGAGACCTAATTTTATAAACCAATCTTAAATACTTTAGATCTTGTAACTCATAATTTTCAACAGTTGGTTAGCTATGAAAGCATTTTATCAAACATCTCCATTCTTATATCTATCTGGTATTGTTACAAGCTCTCATCAGAATACCTTTCTCTAAATAGTTGAATTTTAAAGTAATACGAAATCAATCAGCCTTCCCAACATCAAGACCATTGGACTTCTTTTGTGATTGGACTCGAATCTCCAATAGTTTATTCTTCTGAATAAACTATTGGTAAGGAATTGTATTACTAAACATAAAACACCTAGTAATGCTAATATAGCTAATTTTTGAATTCCACGATTTTTCTTTATTCGTGAAACCCTTTTCTTTTTTATTATCCTTATTTTAACAGATATATTTTATTTAGCCAAGCATTTTTATTGTATTTTGAACTTTTTTTCTTATTATTACCATATAGAATTATTTATTTCTTTAACTTGCTATTTTGAACTAAAAATTTTATAATGAAATTAAGCAAATAGGAAGGTTTATTATCTTTAATGAATACACTCGCAGAGAAATTTAGATTGAAAAGAAAAGAGTTGGGACTCTCCCAACAAACTCTTGCAGAAGGAATTTGTGAACAAAGCCAGATTAGTAAAATTGAGAGAGGGCATTTCATTCCCTCCGCAGACCTTTTGTTCAAACTCTCACAACGACTTGAAGTACCATTAGATTACTTTTTCAATGAACAAATTGAAATTAAATCTAATCTCTCTAATTTCAAGCAATTATCTATTCGCCTATTAGATGATAGAAATTATGACGATTTGGAATATATTTATAGAATAGAGATTGAACGAAGTACTTTTCTAACACTAGAAGACCGAACTTATCTTGAATGGATTAAAGCTATTATTGACTTCTATCAATATGACAGTAAGTGTGAGGCAATTTCTTCATTGGAAAATATATTATTAAAAGTCTCCTCAAATACTCTGATTTATTTAAAGGCGTTGAATACTCTATCTAATTTCTATTCCTTAGTGGGTCGTGAACAAGAATATGAGGCGAACTACTCTCATTTGATGGAGTTATATCAGACAAAAAATTTTGAGCATCAAGAGTTTTTATTTGGCTACATCAGAGTTCGTTACAACTACGCTCACTACCTAGTGTCAAAGGAAAAATATAACGAAGCCATCCAAGAAGCTCTTGAGACGATTGAACTCTGTAAACAAAGACAGACAAGCTACCAACTGGCTCCTCTACTTATTCTTGTAGGAAATGTTGGAGCCAAATTTCTAGACAAAGAACAAGTCAAAAATTATTATATAGAAGCAAGAGAGTTATGTAAGATTTATAACAATCCTTTAATGTTGATGAAGATAGAAAATTATTTGAAGGAATTAGATACTGTTTAGTTAATCTTGACATTATAGTTTTTCTGAAACGTTAAATAACCTGTAAGGCTGATAGTGAAATGAATACTATCAGCCTTATAATTATGTGACTATTAGTCCGTCTCGCTCCGTTAGGTGCGAGACAAAAAACCACCCGCTATGCGGGTGGTCATGATTTACGAGTAAATTCAAGTTCGATCTGATAAAAACAACTAAATTACTCTACAGATTTCAAGGCTTCAAGCATATCAACCTTTCTCAGATGACGATTGACGAAGAAGCCAAGCAAGGTCAAAATGATGCTTACTGCTGCTACTGGAATTACATAGACTTCCCAGTCTACCAGCGAATAAAAGAGAATAGTCGCAGGCGAAATCATTTGAATCAAAAATTGATGTAAATAGAAACCTGAGAGCAGACCAAGGACGATTCCCACAAGGGACAGCACAATCGTCTCACGGTAAATGTAGAGAGTGACTTCATTATTATGAAAACCGAGAACCTTGATAGTGGAGAGTTCACGGATTCTCTCAGCCACGTTGATATTGGTCAAATTGTAGAGGATAACAATAGCCAATAGAACCGATACGATGACCAAGATGGTCATGGTCTGATTGAGTGAGCTAGCGACGGAGTCAAAGAGCCGAATAGCTGAAGCATTCTGGACAACACTTGACACCGCAGATTGATTCATAAGTAAACCTGCCTGCCTTTCGATGCTAGTCGCACTAGAATCCTTTAACGTAACCAAATAAGTGTTGGCTTGGGGTAGCTGTCTGTAAATTTGCTCATAGCTAGCCTGACTCATATAAATAAAGTGACCAACGTAGTTCTCAGCAATAGCAGCGATCTTTAGCTCCTGACCTTCAATTTCTAAAGTCTGCCCAACCTTAACACCTGCCAGCTGGGCTAGTTTAGCTGTGATGACAACTCCATCTTTTAATGTCAACTCTTGCTGATGATGTTGCAGATGAATAAAGGGAGTCAAATCCTCCTTCTCTGTCATCATAAGGGTAATTGTCTGAAGACCAGCCTTACCTTTGAAATCCTTGTCTAGCGTTTTAGAATAGATTTTCTGATAGGCTTGGATATCCTGCCCTTTCAACACTTCCTCTAGATTTACCTTTTCCTGATTTGTCGCACTAGGATTTTCAGAAACAATCATCTGATACTGTTGGATTTGTTGAAACTGTCTAGACGGAACTCCTGCTACAGAGGATTGGATTCCCAAACCTGCAAAAAGCAGGGCGACTGAACCTGCCACACCAAAGATCGTCATCAACATCCGCTGCTTATAACGGAAGATATTGCGGGCTGTTACCTTATGAGTAAAACTGAGACGGCGCCAGATAAAACCGATGCGCTCCAGTAAGATTTTAGCTCCTTTAACAGGAGGTTTAGGCAGTAAAAGTTGGGCTGCTTCATCATGAAGTTCCCTACGAGCTACCAGATAGGCTGGTAACACACTCGCCACCCAACTCAAGACAAGAGCCAGTAAGCTATAGATCCAATAGAACTGAATCTGAGTTTCTCCCACCACCATGCCTTTTGTAATGACACTTGAAATCACACTGGCTAGTAAATAATGTCCAAGTATGCTACCTAGAGCTGTTCCTACAGTCCCAGCTACTAGACCATAAAGGAGAAACTTGGCAATAATATCCTTGCTACGATAGCCCAAGGCCTTAAAAATCCCTGCATGTGTTCGCTCTTCATCCACAAAACGAGTCATAGTTGTAAAGGTCACCATGGCTGCTACGGCATAAAGCACTACAGGAAAGATATTGCCCACTGCTCGAATACTGGCTGAAGCATTGCTATACATGAGATAACCCTGACCACCTGGTATGGTCTGACGATTATAGACCTGATACCTTGGCTCAGCTAAATCATCCAAGAATTGCTGATGTTTTTCTAATTTTGCCTTTTCTTGGGATAGATTTTGTTCAGCCTGCTTTAGTTTGTCCTCTTCCTTGCTCAATTCCTGCTTAGCTTGGGTAAGTTGAGCACTGGCCTGCTCTCTCTGAGCTTGAGGAAGCAAGGCTAGTTGACTTTCTTGAGCCTGTATACGAGCTTGAGCAGCTACTAAACGACGCTTGCCTTCCTGCAAATTAGTCTCAGCCTTGTCAAGGGTCTCTTGACCTTTATCTAGAGACTCTTGTCCTTCTTTTTTCAAGAGTTGCAGACGTGCCTTGCCATTATCTGATAGAGCTTGTTCAAGGTCTTCCTGATGTTGCTTGGATTTCTCTTCATAAGCTGCTGAAAAAGCATTTAAGCCTGCTAAATCTTGATATTTCAAACGAGCTATATTGTAAACTTTCTGATCAAACTGACTAGGTAAAAGCACCCCATAGGAAGTCAGAGTCCCACTTCCACTTGCTGCGTAGCCCATATCTCGCTGAGAGAGAATTTCAGCTGAATCCACAAAACCAGTAATGGTATAAGTATGGTCTTTTAAAGAGGAATGACTACCTTCTTTTTCTTTAAAGCTAATCTCCTGTCCCACGCTATATTGACTCTGCAGATGACTTGCCAAAGCAATTTCCTGATCTGACTGTGGAAGTCGTCCCTCTCTTAGCTGGAAGGTTGAAATTCGCTCTGGTCTGGAGTACAGTCGAATGGCATCCTGGCCATTCTCCATAGTCACATCTGTCAAATAGCCAAACTCAATCTCTGCGCCCTGCGTCTGTCCTAGTTCTTCTTGATCTGCTTGATCCAAACCATAGTTAGACATGACTGCCAAATCCAAGGTTTGAGCAGTTGTTAAATAAGCATTAGCTGTCGCCTCCATGTTGGGACTGGTTACTTTGAGGCCTACTAAGGCTAGAGACCCTAACATCATCAAGGTCATGATGGATAAAAAACGCCCCTTGGAGCCTGTGAAGGACTGAATTAAGTCCTTCCAATAGGTTTTTCGCTTGATCATGCTAGTACTCCAAACTGTCAATATCCTGAGGATGCTGGTTGACCACCACATCCTTGACACTGGCATCGTGCATATGAATTACGCGATCAGCAATGGGCGCTAAAGCTCCATTATGAGTCACGATGATCACCGTCGCTCCCTTTTGACGAGACATATCTTGGAGAATTTTCAAAACCTGCTTACCCGTCTGATAATCCAAGGCTCCAGTCGGTTCATCACAAAGAAGGATTTTAGGATTTTTGGCTACTGCGCGTGCAATGGAGACTCGCTGTTGCTCCCCTCCAGAAAGCTGGGCTGGAAAATTATTGAGACGATGAGCAAGACCTACATCTGTCAAGACCTGGTCAGGATTCAAGGCACCTGTCACGATTTCTGAAGCCAACTCCACATTTTCCTTAGCAGTTAGATTGGAAACTAGATTATAAAACTGAAAAACAAAACCGACATCATTTCTACGGTAATTGGTTCTCTGGTGGGAACTATAGTCTGCAATATTGACCCCATCAATCCAGATTTCCCCTTCATCATTGGTATCCATTCCCCCAAGAAGGTTAAGAACCGTTGACTTGCCTGCACCAGACGCACCTAGAATAATAACCAACTCCCCTTTTTCAATTTCAAAATTCACATCGCGATTGGCCACAATCTCCGTATCCCCAACCTGATAACGCTTGTAACAGCGTTTCATCTCAATATAAGCCATTAGACCCACCCTCTCTCAAACAAATTATACTCCTCGAAAATCTCTTCAAACCACGTCAGCTTCCATCTGCAACCTCAAAGCGGTGCTTTGAGCAACCTGCGGCTAGCTTCCTAGTTTGCTCTTTGATTTTCATTGAGTATTACTTCCTATTACCATTATAACGCTTTTTCAAATAGTTGGAAACTGCTTACATTCTCAAATTCTTCAAAAAAGGCAGTCTCAAATCACTGCCTTCTATTATCTTCTTAAAAATAAAATTGAACCAGATCGCCTTCTGCTGTCGCCACTGAAATACAATCTTTCTCTATGCATTTCACTTTTGCTTTTTCTTGATTCACTTCAATTACACTTTTTTCAATACCTGGATAAGAGACTCGCAAATCTCCTCCACTTCTTGATAAAATGGTCATCTGTAAGAGCTTTTTATCCTCCCACCGCATACTAACTTCAAAATGTCCACGTGCCATTAAACCTGAAACAGAACCTGTTGACCAAGCATCGGGTAGGGCAGCTAGGGGCACCAGATAAGCTGTATGAGACTGGAGCAACATTTCCGCCATACCACTAGTAGCACCAAAATTACCATCTATCTGAAAAGGAGGATGGCTACACCAAAGATTTGGCAAGGTGGATGACTTTAACTGCTCTGCTAATAATTTATGGGCTCGATTGCCATCTCCCAAACGCGCCCAGAGATTGATCTTATTAGCCTTGGACCAACCTGTACCCCCATCTCCACGATCATTGAGACTAGCACTCGCCGCTACAAGATACTCTTGTCCCTTGTAGCTAAAGAGATTTCCAGGATAGAGTCCCACTAGATGGGAAGCGTGCCGATGCTGGGCCTCCACTTTCTCATTTTGAAAATGCTGCTCTTCCTCCTCATACCACTCCCTGATTCGACCAGATTGAGTGATTTGCAAAGGATTTAGTAATTCAAACTTCTCCTTGACTTCAGTCAACAAGTCCTCATCCAAACCCAATTCTTGAGCAGCCTGAATAAAATCATGAAATAACTGCCAAATCAGAGATTGATCATAGGTATTGCCAATCGAAATCGGCCCATGTTCTGGAGAATAAGACGGAGAAGACACCCAACGCTGCGCCTGCTGATCCTTATGTAAAAAGGCATTCCAAAAACGAACCGTTTCCCTCAAAATGGGATAAATTCTATCCCTGAGATAGTCTTGGTCCCTATAAAATGAATAGGCTTCATAAATAGTTTGCATCATCCACGCATTGGCAGCTGGTGACCAACCCCAATAGTAATCCCAACCAGGTGCCGTCCAACCAAAGGGAGTCGCTTGAGTATGAACCAACCAACCATTCTCCTCCCCTTCCTGAGAAACGATTCCTGCATACCTTGCAGCCGCTAGGCGACCATAGACTCGCAAATCATCGATATAGTTGATGACTGGAAAAGCCGTCTCTAGGAGATTGGTAACATAGGCTGGCCAATAATTCATCTGCAGGTTGATATTCAGGTGATAGTCCGAATTCCAAGGAGGATTATCGACCCCATTCCAGACTCCCTGTAGGTTAGCTGGTAGAGCATCTGAGCAATCTCTAGAAGAACTAATCAATAAATACCGTCCATACTGGAAGAACAACTCCTCCAAAGACTGCCCCTCTTGTGGCTTATAATTTTTTAACAAATCATCTGTAGTGGATGCGTCAACCTCAGCCCCCAAATCCAATTGAACACGCTGAAATAAGGTTTGGCAGTCCTCAATATGCCTCGATTTCAATTGGGCATAGCCCTTTTCTTTAGCTGTCTCCACCAAGTCTCTTACTTGTTGAACTAAATCTAGTTTCTTGCGATAATTGCTAGCAGGATTTTGAGCAAAATCCGTCTTAGCCGCCAAGAAGAGATTAGCATAACTAGCTCCTGATATCTGAACCTTATCCGACCAGACTCTAATATCACCATCAGTTTGCCAAGCTAGACAGCCAGCAAACCGCAGATTATTATCCTTAACTCTTCCCTTCATCAAAATATGAGAATCAGTAATTTCCAGTTGGCATTCCTTGTAATCAGACTTTTTCTGCTCATACTTTCCATCAGAAGCTAAATCGCGGGTCAAGGACAGTTCTATAGTAAAATCTAGAGTTTCCGCCCCTTCCTTAGTAAAACGCTGAACCAAGAGATCATCTGGAAAACTGGCAAAGGATTCTCGTTTAAACATAGTCCCTTTATAGGCATAAGAAGTCGTCGCAAGCGCCTTACTGATATTCAACTGTCTCTGGTAATCCGTCACCTGAGACAAAGTCTTACCTTGCCGGCTGAACTCAATGAGAAGATCTCCAAAGGACAGATAGGTCCCATATTGACTCGTTTTTGGCCCGACTAGGTGCTGTTCAGCCAGTTCCTCAGCAGTATTGTAGTCTCTCTTTTCCAAAGCCTGTCGAATCTCAGCTAAAAAGCTATACTGGTCCTGAAGATTTCCACCCTGATAATCGAAACTATCAGGAAGTGGACCACCAGACCAGAGACTTTTTTCATTGAATTGAATCCGCTCAGCTCCTATAAGTCCAAATACTTTTGCCCCTAAAGAACCATTGCCTATCGGTAAGGCCTCTTCTTCCCAACCCTTGTAAGTGCTTGAAGCTGGTTGCTTGTAGGTCAGTACATAAACTTGTTTTTTATTCCTTATCATACTACCATACTAACATAAAAAGCCTAGAAATCAATTCTAGACTTACAATTTTTTATTTTCCAAGGTAGTATTCAGAAACTACGTTCAATTTTTCGTCGAATTCGAATACCAATGGTGGGAAGTTAGGGATTTCCACGTCCATAATTTCGTCATCTGACAAACCTTTGATGTGTTTTACAAGGGCACGGATTGAGTTACCGTGAGCTCCTACGAATACGTTTTTACCATCTTTAAGAGCTGGAGCGATTTTATCTTCCCAGAATGGAAGGGCACGTTCCAAAGTCACTTTCAAGTTTTCAGCATCTGGAATAACTGAGTCGTCAAGTGAAGCGTAACGACGGTCAGTGTGAGCTGAGTGCTCATCATCACGGTCCATGTTTGGAGGCAATACATCGTATGAACGACGCCAGATGTGAACTTGCTCATCACCAAATTGCTCAGCAGCTTCAGCTTTGTTTTTACCAGTCAAACCACCGTAGTGACGTTCGTTCAAGCGCCATGATTTTTCAACTGGAACCCACAATTGGTCAGAAGCTTCAAGAGCCAAGTTAGTTGTTTTGATCGCACGTTTCAATACTGAAGTGTAAGCTTGGTCAAATTCGATACCAGCTTCTTTGATCAATTTACCAGCGTCAATCGCTTGTTGTGTACCTTTTTCAGACAAATCAACATCAGCCCAACCAGTGAAAAGGTTAGCTTTGTTCCATTCAGACTCACCGTGGCGAGCAAAAACCAATTTTACCATTAGATGGATTCTCCTTTAAATTTTCCGAGGTTTCCCCTCGTTTATCTATTCTATTTTACACAATTTTTCACAAAAAAGCTAGTCAAAACCAAAAAGGAACCAACTGTTTGACAGTTGGATTGCTTTGAACAAGATCAGCAAATATATGAGAAGAAATTTCTATTTCACTCTTGCTAGTTTCCTTACTTTTTGTTAGAATGATGTCAAAAAAATAAAGAAGGTTAACATTATGCCACAACATCTCTTTAAAGAATTGGCTCAACTAGAGCAAATAGAGGCTCTAGCTCTAGGAGGCTCACGGGCTGGACAAGATTTTGACAAAGACTCTGATTATGATGTATATGTATACCTCAGTGCTCCTCTCTCGCCAGACATACGAAAAGAAATCCTCAGTAAACACTGCTCCTATATGGAAATCGGTAATCAATTTTGGGAATTGGAAGACGATTGTGTTCTCAATAATGGTATCGAAATCGAGCTGATTTACCGCTCTTTAGACGAATTTGACAAAGATTTACAAGCCGTAGTTTTAGAGCATCAAGCCCAGAATTCTTACACTACTTGTATGTGGTACAATCTTCTCAACAGTAAGATTATCTACGATCAAGATGGTCACTATGCTGCCCTCCAGAAAAAGTACAATCTTCCTTATCCAGCTGAGCTGAAAAAGAATATCATCAACAAGCAATTCCTGCTTCTCGACCAAGCTATGCCAGCTTTTTCAAGACAAATCAAAAAAGCTCTCAAACGCCAAGACTTACTCAGCATCAATCACCGCACTAGTGAGTTTTTCGCCTCTTATTTTGATTTGCTCTTCGCCTTCAATGAGCAGCTCCATCCAGGAGAAAAACGCATGCTCCAGTTCGCAAAAAACAATTGCTCTCATCTACCTCAAAATTTTGAAAACGATATTCAAGACTACTTTCAAAATCTCTACCAACTAGATCACCAGCAGAAAACAGTCCTAACTTTGGAGCATCTCCTATCAAATCTTAAACACTTGATTGATGAATTCATTTAGAACACCAATAGATAAAAGCTCATGAAATCTACTTTTCAGATAATTCATGAGCTTTTTGAAATTCAACAATAGACAACGATGTAAAGTTATACTCAATGAAAATCAAAAAGCAAACTAGGAAGCTAGTCGCAAGCTGTGCTGAAGTACAGTGAGGCGACATTGACGTGGTTTGAAGAGATTTTCGAAGAGTATTAATTGAAACAAGAAAACGACAATAAACTTCTAACATGATAAAAACGCATCATATCAGGTATTCAAAAACGTGATACAATGCGTTTTATAGATTATAAAATTAGTTGTCTTTTCTTCTCAAATTGAGTTTTCCCTAGATTTTTCAACCTTATTTCGCTTCAAATCCTTCTGCGACAGCGTCCGCAAAGTTTTCTTCTACGATGCTTGCACAGTGGTCACAAATGACTGCCTGGTAGCTGCGTTCTGCTGTTGTTGGATCGATACGACGGCAACGGTCACATACTTGGCCTGAAGCGCGTTCAACAGTGAAGGCGACATCTTCGAAGCTAACGGCAGATTCTGGAGATGGTCCTTCTGCGATGGTCAAGTCTGACACGATTAAAAGTTGAGCTACATTGCTGTTTACTGCTTCGAGTAGAGTTTTCACCACTTCATTTGGATAAACAGTCAAGTGAGCTTCAAGTGATTTACCTATAACTTTGGCATTACGAGCTTCTTCCAAAGCTTTTTGAGCTTGTCCACGGAAGTCCATGAAGGCAGCCCATGTATCCAAGATTTCTTCTTGATTAGCAAATGTCTCTGCTCCTGGCAATTCTGACAATTGAACAAAGTCTTCTGCTTCAAACTCAAGGTATGACCAGATTTCTTCTGCAGTATGAGGAAGGATTGGTGTCAAGAGTTTCGTGATTTTCACAAGAATGTCATAGAAGACAGTCTGCATTTGACGGCGTTCCAATGATTTGGCACCTTCGATGTAAACAACGTCCTTAGCAAAATCAAGGTAGAAGGCTGACAAATCAACGTTGATAAAGTTTACCAAGGCCTTGTAGATTGTCAAGAATTCAAAGTTTGCATAAGCATCACGAATAGTCTTAACAAGCTGGTTAAAGCGGATGGTCATGTACTTATCAACTGAGCGAAGCTCATCGTAGGCTACTGTATCCTCAGCTGGGTTAAAGTCAGATGTATTGGCAATCAAGAAACGAAGAGTGTTACGAATCTTACGGTAAGTTTCAGAGACTTGGCTCAAGATATCCATAGAGATACGCACATCGTTGCTTGAGTCTACACTTGTTACCCAGAGACGCAAGATTTCAGCACCGAATTGTTTTTCAACATCGCTTGGAGCAATGGTATTTCCAAGAGATTTAGACATCTTCTCACCTTTACCATCAAGGGCAAAACCTTGTGACAAGATTTGTTTGTAAGGTGCTACGCCATGGTTGGCAACAGATGTGATAAGTGAAGAGTTGAACCAACCACGGTATTGGTCAGAACCTTCAAGATAAAGGTCTGCTGGGTAAGTTAATTCTGGACGGTTTACTACAACCCCATTCCATGATGAACCTGAGTCAAACCATACGTCCATGATATCTGTTTCTTTCTTGAACTCACCATTTGGAGAACCTGGATGAGTAAATCCTTCTGGCAAGAGGTCCTTGGCATCGCGTTCCCACCAAATGCTTGAACCATGTACTTCAAAGAGTTGAGCTACATGTTCAATGGTTTCAGCAGTCATGATTGCTGTACCATCTTCAGCATAGAAGATAGGAAGCGGAACACCCCAAGCACGTTGACGAGAGATAACCCAGTCGCCACGGTCACGGATCATATTGTAAAGACGGACTTTACCCCATTCTGAGTGGAATTTCACCTTTTCAATTTCATCCAAGATTTCTTGGCGGAATTTAGAAACTGAGGCAAACCATTGTGGTACTGCACGCCAGATGATTGGTTTCTTAGTACGCCAGTCAAATGGATATGAGTGAGAGATTTCTTCTTGGGCAAGAAGGAGGTTACCAAGTTTTTCAATAACAGTTGGAACTACCTTTTCATAGAATTGACCTTCAAACTCAGGACCGGCATTCTTCATCATGATACCACGTTCGTCAACAGTGACTGCAACTTCAAGACCATTAGCAATACCAACATTGTAGTCATCCTCACCAAAACCAGGGGCTGTATGGACAATACCAGTACCAGAGTCAGTTGTAACGTGGTCACCAAGGATAACCAACTCATCTACAGCTGTATCCCATGGGTGTTCTGTTACGATGTGGTTGAGTTCTTGACCACGATAAGTTGCCAAAACTTGAACATCAGCCCAACCAAATTTCTCAGACAAGCTATTCAATAATTCTGCAGCAACCACAAACTTACGAGTTTCACCAGCAGGTTGAACCAAAACGTAATCAATATCCGCTCCAACAGTCAAACCACGAGAAGCTGTGATAGTAAATGGAGTAGTTGTCCAAACGACGATATAAGTATCTGTATCTAGAACACCTTTGCCATCTTTTACCTTATTGGCATAGTAAAGGGAAGTTGAAACCAAGTCATGGTATTCAATCTCCGCTTCCGCAAGGGCAGACTCAGATGACCATGACCAGTAAACTGGTTTTGCGCCACGATAGATATAACCCTTGTTAGCCATCTCACCGAAGACACGGATTTGAGCTGCTTCATAGTCAGGAGTCAAAGTCACATATGGATTTTCCCAGTCACCAGAAACACCCAAACGTTTAAAGTCTTCACGTTGTTTATCTACTTGAGAAAGAGCGTATTCGCGGCAAAGTTTCAAGTACTCAACCAAGTCCATTTCTTTGCGTTTAACACCTTGTTTTGCCAAAACTTGCTCGATTGGCAGACCATGAGTATCCCAACCTGGGATAAATGGTGCATAAAAACCTGACATTGATTTTGAACGAACAATGATATCTTTTGAAATCTTGTTCATAGCATGTCCAACGTGGATATTTCCGTTAGCGTATGGAGGGCCATCATGCAAGGTGAAATGAGGTTTTCCTTGGTTCAATTCTTGACGACGTTGGTAAAGTTTTGCATCTTCCCATTCCTTTTGCCAAACTGGCTCTTTGGTCGGAAGGCCTGCACGCATTGGGAAAGCTGTTTTCCCAAGATTAAGGGTATCTTTGAGTTTCATGGTATCTCCTTTATAAATAATAACAAATTAAAAACCACGACTTCCAAAAAGGACGAAAATCGTGGTACCACCTTTATTCGAAAAAAGACTCAGCTTTTTTCCTCTTATCCCGTAACGTGGGAAACGTCAAATCTTACTCCATTCAGATTTGAGTTTTTGAGAGGATAATCTTATCATTAGGGAATGCAGGACTCACACCATCTCCTGCTCGCTGGAAATATAAGGATAAGATATTGTTCTCACATCGTTTCTTATAAAATTGTAACAGATTCTTGCGGTGCCTCAAATCCTGGTTCTGAGCTTACAGCTTCAGTAGCTGGTGTTGGGCCTGAGTAATGGCTTGGGACTACTTCTGGCTCTTCATACATTGGACCAACTGGATGAGCAGGCTCTTCTTCAATTTGAGGACTCACTACAGGAGTTGGATTTTCCACTTCCTGTTTAGCCTGAGCTTCAAATTCAGCCAATTCTTTATTGGCTGCCTCAATACGAGCTTGTAACTCTGCCATTTCTGCCTGAGAGAATTGACGTGTCATATCAATTGGTTCTTCCTCAATTGGAGCTGGAATCGGTTCTCCAAGCACTTCGCTAACCACTTCTTTAAAGGCTTCATCACTGGTTTGAAGATAAGTAGCTGTTGGACGAAGAATATCTTCCCAATCTGAAGATTCAACGATAGCCAACTGACTCTCAATTGTAGATTTAAGACGCTGGTGGAAGACACGACTCTTGTTCTTCAATTCTTCTGTTTCAACAGCAACTTTCTTAGCATTATCAGTTGCGTGACGAAGAATTTCATTTGCCTTGTACTTAGCTTCTTCCAATAAACGTTGTGCATCTTGCTCTGCTTGATGGATAATATTGTTTGAACGTTCAGATGCAGCTTGTTTTACTCGTTCAGCCGTATCTTGGGCAATCAATACAGACTGGCTCAATGAATCTTTCATCTCATCAAAGTAAGACAAACGATCTTCTAAACTCTTAATATGTAAATCCTTATCATGATTAGAGCGGACTAAATCTTCATAATCACGGACTACAATATCTAAAAATTCATCTACTTCTTCTGGATCAAAACCTCTAAAACGTGTGCTAAAGGTTTTATCTTTGATTTCTAACGATGTAATTGGCATATTTTTCCTCACTTACTTAATAATAACTGGACTGTTATTTTTTTCTTCTCTTTTTTAGTTTGTCCCTTATCTTGAAGCAACCTCAAACGCCCAAATTTTCTCACACTAATCAAGTCTCCAACTTGAACAGTATAATCTGATTTATCTACCATATGATAATTTACTTGGACAAGTTTCTTGTCAATCAACTGGTTGGCTTGATTTCTAGATAGTTTTAAAACATTTGATAAAAGAACATCTAATCTAAAACTAGACACGCATAAATCCAGCTCTCTATACTGTTCTAGCTTATCTATTTTCTCGGTGAAAGGACGTTCCTCCAGCGAAACGGGTATACGGCCAATTTTCTTTAATCCATCTTGAAAGAGAAGAAGAAACTGCTGATTAATCATAATCTGCGCCCGTTCTTCATCTACTAGGATATCTCCAAAAAGTTTCCGTTCAATCCCTAATTGATTGATGACTGTCCCTAAAATCTTAGCATGCGTTAAGTGTTCAAATTTATTGGAATACACAATTTCCTGGAGAGACATTTCAAAATCTGAAAACTCTGGCTGGAAATAATCTGGGTATAATAAAACTCGAACATACTCACTTGAGACGAATTCCCCACTACTGCTACAAGCAAGACCATAGGTTTGGGCTAAAATTTTTAATAGTTTCTCCTGATGAGGATTGATAAAAGGAGTTAAAAAAGGAGCATAGCTATCTTCCACCTTCTTTATCCATTCCATTCCCTTATCAAGAAAGGGACGATCTTCTATGGAGAAATGCTGGTAAATCCCTTTATTCATCCTATCATCGCCAGAAAACGCACTAAGTTTTCCCCTAAAAATCGAACCAAAACAATCGCAACCCAAACAGATAAATCTAGACCTGCTATCTGTAAAGGCAGGCGTTGCAAAGGAGCAAGCACTGGTTTTACCAATGCTACAATCCAACGACCCAAACTTGATTCGTAGGCGCCTGGAAACCAAGACATGACAGCAAAGGCTACCAAAATCAGGGAGTAAATATCCACTGCATTATAAACCAGACGAATTAAAAAAATCATTATCGTCCTCTATTTCGTCTCATATCAAAATCAAACTCACCCTGTTGATCTTCATCTGGTAAACGAATATCTTCAACATTTACAATAACATTCACTGGTGTCAACAGGTACATGGTAGAAGCTACCTTTTTCAAATTTCCAGCTAGAACATGGCAAGCTCCATCCAGATAATCTAAACAACGACGAGCTTGCACTTCAGTCATATATTGAAAATCAATCAAAATACTTTCGTTTCCTGCTAATAAATCAACAATTTCTATCGCATCTTCATATTTTCTAGGGTAACGAACATCGATTGTTACTTTTTCAGTAGAATGCTGACTTTGCTTGGCTAACTCTTGTTGACGTGCATGCAGTCTAGTAATATTAGTTTCTTTTGTACTAGTTGTGCTTGTGCGTGGTGTTTGATTTGTTGAAAGAGCCTTGTCCTGTGTAGAATTTACTGGAGTTAAAATGGGCTCATCTCGTTTTTCATTAGGGAGACTTAAATCCTCATCCTCCGTAAAATAATCTATAAATCTATCGAATCTATCTTTTAAAGACATGGTTCTCTCCTACTTAAAAAATGCTGTACCTATGCGAACAAAGGTGGAACCGAATTGAATCGCTTCTTTATAATCACGACTCATTCCCATACTTAACTCGGTCATAGGCATATTTGGAATTTGTTTTTCTTGGATTTCTTTTTGTAAATTTTGAGTCGCCTTGAAAATCTCTTTCAACTGTTCACTGCTAGCCTCAAATGGCGCCATTGTCATCAAACCAACATATTCAATCTTATCTAGTTTGGCTAACTCTGGCAAGACTTCCAGCAGTTCCTCTCTCGAAAAGCCGTGTTTACTTTCTTCGTTAGAAATATTTACTTGAAGGAAACACTTGATGACTCTGTCGCTTCTTTTTTGAATTTCCTCTGCTAGCTTTACTGAGTCCAATGCGTGGAAATAATCAACGTATTGAATGACATCTTTTACCTTACGTCTTTGTAAGGTACCAATCAAATGCCAAGTCACATCTCTATCTTTTAAAGCTTGATATTTCTCCAGAAACTTATCTACACGATTTTCACCGATATGATGAACCCCTAGCGGAAGCAAGGCTTCCGCTGTCGGTACATCTACATACTTGGTAACTGCAATGACAGAGACTGAGCCACTCTCGCGATGAGCTCTCAGACTTGCTTCTGCGACTTCTCGAAAAACACGTTCTGTATTTTCTTTTACATTCATTTACTTAACGATTTTTGAAAAATGGAGGTGTATCCAACTCATCTTCATCTTGTGAATTTGGAATTTCAAAACGTTCTACCGGTGACACTACTGAATCAGTCGGACGAACAATTGTCTCGCGACGTAAATCCCAATCACCAAAAGCAGAGCCTTGAGCTTGTTCCGAGCGACGTTGATTTTGTTTTGGCAATTCAGCCGTTTCTGCCATATCAAAATGACGATCAAATCCATGTGAATGAGCTGGTCTCACTGTCTCACGGTAGTTAGTAGTAGGTCTAGCTTGTGGAGTCACAACCTTTTCTACGCGGTCTTGACGAACACCCGTTGCAACAACTGTTACACGAATCTCATCACGCATACTTTCATCAATTGAAGTACCGAGCCAGATGTTTACTCCTTGTCCTGCTGCTTGGTTCACAATTTGTGAAGCCTCTTCTGCCTCAATCAAGGTTAAGTCAAGACCACCAGTTACGTTGACAATCACATCTTCTGCTCCATCAATTGTTGTTTCAAGAAGTGGAGAGTAAATTGCCTTACGTGCTGCTTCAACAACACGTTCTTCTCCACTACCGATACCAATACCCATAAGAGCATTCCCTTTATTTGCCATTACCGTTTTCACATCGGCAAAGTCAAGGTTAATCAATCCTGGATTGGTAATCAAATCGGTAATTCCTTGAACACCTTGACGAAGAACGTTATCTGCTTCGCTAAGAGCCTCCAAAAGCGGTGTCTTCTTATCAACAATTTCAAGCAAGTTGTTGTTTGAGATTATCAATAAAGTATCTACATGTTCACGAAGTTGATTGATTCCTTCTACAGCAAATTGTCCACGTTTGCTTCCTTCAAAACCAAACGGACGTGTTACAACACCAACTGTAAGAGCACCCAAATCTTTAGCGATACGAGCAATAACAGGGGCAGCTCCAGTTCCAGAGCCTCCTCCCATACCAGCAGTGATGAAGACCATATCTGCGCCACTGATAGCTTCAGTCAGTGTCTCTTCACTTTCTTCAGCAGCCTTACGACCAACCTCAGGTTGACCTCCTGCACCCAAACCACGAGTCAATTTAGGTCCTAACTGAATAACAGTCTCAGCTTTTGTACTGCTCAAGGCTTGCACATCTGTATTTGCTGCGATAAATTCTACGCCTGTAACACCTTCGTCGACCATACGGTTGATGGCATTGCCACCACCTCCACCGACACCAATTACTTTAATCACTGCACCTTGGGCAGCAGCTGTATCAAATGAAAATGTCATAATTTATTTTTCCTCTTTATTCGTCAAACATGCTTCCGATCAAGCCACGGAAACGATCTGCTAATTTCGGTTTATTTTGTGAAGTCTGTTGAAAATCTGCAACTTGTTCTGCAGGAGCTACAGGTTCTACTTCTGGAGCAGGAGCTGGTTGAACAGGAGTTGATTGAACAAACTGAGCTGTTTTCTGAATCATTCCCCCAAAACTGAGCGGTTGTTGGAATAATCCTTCATCACCCTTAACTGCTCGTTGAGCCAAGAGATGTACTTCTGTCAATTGTCCCGCGAATTCTGAAAGACTAATCACATGCGCAAAAGCCGGATTACGAATTCCAACTTGGTTTGGAACATAGAGTTTCACACGAACACCAAAAACTTCTTGAGCAAGCTCCACAATTCCCGGTAAAATAGCCGTTCCACCAATCAAAACAATGCCACCAGGAAGATCCAATAAATGTCTTCTGTCTAAGTCTTGTTTGATTTGTTCAAAAATATGCTTAATTCGTGCAGAAATAATCTCTGACAAGTAATTTTCTGTTACTTCAACAGGTTCTACTTCCCCAATCACTTCGACTTGGAATGTTTCTTTACTTGCGAGAGGAGGATAAGCCTCTCCATAGTTTAATTTCAAACCTTCAGCTAGTTTCTGTGATGTCTTCAAGACTTTAGAGATATCCTTAGTTACATAATCTCCACCTTCTTGAAGAATATTGGTGAACTGGAGTTCTTGGTTACGGATTGTAGCAACAGTTGTTTGACCTGCTCCCATATCAATCACAGTAGCTCCAAATTCACGCTCTCCTTCGTTCAAGACTGAACGAACCAAAGCCAGTGGTGAAATAATAATATTTTCAACCTGAACACCTGCACGTTCAACTGTCTTACGTAGGTTATGTAAAATAGTGCGAGGGCCTGTATAAAGTAAACCACGCATTTCAAGACGAACACCCATCATGCCACGTGGGTCACGAATACCTTGGAAACCATCTACGATAAATTCTTCTGGAATAAAAGTAATGACTTCACGATCTGGTGTCATACTCTTTGTCAAAGCTGATTTGACAACATTTTCGACATCTTGGTCTGTAATTTCTTTTGTATCAGATGTAACTGGAATCATTCCTTGAGTTGGTTCTACCTGTAAGAGATTAGCTGGTAAACCAACATTTACTGATTTAATTGAAATGCCTGCTTTTTCTTCTGCTTGGGAAATTGCTGATTTGATAGCAGTTGCTGCTGCATCAATATCAACAATAATTCCATCCTTTACACCTTTACTTTTGGCATTACTCACGCCAATTACATTTAATTCACCATTTCTCTGCTCAGCTACAAGCACCTTGACAGAGCTTGTTCCAATATCTAGACCTGTAAAAAAGCCTTCTCTAGCCATTACATCGCATCCTCTCTATCTTCCAAGTTTCTAACTTCGTAATATTCAATAGCTAAACGTAGGCATAGCTATTCACAGAATATTATAACACAAAAAATCTCATCGTGCTCAGTTTTTTCCTAAATTTACCAGCCAATTTTTTAGTTTTTCTGTTCAGAAATTCATTCACTGTAAACTTTGTCAACAATCTGTCTATTGTACAAAAAAGAAAGCTCATTTCTAAGCTTTCTTTGCAATCATTTTTTCTGCTTCTTGTTCTAAAAATAGTTCCAAGATTTTCTTTGTCAATGTAATCGCCGCTGCCAAGGCCAGAGAAACGATTAAATAATTAGCTACTAAGCCGTGATCTCCAACCAATGGCGGTTTTGTCAAGAATCCGTAATCACCACCTGTTACCAAATTGACCACAAAAATCAAGGCATTTAGGGCAAAGGTCATGAGAAAAATTCCCTTCACATCCAACAACCGCGCATTATAGTGTCTCAATAGATAAACTAGAGAGTTCCCCAAGAGTGCTAAATGCCCAAAGATAAAGGACAAAATCGCAATATGGGGGAAAGGATAAGCATCTGGCACTGGATAAACAAAGGCTGCTAATGTCCCAAATGTTCCTAGTAATGCAAAATACTGCCTATATTTAGACTGACCAGGAAGCAAGAGCACCACAAACATAGCCATACGGCAATGGTAAAAGGGTAAACTTTCTGACAGTGGCATATGATTGACCCCATACCAACCATAAAGAAGGATTAACTGAACGGCCTGCAAGATTTGGAAAAATCGTTGGTAAACCTTCTTTTCACGATAACGATAGGCTGTATAGAAGGTCAAGGCCAAGAGTGTAAATATACTGACATACCAATAAAGATCAAACTTGGGTGGCTCTGTTGCTTGGGTCGTAAAGAAAATATCCCATAAATTCATCTAGTATTCCTCATGATTCAAAATTTTCCTGCATTTTATTATACCATGCTACTTGTCAAAAATGGATTTAGAAATACGTAAATGTTTGACAAAATCACTTGTCTTCATTTTCTAAACTTTCTACCAACTTGGCTAGATTCATAGAATTAGAGCCTTTGAGCAGGATTTGGTCATGAGCCCCAAGGCTTTCTTTGACCTGCTTAACTAGGTCTTCAAATTGGTCTTGGTCTTCTGTTTTCTTGAAGTAATAAACGTGTCCGATTGGGAACATTTGACTGGCAAGTTGGGCCAATTCTGCGATATCTTCTCCATAGAAAATCACGGTATCAATCACATCTGGCGAGAGACTCAAAATCATCTGGTTATGGAGTTGAACAGACTGGTCACCGAGTTCCTTCATATCCGCCAAGACTGCAATTTTCTTGCCACCTTCATTGGCTGGAATAGCAGAGAATGTCTCCAAAATCAATTTCATAGCAGTTGGATTAGCATTATATACGTCAGACAGAATATCTGCTCCATTGGCTGCTTTCTTCCACTCGGTACGGTTACGCGTCAATTCAAGATTTTGGAAGGCCTGACGAATTTTCTCCTCTGAAACTCCTTCTTGCAGGGCAACATAGGACGCAATCATAGCATTAGTGGCATTGTACTTGCCAGTCACTGGCAAATCAAGGGCTTGATTTAAGAAATTATCCTTAAAGGTCAGACTATCCTTGCGCTCAATCAAGTCTGTTATTTCCAGCTCTGCTCCTTGCCCAAAACGAACCACCTTTTTATCAGCTGGCAAGTAGTCCTCTACAATGGAGTCAGCTGGTGCCAAAAGCAAAGAACCCGAAGCCATACCATCTGCAATTTGCATTTTCCCTTTAGCGATTTCCGAACGGTCTTTGAAAAAGGCCAAATGTGCTTCTCCAACCAAGGTCACGACGGCTGTCTTAGGATGAGCCAATTCTGACAAGAGATGAATATCTCCCAAGTGATCCTGCCCCATCTCCAAGACCAGCTTTTCTGTCCCTTCAGGCATATGGAGAACTGTGTAGGGAAGGCCAATCTCGTTGTTGTAGTTTCCTTGTGTTTTGTAGGTTTTGTAGGTTGTTGATAGCAAGTGCGCCAACATATCCTTGGTCGTCGTCTTACCATTTGAACCTGTAACTGCAAAGACATCAACAGCCGTTTTCTCAAGATAATAGGCTGCTAGTTTTTGAAAGGCAGTCAACACGTCGTCTACTAGAATGTAGGGATGATTTGCGATTTCTTTCTCAGACAGGGTTACAGCAGCACCATTTTCAAAGGCTTTTTCGATAAAGTCATGGCCATCACGCGCACCTTTGAGGGGCACAAACAAGTCCCCTTCCTCAATCAAACGACTGTCAAACTCAGCATTTTCTAACTGGATGTCCTCAAAGATGCTGACATCATTTTTCGCTCCAACAGCTTGGGCAACTTCGTGGATAGTTAATTTCATTTCTACTCCTTTAAAAAGGGTCGAAGCCCGAGAACTCTGATCACCTTGCAGTGATGGTTCTGGCTTCTACCCTCTCTTTCATTTTTATAGCAAATGCGCTTCGCGCTTGTCAAAACTTTCCTTGGCAAGGTCAACCAGTCGCTCAATTAGGTCTGGGTAGATGATTCCCATATTGTCCCAAAGAAGTGGATACATAGACCACTGGGTAAAACCTGGCATAGTATTGAGCTCGTTTAGGAAGATCTCTCCCTTGTCTGTATAGAAGAAATCGCAACGAGAGAGACCGAGACCACCAATGGCACGGAAGGCCGTTTCTGCATTTTGACGCATGACAGCTACTACATCATCACTGATCTTGGCTGGGATATCCATAGTAATCTTGTTATCAATATACTTGGCATCGTAGTCATAAAAGGCAACATCTTTGACAACTTCTCCTGGCAGCGTGCTTTTGACATCGTAGTTGCCCAAGAGACCAACCTCGATTTCACGGGCATTCACTCCTTGCTCAACCAAGACACGGCTGTCATATTGGAAGGCAAGTTTCAAAGCTTGACGGAGTTCTTCTTGGTTTTCAGACTTAGAAATACCGACACTAGAACCCATGTTGGACGGCTTTGTGAAGACTGGATAAGTCAATTTTTCTTCCACTTCAGCGATTTTAGAAGTCACATCATCTCCTTCAACGATAGCCACATAAGGAACTTGGGCAATGCCAGCAGATTCTAAAACACGCTTGGTCGTGATTTTATCCATGGCAAGACTGGATGACAAAATATTGCAACCAACATAAGGCATTTTCAAAACTTCGAGGAAGCCTTGAACAGAGCCATCTTCTCCCATCGGACCATGAAGAACTGGAAAGACAACTGCCCCTTCTTCGTAGATAGCACTTGGTGCAACTTTCTTATCCCAATCAATGGTTTCATTGGTCATAAGACGATCCTCTTGCCCAGGAGTCTGGCTAAATTCCTGCGTTTTGATAAAGTCACCTGACTGACTGATAAAGAAAGTCTTGACTGCGAAACGATCATAGTTAACCGCACGCATGACACTTTCTGCTGAAAGGACAGAGACTTCACGCTCTGCACTCCGTCCACCGTATAAAAGAATAATCGTTTGTTTCATATTACTTGTCCTAATTCTACTAGAATACTCGCTCTTTAGTATATCATATTTGCTTCTTTTTTGAAACTTGAACCCGATACTGGTCTTAAAGTAATCTAAAAAGAGACCGATAAAACAAATATCGATCTCCTTGATTTTTTGTATAAATGAATTTAGTTTATTAATTTATCTAGACTTACAGCTCTGTCCGATTTTCAATGGCTCGTAAGAGTGTAACTTCGTCCGCATACTCGATATCTGCCCCCACAGCAAGACCTCGTGCCAGACGCGTAACCTTAATACCAGCTGGCTTGAGTAAGCGTGAAAGATACATGGAAGTCGCTTCCCCATCTGCCGTGGCATTGGTTGCTACGATGACTTCTGAAACCTCACTATCCATGAGACGAGTCATGAGGCTCTTGAGATTGATATCATCTGGGCTGATGCCATTCATGGGGGAAATAAGGCCATGCAAAACATGATAAAGTCCATGATATTCTTGGATATTTTCCATGGCCGCCACATCACGACTATCCTCTAGCACCAAAATCGTTGTCTGGTCACGACTTGGATCGGTACAGATGGAGCATGGATCATCATCGGTCAAGCGACCACAGATGGAACAATAGGTCAGCTCTCTCTTAGCAGAAAGGAGATTTTTTGCAAATTCATTGACGTCGTCATCAGACATGCCAATGGTATAAAAGGCCAAACGCGTAGCCGTCTTAATCCCGATACCTGGTAACTTAGAATAACTGTCAATTAGCTTGGCGATAGGTGTTGGATAAAGCATAAATTCCTTTCTAATTCATTGGATGGTATTTTTGATACAGATTGATAATATCACGCGCAATGGACGGTCCTACACCATTTGTTAGATTGGTATTATGAGGAAAGACCACTGCCACAGCAATTTGGGGATTATCAGATGGGGCATAGGCCACCGCATTGGTATTGGTTGCTTGCTGACCATCTGCCACATAACTTTCGGCTGTACCCGTTTTTCCGCTAATAGATACCAAGGCACCATTTGAAAAGGCACGACCAGTTGTCAATCCACTAGTCCCATGGGCAACCTGATAAAATCCTTGTTGCAAGATACTCATATCGGAGTCAGAAATATTGACCTTGTTCATCTCTGTCGGTTTCAGTTGCTGAATCAAGTCGCCCAGTCCTCCCTTATCATTATTTCCATAAATACCTTCAACAATACGAGGAGCCACACGAACTCCATTGTTAGCAATAGTTGCCACATACTGAGCCAACTGCATCGGCGTATAGTTATCAAATTGACCAAATGAATTCGTAATATAATTAGCTAGATCATAATCTTTAGGAATAAAGCCAGTAGATTCATCTGGTAAATCAATACCTGTAGCTGATCCCAAACCATACTCACCAAAGGTTGAGCGTAATTTCCCCATAGCTGATCCTAAGTTTCCAATTGCTGCAATCATATTCGGTTGATAAGTTAATCCCATGATCCCTAAAGCCGTTTGGACCATATAGGTATTGGATGAATACTCCAAGGCTTGAACAGCTGTAATCGGCATCGGACCAGAAAAAGCTGTATACCAAGAATTGATAGGGGGTGAGCCTTGAAAAATAATTGACTGGTCTGTCAAAGTTTGATTACCAGATAGCACACCATTTTCCCAACCAGAACTAATAGTTGCCGCTTTTACAACCGAACCTGGGACAAAGACATTGGTTATCGTTCCCAAGGAATCCGATGTTAACTCGCCTGTTTTCAAGTCATGTTTGATCCCTGACATGGATAAAACAGCACCTGTTTTGGGATTAAGGGCGACTGCATACACGCCTTCAGAATACTTGGCCCCACCATTTCCCAACTCTGAATTGAAATAACTTTTCAGCAAAGCATCCACACTATCTTGGAAGGCCAAATCAATGGTCAGTTTAATATTATTCCCTTTAGTACCAGCTTCGATATTTTCGACACTTTCCATGTTACCGTACTTATCTAGATGAATTTCCTTCACCGAGCGTTTACCTTGTAAGGTTTCCTCGTATTGTTTTTCCAGGTAAGAGGTCCCAACACGGTCATTAAGAGAATAACCTTTTTTAAGATAGGCATCCGCTTCTTCCGCTGGGAGACCAGCTTTTTCACTCGACACACTACCAATTATAGAGGAAAGGGAAGTTTCTAAAACTTTTCTTTCCCAAGAAGTAGAAATACTGATACCAGGTAATTTCTTGGAAGCGGAGGCAATCAGAGCAATCTGGGTATCTGTCAAAGAATCCGTCACAATGCTTCCTGTCGCAAAGTTTCCAACCGCATTTAACTGACTAAAAAGATAGACTTCTTTCTTTTCATCCTCTGTATAGTTTAGTTGACTCGTCTGGACACTATCGACCGCATTGTTATACAGTTCTGATTCAGATAGACGATTACCATCTGAATCCAAGCGTTTCTCACTTGGGAGAGCCTCTACTGTTTTTTTATAGATCTCAGGATCAGCCAAATAGTAATCTGCTAGCTGGCGTTCTGTTAAATTCGGCGAAGTGATGCTCACATATCCCAATAACTGACTAGCGATTTCTTTCAGATCTTTAGCCGTCATTTTATTACTACGCGTAAAGGAAACAACCTGCTTTAACGTATTTTCTACCAAAGGTTTTCCACTAGCATCATAGATTTCCCCACGGGCAGAACTGGTTGTGACCTTGGTCTGACTAGCTGAGGCTAGCTTTTTTTCGTAAAAATCCTTGTTCAGAACCTGCATATACAACAAACGACCAATAATAGTCAGAAAAAGTAAAATGACAATTGAAAACAATAAATTAAGCCGAATCGGAATCGAATGGCTATTAAATTTTCTCATACAAATCTGTCTCATTTCTAATAAAAATCTTACTCTCCATTTTACCATAATTTGAGAATAAAATTGTAGAAAAGAAAGAAGCTTTTTTCTTTTCCAATAGATAATACGTTTTTACTTAGTCATCCCTATATTATGTGTTATAATGAATGTAAGATTAGCCTTTTTCCAATATGACTCGTATAAAGGAGCCTTCCCTATGGACAAACCAGATATCGCAACTGTCATTGATTCACATTTTGAAGAAATGACAGACCTAGAGCAAGAAATCGCTCGCTATTTTTTGCAAGCTGAAACGATTACAGATGATTTATCTTCCCAACAGGTCACTCAAAAATTACATATCTCTCAGGCTGCACTAACTCGCTTTGCTAAAAAGTGTGGCTTTACTGGCTACCGAGAATTTATTTTCCAATACCAACATCACTCAAAAAAACAGGACACTCATTCTCACAAACATAGTCCTTTAACCAAACGAGTCCTCAGAAGCTATAGTAATATGAGGGAACAAACGCAGGATTTGATTGACGAAGTCCAACTAGAACGAATTGCCCAATTAATCGAAGATGCTGAGCGTGTCTACTTCTTCGGAACAGGGAGTTCTGGACTGGTTGCTCGTGAAATGAAATTTCGCTTCATGCGTCTGGGGGTAGTCTGTGAAGCTTTGACCGATCAAGACGGCTTTGCCTGGACAACCAGCATTATGGATGAAAATTGTCTAGTGCTCGGCTTTTCACTCTCTGGCACAACGCCTTCTATTTTAGATAGTCTATTAGACGCTAAGGAGATGGGGGCAAAGACTGTACTCTTTACAAGTGTTCCCAATAAAGATAGTCAGGTCTACACAGAGACTGTTCTTGTAGCCACCCACAGCCAATCCTCCTACATCCAACGAATATCCGCTCAACTTCCTATGCTCTTCTTTATCGATTTGATTTATGCCTACTTTTTGGAGATTAATCGCGAAAGCAAGGAAAAAATCTTCAATAGCTACTGGGAAAATAAAAAACTCAACGGCTATCGTAGACAAAAACGCGTCAGAAAATCCTAGTTTGGCTGAGTCAAACTAGGATTTTTATTCATCACTAAACATACCTCTTCAAGATTGTGAATCAGTCGTATCTTGACTTAGTCTTGAATAATTTCATGTAATCACTTTTTGAAGGGAGTAAATAAGCAAGTCTGACGGTATCCTCAACAATTGTATATAATACGATGTAATCCTTACTCAAGGTCAATCCTCGCGTTTGGTAGCGAGGGTCTAATTTCTTACCAAATTTTTCATCGGCATCAAATCCAGCTTGGGGGAAAATTTCTAGACGATTAATATCTTTTCTGATACTCGCCATTTTTCGTCTCGCAGCCTCTACAGAACCGATTTCCTCTGCTATATACTGATATATTTTATCCAGACTATCAATCACTCTAGGAGAATACAAAATCCTATATTTTTTATAATCCATAGCGTGTCACGACATCCTCATCTGTCAAGTAATTTCCAGCCTCAATCTTGGCATAACTTTCTTGAACTTCTGCTTGTAATTGTCTAAATAAATACTCCTTCTCTAATTCCTCTTCACTTAGTAAATCTACTTCATTTGTTACGGCAACATTCTTTAAAAATAATCTAAGTGCCGATGAAAGAGAGAGATTTTGTTCTTTTAACACTTCCATGGCATCATTTACTAATTCTCTATTAGCTTGGAAGGTCACTATTTTACTTGAATTCGCTATAGCCATTTTATATAATTCCTTTATATATTTTATTTATTATCTCACAATTATAAAGAAAGTCAAGGGAACTTGATTAGAAAATCCTAGTTTGGCTAAGCCAAACTAGGATTGTTTTGTCTTGAAATGATAATAGGCACCCAACATCCCTGCTGTATTTTGGTGATGAGCAAATTCTAATCGTGTTTTTTCTGCTAAACTTGGTACCAAAGCCTCTTTCAAGGCTGTGCGGATCTTAGGTTTGAGGATAGCCTCTTGTCCCATGATACCGCCACCGAGAATGACCACTTCTGGATTGGCAACGTAGCAAATATTTGCCAGACCTTTCCCAAGATAATCTACCATGCGGTCAATACCAGCCATGCAGAGTTTATTACCTTCTGTAGCTTCCTTGAAAATGCGTCGACCATTCCACTGATCAACTGGATCGCCATGAGCTGTTGCTACATACTCCACCAAGGCTGTCGTAGAGGCAAGATCTTGGAACGCTCCATCCTGCATATGCATATAACCAACTTCACAGGCTGAATTGCTAAATCCATGGAAAACTTTTCCATCCATAATCAAGCAACCTCCGATACCTGTTCCAATGGTCAAGCAAAGGGTGACACTCGCTCCCTTGCCTGAACCAGATACTGCCTCAGCAAGACCTGCACAGTTGACATCATTTTCAATTTCACAAGGAATAGTAAAACTAGTCTCGATTTCCTTCTTGAACTGTGTACCTGCATAATTTGGAATCTGTGGGCCAGCATAGAAAATCTCACCCTTGTCAGGATCCACCATCCCAGCAGAAGAAATGGCAACACCTGCTACTGGGCCTTTTTCTAAATAGCTGGCTACAATATCTTTGGTCTTTTGTAAGATATGAGGTCCACCCTGATGCGCCTCTGTTGGCATTTCATGCGATTCAACAAGTTGGCCTTCTTGGTCAATCAAACCATATTTGATGTTGGTTCCACCGATATCAATTGCAACGTAGTGTGTCATAAATACCTCCTTATGAATTAGAGGAAGCGCTCCTTGGTTTCACGAATCAAGGCTGCAGCTGCTTCTACAACTGGACGATCGTCTTCAGTCACTGGTGTCAATGGTGAACGAACAGAACCAATATTCAAGCCTTCATTGATCTTCAAGACTTCCTTAATCACACCGTACATATTTCCATGTGCAGCAGTGAGTTTACCAATGATAGCGTTGATAGCATACTGCAATTCACGCGCTGTTTCCAAGTCTTTGTCAGCAATCAACTGATTGAGTTTCAAGAAAAGTTCTGGCATAGCACCATAAGTACCACCGATACCAGCTTTAGCACCCATGAGACGACCACCTAGGAACTGTTCATCAGGACCATTAAAGACGATATGGTCTTCTCCACCAAGGCTCACAAAAGTTTGGATATCTTGAACTGGCATAGAAGAGTTCTTAACACCGATAACACGAGGATTTTTCAACATTTCAGTGTAAAGACTTGGAGTCAAAGCAACACCTGCTAATTGAGGAATGTTGTAGATGACATAGTCTGTGTTTGGAGCTGCAGAACTAATATCGTTCCAGTATTTGGCAACTGAGTATTCTGGTAAGCGGAAGTAAATTGGTGGAATCGTCGCAATGGCATCTACACCCAAGCTTTCTGCATGGCGAGCTAGTTCCATACTATCTTTGGTATTGTTGCAAGCAACGTGAGCAATAATAGTTAATTTACCTTTGGCAACTGCCATCACTTCTTCCAAAATCAACTTGCGGTCTTCAACGCTTTGGTAGATACATTCACCAGAAGAACCATTGACATAAAGACCTTGAACACCTTTATCAATGAAGTATTGAACCAAGGCACGTGTACGCTCTGGACTTACTTCTCCTTGTTCATCATAACATGCGTAGAAGGCTGGAATGACACCTTCGTATTTTTTCAAATCTGACATAGATTTTCTCCTATTATTTTTATTTTCTGCTAAAGCAGATTCTTTCTTTACTTCTTTAGTATACACTTTACTGAAAAGGCTTTCAATATCTTGTAGTCACTTAGATTTTAGTTTCTCGCTTATAGAAGAGCGTTTGGAGCGTTTGAAAGTAGTTTCAGAAATAATTGCAACCCTTACTCATACTTAGCAAATAGCTTTTCCATTACTCCTACTTGTAAAAAAGCAAGAAGTCCAAAACCAAAGAGAATAAAAGCTGATCCTCCCAATAGAAGGGTGAAGGCTGATAGATATAGAATCATCAAAATCAAAAAGATAATTACGATCATCAAGATAAACCAAGGAGCATTAAAACTAGCCAACATCAATCCTTTTTGAAGAGTTTCTTTCCAAGATAGGTCATAACGTGCCGCGATAGGGTAACTAGCCAACATCACAATGGTAAGGAAAATCAGAATACCTAAACAAATGGCTTTCACCAATTGGAAGGGCAGAGCTGTTTGACCCCAGAAAAGATAGAGATCTGAAAGAGCTAGAAATACAATTCCTAATTCTAACATCCCCAACTGGAAACCTAGTTTCAGATTTTGCCTAAAAACTCTTAGATAGGTTCTAAAAACTGGAACACGTCTACTTTGCTTGATTTCAAACATTGTCTGATAGAGACTAATTTTGGCTACTCCAATCGTTACAACTGGTAAACAAGTTACTACAAAGAGAAGATTGACTGTTACAATATCTAAAACCTTCTCACTAATTCGCATTAGAAAATTATCTGTATCAAATGCAGCCTTGATGAGACTTCTTCCTTTTTGTGACATGTTTGCTCCCCCTATAATTTAATTTATATCACTTGCTAAATCACTCCGATTTATCAATTGATAAGATTCAACTTTTAAACTCAATTTTCAAAAGTGTTCAATAATACTCAATGAAAATCAAAGAGCAAATTAGGAAGCTAGCCGCGGGTTGCTCAAAGCACTGCTTTGAGGTTGTAGATAAGACTGACGAAGTCAGTCACATATATATTCCAAGGCGAAGCTGACGCGGTTTGAATTTGATTTTCGAAGAGTATAAGATAGTCATCAGCTATCTCTGCTGATCATTCTAATCAATTAAAATTTTAAACAAATACTTGCGAACTTGATCTTCCATACCTGCATAACCATTTGGTTGATGTGGCTCTCCTGGGAAGAAAACTGCAAAATTGTGATAACCCAACAAGAGTGGGTATTTTTCATGACAATGGACAAAGCCAATGTCACTTGTTTCGTCAAATGCTACTGCTTCATCTTTGATACGTGAACCGTAGCTAGAATATTCATGGCCTTCTACCAACAAATGCAGGTCAGCATAGTTCTTGTGATGTTCAAATTGATCATTTTCAACTTTATTTAGGACATTTTCTTGAACAACTAGAAAGACCTTATCCCCATCAATATCATATTTTCCTAATTCGAACGAATCTTTACGATGTTCATAAAGATAATCAATTGCTTTGTCAAGATTTGGATGAATCCCTTTATAAAAGCTAATATTTTTTAAATCGTCAAAAATCATTATTTTCTCCTTTAAAAATCGTCATTAAGCGATTAAAACTAACACCTCCAACAGTGTCATTCACTGTCGGAGGTTTTTAGATCATGCTAGCAATAGCAAATTGATACTGTAAAAGAAATCGTTTCTTATCCTTTAACAGCTCCCATAGTAATACCTTGTGTGAAGGATTTTTGGAAGACTAGGAAGACTGTTACGATTGGCACAGCAGCAAGAGCTGCACCTGCCATGATCAAACCATAGTTGGTTGCCATTTCAGCCTGCATAGTCGCAACACCGAGTGAAATGGTCAAATTATTACGTGAAGTCAACATTACCAACTGCATGAAGTAGTCGTTCCATGTATTAATGAAGGTAAAGATTGCAAGTGCTGCAAATCCTGGTTTCACAATTGGGAAGGCTACGCTCCAGAAGGTACGAATCTCACCACAACCGTCGATTTTAGCTGATTCAAGCAATTCTGTTGGGATGTTTTCACTGAACTGTTTCATGAGGAAGACCCCGAATGGCCATCCAATCAAAGGCAAGATAACTGCCCAGAGAGTATCGTGAATTCCCATGAAGTTGACGATACGTACCAATGGTACAAGGACAACTTGTTTTGGAAGTGCCATGGCAGCGATGAAGATAGCAAAGAGAATACGCTGACCATAGAAACGTTTTTTAGCCAATACATAACCTGCTAGAGATGAGGTCGCACAGACTAAGAACATGGTTACCAATGAGATAAACACAGAGTTCCACATCCACTGCATAGCAGGGTTTTGCACCATGAGTTGTTGGAAGTTTTCCATGGTTGGCATTTTAGGGAACCATTGTGGCGGAATCATAATAGTATCAGGCTGTGATTTGAAAGCACCTGTCAAAATCCAGTAGAATGGAAAGATGAACAGCACAGTCAACAAGAGCAAAATGATTGTTGAAATAACAGTAAAGGCTGTTAATGGTTTCTTTTGTGTAGATTGCATAGCTGTCTCCTTTCTTTAATATTCTACGTCGTTTCCGAGTGCTTTAAATTGAACAAAGCTTACGATAGCAATCATAACTGCCAAGAAGACGCCAATTGTGTTGGCATAACCATATTCTGTCAATTGGAATGCTTTTTCGTAAAGGTAATACATAAGTGTACTTGTTGAGTAGTTTGGACCACCTGAAGTCAAAAGCTGAATCAAGGCGAAAACTTGGAATGAGTTGATTGTTGTGATGATTGCGATATAAAGAGTTGTTGGAAGAAGGCTTGGCCATTTAATCTTCCAGAAAACTTGAAATTCAGTTGCACCGTCTACACGAGCCGCTTCAACCAGTGAATTATCAATATTACCCATGGCAGCGATGTAGAGGATAATTGGTTGACCAACTGAAGTTGTCAAGAGGATAATCATAATTGCCAGTAATGCCCAGTGTTTATCTCCCAACCAAGAAATATTCTGGCTGATGATATGACTTGATTTAAGGACAAAGTTTAGAATCCCTGATAGTGGGTCATAAATCCATTTCCAAACAACTGTTACGGCAACACTACCTGTTACAACAGGAAGGAAGAAGACAAAACGGTAGAAAGATCTGGCAATAGCATTTTGATGGTAGGTTTGCGACGCCACAAAGAGCGAAAAGAGAACAACAATCGGTACAGATCCAACAACCAAAATAACTGTGTTAATCAAAGACTTCATAAAGACAGGGTCTTTAAACATACGAATGTAGTTGTCCAAACCCACAAACTCAAATTTAGTCATTGAATAGTTAAAGAAACTTGTAATGAATCCCATAATCATAGGAACCAATACAAAGATGACAAAGAAGAATAATACTGGTGCTAAGAAAGCGTAGGAAATCACTGTTTCCCGCATACGAATTTTATTGACTTTCACAGTCGGCACCTCTCTTTCACAAATAGAATATTTTGGATTTTCTTGAACTGTTTTAAAATCAAAATGAAATTTTTTAAGATTCTCTTATGTAAGAACTTCATTTTAATTTCGTGACAGTTCCTGATATTTCAAATAAAATCCTCCCTTTTCTTACATAGATTATGCACAGGGAAAAGGGAGGAAGTAATCTGATTCAGTGCTTATTGTTTTGTAGCTTTTTTGATAGTTTCGTTTGCTTTTTCAGTAAATGCTTTCAATGCATCAGCTGGTTTTTGATCGCCATTTGAAACTGATTGCAACATTGGGAACCATAGAGTTCTCATTTCTGCAAAACCATCAATTGTATTGTAGTATGGTGAGTAGTACTTAGTCCAAGCACCGATTGTTTCCATACGTTTGTCATCATAGAGTTTACCAAATGATGTACGAACTGGGAAAGCACCCGTACGAACAACGTCTTTTGGCCCCCATTCTTTGTCATCCGCGATGAATTGAACGAATTTCTTAGATGCTGCAACTTTCTTGTCGTCCTTGTTGTTGAATACTGCAAATCCGTTTACAAGGTATTCAAGAGCTGGTTTACCTGAATCTGATGGGAATGGTACTTCTAGCACTTCTACTTTACTTGCTTCCAAGAGTTTAGCTTGGATACCGTTTTGAGCTGGCGCCCAAAGGATTGTGTAAGATGTTTGACCATTCGCAAAGTTTTGGATATCTGCCCCACCGTCAAATTGTGAACCATTGTTCAACAAACCGTCTTTGATCCAGCTAGCTGCTTTTTCAAGACCTTTGACGAATTTAGGATCATCAGTTGTATATTTTGTTACATCTTTATCTGTTACAGAAGCTCCATAAAGATTAGAGATGAAGGCACGTGTTCCTTGGTCTCCCCCTTGACCAGAACTGAACAATGAACCTGGTGTATACCCTTTATCTTTAAGCGCTTTCAATACTTTTTCAAAGTCGTCTGTTGTCCAACCTTCTTTTACAAGGTTAGCAACTCCTGCATCTTCCAACATTTTCTTGTTCATCGCCATGTAGAATGGTGCAGAACTGATTGGATACATGTAAGCTTTATCACCAGCTTTACTTGCTTTTACAATGTTTTCATTGTTGACATCTTTAACAAAGTCATCTGTGAAGAGGTCATTCAAGTCAGCCAATTTACCATTTTTACCATATTGGATGATACGTCCTGGTGCGTCAAAAAGTACGTCTGGAGCTGTACCTGCTTCGATAGCTGTAGTGATCTTTTCTGGACCTGACTTAAAGTCGATTGTTTCCAATTTCACTTTTACATCTGGGTTTGCTTTTTCAAAGGCTTCGATGATAGATTTTTCATATGTTCCAACACCGTCACCAGTTTTTTCTTGAGTGAAGACTGGGAATGCCCACCAAGTGATTTCTGTTTTTCCGCTATCTCCACCAGATTTTCCAGCATCTTTACTTCCACCAGAATTTCCACATGCAGCAAGGCCAAGAATAGCAGCACCCGCAAGTACTGTACAAGCTAGTTTTCTAAATTTCATTTGTATTCTCCTAATTGATAAGCGTATCCATATTGGATAATGAGCAAGTTTTTATTTGTATACGTTTTCATTTTATCCGACGCATCCACCACTCTCCTCTGCTTTGAGATTGTGTTATTTAAGACCAGCAACAAAGCGTTCTGTAATCTCTTTTGGTCTAGTAATGGCGCCACCAACAACGATACCTCTCACTCCATATCCAAGGATTTGTTTGGCTTGTTCTGGTGTATGGATTTTTCCTTCTGCAATGACATCCACGCCGGCATCACAGAGTTTTTTGATCAATTCAAAATCTGGTCCGTCCACTTTTGGACTGTAAGATGTATAGCCTGATAAGGTTGTTCCGACAAAGTCAATTCCTGCTTCTACTGCTGCTAGTCCTTCTTCGAAAGTACTTGTATCAGCCATCAAGAGCTGGTTAGGATATTTTTCTTTAACCTGACGAATGAATTCCTGAATCTCCAAGCCATCATAACGTTCACGTTTAGTACAGTCTAGAGCAATCACTTCAATATCTAGTTCTGCTAGTTCATCAACTTCTTTCATAGTAGCAGTGATGAAGGGTTCTTGAGGTGGATAATCTCGTTTGATAATCCCGATAATCGGAAGTTTTGTAACCTCCTTTATTTCTTTGATATCACGAACACTATTTGCTCGGATACCGACTGCTCCACCTTGCTCAGCCGCTTTGACCAGCAAGGGAATGACTCCTCCCGCTTCTGTATAAAGCGGTTCGTGAGGAAGGGCCTGGCAAGAAACGATGATTCCATCTTTGATTTGTGCAATCAAGGCTTCTTTAGTAATCTGTGGCATCCTCTTTCCTCCTTTTCCTTTTTTCTTATGAGACAATTATATACTATTTTTAAAGCGCTTTCAATAAGTTGTCATAGAATAGATTTCAGTTTCAAAAGTATTTTATAGAACAGCGTATCTTGAAAGTAGTTTCAGCAGGGGGAAAAAATTCATATCTATTATACTAATTTAAAACGCGTCAGCGTCGCCTTACCGTACTCAAGTGCAGTCTGCAGTCAGCTTCCTAGTTTGCTTTTTGATTTTAATTGAGTATTATTTTTATTTACCTCTCTATTTCAATTTATATCTATAAAACCAGCCTAGAATTCTAACTATCTTATTAGATTCCAGACTGGCTTATTTTATATGAACATAAAAATTCAAACAGAAACGATAAACAAAATTAACTGTCTTTTCGACTATAAGAAATCATTACTCCAAGAATCATTCCCACAAAACCAAGTAAAACTGTTGTTATTGATTTATTCTCACCTGTTTTTGGTAACATTGACTGCTGATTATTGCTTACTTTATTCTCTAATCGATTAGATTCAGAGTTTTCATTTATAGATAACAATTTAGATGACAGTGAAAGTTCTTCAGCCTTGTTATCTTCTGTAGGATTTTTAAATGGTGGATTATCAATGGAGTGTCGGAAAGTCATCGCATAAATACTAGAATTATTAGTCTCAAAAATAATCTTTCCATCTTTTTGTTCGAATTCAATAGTGTGTAGTTTTCCTTCTGGATCTACAGCATAAACATTCTCAACGGACTGATCTGTAGCAAAAGTAACAAGGACTTTTCCTTCAGGTTTAACATATCTGCCATTTACATCCTTCAATTTGATATCAAATGCTTTATAGTTTAATGAACTTAAATCACTAACTTGAATTTCTTGAATTTGAATACCTATCACATTCTTCAATACTTCTTCTGAAGCTTGAATTTGAACACTTCCTGTTTCATTTTTTAAAATACGTTGCGAACTAGCAATTCCTGAGACAACGTGCTTCGTTTCTGATTCATCTTTAGTGTTTTTATTATTTACTTGTTTATCAGTAGATTTCACTACTGAACTTCCTTCTCCTGAGGTTGATAATGGCCCCCTATATTCTGGGATTTCTAGTATCGGAGATTCAGTGAAAGGAACTCCTCCTGTAAAGTCTGAAAGGTGGTGGACATCAGCATCCGCACCATTGACTCCACCTCTATACTCTGGCTTATCTACTGTAGGAGCTGGAAAATCTCCTAATGTGGACAGAAAGCCACTATACTCTGGAACTTCTGTAACAAGGGATTCGCCTCCGTTAACTCCGCCTGTGAAGTCATGCTGTTCAACTGTTGGAGCCGAGTCTTCTCCTGAGCTTGATAATGTATCACCCATATACTCTAGGACTTCTGTAACAAGTGAGTCGCCTCCATTAACTCCGCCTCTAAACTCTGGCTTAGCTAATGCAGGGGCTGGAGAATCTCCTAATGTGGATAGAGTACCGCTATACTCTGGAACTTCTGTAACAAGTGAGTCGCCTCCGTTCACGCCACCTGTAAACTCTGACTTAGCGACTGTAGGAGCTGGAGAATCTCCTAATGTGGATAGAACACCGCTATACTCTGGAACTTCTGTAACAAGTGAGTCGCCTCCGTTAACTCCGCCTGTAAAGTCATGCTGTTCAACTGTTGGGGCCGATTCTTCTCCTGAAGTTGATAATACACCCGTATACTCTGGGATTTCCAGTATAGGAGGTTCAGTGAAAGGAACTCCGCCTGTAAAATCTGGTTTATCTACTATAGGGGCTGGAGAGTCTCCTAATGTGGATAGAACACCGCTATACTCTGGAACTTCTGTAACAAGTGAGTCGCCTCCGTTAACTCCTCCTGTAAAGTCATGCTGTTCAACTGTTGGGGCCGATTCTTCTCCTGAGGTTGATAATACACCCATATACTCTGGGATTTCCAGTATAGGAGATTCAGTGAAAGGAACTCCACCTTTAAACTCTGGCTTAGCGACTGTCGGAGCTGCAAAGTCACCAGATGTACCTAAAATACCAGAATCTTCTTTTCCACTATCTTTTTTTGGATCTAATTTCCCAGCTAAATCCTTATCCGAATCCTTCTTAGAAGGTTCCACTTCTTTATCTTCCACATAGACAGGATCTTTTGGTTGACCCTCAATATAAGAACGAACCCAATCCAGCTGCTCTTTTGATAAGACTAAACCACCACTGCGGCTTCCTACAACACCATTTTGGTGAACTCCAATTAAAGCACCTTTATCATTATAAAGACCACCACCAGACGCTCCAGGTTTCGTACCTCCATAGCTAATTCCCTCTATTCCAGAACCGAAGTCTGTAGTTCCTACTACTTTGCTATCTAAAACTGGACTTAGCTTGTTATCTGGAAAACCATAGACCGAAACTGAATCCCCCTCTGCAACTTTCGAAGATTGTTTTACAACCTCTACAGGAGTTACTCCTTTTACTGCTTCTTTTAACCGAACCAAAGCTAAGTCATTTTTAAATCCAAATACTGAATCTTTTTTATTCCAATAAACAATATCATCATCTGAAAAATTCACAGACTTACCATTCGGTAAAGTTGCTTTATACACTGTATTGGTACGACCAGATTTAGTAACTACCTCAGAACCTTTAACTGTTAAAAAATTATGAGCGACTGTTAACACCAAATTTGGTGCAATTAAAGTACCTGACCCCGACCCATCTGGCGTTTGAATGTGCGTTGTAGCATAGAAATTTTCTGAGCCATTCGGAGCTTGTAACACCTCTTTACTAGGAACAGGTAAGTTCGATTTACCACTCAAATCGACTTTACCAACTTCAGTTCTTGCAAAATCCGAAGAAGAGGTAGATGGAGGAGTTACGGAATCTACTACCGCTCTTATAATTGTATCTCCTAAAGCTAACTTACTGACATAGTCATCAGACCAAGTAGTATCACTTGCTAGTTTGTTAATTGACACTCCGTTATAGGATACCACTTTAGCTGTTGGGGAAGTTGCTATTAACTGTTTGAAGTCTGGATTTTGTCTTAAATGAAAATTCAAGCCACTTCCAACAGGACCTTCCTGAACAACCTTATCTGAAATCAAACGAGTTCCTTTAGTATTTTCCACTCGAAGTAGAACACGACCTTTTTCTTCACCTTTTACTAAAGTAGCTCGACCTTTTTCATCAAAACTATATAAAGCACCATCAATCTCAGACTCTACATCTTTTAAAGCTATATGATTTTCATCATAGTAGTAACGGTTTGCACCATCTATATACCAACCCTTTATACCATATTTATCAATCATAGAACGAATCCAAGCTCTATGCTTTTCCGTAAAGATAGTACCACCGCCAATACGCTCACTCTCAGGAGCGTTTGAAGTATTTGTTCCGTGCTGGTGGATACCGACTACCTCTCCCTTATCATTAAACAAAGGAGCACCTGAAAAACCTCCTAAAGCTGAGGAATGATAAGTGACTGCACCACTCTCTTTATTGATACTGCTCACAGTTGTTGAGACTGAATAAGCCTTACCGTCTTTCAAGCGAGCTTTATTCTCTTCACTTAAATTCGGAGTAGAAAAATCATTGGGATATCCGACCATAGTGATTTTATCACCAGTAGAAACCTCTTTATGACTCAACTCTCTTGGGGAGTCTTCTCCCCCTGTCATAGCTTCTACAGGCTTTTTAGTTACCACTACTGCTAAGTCGTTGCTATAGTCTTTACCAAAGTCTTTGCCGTTATACAAGTGAATAGAGTCTTTTTCAAGAGCTTCTGATACACCAGAAGTAGGTACTTTATTGTTCTTTTCCGTCTCTGAGTTCATCACAACATAACTACGAGCAGACTCCCCACCACGCAAGACCGCAGACTTATCCTCTTGGTTTTTATCATAGTAGTTATGAGCTACTGTTACCATCACATTCGGTGCTACAAAGACACCACTACCTGATGCGGTTTGTTTTCCACTTGTTCCGCTATCATAAGTGGTATAAGTCATAGCAACACCTTCTGCAGATTTACTATGAACATCCACATCGTGAATATCGCTACCTCCTTGAATGACATCAGCAGAAACAACCCCACCACCAATAACTGGTAACTCTGGTGCAGCTAAGCCAATCACCGCTGATAGTGTCAAACAACCAACCAAACCATAAGCTTTGGATTTACGAAATTTCCCTAAACCCTTTAAACATACAAACATACATTACCTCACTTTAACTTTCAAAGTTAATTTATCCAAGCATATTCTAAAAATAAAATATTACAGTTTCCATTAGCATAACACTCTCTACTTTGATTCTTACGATAAAAATAGACATGGACTATTTTGCTACTTTACAAATGATATTTAAGTACTGTATCTCCAAGAATATAGTTTTTTATAAGATATTATCCTAATCAGAAAAACTAAGTTATACATAAACTTATATATAAATGTTCATTTGTAGCCAAACTGTATATTTTCTTATAAATTATAACACATTTTACAGACGCTTTCCAATGTCTTGAAAGAACTTATACCAAACTAGATAGCAAAATGAATTGTTTTACACCAAGGTCAAGAAAAAAACTCATACTCAATGAAAATCAAAAAGCAAATTAGGAAGCTAGCCGCAGGTTGCTCAAAACACTGTTTTGAGCTTGCAGATAAAGCTGACGTGATTTGAAGAGATTTTCGAAGAGTATGAATTTCAAAGTATATATGAACTAGAATATTTGCTGACTAGACTCTATACAAAAAGAGAGCTACTAGGCTCTCTCATTCATCACTTCACATATTTAAAAGGAATCTCACTACCACATAGCCAGTTGTAGACTTGGTCATTGACAAAGACATTCATGGCTTCGTGGGCATACTCAGGCATGATGCGATAGGCCTTATCGCAGGTGAGACGGTTGTAAATTGCAAACTGGGTAATAGGATAGCAAACATCGTCGTCCAAGCCCGTAATCATCTTAACTTCACCCTTGATACGATGAGCGAGATTTTTCACATCAATATAGGCAAGGGTAGCCATGATTTCCTCCTCAGTTTCATGGAAGGGGTCGTGAAACTTGAAATAACGAAAAAGTTCGTCGTAAGCCTCGCTAGTATTACCAATCTCAAGCACTCGTCTAAAGTCTGACAAGAAGGGATAGATAGTAACTGTTTTCTGAATTCGAGGATTGAGCGCTGCTGCAACCAAAGCTAAAGCCCCTCCTTGTGAGGCACCATAGCTAGAAAGACGCTTCTCATCTACCTGTGGCAGACTGGCAATAATCTCAACCAACTGGTAAATATCCAGATAAACATCCTTATAAAAGAGATGCTCCCGACCTTCCACAGCACCACGGATGATATGCCCCTTAACGGTATTCCCTAGAGGAGAACGCAAGCCATCTTGTGAGTAACCCGACTGCCCCCGCACATCCATGGAAACAACACCGTAACCAGCTACGGTGAAGGCCAGCATGTCGGCCCAATCCCAGCCACGTCCCATATAACCATGGAAATGGAAGATTAGCGGAACCTTCTCCTCAGTCTTTGGAAGAACGACACGCACATAGACCTTACCTTCATTGGTTCCTTTAAAGGTTAATTCATAGCACTTAACTTGAGGAATGTGGAAATCTCTTTCCTCCAACTGATAGGCTGGAAGAGTTGAAACTTTTTTCACTTCCTTATCCCAGAAAGCATCAAAGTCTTCTGGAACCTCGTCCCGTCCTCTATAAGTCTTGATTTCTTCTAACAAAGCTGGATTTTTCATAACATGCTCCTTTTTGTAATCGCTATCATAAATGTAGCATATCTAGAAAAGCAATGCAAGAAAGAAAAGCAAATAGAAAGTGATTTTAGATTCTTTACTTTTAGGATGATGGGCTGAAAGTAGTTTTAGAAACGAAAAAAGAGCATTTCTGCCCTTCTTTTCCTATTCAAGCTTATTTTGTTGCTTCTTTCTTTTGGAAAGTGGTTTGGTAATTTACTTTAATCGTTACTGTCATGTGAGAGTCCTCGTTTCTTTTTGATGACTCTAGTATAAGGGGCAAACCTGAAAGCTAGCTTAAGTTTTCCTTAGAGAAAGCTTAATCTAGGTGTTCTTTCTTCTCCAAATGAAGGGCAATCATGCGCCATTCCGGATCCTCTTGCCAACCTTTTATCGAACTAATATAGCTAGCAACTTTTCTGGCTTCTTCTAAAATCGGAAAATCTTCAATAATATCAGCCACTTGGAACTCTGGAAGTCCTGACTGTCTGGTTCCAAAAATCTCACCAGAACCACGCATTTTCAAGTCTTCCTCCGCAAGGACAAATCCATTGGTGGTTTCTGTCATGATGCGCATGCGGTCTTTCCCAGAATCCGTCTTAGGATTCGCAACGAGAACGGCATAGGACTGCTTATCTCCCCGACCGACACGACCTCTGAGCTGGTGAAGCTGGCTGAGCCCGAAGCGATCGGCATCCATGATAATCATAACGGTCGCATTAGGAACATTAACCCCAACCTCGATAACCGTCGTCGAAACCAGAATATCCGTTTTTCGCTCTTTAAAATCTTGCATAATCTGGTCTTTTTCGTCACTCTTCATCTTACCATGTAAAAGAGCAACCTCTGCCTTGCCTGCAAAATGAGCTGTCAGCTCCTCTGATAAAGCAATAGCATTTTTCAAATCCAGAGCTTCTGATTCTTCAATCAAGGGAGAGATGACATAGGCTTGAGAACCTTTTTGAATTTCCCCCTCTAACCAAGTCAAGACCTGAGGCAATTGCTCATGCTTGATCCAACGTGTCACAATAGGTTTTCGTCCTGCTGGCATCTGGTCAATAATAGAAACATCCATGTCTCCAAAGGCTGTGATGGCCAAGGTTCGTGGGATGGGAGTAGCTGTCATCATGAGGACATCTGGATTGTCCCCTTTTTCCCGTAAAATCCGCCTTTGCCCCACACCAAAACGGTGCTGCTCATCGATAATGATCAAGCCAAGACGAGCATAATCTACCCCATCCTGAATCAGAGCGTGGGTTCCGATAATCAAATCAGCCTCACCCTTGGCAATGTTCTCCAAAACTTCTCTCTTTTCTGCAGACTTCAAGGAACCTGTCAAGAGAGCTAATTTCAAGTCTGGAAAAAGCCCCTTCAAACTCTCAAAATGCTGCTCTGCTAGAATCTCTGTTGGCACCATGAGGGCTGCCTGATAGCCAGCTGTCACCGCCGCAAACATGGCCAAGCCAGCGACGACTGTTTTTCCACTCCCCACATCTCCTTGCAAGAGACGATTCATGTGGTGATCCGACTTCATGTCTGTCAAAATTTCCTGCAAACTCTTTTCCTGAGCTGGGGTCAAGGCAAAAGGCAAGCTTTCCTTGACTGTTGTCACTTTTTCCTTAGACCAATTCAGAACCAGACCACTTCCCTGAACTCTATTTTCAGACTTGAGCGTCTGTAACTGCATTTGAAAGTAAAAAAGTTCCTCAAATTTGATACGGCGAAGTGCCTGCTTGTATTCTCCCAAATCCTTAGGAAAATGCATGGCACGAACGGCCTGACAACGGGACATGAGTTTGTATTTGTCCAGCAAGGACTGAGGAAGGTTTTCTTCTATTAAGAGGTCCAGCCCCTGATCAAAGGCCGTCTTAATGACCTTTACCAGACTGACTTGACTGATTCCCTGAGCCAATCGATAGACAGGTTGGAGGTCATCTTCCACCTGAGCCAGGACCTTCATCCCTGTCAGACTAGCCTTGGCGCGATCCCATTTTCCAAAGACAGCAAGGGTTGCTCCCAACTCTATCTTATCAGCCAGATAGGGCTGATTAAAGAAATTTACCGCAAAAACAACTTCTCCCTGCTTGAGGCTAAAGCGCAGACGATTGCGCTTGAAACCATAATACTGAACACTGGCAGGAGTCACGACTTGACCAGAAAGAACCGCCTTTTCACCGTCTTCCAAATCCAGCACTTGCTTAGTTTTGAAGTCTTCATAACGGAAAGGAAAGTAGAGCAAGAGGTCTTGCAAATTTTCAATTCCTAGTTTGGCGTATTTTTCTGCTGACTTTGATCCCACACCAGGTAAGACATGCAAGGGTTGATGTAGATTCATGCTCCACTCCTTTCTTTTCTAATAATATTCTCTCGGAATGCGGTCGCTGAGAAGGCAAACCACTTCATAGTTAATAGTTCCACGGTAGGTCGCCACCTGAGTAGCTGTGATCTCCTTGTCCCTGTTAGAACCAATTAAGGTTACCTTTGTTCCTAAGGGATAAGGCTTAGGCAGACGAATGGTGATTTGGTCCATCGAAACCCTGCCGACGATTGGGCAGGCTTCCCCATCTACCAAGACAGAGAAATTCTGCATGTCACGTGTCCAACCATCTGCATAGCCGATTGGCACCGTCGCGATGACTTGCTCGCTATCTGCCTGATAGGTAGCTCCGTAGCCCATACAAGCTCCAGCTAGAACTGTCTTGACGTGAACCAAGGCAGATTCCAAGGTCAAGGCTGGAGTCAAGTCATAAGGCAAGTCCAAAACCTCTCCGCTTGGATTGAGACCATACATAGCATCTCCCATACGAACCGCATTGAAAATAGTCTCTGCATGCCAAAGAGTCGTTGCAGAATTGCTAGCATGAACCAAGTCTGGAACTTCCTTCATACTAGCCAAAATAGATTTAAACCGTTCCAACTGGGCACTAAAGTAGGCATCTGATGCTTCATCTGCAGTCGCAAAATGGGTAAAAATTCCCTCAACACAAGCACCATGTTGTTGAAGCAAGTCTTGAGCCTGCTCAGCCTCACGAATCTCTCTAAAACCAATTCGTCCCATTCCTGAGTCAATCTTGAGGTGGACTGTCAATCCAGTTAGGTCCGCTTCCTTATCTAAGAGTGATTGAATCCACTCCAGTCCAGCCACAGTCAAGGTGATGTCGTATTCTTTAGCTAGAGCAACTGCTTCGATGTCAGAAACTCCTAAAATGAGAATTGACTTGCTGAGTCTAGCTTGTCTGAGTTCAATAGCTTCATCAATATTGGAAACGCAAAAGCCGTCTACATCTTCTTGGATTGCCTTGGCAACAGCTACTGCCCCATGCCCGTAAGCATTGGCCTTGACCACAGCCCACTTGAGCGTTCCTTGAGGGATATGAGCCCCCATTTGCTGAATATTTTGTCGAATAGCTCCCAGATGAATCAGAGCCTTGGTTGGTCTATGTGGACTAGCTTTCATGATTTTCCTCCAAAATGACACTGGCTGTCACAAACTGATCTGTGTGGCTGATAGACAGCCAAATCTTTCCTGAAAATGGTGACTGACTAAAATAAGGCGCCCCGCGTTCATTGTTCAAAACTTCTAAATCCTGAAAACCGAGCTTTCCAATACCAGTTCCCATAGCCTTGGAAAAAGCCTCCTTAGCCGACCAGCGACCAGCCAAGTATTCAATTTGTCTGCGCCCTTTGAGACTGGCAAATCGCTCCATTTCCTTAGTGGTCAGCACGCGCTTAGCAAATCCTTCATGTCGTGTAACTGCGCTTTCTATCGAAGCCAATTCTTCGATGTCAATTCCGTGTCCAACTATCATTCTCATCAAAAGGAGTTGAGATTCCCCAACTCCATCCTTTTCACTTATTTTGTCAAGGTAGCATAGATTTCTTCTACCAAGGCCTCTGTATTTTCCCAACCTAGGCAAGGATCGGTAATGGAGCAACCAAAGACCTCTGGTTGGTTTTGACGACCATCTGCTAGGTAAGATTCAATCATAAAGCCTCGAACTATCTTTTTGATTTTCTCGTTCCAATCACGATTTTGCAAAGTCTGGCGAACAATTCGAATCTGTTCCATATATTGCTTGCCTGAGTTATCATGGTTGGTATCAATGAGGATAAAAGGATTTTCAAGTCCCATGGTCTCATAACGTTCAATGGCATTTAGCAAAGTTTCATAGTAAAAGTTAGGCTCATTTTTCCCATATTCATTGACTGCACCACGAAGGATGACGTGGGCCAAAGGATTACCTGAAGTCTCAACTTCTTGACCATGGAAGAGGAAGGTTTGTTTGTTTTGAGCAGCATAAATACCGTTAAACATAACCCCAAGATTTCCTGAGGTTGGATTTTTCATCCCCACTGGTGCATCAATTCCTGAAGCCACAAAGCGGTGCTCTTGGTCTTCCACAGAACGAGCCCCAACAGCATGGTAGCTGACCAAGTCATCTACCAAGACCAGATTTGACGGATAAAGCATCTCATCTGCTGTTGTCAAACCAGTCTCTGTAATCACGCGGTAGTGTAACTGACGAACAGCCTGCAAACCATTAATCAGGCTTGGAGCCTTAGAGGTATCTGGTTGGTGAACCAAACCTTTATAGCCGTCTCCGTTAGTACGAGGTTTAGCTGTATAAACACGCATAACCATGAAAATCTTGTCTGACACCTTCTTTTGCAAGACAGATAAACGACGGGCATATTCCAAGACAGCCTCTTCATTATCAGAAGAGCAAGGACCAATCACCAAAAGGATACGGTCATCTTCTCCTGAAATAATGTCTGCCAATTCTCTATCACGACGCTCCTTTAGTCGCAAGGCTTCCGCAGACAATTGAGTTTCTGCCTTGATTGCTTCAATATCGATTTCTTGACCTTTTTCAATAAATGCCATCTTATTCTCCTAGCGTTTGATAGATTTCTCTGACGAGGGCTTCCGTATTATCCCAGCCAAGACAAGGGTCCGTGATAGACTTGCCAAATACTTCCGGTTCGTTTTGACGGCCGTCTTCTAGATAAGACTCAATCATAAAGCCACGAACGTACTGCTTGATTTTTTCATTCCAATCACGATTAATTAAGGTCTGGCGGACAATTCGAATCTGGTCCATATATTGCTTACCAGAGTTGTCATGATTGGTATCCACAATGATAAAGGGATTTTCCAAGCCCATTTTCTCATACTGGGCAATGGTATCCATCAAATTGTCATAATAGTAGTTGGGAATATTCTTCCCATACTCATTAATCGCTCCACGAAGAATGGCGTGCGAAAGCGGATTCCCAGTTGTTTCCACTTCTTTTCCTAGGAAAAGGAAACTTTGTTTGTTTTGAGCAGCATAAATCCCATTAAACATAACATTGAGATTTCCAGAGGTTGGATTTTTAAACCCAGTCGCAAAATCTGCTCCACTAGCCACAAAGCGGTGTTGCTGGTCTTCAACCGAACGAGCACCAACTGCCATGTAAGAAATCAAATCATCTACAAGCGGAAGATTTTCAGGATAAAGCATTTCATCAGCTGTTGTCATGCCTGTTTCTGTGATAACACGATAGTGAAGATGGCGCACGGCTTTGATTCCGTTGATGAGACTAGGCGCTTCTGTCGCGTTAGGCTGGTGAATCAAGCCCTTATAGCCATCTCCGTTGGTACGAGGTTTGGCAGTGTAAACACGCATAACCATAAAGATACGGTCTGCTACTTCTTCTTGCAAAACTGCCAAACGCTTAGCGTACTCAAGAACAGCTTCTTCATTGTCAGATGAGCATGGCCCGATTACCAAGAGAATTCGCTGATCTTCTCCACGTATAATGGCTTCTAGCTCTTGATCGCGCTGTGATTTTCTCTCCAAAGCTTGGCCTTCCAATTTTGATAAGGCACGAACTTCTTCAATATTAATTTTAGGACTTTTTGCTGTAAATACCATAACTCATCTCCTTATAAAGCAAACGGATACCAGGTAAAAATTTACTTTTCACAAGGTATCCGCCTCTAAACTATCTCATTTTATTGTCTTTTTCCGTGACAGTTTTTAAACTTCTTACCAGAACCACATGGGCAAAGTTCATTCCGCCCAATCTGGCTCAAATCCAAATCTTCTGGCATATTTGCTTGGTGGGCAGCGATATTACGAGTCGCTGTTGTACTGATATGGTGTTCTGCTTGTGGTCTTTCTTGTTCATGAATTTGGGCTTTCATCATCAAGCGTGTCACATCAAACTCAATCGAACCAATCATGTCATTAAACATACGGAAACCTTCTGCCTGATACTCAACAACAGGGTTGTTCTGAGCATAGCCACGAAGTCCAACCGCGTTACGCAATTGATCAAGGGCATCGATATGATCTGTCCACTTGTTATCCACCACTCGTAGAATCAAGACTTTTTGGAATTCTTTAACTGCTTCTTCATCGCGTAGTTTTGAAACCTGACTATCGTAAACTTGCAAGGCACGTTGGAAGAGTTCTTCCTTAATAGCCTTATCAGACAAGCCTGACAAGTCTTCAACAGAAATAGAATCTTCAGGAAGCAAGTTGTACTTAGCAAAGTTCAAAATTGCTTCTAGTTTTTCATCTTGTTTGGCACGCGCATGACCATCAACGACACGACCAATCGTGCGTTTGATCATAGAATGAATTTCAGGTGCCAAGTCACGATCTGCAGTGATGACGTCGTAACGTTGAGCGTAGATAATCTCACGTTGTTCACGCATGACGTCATCGTATTGAAGGACTTGTTTGCGAGTATCGTAGTTATTTCCTTCGACACGTTTTTGTGCTGCTTCAACCTGACGTGTCAACATACGAGACTCAATGGCCTCTTCAGACATGTTCAAGCGTTCAAAGATTCCCTTCAAGCGTTCAGAACCAAAACGTTTCATCAAGTCATCTTCAAGAGATAGGTAGAATTGTGACTCACCTGGGTCTCCTTGACGACCTGAACGTCCACGAAGCTGGTTATCGATACGACGGCTTTCATGACGTTCTGTACCAATCACACAAAGTCCACCTAATTCGCGAACCCCTTCACCAAGCTTGATATCAGTACCACGACCAGCCATGTTGGTTGCGATGGTAACAGCACCACGTTGACCAGCATTCATGATAATTTGGGCTTCTTTATAGTGGTTTTTAGCATTCAAGACTTCGTGAGGAACACCTGCCGCGACCAATTTCTTAGAAATGTAGTCACTGGTTTCAACCGCTACTGTACCAACCAAGACAGGCTGACCTTTTTGGTAACGAGCCTTAACGTCTTCAACAACCGCTTTAAACTTAGCTTCAATGCTAGCAAAAAGTAGGTCTGGATGGTCAATACGTTGAACAGGACGGTTTGTTGGGATTGGAATAACACGAATATTGTAGATTTCACGGAATTCTTCTTCCTCAGTCTTACCTGTACCCGTCATACCAGACAATTTCTTATACATACGGAAAAGATTTTGGTAAGTGATTGAGGCAGATGTCTTGGTTTCATCCTGAATTGGCACACCTTCTTTGGCTTCAATGGCTTGGTGCAATCCATCAGAATAACGACGACCTTCCATAGTACGACCCGTAAATTGGTCGACGATCAGAATTTCTTGCTCTTCGCTCACCACATAGTCAATATCAAGAAGCATGATGTAGTTGGCACGAAGGGCGTTATCGATAAAGTGAGTAAGAGCTACGTTTTCGATGTCATAGAGGTTTTCAAGTTTGAAGTAGCTTTCAGCCTTGTCAATCCCTGAATCAGACAAACCAATAGTCTTAGACTGCACATCGATGATGTAGTCGTCCTTGTCCAACGATTTTACATAGTGGTCTGCCATGTGGTAGAGCTGACTGGTTTCAACTGCGTTAGCACCTGATACGATCAAAGGTGTACGGGCCTCGTCAATCAAGATTGAGTCAACCTCATCGACCAAGGCATAGTTAAGCGGACGTTGTACCATGTTTTCAGCGCGAACAACCATGTTATCACGAAGGTAGTCAAATCCGATTTCTGAGTTGGTTGAGTAGGTAATATCACACTCATAGGCTTCTTTTTTCTCCATCGGAGATTTGGCAGCCAAGTTAATCCCTACTGACAAACCAAGCCATGAGTACAATTCACCCATTTCAGTCGCATCACGTTCTGATAGGTATTCATTGACCGTAACTACGTGAACCCCTTTGCCTGAAAGGGCGTTGAGGTATACCGGCATGGTCGCTGTCAAGGTTTTCCCTTCCCCTGTACGCATCTCTGGCACGTCACCATGGTGAAGAACGATTCCACCCATGACCTGAACCTTATATGGGAAGAGGCCTAGGACACGTTTGGCGCCTTCACGGACAACCGCAAATGCTTCATAAAGCAATGAATCCAATGATTCTCCATTTTGATAACGTTCTTTAAATTCAACTGTTTTTGCTTTTAGTTGGTCATCAGTCAAAGCAGCCATTTGGTCTTCGTATTTGAAAACCTTGTCAGCCATCTTTTCCAGACGACGGATTTCTCCTTTATCATTTTCGATAATTGTTTTTAAAATATTAGCCATGTTTTTCCTTACTTTAAATTCCGAATATTTTAGAATGTTCTTTTAATTTTAGCACAATTACTGATTATTTTCAAGGAAGAATCCCCATTTTGAAAAGGAAAAAGAGGCTAGTTTCCAAGCTAACCTCTCTAACTTTTATGATGCTTTAATTGCCAAAAATCGGCAAAATCGCAAATAGGATAAATAGATTAATCCAAAGAGAAAGACAGCAGATAAGTCCAAAAACAAAGAGACTGACTTTCTTGGACAGCAAGGCCATCAAAATGGACAGAACACCAAAAACTAGCAAGACTTTCTGCATACTGAAGAGATTGATAGATATTCCCAGAACTGGTTTATCCCAAGGAAGAAAGAAGAAACCAAGCCAGATAAGTAGAACTAAACCAATATAAACCTTGGAATAGCGTGTAATAAATGATGTTAGATGTGCCATAAGCCACCTCCTACAAATAGAAAGTAATATAATACTCAATGAAAATCAAAGAGCAAACTAGGAAACTAGCCGCAGGTTGCTCAAAGCACTGCTTTGAGGTTGTAGATAGAACTGACGAAGTCAGCTCAAAACATGGTTTTGAGGTTGTAGATGAAACTGACGAAGTCAGTAACCATACATACGGCAAGGCGACGTTGACGTGGTTTGAAGAGATTTTCGAAGAGTATAAATCAATGCCTTCCACCTTTTGACTTCCCTAGTTCCTGTCTCAAGCGAAACATTTTTTTGAAACAGATATAGTCTAACCAGTCACTAGCAAAAGCAATAAATAGTAATAATAGCCAAATGCCCCAAAGCTTGATATCTGCCACATTTCTCAAGACGATATTGAAAAGCAGGACTGAAAAAACTGTCCAAGCAAGGCTAAAAAGAGAATAGAGGGTGATGTAAATCCAGTAAAAATAGTAAAAAATTGGGAAAAATTTACTATCTCTATTATCCTTGTCAATCCAGCTGAAAAAGTAAATACAGGGAAATATGAGCAAGAATTTAAACAAATGTTTCATCATCGACACCTCCTCTTTGAAATTGTTTTCTTTAGTTTCGTTCTATTGAATGTTATTACCAATATAAATCAATGCCTTCCACCTTTAGACTTCCCTAGTTCCCGTCTCAAGCGAAGCATTTTTTTGAAACAGAAATAAGTTGACCTATTCAGACCAATAGCTAGCAAAATAAAAAGAAACCAAATGCCCCATAACTTGATATCTGTCAAATTTCTCAAGACGATATTGAAAAACAGAACTGAAATAACTGTCCAAGCAAGGCTAAAAAGAGAATAGAGGGGGATGTAAACCCAGTAAAAATAGTAAAAAATTGGGAAAAATTTACTATTTCTGTTATCCTTTTCAATCCAGTTATCAAAATAAAAGTAAGGTGCTAAAAGTAAGAATTTAAACAAATGTTCCATCATCGACACCTCCCTTTGATAGCGTTTTCTTCACTTTCATTCTATCAAAAAAATCTGGAAATGTCATTCCAGATTCTACTTTTTTATTTGCGTTTTCTTGCGATCAGGTGAATCGGTGTTCCTTCAAAGACAAAGGCCTTGCGGATTTGATTTTCCAAGAAACGCAGGTAAGAAAAGTGCATAAGCTCTTCTTCGTTAACAAAGATGACAAAGGTTGGTGGTTTGGTTGCCACTTGGGTCGCATAGAAAATCTTGAGGCGTTTCCCTTTGTCTGTTGGTGTTGGGTTGATGGCAATGGCATCCATGATCACATCGTTCAAGACAGCTGATGGGATACGTGTGTTTTGACTTTCGCTGATTTGCTTAATCATCTCAGGAAGCTTGTGGAGACGTTGCTTGGTCAAGGCTGATACAAAGATAATCGGTGCGTAAGGCAGGTATTGGAACTGCTCACGGATATCTTCTTCCCAGTTTTTCATGGTATGGTTGTCTTTTTCAAGTGTATCCCACTTGTTGACCACGATAATCATCCCTTTACCAGCTTCATGGGCAAATCCTGCGATACGCTTGTCGTATTCACGAATACCCTCTTCCGCATTGATAACCATTAAGACCACATCTGAACGGTCAATAGCACGCATGGCGCGCATGACAGAGTATTTCTCAGTATTTTCATAAACCTTACCAGATTTACGCATACCAGCCGTATCAATCATGGTAAACTCTTGACCATCTGTATCTGTAAAGTGGGTATCAATGGCGTCACGAGTTGTTCCAGCAACTGGACTAGCAATAACACGGTCTTCTCCCAAGATAGCATTGATCAAGCTTGATTTTCCAACGTTGGGACGACCAATCAAGCTAAACTTAATCACATCTGGATTTTCTTCTTCATATTCATTTGGAAGATTTTCTACGATGGCATCTAGCACATCCCCTGTACCGATACCATGGACAGATGAGATAGGTAGGGGCTCACCCAAACCGAGAGCATAGAAATCATAGATATCATTTCGCATTTCAGGGTTGTCCACCTTGTTAACTGCCAGGATAACTGGTTTGTGGGTCTTATAAAGCTTACGGGCTACGTATTCGTCTGCATCGGTAATTCCTTCCTTACCAGACACGACAAAGACGATAACATCTGCTTCTTCCATGGCAATTTCTGCCTGGTGCTTGATTTGTTCCATGAAAGGAGCATCGACGTCGTCGATTCCCCCTGTATCAATCATGCTAAAAGAGCGATTGAGCCACTCACCCGTTGCATAGATACGGTCACGTGTCACTCCTTCGACATCTTCTACAATGGAGATTCGCTCACCAGCGATCCGATTAAATAGGGTTGATTTCCCAACATTGGGACGTCCTACAATGGCAATAGTTGGTAGGGCCATAATTTCTCACTTTCTACAATAACTTCTTCTGTTCAAGATTTTTTCTAGTTGAGCTTGGTTCTGCTTGACCAAACTGTTCTGCTAGGCGCTGACTCCAGCTTGTGGTCGCACGCGCCCCAGCATAGTCCGCCTGTACTCGGTCATAAGCTTCGATTGCCTCAGTTGACTGTTCTTGGTATTCTTCCTCAAAGACAACATTCTCTAGTGGCAGTCTTGGCTTCACATCATGATTTTGATTTGGCACATCTAGTGCCATCCCAAAGACAGGATAGGTGTAGTCAGGCAGGTTAAAAAGCTCTGCCACTTCTTCGGACTTGTATCGAACCAAGCCAATAATGACACCACCATATCCCAAGCTTTCAGCTGCCAACAGGGCATTTTGACCAGCAAGAGCCGCATCGACCGAACTAATCAAGAGACCTTCTACACCTTGAGGTTGGAAGGTATCAGTATGAAGCTGGGCTCCCTTTTCTGCTCGGTTCAAATCTCCGACAAAGAGAAGGAAAACAGCTGACTGGCGAATGGCTTCTTGAGGCACCAATCCATACAAGGCATCTTTCTTTTCTTGACTTCGCACTACAATCACAGAGTAGGATTGGAAATTCTTCCAAGACGAGGCCATTTGGGCCGCTGTCAGGATTTCAGTCAAGTCCTCCTGAGGAAGGGCTTGCTCCTTAAATCTGCGTACTGAAGTATGAGACTTCATTAATTTGATTGTTTCTGTCATCGACGGTTCACTCCTTCTAAACGAGTCTCCTCAGCCAAATAACGGATGCGTTCCATGACGCGTCTGGCTTCCCAGGTTTCGTCATTTCCATGCTTCCCTTTAGCGAAATGCAGCTCCAAATCTTCAAAGTTGAAGTTGGATGTGAAAAAGGTCGGTAAATTTTCCTGCATCCGATATTGGAGAATGACCTGCAGGATTTCATCACGTACCCAAGCTGTTGATTGCTCGGCACCAATATCATCTAAAATCAGGACTTCAGAAAGCTTAATCTCATCCACCAAGGTCTTGACATTGCCATCACCGATAGCATTTTTAACATCTATGACAAAGCTAGGATAGTGGAGGAGAGTTGATGAAACACCACGTTTTTCTGATAAATCATGAGCCAAGGCAGCCACCATGAAACTTTTACCCACACCAAAATCTCCATATAGGTAAAGACCTTTTCGAATAGTTGGATACTGTTCCACGAAGGCTAATAGCTTTTCAAAAACTGGCAAGCGCTCCAAATCATCCAAGTCAACTTGAGCTAAACTAGCTTTCTTGAGACTGGCTGGCAGATTGATTAACTTGAGACGGTTCTTAATAGCCGCTTCTTTTTCAGCCACAATTAGTTCAGGAGTTTCTTCATAAGAAACATCCGCATAGCCATGATTCATAACCAAAATAGGCTTGTAACCTTTGGCAATATAATCCGTATCCCCACGAAGAAACTTGTCGCGCTCAGTGATGTACTGATTAAACTTGGAGATACTACGATTCAATTCCTCTGGAGTAAGGGATTCTTGCTGGATAAAGGCCGCAACATCAGGATCCTTCATGATTTTCTGGACCAAATCTTGATAATGAAAACGGCTAGGTTGACGTTTGAGTACGTCTCCGACACTTTCCATCTAATCTCCTCCTTTTTCTAATCGAGCTAATAGTTCTTGTTTCTTACGCTCTAGTTCCAGACGAGTTTCCTCACTGGTTTCATTTTTATAATCTGGATTGCTCCACTTGGGCACATTGGACTTAGCAGGACTGGGGTTACTGCTTTTTTGAGACTGACTTTTCTGCCCTCGCTCACGGATCCGAAGAACTGCCTCTTCTGCCGAATGAATTTTTTGATAGGCATAGTCATTGGCTACCTTCATGGCATATTTCTCATTGATGTTTGCCGAATCTACCTTGTTAAAGGTCAACAAGAGAATGATATTAATAACTTCGTCCAGTAAGCCCAAGCCAGCCATTTGTTGCAAGAGTTCTCTTTCTGTTTGGGTAATGGTTCCCTTGCGTGTTTGCTTGATTTCTGCCAAGAACTGCAGGGCAGTCTTACTTTTTGCTTCCTTGATAATGGTTGCTTCCTTAGGACTAAAGTCAGAGGAAACAGGTTTTTGAGCGATTTTTTCCCGCATGCGTTTGGTTGAAATAACCTGAGAAACAGCTGTTGACTTGGCCAATTGATAAGTTTCAAACCAAGTCCACTTCTTTTCCTCGGCAATGGCAAAGAGGTTTAAGACGTCGGACTGCTCATCCGCAAAGCGAAGCCCATCTCGAGCCATAAGCTGACGAAAATGTTCCAAGTCAAAATCGTTGGCCACTTTCTTCTTGAGACTAAGGTCTTCTTGACTTCCTAGTTCTGCCAAATCTGGAAAGACTTGATTGAGTGAAACAGGTATTTCTTGACCATCAGCACTTTCAACTCCCAAATCCTCCACAGCTGCATCACCAATTTTTTTCTCCAAGAGTCTACGATAAACAGGATGTTCCAAGAAATCCTTACTTGAAAGAGGAGCATGGAGAGCTAGCTGGTAAACATCCCCCTTTTGATAGAGGGTTAAGAGATTGAAAGCAGATAGGATTTTCAAGGATTTTAAAAGTCTGTCCATCCCAAAGTTGAGATGGTTGAGAATGCTTGAAAAGAGGTATTCCTTTCTGCCATTATCCCAAAAACTAATCGTATAAAGATAAAGGCTCAGTGCCTCCTGACCGATAATCGGGAGGTAGCACTGTACCAGAGATGAGGTATCTTGCGACACCCGATTATTCTTTAGATAAGAAAAACGGTCAATTGGCTTCATTTATCTTTCCTTTTTCTTTTTAGAGGACTGGGTAATTTGTTGGAGCAGACTCTCTAACTCACTGACATCCTTAAAGCTACGATAGACACTGGCAAAACGTACATAGGTAATCTCATCTAACTCAGCCAACTCCTCCATGACGAGCGAACCGATGTCCTCACTTTGAATTTCATTTTCATTTCGACCACGGAGTTTCTGTTCGATACGATTGACTACCATGTTGATTTCATCACTTGACACAGGACGTTTCTGGGCTGAGCGGATAATCCCATTAAAGATTTTATCTCTGGAGAATTGTTCCCGTGTGCCATCTTTTTTAACAACCACTAAGGTTCTTTCTTCTACTCGTTCGTAGGTTGTAAAACGGTGTTGGCATTCATCGCACTCACGTCTTCTACGAATGGTGTTCCCTTCTTCTGCTTGGCGACTATCGATAACACTTGACTTGGTAGCCCCACATTTTGGACAACGCATCCTTTCCCTCCTTATCGTTTTCTTTTCATTATACCATTTTTTAAGCGATTCCCAAAACAATTCTTCTTTTTGCTTGACAAGTTTTTTGTTTTGTTGTATTATTTAATTAAGACAAAAGGATAGGAGAAAGGAGACCAAGATGTCCTGGACATTTGACAACAAAAACCCATCTATTTACAGATTATGGAGAAAATCAAGCTTCAGATTGTTTCCCATACACTGGAACCCAATCAACAACTTCCAACCGTGCGAGAGCTGGCTAGCGAGGCCGGTGTCAATCCAAACACCATCCAAAGAGCCTTGTCAGACCTTGAACGAGAAGGATTTGTCTACAGCAAGCGCACAACTGGACGATTTGTGACTGAGGATAAGGAGCTAATCGCCCAATCGCGCAAGCAATTATCGGAAGAAGAATTGGAACACTTCGTTTCCTCCATGACCCATTTTGGCTATGAAAAAGAAGAACTACCAGGCGTAGTCGGCGATTATATTAAAGGAGTTTAAGCCTATGTCATTACTAGCATTTGAAAATGTATCCAAATCTTATGGAGCAACACCAGCCCTTGAAAATGTTTCCCTTGACATCCCAGCTGGAAAAATTGTTGGTCTTCTTGGGCCAAATGGCTCAGGAAAAACAACCTTGATTAAACTAATCAATGGCCTCTTACAACCAGATCAAGGACGCATCCTTATCAACGACATGGACCCAAGCCCAGCAACCAAGGCTATCGTAGCTTATTTGCCAGATACAACCTATCTTAATGAACAAATGAAGGTCAAAGAAGCCCTAACCTACTTCAAGACCTTCTATAAAGATTTCAATCTTGAACGCGCCCATCATCTACTTGCAGACCTCGGTATTGATGAAAATAGCCGTCTCAAGAAACTATCAAAAGGAAACAAAGAAAAGGTACAACTGATTTTGGTTATGAGCCGTGATGCTCGTCTCTACGTTTTAGACGAACCCATTGGTGGGGTGGACCCAGCAGCCCGTGAGTATATCCTCAATACCATTATCAATAACTACTCACCAACTTCTACCGTTTTGATTTCTACCCACTTGATTTCTGATATCGAGCCAATCTTGGATGAAATTGTCTTCCTTAAGGATGGAAAAGTCGTCCGTCAAGGAAATGTAGATGACATTCGCTATGAGTCAGGTGAATCCATTGACCAACTCTTCCGTCAGGAATTTAAAGCCTAAGCAAAGGAGATTATTATGTTTTGGAATTTAGTTCGCTACGAATTTAAAAATGTTAACAAGTGGTATTTAGCCCTCTACGCTGCCGTACTCATCCTTTCTGCCCTTATCGGGATACAAGCACAGACCTATAACCATCTGCCTGTCAAAGAAAGCCAACCTGTCCTACTCATTTTTCTAGCTACTGTCTTTGGGGGGTTGATGATTACACTGGGGATTTCCACCATTTTCTTAATCATTAAACGCTTCAAAGGTAGTGTCTATGACCGACAAGGCTATCTGACTTTAACCTTGCCAGTTTCTGAACACTATATCATCACAGCTAAACTAGTCGGTGCCTTTATCTGGTCTATTGTCAGCACTGCTGTACTAGCTCTAAGTGCTTTTATTGTTCTGACTCTAACGGCTCCAGATTGGTTTGCAACTTCTGACTTGATTCCATTTATAGAAACACATCTTCCTCAACTCTCTCTTATGGGGGTATCGTTCCTACTAAATACTATTTCTGGAATCCTCTGCATCTACTTGGCTATTTCCATTGGACAGCTTTTCAATGAATACCGTACCGCACTGTCAATTGTAGCCTACATTGGTATCCAAATCGTCGTTGGCTTTATTGAACTCTTCTATCGTTCTAACCCTGGTTTCTACTTCCCATCAACCACAGGAGGAGCTGATCAGTTCCAGATGGGCATTATCATGACTATTCTGGAAGAAGTTATTCTTATAGCCATCTACTATCTAGGAACTTATCACATTTTGAAAAACAAGGTTAATTTGCAATAAAAAATGCCCAGCTAAACAGCTGGGTTTTGATTTAACTCAATATCAAACTGGCTACGATAGGACTGACAAAGACATAGAGAATACCGGTAACACCGATAGCTAAGCCACCCATAGCTCCTGCTACAGAGCCGTATCGAAAGGCTGTTCCCGTTCCAACTGCGTGACCTGTTCCACCAAGGGAAAGACCAACAGCTACTGGATCGTCTATTTTCAACCACTTCAAAAGGGTTGGGCCGATGACACTGGTTAAAATCCCAGTCGCCACTACAACGACCAAGGTCACAGTAGTCAGACCTTGCAATTTTTCTGTAATTCCCACTGCCATGGCGGTTGTCACTGACTTAGGAAAGAGAGAAATGGCTAGGAAAAAGTCCATGCCAAAAATCTTAGCCACAAGGGCTGTGAAAGAGGTATTGACAACTACCGCTAACAGACTACCAAAGAGAATACTCCGAGCATGGTGCTTCATCAAGTGAAAACTCTTATAAAGGGGAATCCCTAGAGCAACAGTCGATGGGACAATCAAGTTGTTCAGATAAACCCCACCTTGGTAGTAATCTTGGTAAGAAATTCCCGTCACCTTTAGAAAGATGATAATGAAAACAGCTGACAAAAGCAAGGGCGTTGTCAATGGATGAGGAAAACGTCTGTAAATCAGCATTCCCATTAGATAAGCTAGGATAGACAGGGCAAGCCCAAACAGGGGATTGGAAACAAATTCACTCATTTGGCATCTCCTTTCTCATAATCTCCCTCAAATCGTCTCTTGATAAACTGAACAACCAAGGCAATGAGGATAATATTGATGACTGCTGCAAAAAAGACAATCAAAACAATTGGCAAAAGATAGGGAGCAATCACATCAAACTTCTCCATGATTCCCACTGCTGGCGGCAAAAAGAGAATGGTCATATTGGCCAGCAAGAAATTCCCCACCATATTGACATGCCTAGTTCTCAGCCACTTGAATTGTAGGGCTAGAAAAAGAATAATCAAGCCGATAATACTGCCTGGGATGGGCAAATGAAAGAAACTGGAAATCCCCTCTCCGATTAGAGAAATCACAAAGAGAATCATTAATTGAACATATAATTTCATCCTAAACTCCACGAAATAGACTTCTTGCATACCAGTTTACTCTTTTTTCAGAAAATTTCAAGGAAATGCATAAGAGTTGATGAAAGTTTAAGAAGAAAGGGGATACAGACAATTATAGACTAGTGAAAACAGGCGTAATTTAAGATAAAAAGATTCTAGCGTCCTTCTTGCCAGCCTTCTTGAAAAGTAGTATAATTATTGCATGCGCAATCATCTTGTGATACAGAGATTGTCCGTGAATGGACTTTCTTCTATTTATGACTCTAAAAAGAAAGGAGATACTATGACTTATTTGGAAAAATGGTTTGACTTCAATCGTCGGCAAAAAGAAATTGAAGGTCTCTTGGAAGAGACCATTGCCCAACAGAGTGGCCAAAGTCTGACCTTGAAAGAGTTTTACCTGCTCTACTATCTGGACTTGGCTCAAGAAAAATCTCTACGACAGATTGACCTGCCAGATAAGCTTCATCTGAGCCCGAGCGCTGTTTCTCGGATGGTAGCTCGCTTAGAAGCTAAAAATTGCGGTCTGCTTAGTCGCATGTGTTGCCATCAAGATAGACGCTCTAGTTTTATCTGCCTGACAAGTGATGGGCAAAAGACACTGGCCTCTCTACAAAAGGCTGTCGAAGAAAGCTTGGAAACTGGTTTGGATTTCTTGCTTTAAGATGATTTTTTTAAAAAAAAGTTGCGTGCGCAATCATTTTTCTTGACATTCTCTTTTACAAGGAGTAAAATAAAGTCATCATTAAACAAAGGAGTTTTTAAAATGATTGAAATTACCTATCTAGATGCCAGCAAGAACGAAAGAACTGTAACGTTCGAATCTTATGAAGACTTTGATCGTTCACAACAAGCTTGCCTTATCGGCGTCGCAGACTACTACCCTGTTCAAAAATTGACTTACAAGGGTCATGATTTGGACTACCATGGAACTTACGGAGATATCTTCTTCTATCTCAAGAAACAAGATTTAAGCCAATATAACTAAAAAAGGAGAAATACAATGGCAAAAGCAATTACAGATGCAACATTCGAACAAGAAACAAAAGACGGTTTGGTCTTGGTAGACTTCTGGGCAACTTGGTGTGGTCCATGTCGTATGCAAGGTCCAATCTTGGATAAATTGTCTGAAGAACTTTCAGAAGATGTCTTGAAAATCGTTAAAATGGACGTTGATGAAAATCCAAACACAGCTCGTGCTTTTGGAATCATGTCTATCCCAACTCTTCTCTTCAAAAAAGACGGCCAAGTGGTGAAACAAGTTGCTGGTGTTCACACAGCAGAACAAATCAAGGCCATCGTTGCTGAATTGAGCTAATCACATTAGAGACCAAGTACTTGCTTTGGTCTCTTTTTTCTTGCCCTTTGCCATTTTTCAAAAAATATGCTAGACTATAGGTAGAATATTACGATGTTTGGGACATGCCATCGCTAAAAAAAACCTTGACTTGGTATTTTTTAGCTCCCTCAAGGGAGCTTTTTGCGTGCTCTGAACATTTCCCATTTCGGAAGGAGTACTATGAAACGTCAATCTGCCTTGGTCGTCTTTAGTGGCGGTCAAGATTCCACAACCTGCCTCTTTTGGGCTAAAGAACACTATGAAACGGTCGAAGCAGTTACCTTTGCCTACGGCCAACGCCATCATCTCGAAATTCAAGTTGCTAGAGAAATCGCTGAGGAACAAGGAATTCGTCATCACATCCTAGATATGTCGCTGCTGGGACAAATCACTGAAAATGCCCTGACCTCTGATCTGGAAATTGAGCAAAAAGAGGGGGAGGTTCCCAATACCTTTGTTGACGGTCGCAACCACCTCTTTCTGTCCTTTGCGGCAGTCCTTGCTAAGCAACGGGGCATTAAAGATATCGTGACAGGTGTCTGCGAGACAGACTTCTCAGGCTACCCTGATTGTCGGGATGTCTTTGTCAAATCCCTTAATGTTACTCTCAACCTTGCCATGGATTACGACTTCATTATCCAAACGCCTCTCATGTGGCTAGACAAGGCTGAAACTTGGGAATTAGCCGACCAACTCGGTGCCTTTGACTATGTTCGTGAAAAAACATTAACCTGCTACAACGGAATTATCGGGAGTGGCTGTGGAGATTGCCCAGCCTGCCACCTACGTCAACATGGTCTAGATGTTTATCTCTCACAGAAAGGAGAAGCCTAATGTTTTTTGCACCCAAAGAAATCAAACAAGAAACTGGAGAATCTCTCGTTTATAATCCTTATCGGACTCTAGTCTCCAAAGAATTTACCTTTGATGCTGCCCACCACCTCTTTCACTATGAGGGAAAATGCAAATCCCTTCATGGTCACACCTATCATCTGCAGATTGCTGTCAGTGGTTTTTTAGATGAACGCGGCATGACCTACGATTTCGGAGACATCAAATCGATCTACAAGAACTACTTAGAGCCCCACTTGGATCATCGCTATCTAAACGAAACTCTTCCCTATATGAATACGACTGCTGAAAATATGGTTTACTGGATTTTCCAAACCATGTACCAAGAGTTGCCAGACGAGCGCGGTCTCCGTTTGGAATACGTTCGCCTCTATGAGACTCCGACTGCCTTTGCGGAGTTTAGACGGGAGTGGTTAGATGACTAGGGAACGTGTCCTCAAACTACCAGTTTTGGAAATTTTTGGCCCAACCTTTCAAGGCGAAGGCCGTGCAATCGGGCAGAAAACCATGTTTGTCCGCACTGCTGGTTGCGACTACCACTGCGACTGGTGCGATTCTGCCTTTACTTGGGATGGTTCTGAAAAGCCAACTCGTATGACAGCTGACGAGGTCATTGCTGCCTTGGATAAATTGGGAAGCTACGACTATGTAACCCTATCTGGGGGAAATCCTGCTATCCTAGCAGCCAACATGGCTGAACTCGTCAAAAAGCTCAAGGAACGTGGTGTCACCCTTGCTGTCGAGACTCAAGGTTCTCGCTGGCAAAATTGGTTGAAAGACATCGACCAAGTCACCCTGAGTCCCAAACCTCCTTCATCCAAGATGGAAGTCAACTTTGAGACCTTGGACTTTATCGTTTCCCAACTTGATCCAGACAAAGTCACCTTTAAAATCCCTGTCTTTGACGATGCCGATTTGGCCTTTGCTAAAGGAATACAAGAACGCTACCAACCAGATGTCCTCTTCTTATCGGCTGGAAATCCTGAGCCCAAGGCCACAGGCAATATTATCCAAGATCAACTGGACCGTCTCAAAGAACTCTGGGAACGCATCGCTACTGACGATAGTTGGGGCAATGTCCGCGTCCTTCCTCAACTGCATACCCTCCTCTACGATAATCAACGTGGTGTTTAAAATTAGAAAGAAAAAATCATGTCACAACAAGAAGAAATGAAAAACCTCAGCCTACTGGGCAACAAAGAAACCAACTACATTTTCGAGTATCAACCAGATGTCCTGGAATCCTTTGACAATCGTCATGTGGAAAATGACTATTTCATCAAGTTCAACTGTCCTGAATTTACCTCACTTTGCCCAATCACTGCTCAACCAGACTTTGCAACGATTTATATTTCCTACATCCCTGACAAGCTCTGTGTTGAGTCAAAATCCCTCAAACTCTACCTCTTTAGCTACCGAAACCACGGAGATTTCCACGAAAACTGTATCAACACCATCGGGAAAGACTTGGTCAACTTGCTAGACCCTCGCTATTTGGAGGTTTGGGGAAAATTCACTCCGCGCGGTGGCATCTCAATTGACCCCTACTACAACTACGGTAAGCCTGGAACTAAGTATGAAGGCTTGGCAGAACAACGCCTCTTCCAACACGACCTTTATCCAGAGAAAATTGACAACCGCTAAACTCATACTCAATGAAAATCAAAAAGCAAACTAGGAAGCTAGCCGCAGGTTGCTCAAAGCACTGCTTTGAGGTTGTAAATGAAGCTGACGTTGTTTGAAGAGATTTTCAAAGAGTATCATACGAAAAAGCCCTGTTCCTCAAGATGAGGAGCAAGGCTTTTTGAGTTTCAATTATTCTTCTGTTCCAAGACAGTTTTTAGCAACAAGTGCTGCAAGAACACCACCAACGATTGGGGCAAGGATGAAAATCCATACTTGTTGAAGAGCTGCGCCACCTACCAAGACAGCTGGTGCCAAGCTACGTGCTGGGTTAACTGAAAGTCCAGTAATATTCAATCCAACAAGGATCATAGCCATCAATGACAAACCGATTACCAAACCAGCAATCGCGCCATTGCCCTTGCTTGCTGATGTCACAGTCATGATAACCAAGACAAACAAGAAAGTTGCGATGACTTCAAACAAGAAACCACCAAAGACAGTTACACCGTTTGCCAAGGCATTTTCACCAAGACTTGCAGTTGACATACCTGAATTTGCCAAGAGGAAAAATACAGATCCAGATGCAAGGAAAGCACCAACAACTTGTCCAAGGATGTAGTTTACAAGCTCAGAAGATGACAAACGTTTGTTTACAAACATAGCAATCGAAACAGCTGGGTTCAAGTGAGCACCTGAAACAGTTCCGATTGAGAAAGCTGCAACTACGATTGCCAAACCAAAGGCAAAAGCAATTCCAAGGTGTCCAAGACCTTCAAGACCATTTCCAAAAACAACAGCTCCTGTTCCGATGAACACAAGCATGAACGTACCGATTAACTCAGCGACAAATTTTTTCATTTTCTTTCTCCTTTTTTCAAAAACTAGATACTAGTCTATCAAAAGAAAGAAAGGGTTTCAAGAAAATTGTTTGGAAATTTTCAGAGTTGCCTTACTATCTTTTAATTGAGAGATTCGATAAAAAATACATTCCCTATATAGGAATTATCTGTTACTTATCTCATTAGCATTTAGCAACTTGATATAATCCAGACCCCATTTCTCGACAGCATCTAAAACAACTCTGAATTCCTGCCCCATTTCAGTTAAGCTGTACTCAACTCGTGGTGGAACTTCGGCATAGACCTTTCGTTGAACAATCTTATCCTTTTCTAATTGACGGAGATGACGGGTCAAAATAGTTTGAGTAATACCAGGCAATAATCTCTGCAATTCTTTAAATCGTTTGGTACCCGTACTCAACTGATAAATGATTACCAGTGCCCATTTCCCCGTTAAAACCCTCTGTGTTGTCGCAAATGGACAAATACCATACTCACTCACTTTATTTGTCATAAAATATCTTCTTTCTATTTTTTTAAAAAAATTTATCTTTTAGTATCAATAAAAGTACTATTTTTGATACTAGCTATCAAAAAAGTGTCTACTTGTTTTTTTGTTTGTAACTGTTACAATTATATCATAAAAAAGAAATGGAGAATAGATATGTCAACAAACTTAGAAATTTTCAATGCTTATAACCAAGCTTTAATTGCTGGTGACTTTCCTGGTGTCTTTGAAACGATGGCAGACGATATTGTCTGGCATCAACCTGGTACTCATAGTATATCTGGTACAGTTATTGGTAAGGACAAGCTAGGAACTCACCTGGCTACATTTGCTGAGAAAACTAATGGAACTTTTAAGGTGGTAACAAATTGGGTTTCTAACAATAAGGATTTAATCGCAGCCAATGTTACTTTTCTTGGAACACGTGCTGATGGTACTGAACTCAATATGAACGGAATTGACCTCTTCCGTATTGAAGACGGAAAAATCAAAGAAGTTTGGCTCTTCTCTTCAGATCAAGCTGAAGAAGATAGCTTTTGGGGATAATTTAAGAGACCAGGACAAAAAATTTTGATTTTAGGAATTCTTTATTATAAATTTTTAAAATCGATAGATTAGAAAAAAAGCGAACAAGACAGAATTCTGAGTGTTAGATAACTCGTTTTGTTCGCTTTTTATATTTAAGGTTAGACTTTTGTCCCAGACTCTTTTAATTTACTCTCCCAACTGGGCACTGTAGGCGATAATCTGATCAACTGTGTCAGACAAGAATTGGATGGTATCACGAAGTGGTTTATCTGTTGAAATATCCGCTCCGATAATCATGGCTGACTCAAGTGGTGTCTTACTACCACCTGATTTAAGGAGATTGAGCCAGTCTTCAGCTCCAGTTTCTGAATGTTTCAGATGAAGATAACCTGCAGTCGAGATGACTAGTCCTGCTGAGTAGGTGTAACTATACAAACCCATGTAGTAGTGAGCTTGGCGCATCCAAGTCAAAGCTGCATCATCATCAATCTCAATGGCATCGCCCCAGAAATCCGTCAAAACTTCCTTCATAATGCTGTTGAGTTTGCTTGCTCCGAAGGTTTCTCCTTCTTCAATCAATGTATACACCTTACGCTGGAAGGCTGCTTCCAAGAGGTGAGTGATAAAGTTATGGAAGTAGGTGTCTGTCAAGCGGTGGGCAAGAGCGAAACGTTTTTGACGTGGGTCGTCAGACTGGTGCTCCAAGTAGTCACTGAGGAGCAATTCATTGAAAGTTGACGGCGCTTCAACATAGTAGGTAGACATGTGAGCGTTGAAGTAGCTCTGGTGATTATCTGAAAAGATGAATTGACCAGAATGCCCGATTTCATGAATTAAGGTATAGACATCGCTCAAACGACCAGTCCAGCTCATGAGGACATACGGGTGCACGCGATATGGATCCGCCGCATAACCCCCAGAATCCTTGCCACTATTGGCAGCAAAGTCCACCCAGCGCTCTTCTTGATAACGAGCAATTTCTTGACTGTATTCTTGACCCAATGGTGCGACTGATTTCATAACCAAATCATAGGCATCATCAATGCTAACCTCTGGATTAAGAGCACTGTCTAAGTCCAATTTCCAGTCTGCAAAGGTCATCTTTTCAAGACCATTTACCTTGGCAACATGCTTGAGGTATCTCTGAGCAACGGGCGCAAAGTCCTTCATGATGAGGTCAATCTGACGATCAAACATAGCACGGTCCACTTCTTGCTCAGCTAGAAGATAATCAAAGACTGAGTCGTAGCCCTTCATATCAGCCAAGAGTTTTTCAGACTTGACCTGGGCTAGATAGGCTGCGGCAGCCGTATTTTGGTGCTTACGAAGTCCTTCTGAGAAGGAACGGAAGGATTTCTCACGAATCTCAGCGTTCTCATGATTTTGGTAGAAATTTTCATAGGTCACAAAGCTGTTTTTGTAGGTCTTGCCATGGGCTTCAAAGTCAGCCATTTCGAAATCCCCAGCTCGCATCTTAGTGTAAATATCCTGCGGACTGTAGAAAACTTCACCAAGATTGGTCAAGGCCTTCTCCACATCAGCCCCTAGATAGTGGGCTTTTTTGATTTTGGCCTGACGAATGGCCGCCGTCAAATGAGGTAATTTACCCAAACGGTCTAAGACTTCCTCATCAGCTTCCACCAAGGCATCGTCAAAGAAGGTCAAGGCTACACTGGCATCTGTTTCAAATTCCATCCCAGCTTGGGCAATATTGGCAAATTCGTCATTGCTATAGTCTGTCGTCTGAGGCATAAATCCATAGTTACCAATATGGCTCATCTGAATGTAGATTTGTTCTAATTCCGCAAAGGCCTTTTCAAAATCCTCAAAAGTATGAAGATTGCCCTTGTAGTCACAGCTAAACTGGTTGATGTCTTCACGAGCCTTCTCGATTGCACGCAAGAAATCCTCACGGTCTTGGTATAGGGCTGTTAAATCCCAAAGTTCCTTCTCTGGAAATTCTGAACGGTGTTTTTGTTCCATTTTCTTCCTCTCATTTCTCTAATTCTAATAAAACACTAAGGGCTGATAAAGCGTAAAGCGGTGCTGTTTCTGCTCGCAAAATGCGAGGACCAAGTCCTGCTAAGACTGCTCCCTTAGCTTCAAAACTTTCGATTTCTGCAGGTGACAGACCGCCTTCTGGACCAAAGATAAAGAGCAATTTGTCTCCTTTCTCGAGTCCAGTAACTGCTTGTAAAAGCGCAGCGCTTTCTCCTTCTTTGGCCGACTCTTCATAAGCCACTACGACGCGGTCAAACTGGTCAAGTTGGGCTAGAAAATCTGCTTTCTTCTCAAAAAGCTGAATACTTGGTACAATATTACGCTTGCTTTGTTCTGCTGCTCCAAGGGCAATTTTTTCTAGTTTTTCAACCTTTTTACCCAATTTCTTGCCATCCCACTTGGCAACTGACCAGTCTGCAGGAAAGGACCAAATCTGGCTAGCACCCAGTTCTGTCACTTTTTGAGTGATGAACTCGAGCTTGTCTCCCTTAGGAAAGCCAGATGCGATGGTCACTTGGACTGGTAGTTCCACGTTGTCATCTAACTCTTCAACCAACTCAAACTGACGATTTTCAACATCCCAGACACGCGCCAAACGCTTGATACCATCATCAAAGACCAAAGTAACCTCATCATCTTCTTTCAAGCGCATAACCTGAAACATATGCTTGCTGGTTTCCTTGTCCTCGATGGTAACAGGAGAGATAGCACTTCCTTTGACAAAATACTGTTGCATGCTAACCTCCAATCACACCGGAAATATCCTTGGTTTTCTTAAAGACACAGGCATTCCATTCCCCTTGAACCATGTGGGTTTCAAGGAAAAATCCAGCTGACTCAGCCGACTCGCGCACCATGTCCCACTTGTCCTTGATAATTCCACTCATGATGAGGTAGCCTTCATCCTTGACCAAACGATAAGCATCATCCGTCAGATGAATGAGGATATCCGCCAAGATATTAGCCACAATGACATCTGCCTCAATCTCAACATCCTTAAGTAAGTCTCCTGCTGCTACATGGATGTTTTCCATTCCAGGGTTGAGTTCAATATTTTCCTGAGCAACTCGAACTGCTACATCATCCAGATCGTAGGCAAAGATTTCCTTGGCACCAAGTAGCGAGCTGGCAATAGAGAGAACCCCTGAACCAGTCCCCACATCCAGCACCGTTTCGCCACCACGAAGAACCTGTTCCAAGGCAAAGAGACTCATCTTGGTTGTTGGGTGGGTTCCCGTTCCAAAGGCCATACCAGGGTCTAGCTTGATAATTTTTTCTCCCGCAGTCGCCTCATAGTCTGTCCAAGACGGCACGATGGTCAAATCATGAGTGATACGAGCTGGCTCATAGTATTTCTTCCAGTTGTCCGCCCAGTCTTCCTCAGCCAAGGCAGTCGTCCCCATTTTTACTTCTCCCAAATCCATAAAATCTGTCAATTCTGCTAAGCGAGCCTGTAAGTCCGCCTCAACCACTGCCACATCCACCGTGTCAGGGTAGTAGGCCGTCACCACAATTTCTTCTTGTTGCTCAACCTCTGGGAAAATCTCACCAAAGCGGTTAACATTTCCCACATAGTCCATACTGTCTTCAATCGCAACACCTTGTGCTCCTAGCTCAATCAAGAGATTGGAAACCAACTCCTCTCCCTCACGCTTCACTGTAACTCTTAACTCTTGCCATGTTTCCATTTAATTTTTCCTTATCAATCTATTAATTCTTCTAATTCTTTTAAAGTTCTTCCATCCTGATTTTTCCAATCAGTTCGTCCGTTCGTTTGCATACCCAGCAAAAAAGCCGCTGCATAAGAAGGACTAGAAAAGAGTTGTTTTTCCTTTAACACTCCATCTTGAATAACCTGTGAATCTATTAAATTCTGACGCATTTCTTTTAAACTTGCTGGAAGGTTAGGAGAATCCATTATTTCTACTTGACTTCCTTCTAAAACAACAAAACCTTCAGTTGTCCGTTCACAAGTTGCTTCTATTACTTTGTTAGATTTCTTAGTTTTACGCTTTAAATAAAGATAAGTTGAATGATTATCAGTCAAATCTTGACTAACTTCCTTTGTCATTGGAACAAAAACACGATAACCTAAAGTGCCGATAATCATTAGTGTATTTTCAATAATTTCGTCCAGTTCAGATTCCTTTTCCTCAGTTACATTACCAGGATTTGGATCATTCCCATTTTTCACAATATAGCGACCAGCTTGTTTAGCAAGTTGAGTAAATTTATTTTCCAAATAGCTAATTTCTGTTGGACCGAAAGAATTATTTTGAGTTGTTAGAATTATGACGTCATTAAAATAATCTGCGTGAGTATCGCGGGTATGCTCTTGAATTCGCAACAATACCCCTTCACCATTTTTCCGAGTTATCGCCTGACCAATATAGGTCACATCTTTCTGTTTATCTTCATCTCGACCAAATAAGAAATAAATACCACTTTGTTTCATTTCATCACGAGACTTCAAATCTCCCAACTGAATACGAGGTATTTTGTAAATCACTCCCGTCCAATTTGACAAAGTACATTTGATTTTTCCAGTTACTTCACCATCCATGAGAAACATATTGATATTTTTGCTACGCTTTGCCATTTATCGAACTTCCTCCAAATAATCTCTCACTCTATCCTGCAACTGAGGTACAACTTGACTGGAACTAAGAAATTCCTCAACATTCATGAGCTGATAGCCCTGTCCTTCATCACCAAAGGTGATATTGTCAAACTGTTCTTGACTTAGCTGACCAACCATAAAGACAGAGTGCCGATCTTCATAGAGCATACTTGGATAAACCTTGCTCCAAAGCAGACAATTCTCAGTCAGATGAATTCCCAGTTCTTCATAAACTTCACGCGCTGCGCACCCAAAAGGGCTTTCATCACCTTCACGTCCACCACCTGGCAGTTCCCACATATTGGGCCAGGGAATGCTTGCCTTATCATCGCGTAAGATAGTCAGAAGCTTATTCCCACAAAACAAAGCAATCTTACAGCCTGTGAAATCAGAAATCTCTATGTCCATGTCAAACTCCTTTGTCTAATTCTTGTTCCAGCTCTGCTAACCAGTTCTCATAATAGCTTTTCTCGTCCCTCAACATGCGACTAGTATTCATTTTCTGTCTAGCAGTCTTCATAGCCTTGCGAGTTTTAGCTACATCATTCTTAACTTTAAATTGATACCAGGCTTGAATCATTTGCACATCTGCCATTTTTAGAGATAAAAAGGATTTAACGCTTCGAATACTTGCATATTCCTCCGCTTTCTCATGATCACCTTCTAGCAAGGCGATTTGAAGAAGGTTTAGTTGGCAAAGAGTTTCAGACATCGAGTGTTCTGTTCTCTCTAGTAAAGATTGAAATAGCTCTTTAGCTGCCTCTAAATGACCATCCAATATGAAAACCACTCCCTGAAGAGTTTCAATACTTTCTGCGAAACTCCCTCTCGCATCCTCATCAACAGTCATGGTAAAATCTTTCAAATCATATTTTTGAGGAGCCAGCAAAGTTTGAGCAGAATGTCTCAATACCAAGTAGGCGTATTTGGTATTTTCAGGGTATTGTAGCAATTCCCAGATTTTTGCTCCATCGGTGATTCCGACTGGCAAAACGTTGTTTAAGAAGAAAGATAAATTTAGAAAAATCCAAGTGCCTGCAAAATACCAGCTTCTTGTCAAAAATCCAAAAAGTGTTGCCAATAATATCAAGCAAAGGTGAACTATCAAGCCACCTGAAAGCATTAAGATGATTCTTTGATCACTTTCATTCTCTTTTAAACCAATATACTGAGCACCAACATTTTTTATAACTGCTGTTCGACTAAGATGAAGCCTGCCTGACTTTTTGGTTAAAAGAAAGTTCCCTAATCCAAAAGCCACCAGACGATAGCCTGTCAAGTATCCACAAAAAGCATGACCCAGCTCATGAAGAATAAAGATTACATACATGCTTAGAAGAGCGAAGGTATAACCAAAAGTAAAGGCTAAAAATGCGGAATACCCCAACTCTGCAAATGCGATTGTTCCACAAGCAAAAGCTAGCATCATCACAAGAACAGACACTGTCTGAATCAAATACGTCACAATTTTTTTCATAAACTCTCCCAATAATCCCTAGTATCTTGGATAAGGATAAAATTCTCCCTCTTCCAAGCCTACTTTTCCTTCTTCAAAGACTTCTTGGTTCCATTCCATGACGAATTCTTCTGCTTCTGGGTCTTCCAAAAAGTCCATGAGGGCATCTAGTCCAACCTCGGCAGTATCTTTAAGGAATAGAGCAAAATAAGCTAAAAATTCACGAGAAAAACCTTTTTTAGGTAGGTAAGGAATAGCCGTCAAATAGTCTTCTGCATTGACTGTTGATTTGGCAGGATTGTAAAAAAGCACTGCTTCTTCAAAGAGGATATCGTCTGATGAAACCTCTCCGTCCTCGTCCACCATCTCCACACCTGCAGCATTTTGCGCTTCCAATAGAAAACTCACTTCAACCGCGTGGTTGCGCTTGTCCCAACTAATCTCAAAGTCAAAGGGGAAGTTCTTCTCCAACTCTTCCTCTAAAACATCTAAAAATCCATATGTTGCCATTTTGTCCTCTTTCTATGCGACTCTTAAATCGCCCCGATTGCTCGGAGATATGCTAAAATAGATACTACCATCTTACCACAAAATTATTTTATGTCCTAATTATACCATATTACCTCATTTAAACCCTTGGTATTAGTGATTTTCTTAAAAGTCTGATTTCTTTATTTTTCCTGAAAAATCAATATAAAAAGCCCTCAAAAGGGCTAAGAAACCTATAAAATCAATAGACAAGTAACCAGCACAATTAGATGTGCTTTTTTATTGGCCATTCCCACGATGTCACACTTAATCTTATGCTTGTATTTTCTTATCTGCAATAGCGTCTGTCAAAGTCTGAGAAAAGTTAAGTCCCATTTCTCGTCCCAACTTATCTGCCCATCTTGGTATGGTCAAGGTCTTTTTAATGGGTTCCTGACTTCCTAAGTACTCTGATACATCAACAGATACCATAGAAATAAAAGATTTATCAAGGTCATAGGTTGACACGAAATCTTCATCATCTTTAAAAGGATCATTATCAATTAAAGACAAGCTATTGATATCTGATGGCTGGGGCAAATCTCCATCACTCTCTATCAAATCTGCGACAGTTATACCCAACCACTCCGAACCCATAGCCAAAGCCTCAGAAATCCCCGCACCTTGTGTAGCTGAGTATTCAAAATCTGGGAAATGGACAAAATAAGTCGCTTCTGCTCCATCTGTATCGTCATAATAAAATAAAGCTGGATACGTAACTAACATCTCACTACCTCCATATCAAAAAGCAGGGGCTGAATTTTACAACCCAGCTTGCTTTCTTATCCCTCTCTTTTCATTATAGTTCATGCAATAACATTTAGCAATATTATTTCTCAAATCAGCAATTCCACTTCTTTAGACTCAACTATCATATTTTGAACTTTAAGGAAAATCCATTCTCTCATGCTGATACCTCTCCTCATTAAATTAAATAGTCAAAAAGATTCTATCTCACACCCTGAATATTACAAAACCATTGAAATATCACAACTAATAGGCTAGAATGGACATAGTAAGATATATTAGATGAGTCATTCTACTCAAATCCACGTTAGAAAGGACTGCTATGCCAGACAATCTCGCGCTTCGCATGCGCCCTAAAACCATCGACCAGGTCATCGGTCAGGAACATCTGGTGGGACAAGGAAAAATCATCCGCCGCATGGTAGAAGCCAACCGCCTGTCCTCCATGATTCTCTATGGCCCTCCGGGAATCGGCAAGACCAGTATTGCCTCTGCTATCGCAGGGACGACCAAGTATGCCTTTCGAACTTTCAATGCGACAGTTGATAGTAAAAAGCGACTGCAAGAAATTGCGGAAGAGGCTAAATTCTCTGGTGGTCTCGTCCTATTACTAGACGAGATTCATAGACTAGATAAAACCAAGCAAGACTTTCTCCTTCCACTCTTGGAAAGTGGACTGATCATCATGATTGGGGCTACAACTGAAAATCCTTTCTTCTCTGTTACTCCTGCCATTCGTAGCCGTGTTCAGATTTTTGAGTTGGAACCTCTGTCTAACCAAGACGTCAAAGAGGCTCTTCAGATAGCTCTAAATAACCCTGAGCGTGGTTTTGATTTTCCAGTAGAACTAGATGAGGATGCACTGGATTTCATCGCAACCTCTACAAATGGAGACCTTCGCTCTGCCTTTAACTCACTGGACTTGGCTGTTCTCTCTACTCCCGAAAATGACAAGGGCATCCGCCATATCACCCTAGACATCATGGAAAATAGCCTGCAGCGGAGCTACATTACCATGGACAAGGATGGTGATGGACACTATGATGTTCTCTCAGCCCTGCAAAAGTCCATCCGTGGCTCGGATGTAGATGCCAGTCTCCACTATGCTGCTCGCTTGATTGAGGCTGGAGATTTGCCTAGTCTCGCTCGTCGCTTGACCGTTATAGCCTATGAAGATATCGGTTTGGCCAATCCTGAAGCCCAGATTCACACCGTGACTGCTCTGGATGCTGCACAAAGGATTGGGTTCCCAGAAGCCCGCATTCTCATTGCCAATGTCGTGATTGATTTGGCCCTTTCTCCAAAATCCAACTCAGCTTATGTGGCTATAGATAAGGCACTTGCTGACCTCAAAACATCAGGGCACTTGCCTATTCCGCGACATCTGCGTGATGGGCACTACAGTGGAAGCAAGGAACTGGGGAATGCCCAAGACTATCTCTATCCTCACAACTATCCTGGAAATTGGATTAAACAAGACTATCTGCCAGAAAAAATTCGTAATCATCACTATTTCCAAGCAGAAGATACTGGTAAATATGAACGGGCTTTGGCTCAAAGAAAGGAAGCTATCGATCGTTTGCGAAAAATCTGAAATCCTTTTCAAAAAATTGCACTTTCCTCTTGATTTTTTTTGAAAAAGTGGTATTATATAAACATAGAAACGCTGTGGTGTACGACTTCACACTTAAGTGTTGACCGACTATTTTTTGTATTATTAGGGAAACAAAAGTCTTCTAACAGCATGTAGGCCGTCTCACACGGAAACAGCTTCAGTTAGAGCGAGTTGCCCACCTGCTTAATTGCGCGGGTTCAATACAAACCGTGAAGTTTCGGCACCAATACAGCTTTTTTCTTTGCCTCCTTAGCTCAGCTGGCAGAGCAGCGGACTCTTAATCCGTGGGTCACAGGTTCGATCCCTGTAGGGGGCATCTAAATACAACAGGAAAAAGCCTTGTAAATCAAGGCTTTTTTTGCTTGTCTATAACTGATTTACCCCATCATTTGTCCCACATTTTAAATCTATCTTTTCTTTTTGAATCAAATTACATCTTTACAAATAGTGTAAAGCCAGTTACTTTTGCTTTGATGCCATACAATATTTTCATGTAGAGAAGACAAATTTTATCTTCTCTTTTTATTTTCAAAATGATAAAAACTGAAACTTCCAAATTGTTTATTTATTTTATTGACATTTTCTATAAAAATAAGTATAATAGTTTTATTATCAGACTATACTATATAGGGGGTATTGAAATGAAATTTTCTAATCGTTTACTGCTATTCCTTGCAGGAGTTGTTTTTGTCCTTTTAGGACTTTTCCTATTTACACACCCAGTAGCTAATCTTGTTGCTTACAGCTGGTGGATTGCATTTGATTTACTGGTTTCTTCTATAGCAGCTCTTTTAGGCTATTTCTCTGCACCAAAAGAGCTTCGCTCACCTGTTTATCTTTTCCAAGGGTTTGTTAGTCTTCTCTTAGCTCTTTACCTCGTTGCTTATGGCTTTGTGACCCTGCCGGTCGTCATTCCAACTATTTTAGGAATTTGGTTAATTGTAGAAGCCATTATAGTTTTCTTTAAAGGCAATCGTCTGGGATTGATTTTCCCTATTATTGGCAACCATATCATGTGGGTAGCCTTGCTTGTATTTTTACTAGGTCTAGTGATTCTGTTCAATCCAGTGGCTACAGGTGTCTTTGTCGTTTATGTCATTGCCTTTTCATTTTTAGTTACTGGCTTCACCTACATTATTGAGGCCTTTCGTAAATAATCTAGTTGCCATTTTGGGCATATTAAAATAGCTGGGAAGTTACATTCTCAGCTTTTTCTGTTGCCTCCTTAGCTCAGTTGGTAGAGCAGTAGACTCTTAATCTATGGGGCGCAGGTTCGAGCCCTGCAGGGGGCATCTAAATCAACAGGAATAAGCCTTGAAACCAAGACTTTTTTGACGTCCAATAGCTTTTTGTAGAAAAGTATTTAAAAATAAAAGAGAAGAGAATCTCTCACTCTCTTCTCAGTATATCTTATTAAATTTAGTTTTTCTTAATCTACCTGATTTTCCTTTGCAACGACAAATTCTTTAACCAGTCGATAGATAACAGCAAATACGGGGGTAAAGAATATCATCCCAAGTAAGCCAAAGAGATTGCCTCCAATACTAGCAGCCGCAAGCGTGAAAATAGCTGGTAAACCAATAGACTGACCTACAACTTTTGGATAAATAAGGTTTCCTTCAATCAGCTGTATAACTTGATATAGAAGAAGAGAAAGTAAGGCTTGAGTAGGACTCACTGTGAAGATAAAAATCGCTCCCACAACACAAGCAATCATAGGCCCTACATAAGGAATGAACGATAGCACTCCTGCAAAGATACCTGTCATTACTCCATAGGGTATCCCAAACACGCTGTAACCAACCGCTATCATAACTCCTATGATAACTGCTTCAATCAGCTGACTCATCAAAAATTGGTCATAAGTCTCTAGTGCTACTTGTCCAATGTAAGTCAACTTTATCACCACCTTCTCTGGAAGAAAAACTTTTAGAAGTCGACTCGTCATCGCTGCCAAATGTTCCTTACTGGATAAAAATAAAAAGGTGAAGACTATAATCAAAAAGGCATTCATCAAACTTGAAAAAATATTGCCGATATTACTAGTCAGACCTGATAAAAAACCTATCAAAGCTTGGCTAATAGAACTAGATTGTCCCTGTATGCCTGATACGATAGTTGACAACATGTCTTTGGTTACAAATTCCGAGCTGCCTAGCAATTTCCCAAGTTGAGTAAGGACTGTTGAAAGGACTGTTCCCAGCTGACTAATAGTCTGGGCTAGGGTTGGCAGCACCAAAACCAAAAGAGCAATCACGATTAAGATAAGAGCTAGGAAAACAAGTACCATGGCAATCGGACGACGCAACTCTGCCTTTACCTTCAATTTAACTAAGTACTGTTCAATTTTTTTCATAGGAACATTAAGCACAAAAGCAATAACAGCACCATAAATCAAGGTTGATATTACATCAAAGAGAGAGATTGCTCCTGATATAAAGCTCGATGCATTCAGAATTACAAGAGCAACCAGCCCTATAAAAAGTATTAACGGGGTGTATTTTTTTACTAAGTTCATAAATTCTCCTTAATAAACATGTTTAGATACGACTATACTATTTGGTTTTTCAAACTCTCGATTAAGGTAGGCTTGGTAAGTTCCTGGAGCGATAAATCCTTTGGGTGAGAGGATATCGGTGCCAGCCTGACCGACTATGGTATCAGCCAAGAGCACACAGTTTGTAGATAAGACAAAGTAGGATTTAAACTTAGATTTGATAAATTTATAAAGTTCCCCATCTGTCTCATGTCTGATTTTATAAGCGTAGGTGTAGTCTTCCTTACCATCACCTGTCATGATTTTATCTGCACTTGGCTCCCATGGAATCGTCAGTTGTTTCAATTCAGCCAACTTTTTCTGAACTGCTTTTTCCATTTCAGGCGTCAAATCTATCCCATAACCAAAAAGCGTTTTTTGACTCTCACGTTTACATAGGTCAATGTACTTGTCACGATCACAGAAATATAAGACACCATCTCCTACCATGCCAAATAAGGTCTCAGAAGACGGATCATAGTTGCCATAAGAAATAACACGGCCTTGATAGCAGATATCCACATGACCAATTGCCGAAAACAGAGAGGTCTCAGCTGTATGAACAAAAATTTCTAGCTCTGCTGTCTTACCAGACTTCACTATTCCAAGATGGATATCTTCTTCCTCATCAGCATTTTCCAGCATAATTGTAATTTTGCTAAAGTTCTGCAGGGATGAGAGCGGCTAGGACAATAGGTAAGCTAATTCTAATGCGACGTTTGAGATGGTTTTCCCAATTTCCCCTTCAAAAGAAACCGTCACGGATATTGGACAGACCATAAAGGAAAAATAAGCCCCTAAAACAAAGAGTTGAAAGACAGAATTTCCCGTAGAGGACAAAAGACTAGCTCCACCAAGAAAAACTAGTAGAATACCATCTAGTAAGAGACGAAAACGAGGTCGAATATTATTTTTACGGTAGAGAACATAGGTGACAAGATTAATCGTGGCCCTAAAAATCTGATAAACTCCAATCACAAGAGCCAGAACATAAATCGGTATATCAGTCGCAAGATTAGAACCTAGCAAATATCCCAGCACTAACAATTTAACCAGTGCAACTCCCAAGGTATCCGTTGACTGGCTTTTTTTGAAAACTCTTAATAGCAAATCTACGACCGTTGCTATCCAAGCTAAAAACAGAACCAGGCGAATAACTGTTACTGGCAACCAAGTCCCCGTGACCATCAAGATGAGACCTAGCAGAACAAACAAGAACCCCTGAGCAAGTAATTTCTTACCTGTCAGACCTAAAGATAGAATTTTCGCCATATAAAAACCTTTCAACAATAAAAATTAAACACTCCGATTAAACTGACTAGTAAATAGCCAACACTACAAACAGCCTGTGCCAGCAACATATGGTGACTAGAAATGACTGTAGTAATGTCACCATCTTGTCTTATGCACTTCTAAAATTTGTTATATTGATTAGAAACCAGAGCTTATAAAAACTAGCTAAACTCGAGAGATAGACACAATTGCGACGAAAAAATGTATAACCAATTCAACTTGTTAAGGTAAGAAAGCATTATTTCCAATCTATTAATTATTCATCTATTACCTATTATGACACAATATTCCCTATAGTTCAACTTTTTACTTGTTTTTATATTACACGGACTAAAAAGTTTTCAACAGTTGATTGCATTTGTTTTAATAAGTTTTAACCTTTCTTGGTTAGATAAAAAAAGAACCATACAGTTTAGAATCTGTATGGTTTTTGCCCCACTTTTGTCCCATTTTTAAAT
>NZ_AFUF01000028.1 GCF_000222785.1 Streptococcus mitis SK569 | reverse complement strand
ATCTGATTATGAAGTGCCACGTTCTCTAGGATTAAATGCTATTTATAGACAACACATAGATAAAAATCAAACAGTGTCAGAAAAAGAGTTGGTAAGACTATATAATCAAATTTTATTTTCTAACAGTAAAAAAGCACCGTTTAATATTTTTTTAGCTGACATCGTATTCTTTATTTCGAAATTGCATAAAAAGATGATTCAAGATGATGTTCAAATAGCACTCTTTTGCTCACGAGAAGGACAGTTATTGAAAAGACTTTTTGATATATATCAAGATACTTTTTTTTGGGAAAAATCAAAAGATTTGTACAGAATATTTTTTATGTTTCTAGACGATCGACATTATATTCTTCTTTTACTTCTTTAGATAATGAAGAGTTTGAGACGATTTTTCGTCAATATAAAAAAATTACATTACAAAATTTCTTGTTAAATTTAAACTTCTCTGATAATGAAATCATATTGATTTGTCAAGATTTAAAAGAGAAACCAACATATGTATTAACAGTAGACGATCATTTATTAGAGAAACTCAAAAAACATCCTCAGTTCATTACGAAGTTCAATAAAGAGAAAAAAGACAGTCAATTACTACGTGATTATATAGAGCATTTAACTAAAAACCAAAATGAAGTATATTTAGTCGATGTGGGTTGGAAAGGAACGATACAAGATAGTATCAAAAAGGCTCTTCCAGACAAGAGAATAGTAGGTTATTATCTGGGATTGATACTCAATGCTTACTCAGTAGAAAATAAAATGGATAAAACTGGTTTATTGTTTTCTGATTATCCAAGTAAATCGAAATTTTATGATATTGTGAGTAGAAATTTTGGTTTTTATGAAGATATTTTTGTAGCAGATCATGGTCCAGTTTTGAAATATAAAAGAGAGAGTGAGGTTATTCCCATTCTTGACGATGATAAGAAACATGTGAGTATTTATCAGGCAGTTAAAGATTATCAAGAAGAGTTAATATTAGGATTTTCAGAAATTTTGGAAGTTTATAAGAAAATGAAGTTTCTCCCTTTTGAACAAAAAAATCTGTGGCTAATGATATCGCTAAAAAAAGAATGTATTTATATACCTAAGTTACAATCATTTTCTGAATCTTTAAAAGAAAAAGTTGTTGAAAATTTTGGTGAGATAGTAACTCTTAAAACTACGAAAAAATCTATAAAAACGTTATTAAGAGAGAAAAGCGATTTACTTTGGGTTGATTTCGTTTATAGATTGTTTGGTGGTGTCAATTTCCTATTTATTCCAGAATTATATACAAGAGTTATATTTTTATTGAAATATTTAGATTTGAAATTGAGGTTGAAAAATTATGGGGAATAAATCCATAAAGTGGAATGCATTATTAAATATTGTCCTGACGCTATCAAATATCATTTTCCCATTAATCACTTTTCCTTATATATCTAGAATATTGAATCCAACTGGTATAGGTTTAACTTCATTTTTTAGTTCAATAGGGAATTATGGTATTTTACTTGCTTCTATGGGAATTTCAACTTATGGTATCAAAGCAGTAGCAAGTGTTAGAGATGATAGAGATAAGTTGTCAAAGGTAGTACAGGAGTTAATGATTATAAACGTTGCTATGTCTATAATAACAACTGTAATACTATTATTTATGACTATATTTATAACACAATTGAATAGAGAATTTTCACTCCTATTGATCACATGTGGGACTATTTTATCTTCTCCTTTCGCCTTAAATTGGTTGTATAGTGGAATGGAAGAATATACTTATATTACTACCCGGTCAGTAGTGTTTAAAATTCTATCATTAATATTGATTTTTCTACTTGTGAAAAGGCCAGAGGATTATATTGTTTTTGCTAGTATTTCATTGTTTTCTTCTCTAAGTTCAAATATCTTAAATCTATGGCATAGCCGACATTTCATTAATATTAAATTATATAAAAATTTACAATTTAAACATCATTTTAAACCAATGTGGTATTTATTTGCATCATTACTTGCAGTAAATATTTATACTAATTTAGATACAGTGATGCTCGGTTTTATTAATGGTAATGAGGATGTGGGATACTATTCTGTGGCATCAAAGGTTAAGTGGATTTTGCTTTCTCTTATTACATCTATTAGTGCAGTTTTGCTACCGAGACTTTCATTTTATATTAGTAAAAATGACACCTCGAATTTTAGAAAAATATTAAAGGAGTCATCTGCGGTTATATTTTTTATTGCGATTCCATTGATGGTATTCTTTATTGTAGAGGCGAAAGATAGTATCTTATTACTAGGAGGAAGTCAGTATCTTCCTGCGACTTTAGCGATGCAAATACTTATGCCAATTTTACTTATTTCTGGTTTCTCGAATATTACAGGAAATCAAATATTGATTCCAATGAATAGAGAAAAATATTTTATGGTTGCAGTAACGATTGGTGCTGTGATTAATCTTATTTTGTACCTACTGTTAATGCCTAAGTTTGGAATTATTGGTGCTTCTGTCGCAACTCTTTTTGCGGAATTGTCGCAGATGACGGTACAATTACATTTTTCAAAAGAATATTTAGTATCAAATATATCGATAAAGAGTTTGGTTAATGTGATAATTGCAACAGTTGTTTCTACAGTACCACTAATCATTTTGAATCAGCTGATAACGATAACTATAACTATACCATTTTATTCTCTAATGCTAGAAGGTTTTGCTTTCTTTTCATTATATTTAGTAATTCTGCTTTTATTAAAGGAGGAAGTGACGATTCAATTATTTTCTCTTCTTGCAAAGAAGAAGTAAATTGGTCAGAAATTGAAATGTATAAACAAATAAAGAATTTAATTATTGATTTAGGAGGAAATCATGAAGATAATGCTAGTTTTTGGTACACGTCCAGAAGCGATAAAAATGTGTCCATTAGTGAATGAGTTGAAAAAACAGGCAGATATGGAAACAGTTGTTTGTGTAACTGGTCAACACAAGGAGATGGTTAGCCCTGTTTTGGAATTGTTTGGAGTTCAACCAGACTATGATTTAGAAATAATGAAAGCTAATCAAACCTTGTTCTCTATAACAACAAGTATTTTAGAAAAAAATTAAACCTGTTTTAGAAGAAGAACAACCAGATATTGTTCTAGTTCATGGTGACACTACTACAACATATGCAGCAGCTTTGGCAGCATTTTATCTTGGAATTAAGGTTGGCCATGTTGAAGCTGGGTTACGAACTTACAACCTGCAAAGTCCCTTCCCAGAAGAATTTAATAGACAATCGACTTCTATTATTGCAAATTATCATTTTGCTCCAACTGAATTGGCTAAAGAAAATCTTTTAAAAGAGGGTAGAGAGAATGTTTATGTAACTGGAAATACAGTTATTGATGCACTTACAACTACAGTACAAAAGGATTATACACACCCTGATTTAGATTTAAACGTTGACACTCGTCTTATTCTACTGACTGCTCATAGACGTGAAAATCTCGGAGAACCTATGAAACACATGTTTAGAGCTGTTAAACGAGTTTTAAATGAATATGACGATGTTAAGGTAATTTATCCAATTCATAAGAATCCCTTGGTGCGTGAAACAGCTGCGGAAATTTTTGGAGATACAGAACGTATTCAGATTATTGAACCTTTGGATGTTCTTGATTTTCATAATTTCATGAATCATAGTTACATGATTTTAACTGATTCAGGAGGAGTTCAGGAAGAGGCTCCTTCTTTAGGAAAACCTGTATTGGTCATGCGAGATACGACAGAAAGACCTGAAGGAGTAGCTGCCGGAACGTTGAAATTGGTTGGAACTGATGAGGAGACTATTTATCAAAACTTTAAGATGCTTTTAAACGATTCCGAAGAATATAAAAAAATGAGTCAAGCTAGTAATCCTTATGGAAATGGTGATGCTAGTAAACAGATTGTTCGTATTTTACGCGGAATTTAAGTGAGACCAAATAAAGTAATAAAAAGTACTATCTTATAAAAGGTATTGATCTTGTAGCTGATTCGGGAACATGTTTATATTCTTTGACTCGAGCTACATTAAAATAACTTATGCTGATTTATGATAGATCGATAATTTGATACTACTTTGGATATTGATGTTAGCAGTGATTAGGGATGTTTTGATTAATTCAACTTTTCAGAATTCACCTTGCTTTCTAGATTTTCTTCTGATTTTTATCATTACTTCAGTAAGTTAAATCGTCTATTTACTAGAGTTAAAACTTTTAAAAAGCCATTGATTGTTAAATCATGTTTTAGATATGGTCAAACATAAATTTAGGAGGGGTTAGTTTGAAGATTGTAATTCCAAGAATTATTCATAACAAAGAGCAACTGACCTGGGATTGGTCCGGGACAATAACTAATATAAAAAAATATTTAGGGAAATACGAGATTGTTGAGGAACAGAATATTTTCTATACTTTTAGAATGAATGTGCACAAAGTGCTTGTTCGTTTAGGTATTAGAAAATCTGATATGAACATGACGTATATAAAATATGCTGAAAATCAAGTTCATCTATCGCCAGAGGATATTTGCCTCACGTTTGATGAATTTCCTTTATCTTTTTCTGATAATCCAATTTATGTCTATCAAGACTTGAATCTTCATTATTTGATAGAGAGTTCTCAAAACAATAGTCAATCGTTCAAATATAGTGGTTTTCAAAACGTCCCGGCTGATATTCTAGATAGACGAATGAGAAAACAGGAAATATTTTATAATCAAGCTACTGGAATATTTACTATGAGTAAATGGTTTTCAGAATACTTGATAGCTCAACAAGGGCTTCCAGTTGAAAAAGTTCATTATGTGGGGGCAGGAACAAATATGAATAATCTATCTCTTGACCACTCTCATAAGGAACGCAATAAGTTTTTATTTATTGGTAAAGATTTTTTTCGTAAAGGAGGAGATCTTGTTTATAACGCTTTTGTCTATTTGCAAAATAATCTCATGCCGGAGGCAGAGTTGTACATTATAGGTCCTTCAGATGTTCCGATGGAATTTAACAATCCGAATGTTTATTTTTTAGGTAATCTACCAGCTGATAAGGTACAATGTTATTATAATCTTTGTGATGTATTTGTTTTACCTTCTAGATTTGAGGCATTTGGAATTGTATTTGTTGAATCTCTTTGCTATGGTTTACCATGTATCGGTCGTGATTTAATGGAAATGCCAAACCTAATTCAAAATAATGAAACTGGATTATTATTACCTGTTGAAGAGGAAAATCCACAGGTTTTAGCTGACATAATGTATAATTTGATAAAAAATGAAAACTTTTTTAAAAATGTTCAGACTAAACAAGATTATTATAAAGCAGAATATTCGTGGGACACGGTTGCTAAAAGAATGATTTCAATTATGAAGCAAGATATGAACAACAATCTATAAGTGAAAAATTAAAATATATTCTAGTTTAACGGTCTATTCCTACTAACAGTAATATTGAGAGACATTTTAAAAATACAAGTTATACGTATAGTGACTTCTCCTAATTCTGACAAGGTGAAAAGATTATTTAAAACCTAATTTAAAAGATTAGACGAAGCTAAATTCAGCTTATTGAATAAAAATAATTTGGTCTAGAGATTTTCTTGTCAGTCTTATTCATTTTTGCCGAACCTTGTGAGTTGTTTGCAACTACCAGAATACACAAAGAACAGAATCTCTTAGCATCATTGAATAGAACAATATCTGCATAAATTTCAGATATAACTAGTGGTGCAGAAGGTGGATTTTTGAAAATAAGAATTCTTTGTAGAGCTATTTTACTAGCTGGTGAAGAATTGTTTTTCAATTTTTCGTACAGATTACAATAATGTTATGGTGGGTTTAAATTTCTTTGTTGGTTGTGTTTGATGAATAGAGATGCACGTATCGAAATTCAAGATAGTGGTGATATCACTTGCTTAATCTCTTCTCCAGTATTTGTAGTAGAATTAAGTGTTCTTGATTAAAATAAAGAACACAACACTTTTTATTCAGTGTTGTGTATTGGGTGAAACGAAAGGAACGATTGTACTTATGAAAGGTATTATTCTAGCAGGTGGTTCGGGGACACGTTTATATCCTTTGACTCGCGCTGCATCAAAACAGCTTATGCCGGTTTATGATAAACCGATGATTTACTACCCACTTTCAACATTGATGTTGGCTGGGATTAGGGATATTTTGATTATTTCCACTCCACAGGATTTGCATCGATTCAAAGAGCTTCTTCAAGATGGCTCTGAGTTTGGGATTCAATTGTCTTATGCAGAGCAACCAAGTCCAGATGGTTTGGCACAAGCCTTTATTATTGGTGAAGAATTTATTGGTGATGATAGCGTTGCTCTGATCTTAGGTGACAATATCTATCACGGTCCTGGTCTTTCTAAGATGTTACAAAAGGCAGCAAGCAAGGATTCAGGAGCGACTGTCTTTGGCTATCACGTGAAGGATCCAGAACGCTTTGGTGTTGTTGAGTTTGACAAAGACATGAACGCCATTTCTATCGAAGAAAAGCCAGAACATCCTCGTTCAAATTATGCAGTTACAGGTCTCTATTTCTACGATAATGATGTAGTAGAGATTGCCAAAAATATAAAACCAAGCCCGCGTGGTGAATTGGAAATTACAGATGTCAACAAGGCTTACCTAGATCGTGGAGATTTATCGGTTGAGGTTATGGGACGTGGATTTGCTTGGTTGGATACTGGCACTCATGAAAGTTTACTAGAGGCTTCACAGTACATCGAAACAGTCCAACGGATGCAAAATGTTCAGGTAGCAAACTTAGAAGAAATTGCTTACCGTATGGGCTATATCAGTCGCGAAGATGTATTGGCCTTAGCCCAGCCACTTAAGAAAAATGAATACGGGCAGTATCTGCTCCGTTTGATTGGAGAAGCATAGATGACAGATAATTTTTTCGGAAAGACGCTTGCAGCACGCAAGGTTGATGCAATTCCAGGTATGTTGGAGTTTGATATCCCTGTTCATGGTGATAATCGTGGCTGGTTTAAAGAAAATTTCCAAAAGGAAAAAATGCTCCCACTTGGATTTCCAGAGTCTTTCTTTGCAGAAGGAAAGTTGCAAAACAATGTATCCTTCTCACGTAAACATGTTCTCCGTGGCCTCCACGCAGAACCTTGGGATAAGTACATCTCTGTAGCAGATGGTGGGAAAGTTCTGGGTTCTTGGGTTGATCTACGCGAGGGCGAAACTTTCGGAAATACCTATCAAACAGTAATTGATGCAAGTAAGGGAATCTTTGTTCCTAGAGGTGTGGCCAATGGTTTCCAAGTCCTATCAGATACAGTTTCTTATAGTTATCTGGTCAATGATTACTGGGCTCTTGAACTCAAACCCAAGTATGCCTTTGTGAACTATGCTGATCCAAGACTTGGCATTGAATGGGAAAATCTTGCAGAAGCAGAGGTTTCAGATGCAGATAAAAATCATCCACTACTTAAGGATGTAAAACCTTTGAAAAAAGAAGATTTGTAAAAAGGAAAGAATATGACTGAATACAAAAAAATTATCGTGACAGGTGGAGCTGGTTTTATCGGTTCCAACTTTGTCCACTATGTTTACAAGAATTTTCCAGATGTTCATGTGACAGTATTAGACAAATTGACTTATGCTGGGAACCGCGCTAATATTGAGGAAATTTTAGGTGATCGTGTTGAGTTAGTTGTTGGGGACATTGCGGATGCAGAGTTGGTAGACAAGTTGGCAGCTCAAGCAGATGCTATTGTTCACTATGCTGCTGAGAGTCACAATGATAATTCACTCAATGATCCATCGCCATTTATTCATACTAACTTTATCGGAACCTATACTCTTTTGGAAGCTACACGTAAATACGATATTCGTTTCCACCATGTATCGACAGATGAAGTTTATGGGGATCTCCCTCTACGCGAAGATTTGCCAGGTCATGGTGAAGGACCAGGTGAGAAATTTACTGCTGAAACAAAATACAACCCAAGTTCTCCGTACTCATCAACCAAGGCTGCCTCAGACTTGATTGTCAAAGCCTGGGTGCGTTCTTTTGGAGTCAAAGCAACGATTTCCAACTGTTCAAATAACTACGGTCCTTATCAACACATTGAAAAATTTATCCCACGTCAGATTACCAACATCCTAAGTGGAATTAAGCCAAAACTTTACGGTGAAGGAAAGAACGTTCGTGATTGGATTCATACCAATGACCATTCTTCAGGTGTTTGGACAATCTTAACAAAAGGTCAAATCGGTGAAACCTACTTGATTGGGGCTGATGGCGAGAAGAACAACAAGGAAGTTTTGGAACTTATCCTTAAGGAAATGGGACAAGCTGCGGATGCCTATGATCATGTGACTGACCGTGCAGGACATGACCTTCGTTATGCGATTGATGCCAGTAAACTCCGTGATGAATTAGGTTGGAGACCAGAATTTACTAACTTTGAAGCTGGACTCAAGGAAACAATCAAGTGGTATGCAGATAATCAAGAATGGTGGAAAGCAGAGAAAGAAGCTGTTGAAGCCAATTATGCTAAGACTCAGGAGATTATTACAGTATAAAAAGCAGGAAATCGCTGCTTTTTATTGCTATATTGGGAAGAGTTGCAAATTAGAAAGGTATAGATATGATTTTAATTACAGGAGCAAATGGTCAATTAGGAACTGAACTTCGTTATTTATTGGATGAGCGTAATGAAGAATACGTAGCAGTAGATGTGGTTGAGATGGACATTACCAATGCAGAAATGGTTGAGAAGGTTTTTGAAGAGGTGAAACCAACTTTAGTCTACCACTGTGCAGCCTACACCGCTGTTGATGCAGCAGAGGATGAAGGGAAAGAATTGGATTTTGCCATCAATGTGACGGGGACGGAAAATGTCGCAAAAGCATCTGAAAAGCATGGTGCGACTTTAGTTTATATTTCTACTGACTATGTCTTTGACGGTAAGAAACCAGTTGGACAAGAGTGGGAAGTTGATGACCGACCAGATCCACAGACAGAATATGGACGCACTAAGCGTATGGGAGAAGAGTTAGTTGAGAAGCATGTATCTAATTTCTATATTATCCGTACTGCCTGGGTATTTGGAAATTATGGCAAAAACTTCGTTTTTACCATGCAAAATCTTGCGAAAAATCATAAGACTTTAACAGTTGTAAATGACCAGCACGGTCGTCCGACTTGGACTCGTACCTTGGCTGAGTTCATGACCTACCTAGCTGCAAACCGCAAGGAATTTGGTTATTATCATTTGTCAAATGATGCGACAGAAGACACGACTTGGTATGATTTTGCAGTTGAAATTTTGAAAGATACAGATGTGGAAATCAAGCCAGTAGATTCCAGTCAATTTCCAGCAAAAGCTAAACGCCCCCTAAACTCAACGATGAGCCTGACTAAAGCCAAAGCTACTGGATTTGTTATTCCAACTTGGCAAGATGCTTTGAAAGAATTTTACAAACAAGAAGTGAGATAAGTAGTAGAATGATTTTCTAGTTTAATAAAAGAGGCAGATAATAAACTCCAAAGGAGCATAAGATGTACGATTATCTTGTTGTCGGTGCTGGTCTCTTTGGTGCAGTCTTTGCCCATGAAGCAGCCTTAAAAGGAAAAAAGTAAAAGTCATTGAAAAACGAAATCATATCGCGGGTAATATCTATACTCGTGAAGAGGAAGGAATTCAAGTTCATCAGTATGGTGCTCATATCTTCCATACTTCTGATAAGGAGATTTGGGATTGGGAAAAAGGTGATGATCCTTATTATCCAGTTAATAATGATCGTAATAATCATTTATATAAATCATATAAAAAATGGCTGATGAGCAAGGGAATGTTATCTTTGGTAGCCGTTTAGGACACTATCGTTATTACGATATGCACCAAATTATTGGAGCAGCTTTGCAGTGTGTGAGAAATGAGTTAGATTAATACTCAATGAAAATCAAAGAGCAAACTAGGAATCCAGCCGCAGACTGCTCAAAACACTGTTTTGAGGTTGTAGATAAGATTGACGAAGTCAGTCACATATATACGCAAGGTGAAGCAGACTTGGTTTGAATTTAGTATAAATAAGTAAAACTGACTACCAGTTATTATTTAGAAATAGTATAAAAATTCCTTGATTATGTAATGTAGTTGAGGCATTTTTTGATATTATTCATATTTTTGCAAATTTGTTGTTTAAAAAATAATTTTCTAAAATTCAGAAAATTCTATTGACAGGACTTAAAAAAGGAGCTATAATGGATAGAAAAACGAAGGAGAAGACTATGAAAACAAGGAAAGTATTGGCCCTTGCGGGAGTAACTTTATTGGCTGCAGGTGTCTTAGCAGCTTGTTCTGGTGGTTCTGGTGCTAAAGGTGAGCAGACTTTTGCATTTACCTACGAGACAGACCCAGATAATCTCAACTACTTAACAACTGGTAAGGCAGCAACTGCTGACATTACTAGTAATGTGATTGATGGATTACTTGAAAATGATAAATATGGGAACCTTATTCCCTCAATGGCAGAGGACTGGTCAGTTTCTAAGGATGGCTTGACTTACACTTATAAGATTCGTCAGGATGCCAAGTGGTATACATCTGAGGGAGAAGAGTATGCTCCTGTTAAGGCTCAGGACTTTGTGACAGGTCTTAAATATGCAACAGATAAGAAATCAGAAGCCCTTTACTTGGTACAGGATTCAATCAAAGGACTGGATGCCTATGCTAAAGGGGAAAATAAAGATTTTTCTCAAGTTGGGATTAAAGCGCTTGACGATCAAACAGTCCAATACACTTTGAACAAACCTGAAAGTTTTTGGAATTCTAAAACAACAATGGGTGTTTTGGCACCAGTTAATGAAGAGTTTTTGAACTCAAAAGGGGATGATTTTGCCAAAGCAACAGATCCAAGCAGTATCTTGTATAATGGTCCTTATTTGTTGAAATCCATTGTGACCAAATCTACTGTTGAATTTGCGAAGAATCCTAATTACTGGGATAAAGAAAATGTTCATATTGACAAAGTTAAATTGTCATTCTGGGATGGTCAAGATACTAGTAAACCTGCAGAAAACTTTAAAGATGGTAGCCTTTCAGCAGCTCGTCTCTATCCAACAAGTGCAAGTTTCGCAGAGCTTGAGAAAGAGATGAAGGACAATATTGTCTATACGCAACAGGACTCTACGACTTATGTAGTAGGAACAAACATTGACCGTCAGTCCTATAAATATACTTCTAAGACTAGCGACGAACAAAAGACTTCTACGAAAAAAGCTTTGTTAAACAAGGATTTCCGTCAGGCTATTGCCTTTGGATTTGATCGTACAGCCTATGCTTCTCAGCTAAATGGACAAACTGGAGCAAGCAAAATCTTGCGTAATATTTTTGTTCCGCCAACATTTGTCCAAGCAGATGGTAAGAACTTTGGTGATATGGTCAAAGAAAAATTGGTGACTTATGGGGATGAATGGAAGGATGTGAACCTTGCTGACGCTCAAGACGGTCTCTACAATCCTGAAAAAGCCAAAGCAGAGTTTGCCAAAGCCAAATCAGCTCTACAAGCTGAGGGAGTACAATTTCCAATTCACCTAGATATGCCTGTTGACCAAACAGCAACTACAAAAGTTCAGCGCGTCCAATCTATGAAACAATCCTTGGAAGCAACTTTAGGAACTGATAATGTCATTATTGATATCCAACAATTACAAAAAGATGAAGTTCTTAATGTAACTTTATTTGCACAAACCGCTGCTGGTGAGGATTGGGATATCTCAGATAACGTTGGATGGGGACCAGACTTCTCAGATCCATCAACTTATCTTGACATCATCAAGCCTTCTGTAGGGGAAAATACGAGAACTTACCTAGGATTTGATTCAGGAAAAGACAATGAGGCAGCTAAGAAGGTTGGTCTCAATGATTATGATAAAATGGTCAATGAAGCAGGGGAAGAAACTACAGATGTTACAAAACGTTATAACAAGTATGCAGAAGCTCAAGCTTGGTTGACAGATAGTGCCCTAGTCATCCCAACAACTTCTAAAACTGGTCGTCCAATCTTGTCTAAGATGGTACCATTTACTTTACCTTTCTCTTTCTCAGGTAACAAGGGGACAAGCGATCCGCTTCGATACAAATACCTTGAACTTCAAGACAAGGCAGTTACTGCAGATGAATATCAAAAAGCGCAAGCTAAATGGATGAAAGAAAAAGAAGAATCCAATAAAAAAGCGCAAGAAGAACTTGCAAAACATGTGAAATAGATTAAACAAGAAGTTAGTTGTTAGCTAACTTCTTTTGGTTTCGAGAAAATAGATTGATGCCTATCCTATGTTCGACATTACGAAATGTATTTTATTGTAGAAAAAAATCCTGAGTTTTTATGCTCAGGATTTTCTTTCATCTCATTGTTGAGGTTGCTGTTGAACTTGTGGATTTTGTGGCGTTGGTTGTACTGGTTGTGTTGGCTGGCCAGGCTGTCCCTGATTAGGATTCGTTTGTGTAGGATTATTTGCTGGTTGACCAGGAGTAGGTGTTACTTGAGTGCTTGAACTTTCAGTTGTTGTAGAGGGATTCTCTACTTCTGATTGTGTTTGCTGTGTATCAGGAGTATTCCATGTATTTCTAGCTCCGTTTTGGAATACGAATTGCCCGTTTCTATATAGTCCTTCAGGCATTGTCCAATCTCCAGGATGGTTATTTTGCGCAAGGTAGCTCATCATGCTACGATAGACTCTAGCAGCAACTGTGAGACCATCACCTACAATAGGAGTGAGGCGGTTGGTATAACCTGTCCAAACGGCCATTGAATACTTACGAGTATAACCGACAAACAGTTCATCTGGTGCTACAAACTGACTAGTCTTGATATGGTTTTCGATTTCCTCATCTGTATAGTTCGAGGTACCTGTTTTACCAGCTTGAGGAAGCCAAGGGAGATAGGCACTACGACCGGTTCCGTAAGTCAAGACTGTTTTCATCATTTCTGTCATCATGTAAGCAGTCGTTTCTTTCATAGCTCTAGTACCAGGGTCAGAAAATTCTTTTTCGCTACCATCGCTAAAGACAACTTTATTGATGTACATTGGTTTATGGTAGATACCGCCATTAGCGAATGCAGCGTAAGCCGCAGCCATTTTCTCACTGCTTGCACCGTACTGTTTACTAGATTCAGTAGTATTACTTGAAATAGCATTTGAGTAGTGAATACTTGGATAGTCGATTCCTAAACCATTTAGGAAGTTTTTGGCTCTATCTAAACCAACCTTGTTTAGTGTTTCAACGGCAGGCACGTTACGAGACTGTTGAAGGGCATATTGCAGACTAATGTTGCCAAAATATGCTCGATCCCAGTTGTAGACAGGGGTACTTGTTCCAGGATAGTTATAAGGAATATCGTGGACAGTAGTTGCAGTTGAATCATATACACCGTATTCTAAGGCTGGAGCATAATCAGTGATTGGTTTCATGGTTGATCCCCAGTCACGGTTGGTTTCCACAGCTTGGTTGGTACCAAATGAAACGTTACTTGCTTGGTGACGTGCTCCAAGTTGAGCGATGACTTTACCATTGGAAGTATCTACGATCGTTGAGGCTACTTGAAGGTCATCATCTGGATAAGAGACATATTCATCGGTATTGTAAATATCCCAAAGTCGCTGTTGAATTCCCTTGTCCACATTTGTGTATACTTCCATTCCAGTAGTCAGAAGATTATAGCCAGTTTCGTGCTCTACTTGTTCAATAACCTCTTTTAGATAGTTATCCATATATGCTGGATAAGTAGCAGTTGACTTAAGACTTTGTAAACCATCAGTGATAGGTGTATTGATTGCTTTTTCATATTGCTCAGCACTAATGTAATCTTGCCCTCTCATTTCTGAAAGAACCAAATTACGACGGTCTAATGCTGCTTCTGGATGAGAGTAAGGATCGTATTGGTTTGGTGCCTGAGGCATACCTGCTAGCAAAGCTAATTGAGGTAGAGATAGGTCTTTTAAGTCTTTTCCGTAGTAATTTTGGGCTGCGGTCTGCATACCATAGTTACCATTTGACATATAGACTTTATTGATGTAGTAGGTAAGGATTTCTTGTTTGGTAGCTTTTTGTTCCAATTGGACAGCTAACCAAGCCTCTTGCGCTTTTCGGGAGATGTTTTGATCTGAAGTTGATGTTGAGAAATAGGTTAACTTAATCAACTGCTGGGTTAAGGTTGACCCTCCTTGTAAAGAGTTGCTTTGTAAGTTACGTAAGAAGGCACCCATGATCCGAATCGTATCTACCCCTCTGTGATCAAAGAAGCGATGGTCCTCGATAGACACGATGGCTTTGACTAAATCAGTAGGAATTTCGTTGGCCTGAGCGTTTACTCGGCGTTCAGAGCCTAGATCGGCAATGAGTTCGTTATTATTGTCGTAAATCTTGCTCGAAGTTGTTGCAACTAATTTACTATCTGATAGGGCTGGAGCTTTGCTTACAAAATAGAGGAAAACACCCCCACCCAATAGAAATAATGCGATAAAGAGAGTTAGGAAAAAGATTCCAGTATACTTTAATATTCGCATAAGAATGTATTTATTCATCTTGTTTACCACCTAGTAAATGTTCTTTGATGACATCGAGATAGGGAATTTGTGGAAATACCCCTAGTTTTATCTGGTAACCGTATTCTCGTATGTATCCAAGTGGCATTGATTTTTGCCCCTTATCTTGATGATAGAAGCGAATCAAATCGTATGCCGGTAATAAGTAGGTTTCTTGCTGAGAAGAAAAGTGAAGAAGGACAAAGCAGATTCCTTGTTGGGCAAGGACTTGTTCCATATGCTGAATCTGATGTGGATGAAAATTTTTCATCGGAATCGCTTGTTTCTGCCTGGTTTCCTTTGCTTCAAAGTCGATGTAGTATCCATCATAAACACCTGAATAGTCTGTTGTTGAAGCTTGTCTAAAATAAGCTTCAACAATCTTAGCACGACTTCGTTGTGGATAGTCCACTCGTACGATTTGAATAGGAGTAGGTTTCTTGTGTATAACAGCCAATCCCTGAGACAAATAGTAGTCGTTGGTAGCATTGATCATCTTTTCAAAAGACATTCCTCTGTTTGCGAAATTTTTGGATTGAGAAAGAGAGGCTTGTCTTTTTTGGGATGAAATTTTATGAGGATAGTTGACCATAATTCTCCTTATTGGTACAATAACATCACTCTATTATACCATAATTTTACACAGAAAGGGTTAAAAATGACTACAGCTTTGGTTTTAGGATATTCTGCTTTTGATTTGGGTTTGTTTTCTGACAAGGATCCTCGTCTTAAATTGATTAAAAAAGCGATACGTAAAGATTTAGAGGCTATGGCAGCAGATGGGGTGTCTTGGCTTGTATTTACAGGGACTTTAGGCTTTGAATATTGGGTTCTAGAGGTTGCGCAGGAGATGAAAACCGAATATGGTTTTCAGTTGGCCACCATTTTTGCTTTTGAAACCCATGGGGAAAATTGGAATGAAGGCAATCAGATGAAACTGAGCCGTTTTAAGCAGGTAGACTTTGTCAAATATGCTTATTCTCGCTATGAACACAAGGGGCAGTTAAGAGATTACCAGCAGTTTTTACTGGAAAATACGAATAGTTCCTATCTTTTTTATGATGAGGAAAATGAAACGAAACTAGCTTATGTTTACCAACTGATGAAAGAGAAAGAAGACTATTTTATAAAGAAATTAACATTTGATCAGCTAAATGAACTTGCAGAAAATTTTTCCGAAAATTGAAGCTTTGACCTTGATTTTTGTTTGTCTTTTTTTATATAATAATACTAGCAACTGAGAATGGAGAGAGACATGGCAGGTATTATTTTTTCGGCGAAAGATATTTTTGAACAAGAGTTTGGACGTGAAGTCCGTGGCTATAGTAAGGTAGAAGTTGATGAGTTTTTAGACGATGTCATCAAGGACTATGAAACCTATGCTGCCTTGGTCAAGTCACTTCGTCAGGAAATTGCGGATTTGAAGGAAGAATTAGCTAGTAAACCAAAACCTTCACCAGTTCAAACAGAACCTCTTGAAGCTACAACAACAAGTTCTATGACGAACTTTGATATTTTAAAACGTTTGAATCGTCTTGAAAAAGAAGTGTTTGGTAAACAAATTTTAGATAACTCAGGATTTTAAGAGCTTATTTAAAAAGTGCAATTTTTGGATAATCGCGTGAAGAGAATTTCTTTTCATGAGGAAAGTCCATGCTAGCACAGGCTGTGATGCCTGTAGTGTTTGTGCTAGGCGAAACCATAAGCCTAGGGACGAGAAATCGTTACGGCAGTTGAAATGGCTAAGTCCTTGGATAGGTCAGAGTAGGCTTGAAAGTGCCACAGTGACGGAGTCTTTCTGGAAACAGAGAGAGTGGAACGCGGTAAACCCCTCAAGCTAGCAACCCAAATTTTGGTCGGGGCATGGAGTGCACGGAAACGAACGTAGTACTCTGACTGCTATCAGCTAGAGCTGTTAGTGGTAGACAGATGATTATCGAAGGAAGTGGTCCTAGTCACTTCTGGAACAAAACATGGCTTATAGAAAATTGCATATAGGTTGAGGCTGAGAAATTTTCTCAACCTCATTTTTTAAAGTGGACATATAGAAAGGTCTTGTAAGACTATAAAATGAAAAAAGAATTTAATTTAATTGCAACTGTGGCAGCTGGTTTGGAAGCTGTTGTGGGAAGAGAAGTGCGAGAGTTGGGCTACGATTGTCAAGTTGAAAATGGACGTGTGCGTTTTCAAGGAGACGTGAGAGCTATTATCGAAACCAACCTCTGGCTTCGGGCAGCAGATCGTATCAAAATTATCGTAGGAACCTTTCCAGCTAAGACTTTTGAGGAACTGTTTCAGGGTGTTTTCGCTTTAGATTGGGAACATTATTTACCACTCGGAGCTCGGTTCCCGATTTCAAAAGCAAAATGTGTTAAATCTAAACTACATAATGAACCGAGTGTTCAGGCTATTTCTAAGAAAGCTGTTGTTAAGAAATTGCAGAAACACTATGCTCGTCCAGAAGGTGTTCCTCTGATGGAGAATGGCCCAGAGTTTAAGATTGAGGTTTCTATTCTAAAGGATGTGGCAACTGTCATGATTGATACGACAGGATCTAGCCTCTTTAAACGTGGCTATCGTACCGAAAAGGGTGGCGCTCCTATCAAGGAAAATATGGCGGCAGCCATTTTGCAACTTTCTAACTGGTATCCAGACAAGCCTTTAATTGATCCGACTTGTGGTTCGGGGACTTTCTGTATCGAGGCGGTCATGATTGCTCGAAAGATGGCACCAGGACTTCGTCGCTCTTTTGCTTTTGAGGAATGGAACTGGGTCAGTGACCGCTTGATTCAAGAAGTCAGAACGGAAGCCAGTAAGCAAATAGATCGAGAGATTGAACTGGACATCATGGGCTGTGATATCGATGGTCGTATGGTGGAAATTGCTAAGGCTAATGCTCAGGCAGCTGGTGTTGCAGGAGATATTACCTTTAAGCAGATGCGTGTGCAGGATTTGCGTTCTGATAAAATCAACGGTGTGATTATCTCCAATCCGCCTTATGGTGAACGTTTATCAGATGATGCAGGGGTGACCAAGCTTTATGCTGAGATGGGTGAGGTTTTTGAACCTCTCAAGACTTGGAGTAAGTTTATCCTAACTAGTGATGAAGCCTTTGAAAGCAAGTATGGTAGCCAAGCGGACAAGAAGCGTAAACTGTATAACGGAACCCTGAAAGTGGATCTGTATCAATATTTTGGTCAGCGTGTTAAACGTCAGGAAGTAAAGTAGGAAGGTAAACTCATGACTAAGAAAAGACGAGATCGTCATAAAAAAGAAGGCCAAGAACCGCGATTTGATTTTGATGAAGCAAAAGAGTTAACAGTTGGTCAAGCTATTCGTAAAAATGAAGAAGTAGAAGCAGGGGTCTTGCCTGAAGATTCTATTTTAGATAAGTATGTCAAGCAACACAAAGATGAAATTGAGGCAGATAAGTTTGCGACCCGCCAATACAAAAAGGAGGAGTTGGTCGAAACGCAGAGTTTGGATGATCTTATCCAAGAGATTCGGGAGGAGACAGCTGTTGAGCCTACGATAGTAGAGAATGATTTCATCCAGTTTGATGACTTAGAATCTACACAAGTGACAGAAACTCCTTTTGAGGAAGAATTTGACACTGAGGAGGCAGTCGAAACAGAGTATCCAATGGTGGATAGTGAAGATGGGCAAAGCGTTAAGAAACAGATTCTTTATGGCTTGTTAGCTGCTCTAGGAATTCTTATTATTGGAACTGGTTATTATGTTTATCGTCAAGTGGATCGTTCGACCAAGGAAATTCAGACTTCTCAATCAACCACAAACTCGCAGGCAGAAGCGGAAGAATTTAATAATTTATATGATGCCTTCTACACAGATAGCAACAAAACGGCTTTAAAAAATAGCCAGTTTGATAAACTGACTCAACTTAAAACCTTGCTTGATAAGCTGGAAGGTAGTCGTGAACATACGCTTGCCAAATCGAAATATGACAGCTTAGAAACGCAAATCAAGGCCATCCAAGAAGTCAATGCACAATTTGAAAAACCAGCTATTGTTGATGGTGTTCTGGATACCAATGCCAAAGCCAAATCGAATGCTAAATTTACAGATATTAAAACTGGGAATACGGAGCTTGATAAATTGCTAGATAAGGCTATTAGCCTTGGTAAGAGCCAGCAAACAAGTACTTCTAGCTCAAGTTCGGGTCAAACTAGCAGCTCTAGTCAAGCAAGTTCAAATACTACTAGTGAGACCAGTCCAAGTAGCTCAAATGCGGCCTCAACTGAGACTAGAAGTTCTCGTAGTGAAGTCAATATGGGCGTATCAAATGCGGGAGTTGCTGTTCAAAGAAGTGCCAGTCGTGTTTCTTATAACCAATCTGCTATTGATGATAGCAATAACTCCGCCTGGGATTTTGCTGATGGTGTTTTGGAACAAATTTTAGCGACTTCACGTTCACGTGGTTATATCACTGGTAACCAATACATCCTTGAACGTGTCAATATCGTTAATGGTAATGGTTATTACAACCTCTACAAGCCAGATGGAACCTATCTCTTTACCCTTAACTGTAAGACAGGTTACTTTGTTGGAAATGGTTCTGGACATGCGGATGACTTGGACTACTAAGCAGTCGTTACAAAATTCTTTCTTTTCAAAAGTAAAAATGATAAAATAAAACAAATTAAACAAGAGGAGTGTCAAATGACAAAAGCTAACTTTGGTGTCGTAGGTATGGCCGTAATGGGTCGTAACCTTGCCCTTAATATTGAATCTCGTGGTTACACAGTTGCTATCTACAACCGTAGTAAAGAAAAAACGGAAGATGTAATTGCTTGCCATCCTGAAAAGAACTTTGTACCAAGCTATGACGTTGAAAGTTTTGTAAACTCAATCGAAAAACCTCGTCGTATCATGCTCATGGTTCAAGCTGGACCTGGTACAGATGCGACTATCCAAGCCCTTCTTCCACACCTTGATAAAGGTGATATCTTGATTGACGGAGGAAACACTTTCTACAAAGATACAATCCGTCGTAATGAAGAATTGGCAAACTCAGGTATCAACTTTATCGGTACTGGGGTTTCTGGTGGTGAAAAAGGTGCCCTTGAAGGTCCTTCTATCATGCCTGGTGGACAAAAAGAAGCCTACGAATTGGTTGCGGATGTTCTTGAAGAAATCTCAGCTAAAGCACCAGAAGATGGCAAACCATGTGTGACTTACATCGGTCCTGATGGAGCTGGTCACTATGTGAAGATGGTCCACAACGGTATCGAGTATGGTGATATGCAATTGATCGCAGAAAGCTATGACTTGATGCAACACTTGTTAGGCCTTTCTGCAGAAGACATGGCTGAAATCTTTACTGAGTGGAACAAGGGTGAATTGGACAGCTACTTGATCGAAATCACAGCTGATATCTTGAGCCGTAAAGACGATGAAGGTCAAGACGGACCAATCGTAGACTACATCCTTGATGCTGCAGGTAACAAGGGAACTGGTAAATGGACTAGCCAATCATCACTTGACCTTGGTGTGCCTTTGTCACTCATCACTGAGTCAGTATTTGCACGTTACATCTCTACTTACAAAGAAGAACGTGTGCATGCTAGCAAGGTTCTTCCAAAACCAGCTGCCTTCAAATTTGAAGGAGACAAGGCTGAGTTGATCGAAAAGATTCGTCAAGCCCTTTACTTCTCAAAAATCATTTCATACGCACAAGGTTTTGCTCAATTGCGTGTAGCTTCTAAAGAAAACAACTGGAACTTGCCATTTGCAGACATCGCATCTATCTGGCGTGATGGCTGTATCATCCGTTCTCGTTTCTTGCAAAAGATCACAGATGCTTACAATCGTGATGCAGACCTTGCCAACCTTCTTTTGGATGAATACTTCTTGGATGTTACTGCTAAGTACCAACAAGCAGTGCGTGACATCGTAGCTCTTGCTGTTCAAGCTGGTGTACCAGTACCAACCTTCTCAGCAGCTATTACTTACTTTGATAGCTACCGTTCAGCTGACCTTCCAGCTAACTTGATCCAAGCACAACGTGACTACTTTGGTGCCCACACTTACCAACGTAAAGACAAAGAAGGAACCTTCCACTACTCTTGGTATGACGAAAAATAAGTAGGTCTGCCATGGGGAAACGGATTTTATTATTTGAGAAAGAACGAAATCTAGCTCATTTTTTAAGTTTGGAACTCCAAAAAGAGCAATACCGAGTTGATCAGGTTGAGGAGGGGCAAAAAGCCCTCTCCATGGCTCTTCAGACAGACTATGACTTGATTTTATTAAATGCTCATCTGGGGGATATGACAGCCCAGGATTTTGCAGACAAGCTGAGTCGGACTAAGCCAGCCTCAGTGATCATGGTCTTGGACCATCGCGAAGACTTGCAAGATCAGATTGAGGCAATCCAACGCTTTGCCGTTTCTTACATCTATAAGCCAGTTATTATTGAGAATCTGGTAGCTCGTATTTCAGCGATTTTCCGAGGTCGGGACTTTATCGACCAACACTGTAGTCAGATGAAGGTTCCAACGTCTTACCGAAATCTGCGTATGGATGTAGAACATCATACTGTTTATCGTGGCGAAGAGATGATTGCTCTGACGCGTCGTGAGTATGATCTTTTGGCTACTCTTATGGGAAGCAAGAAAGTCCTGACGCGTGAGCAGTTGTTGGAAAGTGTCTGGAAGTATGAAAGTGCGACAGAAACAAATATTGTGGATGTCTATATCCGTTATCTACGTAGCAAGCTTGATGTAAAAGGTCAAAAAAGCTACATTAAAACTGTGCGTGGTGTTGGTTACGCTATGCAAGAATAGAAAGGCAGTCACGGTCGTGTAACTGCTGTTTGAGCTCTATACTATCTGTAACAGGAATTCCTGAACTCCAGATAGTATGGGGCTTTTTTGAAGAGGCAAAATTGTAGACCCCTAGATGTCTTGTAAGGCTTCAAAGAGATGGTCAGAGAGAATGATTTCTTCTTGATCATAGTTTATACCCAATGAAAATGAAAGAGCAAACTAGGAAGCTAGCTGCAAGTTGCTCAAAACACTAGTTTTGAGGTTGCAGATGGAAGCTAACGTGATGTGAAGAGGTTTTCGAAGAGTATTGGTATCTGATAAGCTTTACTTTCATAGTTCTCTACTTTTTGACACTCAAAAGGGATGAGTTAGTTGTAGGTAAAATCAATATATTCTTTATAAGTATTCAAAAAATGGCATTTATCATAGTTTTGAAGAAAAGGGAGATTTTATCTTTATCGCAATATTATAATATAATGAATGCTTTAAATCCTGAAAAATTCTGAAAATACTGGAAAAAAATAAAAAATAATTAATATAATTGACAAATCTGCTTATATAAATTATAATGTTGAGTGTATGTGTATGTGTATGTGTATGTGTATGTGTATGTGTATGTGTATGTGTATGTGTATTACATGCTATTTTTTAGAAATCAAAAGGAGAAAATGTAATGTATTTTAATCGTAAAAATGCAGAGCAAAAGAACTGGAGAATGATCAAAAAAGGAAAGCACTTCCTATTCGGTTGTTCTCTTGTTTTTGCGGTCGGAGCTAGCTTAGCTACTCAAGTGGTTCATGCAAACACAGCAGAAACTACTGTAGCAAACAACTCGACTACTGGGGATGTTAACCCTACACCGAACGGAGATGGCAAGACTTATGAGGCACCTGCTGCTGTAGCAGAAATCAAGCCAGAAGTTGCTACAACACCAGCTGTAGCAGCAAAACTTGATGGAGAAACTGCAAAAGAAGTTAAAGCTTTAGACAAAACTAAACTAGAAAACTATATTGCAGAAATCGAAGCGAAACTTGCAAATGGAACGTATGATAACAAAACAGAAGAGAGTGTTGCGGTATTAAAAGCTGACTTAGAAGCTGCAAAAGCTACATTAGCAAACGCAACAACTCAAGCAGAAATTAAAAAAGCTTACAGCAAATTAGTAACTACAGCGAATACTAAATTAAAAAACAAACCTGTAGAGAAAAAAGAAACTCCAGCAGTAGACACTACTAATGGACAACCAACTGTAGGTAAAAAAGCAGAAAACACTGAGAAAAAATCAGAATCTAACTCAATCGAAAACACAGGATCTAACGACTCACGTAACGGTAAAGCATTAGATAAGAATAATGCTTTTAGAGCGGAAGTTGCCTATTCAGAAGGTACAAATGCAGCCGCAAATGGTCATAGTGATACCTATATCCTTAATGATGTTAATAAAGCCACGTCTACAGATGACGCTGTTAATGCAGTTTCTAGAGTTACAAATTATAAAGTTAAATATAATAAAGACGCTAGTGGGAAGATTACTTCATTAGATTGGCTTGTCTTTTATAATGATCATGCAGAAAATCTATCTAATACGTATAATACAGATGGAGGAGATGTATATCGAAATTTCATCCAAATTCCTGCAGAAGTTAATATGCCAACTAGCATTACACGTGCAAAATATAACTCTCCAATCCAAGGTAAATTAAATCCTAAAACTAAAAAACTTGAACGTACAAAACCTGATGGTTCAGCATTGAGTAGTTCTGTAACGTTTGAAAATCCAGCACCAGCTACAGCTGCTGGATTACCATTAGACAAAAAAGATACCTTTTCTCTGGCTTCTGGTTGGGAAAGTGGTATCTATGGTCGTTCTATAGAAAAACTTGCCGGTCAGGAGGACAGATATTTCAAGAGTGCGGCATCTAATTCTTCTCCGAGAACTAAAGAGTTATTGGATAATGTTGCCTTGAATGACAAACGTTTGATTGTGGATCGTTCGACTACGGGTGGTTCAGGTTATGATGGCTATGCATGGAGTTTTAGAACTGAAGTTCCTGCAACAACATCTAACGAACAGTTGAAAGATATGAAGGTTGTGTTTGGTATGATGCGTAGCGCGACTGCTGGTGCCAATGCAGGTTTCGCCAACATTGCAACTAACCCTATAAAGATGTGGCAGTCTGATGTTTCCACACCAACAGCGAAAGATCAAACTGTAAAAGTTGGTCAAAAACCAGATGCGACAAAATCAATTGGAAACTTAGATACTCTTCCAAAAGGAACAACAGTTAAGTACAAGGATGCAGTAGATACACAAACTCCAGGTGAAAAACGAGCAACAGCAGTTGTAACTTACCCGGATAAATCTACAAAAGAAGTTCCTGTAAAAGTAATTGTTGAAAAAGAAGCAGTAGCACCAGCTAAGCCAGTTACTCCAAAACCAGAAGCACCAAAACCAAGCACGCCAGCGCCAGATGCAGCAACTAACAAACCAGCGGCAGGTGCAGCAACTAACAAACCAGCGGCAGGTGCAGCGACTAACAATCCAGCAGCAACACCAACAACTAGTGGTCCAGAAATTGTCAACGATTTGGCAGGTAAAGCAAGTACTCCAGCTGATGTGACAGTAAAAGCACCAGCAGGTTCAACTGTTAAGCTTTACAACACAGATGGTGTTGTGATCGGTGAAGCTGTAGCTAATGCTCAAGGTGTAGCAACTGTTCACCCTACAAACAGTCTTCCAGCAGGAGAGATTACAGCGACTTCAACACCAGCAGGTGGTAAAGAGTCAGCTAAGAGTACACCGATTACGGTTACAGCCTCACCGGTGACTGTTAAGGATGGTGGCGTGACTGGTAATGATGATACTAGACTATTGGTAAGTAGATCAGAGATTACAGTATATCCTGGTGATAAAATTGATGTAGATGTTGTAGCTCAAGCTACAGCTTTAGAGAAATTTTCGGTTGAGAAAAATGCGGCAGCTATAAAAGGCGTATTGCCATCAGGGGGATATCTAGGTACATCAGGTGGAGCTACGATTAGACAACGTGATGCTAAATATAGTGGTACTGTTGCAATGGACCAGCCAGCAGGAAGTACAAGTGTTATTTTTCATGCGAAGAATCGAGATAAACCAACAACGATATACAGAGAACTTATAGTAAATGTTCTTGAGACTGCTAAAAAGTATGAACCAGTTGCAGGTACAAAACTAGATATTGCAGATTCTAATGGCGTTAGTGAAACTGAAAAGAATAAGATTATCGAGGCAGTGAAAGCTGCTAACCCAAGTCTTCCAGCAGATTCACAATACAGTGTAGATGAAAAGGGTAACCTTACAATCACATACCCTGATAAATCAACAGATAAGATTGCAGCAGCTTATCTAGTTAATCCAACAACTCCAGTAGTAGCACCAACAGTAGAAATTCCTTACTCTAATAAAGATACTAAGGAAGTTTATGTATATGCTGGAGAAGAAAACTCATTCGATATCAAATTCAAAGATGATAGCGGAAAAATTGCAAGTGCTACTGTAAAACAAGGTGGTAACAAAGCGTTTGCTGATGTTGCAGGTGAAGCAAATACTATCAATACTCAGTATGGATTTAAAGCAAATGTTATCAATGCTGAAACTCCAGCGACAGAAAAAGCCCCAGCAGTTATTACTTACTCAGGTACTCCAGCAGCGACAGATGGTTTATCAAAAGAAAGACTAGAGGCCGCAACTAAAGGAGAAAATCCAGAAGGTATGGCTTTAGGATGGCGTTATGCAACTGCAACGGATACAGATGGTGCATTCATTGAGAATAAAGCAGTAGGTAGCTCAAACGCAACTGATCCAGGTTCATTCCGTGTCATGCTTAAGGCACAAACTCAAAAATATGACATTGCTACTCCAACTGAAAAAGTTACTGTAGCAGATCCAGCAAATGTAACAGAAGCTGAGTTGGCTAAAATCAAAGAAAAAGTCCAACTTGAGTACTCTCAAAATAACGATGATGCTAACTTAGCAGACAAAAAAGGTACAGCTGTAGCTGATAAAGATGCTAAGATTAAATCAATCGAAAAAGATGCAGATGGAAATCTTGTAGTAACCTATGCAGATGGTTCTCAAGATAAGAAACCATTGTCAGAATTTGTAACTAAAGCAACTCCAGTAGTAGCACCAACAGTAGAAATCCCTTACTCTAATAAAGCTACTAAAGAAGTTTATGTATATGGTGGAGAAGAAAACTCATTCGATATCAAATTCAAAGATGATAGCGGAAAAATTGCAAGTGCTACTGTAAGACAAGGTGGTAACAGAGAGTTTGATCCTGTTGCAGGTGAAGCAAATACTATTAATACACAATATGGATTTAAAGCAAATGTTATCAATGCTGAGACTCCAGCGACAGAAAAAGCCCCAGCAGTCATTACTTATTCAGGTACTCCAGCAGCGACAGATGGTTTAGCAAAAGATAAACTAGAGGCAGCAACTAAAGGAGAAAATCCAGAAGGTATGGCTTTAGGATGGCGTTATGCAACTGCAACGGATAAAGATGGTGCATTTATTGAGAATAAAGCAGTAGGTAGCTCAACTGCAACTGATCCAGGTGCATTCCGTGTTATGCTTAAGGGACAAACTCAAAAATATGATATTGCAACTCCAACTGAAAAAGTTACTGTAGCAGATCCAGCTAACGTAACAGATGCTGACCTGGCTAAAATCAAAGAGAAGCTTCAACTTGAGTACTCTCAAAACAACGATGATGCTAACTTGGCAGACAAAAAAGGTAAAGCTGTAGCTGATAAAGATGCTAAGATCCAATCAGTAACAAAAGATGACAAAGGAAATCTTGTTGTAACATATAAAGATGGTTCTCAAGATAAAAAACCATTATCAGAATTTGTAACTAAAAAACCAACAGATGCAGATAAGAACACACCAACAGCTAAACCACAAACTGTAAACAAAGGAACAACGCCAAAAGCAGAAGATTCAATTGGAAATGTAAAAGATCTTCCTAAGGGTACAAAAGTAGCCTTCAAAGATCCAGTAGACACAGCAACACCAGGTGAAAAAGATGCGACAGTAGTTGTAACATACCCAGACGGATCTAAAGAAGAAGTTCCAGTTAAAGTAACGGTTAAAGACCCAAGTTCAGCACCAACAGATGCAGATAAGAACACACCAACAGGTAAACCACAAACTGTAAACAAAGGAACAACGCCAAAAGCAGAAGATTCAATTGGAAATGTAAAAGATCTTCCTAAAGGTACAAAAGTAGCCTTTAAAGATCCAGTAGATACAGCAACACCAGGCGAAAAAGATGCGACAGTAGTTGTAACATACCCAGATGGATCTACAGAAGAAGTTCCAGTTAAAGTAACGGTTAAAGACCCAAGTTCAGCACCAACAGATGCAGATAAGAACGAACCAACAGCTAAACCACAAACTGTAAACAAAGGAACAACACCAAAAGCAGAAGATTCAATTGGAAATGTAAAAGATCTTCCTAAGGGTACAAAAGTAGCCTTCAAAGATCCAGTAGATACAGCAACACCAGGTGAAAAAGATGCGACAGTAGTTGTAACATACCCAGATGGCTCTACAGAAGAAGTTCCAGTTAAGGTAACGGTTAAAGACCCAAGTTCAGCACCAACAGATGCAGATAAGAACACACCAACAGCTAAACCACAAACTGTAGACAAAGGAACAACACCAAAAGCAGAAGATTCAATTGGAAATGTAAAAGATCTTCCTAAGGGTACAACAGTAGCCTATAAGGAACCAGTAGATACAGCAACACCAGGCGAAAAAGATGCGACAGTAGTTGTAACATACCCAGATGGCTCTACAGAAGAAGTTCCAGTTAAAGTAACGGTTAAAGACCCAAGTTCAGCACCAACAGATGCAGATAAGAACACACCAACAGCTAAACCACAAACTGTAGACAAAGGAACAACACCAAAAGCAGAAGATTCAATTGGAAATGTAAAAGATCTTCCTAAGGGTACAACAGTAGCCTACAAGGAACCAGTAGACACAACAACACCAGGTGAAAAGGATGCGACAGTAGTTGTAACATACCCAGATGGCTCTACAGAAGAAGTTCCAGTTAAGGTAACGGTTAAAGACCCAAGTTCACCTGAAGATCCAACAACTAAGGATACAGACGGCGATGGCTTGACTGATAAGGAAGAAGCTGAAAAAGGCACAGATCCTAAGAAAGCTGATACAGACGGCGATGGCTTGACTGATAAGGAAGAAGCTGAAAAAGGCACAGATCCTAAGAAAGCTGATACAGACGGCGATGGCTTGACTGATAAGGAAGAAGCTGAAAAAGGCACAGATCCTAAGAAAGCTGATACAGATGGCGATGGCGTCACTGATAAGGAAGAAGCTGAAAAAGGCACAGATCCAAAAGATCCAAACTCTAAACCGGAATCTAAACCAGAAGATCCAGCAACAGCAGATACCAAAGCTCCAGCTAAACCAGAAATCAAAACAGATCTAACAGATAAAGCAGGAACTAAGACACCAGTTGAAGTGACAGCAGAACCAGGATCTAAAGTTGAGTTGTTCGACAAAGACGGTAATAAGCTTGGTGAAGGCGTAGCAGACGAAAACGGAAAAGCTACAATCACACCAACGAAAGAGCTTCCAGCAGGAGACGTAACAGCGAAAGCAACAGATCCAGCAGGCAATGTATCAGAGCCAAGCACACCAGAAAAAGCAACAGCAGATACAAAAGCTCCAGCTAAACCAGAAATCAAAACAGATCTAACAGATAAAGCAGGAACTAAGACACCAGTTGAAGTGACAGCAGAACCAGGATCTAAAGTTGAGTTGTTCGACAAAGACGGTAACAAGCTTGGTGAAGGAGTAGCAGACGAAAACGGAAAAGCTACAATCACACCAACGAAAGAGCTTCCAGCAGGAGACGTAACAGCGAAAGCAACAGATCCAGCAGGCAATGTATCAGAGCCAAGCACACCAGAAAAAGCAACAGCAGATACAAAAGCTCCAGCTAAACCAGAAATCAAAACAGATCTAACAGATAAAGCAGGAACTAAGACACCAGTTGAAGTGACAGCAGAACCAGGATCTAAAGTTGAGTTGTTCGACAAAGACGGTAATAAGCTTGGTGAAGGCGTAGCAGACGAAAACGGAAAAGCTACAATCACACCAACGAAAGAGCTTCCAGCAGGAGACGTAACAGCGAAAGCAACAGATCCAGCAGGCAATGTATCAGAACCAAGTGTTCCAGCAACCGCAACTAAGGATACAAAAGCTCCAGCTAAACCAGAAGTTAAGACAGATCTAACAGATAAAGCAGGAACTAAGACACCAGTTGAAGTGACAGCAGAACCAGGATCTAAAGTTGAGTTGTTCGACAAAGATGGTCACAAGCTTGGTGAAGGCGTAGCGGACGAAAACGGAAAAGCTACAATCACACCAACGAAAGAGCTTCCAGCAGGAGACGTAACAGCGAAAGCAACAGATCCAGCAGGCAATGTATCAGAACCAAGTGCTCCAGCAACCGCAACTAAGGATACAAAAGCTCCAGCTAAACCAGCGGTAACACCAGTCGTAGATCCAAGCAACTTGACTGAAGCAGAAAAAGCTAAGGTAGCAGACGAAGTTAAGAAATCAAACCCAACAGTAACAGATGTTAAGGTTGGCAAAGATGGCACAACTACAGTAACCTTCCCAGATGGCAGCACAGCCGTTATTCCATCAGGTGATGCAGTTAAGAAATCATCAGATAACGCAGTTAAGGATCCAGCGGTAACACCAGTTGTAGATCCAAGCAACTTGACTGAAGCAGAAAAAGCTAAGGTAGCAGACGAAGTTAAGAAATCAAACCCAACAGTAACAGATGTTAAAGTTGGCAAAGATGGTACAACTACAGTAACCTTCCCAGATGGCAGCACAGCCGTTATTCCATCAGGTGATACAGTTAAGAAATCATCAGATAACGCAGTTAAGGATCCAGCGGTAACACCAGTTGTAGATCCAAGCAACTTGACTGAAGCAGAAAAAGCTAAGGTAGCAGAAGCAGTTAAGAAAGCTAACCCAACAGTAACTGATGTTAAAGTTGGCAAAGATGGCACAGTAACTGTCACTTACCCAGATGGTACAACAGCAGTAATCCCAGCAGATAAGGCAGTTAAGAAATCTAATCCAACAGCAACAGATGTTAAAGTAGGTAAAGATGGCACAACAGCAGTAATCCCAGCTAATAAAGCAGATGATAAGTCTAAGGATGCAGATGGTGTTAAAGATCCATCAGTAACACAAGTTACAGATCCAAGCAACTTGACAGACGCTGAAAAAGCTAAGGTAGCAGAAGCAGTTAAGAAATCAAACCCAACAGCAACAGATGTTAAAGTAGGTAAAGATGGCACAACTACAGTAACCTTCCCAGATGGTAGCACAGCTGTAATCCCAGCTGATAAAGCAGTTACATCTGCTGAACAAGGCTCACATGCAGTAGCACCAGCTGATAAAGCAGTTACATCTGCTGAACAAGGCTCACATGCAGCAACACCAGCTAAGAAAGCAGGAGCGAAAGAGTTGCCAAATACAGGTACAGCAGATTCTACTGTAGCTATGGTAGCAGCAGCCGCAAGTGCATTACTTGGTCTTGGTCTTGCAGGCCGTCGTCGTAAAGAAGACGAAGAAGCTTAATTGGCAGATTATTTGATAATTATCAGATGATAAGTCCGATTTTCAAAGCTTAAATAAGTACCTCTCATAAGAAAATCTCCTAGCAGGAAAGTCTGCTAGGGGATTTTTGCATTTCAGGAAGTTGAAGGCTGACTGTAAGCGCGTCATAATATAGTGGAGTGAAATAAGATGTGAAGAAATAGATTAGGAAATTCAAATTAATTTCTAGGAATATTTTAGTATGCACAATGTAGTATTCTAGATTCAATATGATATATTTTAGGAGTCATGGTGTACTATTATGGTTTCAATATACTATAATTTCTAAAAATATTTTCAAAGCCAAAGTGTACTACTACTGTTTCAATTTTTAATATGTTTCGTTATTATATGATTTTAAAGCCGTCATATTGACATACAATTTAATTTTTACTATAATTCTTGCAGGAGGATACGTCTAATGAAAATAATAAAAAAATTGATGCAAATCGCATTAGCAGTCTTTTTCTTTGGTTTGCTAGCGACAAGTGCAGTATTAGCGGATGATGCTGATTCAGAAGGCTGGCAATTTGTTCAAGAAAATGGTAGAACCTACTACAAGAAGGGGGAACTCAAAGAAACCTACTGGCGAGTGATTGATGGCAAGACCTATTATTTTGATTATAATGGTGAAATGGTTGTTGGTTGGCAGTACATTCCAATGCCAGTTAAAGGATATACAATTGGTCCTTACCCTAATGGTATAAGATTAGAAGGTTCCCCAATGCCAGAATGGTACTACTTTGACAAAAATGGAGTGCTACAAGAGTTTGTTGGTTGGAAAGCATTAGAGGTTAAAACTAAAGACAGTGTTGGAAGAAAGTATGGGGAAAAACGTACAAACCCGGAAGATAAAGAAGAGAAGAGTTTTTACACGAACTATTACTTTAATCAAAATCATTCTTTAGAGACAGGTTGGCTTTATGACCAGTCTAATTGGTATTATCTAGCTAAAACGGAAATTAATGGAGAAAACTATATTGGTGGTGAAAGACGTGCAGGTTGGATAAATGATGGTTCAGCTTGGTACTATCTAGATTCAGAAACTGGTATCATGCAAACTGGTTGGAAGCAAATTGGCAATAAGTGGTACTACCTCCGTTCATCAGGAGCTATGACAACTGGCTGGTATCAGGAAGGCTTAACTTGGTACTATTTAGATGCTGAAAATGGCGATATGAAAACAGGCTGGCAATATCTTGGTAACAAGTGGTACTATCTCCGTTCATCAGGAGCCATGGCAACTGGTTGGGTGAAAGATGGTTCAACTTGGTACTACCTAAATGCAAGTAATGGAGATATGAAGACAGGTTGGACCAAAGTAAATGGAAACTGGTATTATCTCAATTCAAATGGAGCAATGGTTACAGGTAGCCAGACTATCGATGGTAAAGTTTATAATTTCGCCTCATCTGGTGAGTGGATTTAATATTGGAGGACATATAAATGAAACTTTTTAAAAAAACTATGCAAGTTGGACTAACAGCATTTTTCTTTGGTTTGCTAGCTACTAATACTGTATTTGCGGATACCACAGGTGGCCAATTTGTTGATAAGGATAATAGAAAATATTATGTAAAAGATGATCATAAAGCAATTTATTGGCATAAAATAGACGGTAAAACTTATTATTTTGGTGATAAAGGAGAAATGGTAGTTGGATGGCAATACTTAGAAATTCCTGGAACAGGTTATCGTGATAATTTATTAGATAACCAACCAATTAATGAAATTGGACTCCAACAAAAATGGTATTATTTTAGCTCAGATGGAGCTTTGCTAGAACAAACAGATAAACAAGTACTAGAGGCAAAAACGTCTGAAAATACAGGAAAAGTATATGGTGAACAATATACTTCATCTCCTGAAAAGAGAACTTATTATTTTGATAATCATTATGCTGTAAAGACAGGCTGGGTTTATGAAGACGGCAATTGGTATTATTTAAATAAGCTAGGAAATTTTGGCGATGATTCTTACAATCCACTACCAATTGGTGAAGTTGCTAAGGGTTGGACTCAAGATTTTCATGTTACTATTGACATTGATAGAAGCAAACCTGCTCCATGGTATTACCTAGACCCAGAAACTGGTATTATGCGAACAGGATGGCAATATCTAGGTAATAACTGGTACTACCTCCGTTCATCAGGAGCCATGGCAACTGGCTGGTATCAGGAAGGTAGCACTTGGTATTATTTAGACCAGCCAAATGGTGATATGAAAACAGGTTGGCAATACCTTGGTAACAAGTGGTACTACCTCCGTTCATCAGGAGCCATGGCAACTGGCTGGTATCAAGAAGACTCAACTTGGTACTATTTAGATGCTGAAAATGGTGATATGAAAACGGGCTGGCAATACTTTGGTAACAAGTGGTACTATCTCCGTTCATCAGGAGCAATGGCAACTGGCTGGTTCCAGGTCGGTAGTAAATGGTACTATGCTTATAGCTCAGGTGCTTTAGCAGTGAATACCACTGTAGAAGGCTATTCTGTCAATTATAATGGCGAATGGATTCAATAATGAAAGAGGCGATTGTAAAGGAAACAATCGCTTTTTTTGTGAAAATATAATAAAATAGATAGGAGAGAATAAATACTTGTAGGAAAAAATAATACTCTTCGAAAATCAAATTCAAACCACGTCAGCGTCGCCTTACCGTACTCAAGTACAGCCTGCGGCTAGCTTCCTAGTTTGCTTTTTGATTTTCATTGAGTATGAGACGGCTTTTTCGTCTAGTAAAAGGAAAACATGACAAAAAAACTTGGTGTCGGTCAGGCACACAGTAAGATAATTTTAATAGGGGAGCATGCAGTCGTTTACGGTTATCCTGCCATTTCCCTGCCTCTTTTGGAGGTGGAGGTGACTTGTAAGGTAGTTCCTGCAGCGAGTCCTTGGTGTCTTTATGAGGAGGATACTTTGTCCATGGCAGTTTATGCTTCGCTGGAGTATTTGGATATCAAAGAAGCCTGCATTCGCTGTGAGATTGACTCGGCTATCCCTGAAAAACGGGGAATGGGTTCGTCAGCGGCTATTAGCATAGCGGCTATTCGTGCGGTTTTTGACTACTATGAGGCAGAACTGCCTCATGATGTATTAGAAATCTTGGTCAATCGAGCTGAGATGATTGCCCATATGAATCCTAGTGGTTTGGATGCCAAGACCTGTCTCAGTGACCAGCCTATTCGATTTATTAAGAATGTAGGATTTACAGAGCTTGAGATGGATTTATCTGCCTATTTGGTCATTGCCGATACGGGTGTTTATGGCCATACTCGTGAAGCTATTCAAGTGGTTCAAAACAAGGGCAAGGATGCCCTACCGTTTTTGCATGCCTTGGGAGAATTAACCCAGCAAGCAGAAGATGCGATTTCACAAAAAGATGCTGAAGGACTGGGACAAATCCTCAGTCAAGCGCATTTCCACTTAAAAGAAATTGGTGTTAGTAGTTCTGAGTCAGATTCTTTGGTTGAAACGGCTCTTCACCATGGTGCTCTGGGTGCCAAGATGAGCGGTGGTGGGCTAGGAGGCTGTATCATAGCCTTGGCAGACAATTTGACTCAAGCTCAAGAACTAGCAGAAAGATTAGAAGAGAAAGGAGCTGTTCAGACATGGATAGAGAGCCTGTAACAGTACGTTCTTACGCAAATATTGCTATTATCAAATATTGGGGAAAGAAAAAAGAAAAAGAGATGGTGCCTGCTACTAGCAGTATTTCTCTGACTCTGGAAAATATGTACACGGAGACGACTTTGTCGCCTCTATCGACGGATGCAATGGCTGATGCCTTTTATATCAATGGTCAGTTACAAAATGAGGCGGAGCATGCTAAGATGAGTAAGATTATTGACCGCTATCGTCCAGCTGGTGAGGGCTTTGTTCGTATTGATACTCAAAACAATATGCCTACCGCGGCGGGCCTGTCCTCAAGTTCTAGTGGTTTGTCCGCCCTGGTCAAGGCTTGTAATGCTTATTTCAAGCTTGGATTGGATAGAAGTCAGTTGGCACAGGAGGCCAAGTATGCCTCAGGGTCGTCCTCTCGGAGTTTTTACGGACCACTAGGTGCCTGGGATAAGGATAGTGGGGAAATTTACCCTGTAGAGACAGACTTGAAACTAGCTATGATTATGTTGGTGCTAGAGGACAAGAAAAAACCAATCTCTAGTCGTGATGGGATGAAACTTTGTGTGGAAACTTCGACGACTTTTGACGACTGGGTGCGTCAGTCTGAGAAGGATTATCAGGATATGCTGGCTTATCTCAAGGAAAATGACTTTGCCAAGGTTGGGGAGTTAACGGAGAAAAATGCCCTGGCTATGCATGCTACGACCAAAACAGCATCACCAGCCTTTTCTTATCTGACGGATGCCTCTTATGAGGCCATGGACTTTGTCCGCCAGCTCCGTGAGCAAGGGGAAGCCTGCTACTTTACTATGGATGCTGGTCCCAATGTCAAAGTCCTCTGTCAAGAGAAAGACTTGGAGCATTTATCAGAAATCTTCGGTCAACGTTATCGCTTGATTGTGTCAAAAACAAAGGATTTGAGTCAAGATGATTGCTGTTAAAACTTGCGGAAAACTCTATTGGGCAGGCGAATATGCTATTTTAGAGCCTGGGCAGTTGGCCTTGATAAAGGCCATTCCCATCTATATGAAGGGCGAGATTGCTTTTTCTGATAGTTACCGTATTTATTCGGATATGTTTGATTTCGCAGTGGACTTGACGCCAAATCCTGACTACAACTTGATTCAAGAAACGATTGCTTTAGTGGAAGATTTCCTGACTTCTCATGGGCAGACCTTGCAACCTTTTTTTCTCGAAATCCGTGGCAAAATGGAAAGAGAAGGGAAAAAATTTGGTCTAGGCTCTAGCGGTAGCGTCGTTGTCTTGGTTGTCAAGGCTCTGCTGGCTCTGTATGATGTTTCAGTGGATCAGGAGCTCTTATTCAAGCTGGCTAGCGCTGTCTTGCTCAAGCGCGGAGACAATGGTTCTATGGGAGACCTTGCCTGTATTGTGGCAGAGGATTTGGTTCTCTACCAATCATTTGATCGCCAAAAGATGGCTGCTTGGTTGGAAGAAGAAAATTTGTCGACAGTTTTAGAGCGTGATTGGGGATTTTCAATTTCACAAGTGCAACCAGCCCTAGAATGTGATTTTCTAGTGGGATGGACCAAGGAAGTGGCTGTATCGAGTCACATGGTCCAGCAAATCAAGCAAAATATCAATCAGAATTTTTTAAATTCCTCAAAAGAAACGGTGGCTGCTTTGGTAGAAGCCTTGGAGCATGGGGAATCAGAAAAAATTATCGAGCAAGTAGAAGTAGCCAGCAAGCTCTTAGAAGGCTTGAGCGTAGATATTTACACGCCTTCGCTTAGACAACTAAAAGAAGCCAGTCAAAATTTGCAGGCTGTTGCCAAGAGTAGTGGCGCTGGTGGTGGTGACTGTGGTATTGCCTTGAGTTTTGATGTGCAATCAACTGAAACTCTAAAAAACCGATGGGCCGATCTGGGGATTGAGCTCTTATACCAAGAAAGGATAGGACATGACGACAAATCGTAAGGATGAGCACATCCGCTATGCCCTTGAGCAGAAAAGTTCCTATAATAGCTTTGATGAGGTGGAGTTGATTCATTATTCCTTGCCTCTTTATGACCTGGATGAGATTGATTTGTCTACAGAGTTTGTAGGTCGAAAGTGGGACTTTCCTTTTTATATCAATGCCATGACAGGTGGAAGTGATAAAGGACGAGAAATCAATCAAAAACTAGCTCAGGTGGCGGAAGCCTGTGGGATTTTGTTTGTGACGGGTTCTTATAGCGCAGCCCTCAAGGATCCTACAGATGATTCATTTTCTGTCAAGTCTAGTCATCCAAATCTCCTTCTTGGAACCAATATTGGATTGGACAAGCCTGTCGAGTTAGGTCTTCAGACTGTAGAAGAGATGAATCCTCTCCTCCTTCAAGTGCATGTTAATGTCATGCAGGAATTACTCATGCCCGAAGGAGAAAGGAAGTTCAGAAGCTGGCAATCGCATCTGGCAGACTATAGCAAGCAAATCCCCGTTCCTATTGTCCTAAAGGAAGTGGGCTTTGGGATGGATGTAAAGACCATTGAAAGAGCCTATGAACTAGGGGTTCGAACTGTCGACCTATCAGGTCGTGGTGGAACTAGCTTTGCTTATATCGAAAACCGTCGCAGTGGTCAACGTGACTACCTCAATCAATGGGGCCAGTCTACTATGCAAGCACTTCTCAATGCCCAAGACTGGAAAGACAAGGTTCAACTCTTGGTCAGTGGTGGCGTTCGCAATCCGCTGGATATGATTAAGTGTCTGGTCTTTGGTGCCAAGGCTGTGGGACTGTCACGTACTGTTCTAGAGTTGGTTGAAACCTATTCAGTCGAAGAAGTGATTGGCATTGTCCAAGGCTGGAAAGCAGATCTACGCTTAATCATGTGTGCCCTTAATTGTGCCACCATAGCAGATTTGCAAAGCGTAGATTACATTCTTTATGGAAAATTAAAAGAAGCAAATGATCAGATGAAAAAGGCGTAACTACCGCCTTTTTTCCATCTTCAGACCGAGGTGACTTTTTTGAATTGTGATAAAATAGAAGGGAGAGGATACATGTATGAGAAAATTTAAAATCTTTTTATTTATCGAAGCCTGTCTTTTGACAGGAGCTCTGATTTTGATGGTGTCAGAGCATTTTTCACGTTTTCTGCTGATTCTATTCCTCTTTTTGCTTTTGATTCGCTATTACACTGGTAAAGAGGGGAATAACCTTCTGTTAGTGGTGGCAACCATTCTCTTCTTTTTCATTGTCATGCTCAACCCCTTTGTGATTCTAGCTATTTTTGTTGCGGTCATATATAGTCTCTTTCTTCTTTATCCGATGATGAATCAGGAAAAAGAGCAGACAAATTTGGTGTTTGAAGAGGTGGTGACGGTTAAGAAGGAGAAAAATCGTTGGTTTGGGAATCTCCATCATTTTTCAAGCTACCAGACTTGCCAGTTTGATGATATCAATCTCTTTCGTCTTATGGGTAAAGACACCATTCATCTGGAGAGGGTCATCCTAACCAATCATGATAATGTTATTATCCTCAGAAAGATGGTAGGAACAACCAAAATCATTGTACCTGTAGATGTTGAAGTCAGTCTCAGTGTTAACTGTCTCTATGGTGATTTGACTTTTTTCAACCAGCCCAAGCGAGCCCTCCGCAATGAACACTATCATCAGGAAACAAGAGACTATCTCAAGAGTAACAAGAGCATCAAGATTCTCTTGACCACTATGATTGGGGATGTGGAGGTGGTCAGAGAATGAAAAAACAAGCTTATATAATCATTGCTATTACCTCCTTCCTGTTTGTCTTATTTCTCTCCCATAGCTTGCTGGAAATCCTTGATTTTGACTGGTCTATTTTCTTACATGATGTCGAAAAAACAGAAAAATTTGTCTTTTTGTTGTTGGTATTCAGCATGTCCATGACCTGTCTCTTGGCCCTGTTTTGGCGAGGTGTCGAAGAGCTTTCTCTAAGAAAAATGCAGGCTAATCTCAAGCGTTTATTGGCGGGGCAAGAAGTGATTCAGGTTGCAGATCCAGACTTGGATGTCAGTTTCAAGTCCTTGTCAGGTAAACTTAACCTTCTGACAGAGGCTCTTCAAAAGGCTGAAAATCACAGCCTTGCTCAGGAAGAGGAAATTATCGAGAAAGAACGGAAGCGAATTGCTCGGGATTTGCACGATACAGTCAGTCAAGAGTTGTTTGCGGCTCACATGATTTTGTCAGGTATCAGTCAGCAGGCTTTGAAATTGGATAGAGAAAAGATGCAGACCCAGTTGCAGAGTGTCACAGCTATTTTAGAAACAGCCCAGAAGGATTTGCGGGTCTTACTCTTGCATTTGCGACCAGTTGAACTGGAGCAGAAGAGTCTGGTTGAAGGGATTCAAATTCTCTTAAAAGAGCTTAAGGACAAGAGTGATCTCAAGGTTAGTTTCAAGCAAAATGTGACGAAATTGCCTAAGAAAATCGAGGAGCATATCTTCCGTATTCTACAAGAGTTGATTAGCAATACCCTCCGCCATGCCCAAGCCTCCTGTTTAGATGTCTATCTCTATCAGATGGATTTTGAATTGCAGCTGAAGGTGGTGGATAATGGGATTGGGTTCCAGTTAGGGAGCTTAGATGACTTGAGTTATGGACTGCGAAATATCAAAGAGAGGGTTGAAGATATGGCAGGGACGGTTCAGTTATTGACAGCGCCCAAGCAAGGGCTGGCGGTTGATATCCGTATTCCCCTGCTCGATAAGGAATGATGAAGGAGTAAAGATGAAAATTTTACTAGTAGATGACCATGAAATGGTCCGATTGGGCTTGAAAAGCTACTTTGACCTCCAAGACGATGTAGAAGTTGTGGGTGAGGCGGCCAACGGATCTCAGGGGATTGACTTGGCCTTGGAACTGCGTCCAGATGTCATTGTCATGGATATTGTCATGCCTGAGATGAATGGAATTGACGCGACCTTGGCCCTCCTCAAAGAATGGCCCGAAGCCAAGATTTTGATTGTGACTTCGTACTTGGACAATGAAAAAATCATGCCGGTATTGAATGCAGGTGCTAGGGGCTATATGCTCAAGACTTCTAGTGCAGACGAACTACTCCATGCCGTCCGTAAGGTAGCTGTTGGGAAACTGGCCATTGAGCAAGAGGTCAGCAAGAAGGTCGAATATCACCGCAATCACATAGAACTACATGAGGACCTGACTGCGCGTGAGCGAGATGTGCTTCAACTCATCGCCAAGGGTTACGAAAATCAGCGTATCGCAGACGAACTTTTTATCTCTCTCAAGACGGTCAAGACCCATGTGTCCAACATTCTTGCTAAACTTGAGGTTAGCGATCGTACCCAGGCAGCAGTCTATGCCTTTCAGCACCACTTGGTGGGGCAGGATGAGTTTTAGATGAGTCTAACGGATTTACTTGAGGAGCTAGAAGCAGCAGAAGATCCTAAAAAAGCAGGGCCTATGGAGTCTTATATGCGCCATTATGCGCCATCAATTTTCCTTTCTAGGCGTTGCGGCGCCAGAAAGAAATAAACTCTATAAAAAATACTTTCCAGAAGCGAAAAAAACAAAGATTATCGATTGGGATTTTGTAGATACTTGCTGGGAAAAAGAGTATAGAGAATACCAGTATGTGGCTGTCAATTATTTGAAAGCAATGCAGTCTTATCTAAAGGACAGCGATTTGCCTAAGCTAGAGCAGTTGGTTGTTATCAAGTCTTGGTGGGATATGGTGGATATCCTAGATCGAGTAGTAGGGAGTTTGGTGTATGAGAAGCAGGAACTGGAAAAAATAATCCTCCAATGGAGACTGTCAGACAATATCTGGTTGAGACGCGTCGCTATTGACCACCAGTTGTTAAGAAAAGAGAAGACCAATGTTCAATTACTGGAAAAGATTCTGTTTCATAATTTGAACCAAACAGAATTCTTTATCAATAAAGCCATTGGTTGGACTCTAAGAGACTACTCCAAAACCAATCCAACTTGGGTAGCAGGCTTTATTGAGAAAAACAAGGAAAGAATGGCTGACCTTAGTATCAAGGAAACAAGCAAGTACCTCTCCTATCATTGAAAAGCGCAGTCATTACTTGAAAAAAGTCGTCTATTTATGTTATAATAGACTGTATTTAAAAAAATTTTAAGGAGAAATGACAGAATGTCTGTATCATTTGAAAACAAAGAAACAAACCGTGGTGTCTTGACTTTCACTATCTCTCAAGACCAAATCAAACCAGAATTGGACCGTGTCTTCAACTCAGTGAAGAAATCTCTTAATGTTCCAGGTTTCCGTAAAGGTCACCTTCCACGTCCTATCTTCGACAAAAAATTTGGTGAAGAGTCACTTTATCAAGACGTTATGAACGCTCTTTTGCCAAACGCTTATGAAGCAGCTGTAAAAGAAGCTGGTCTTGAAGTTGTTGCTCAACCAAAAATTGATGTAACTTCAATGGAAAAAGGTCAAGACTGGGTAATCACTGCTGAAGTTGTTACAAAACCTGAAGTAAAATTGGGTGACTACAAAAACCTTGAAGTATCAGTTGATGTAGAAAAAGAAGTAACTGACGCTGACGTTGAAGAGCGTATCGAACGCGAACGCAACAACTTGGCTGAATTGGTTATCAAAGAAGCTGCTGCTGAAAACGGCGACACTGTTGTCATCGACTTCGTTGGTTCTATCGACGGTGTTGAATTTGATGGCGGAAAAGGTGAAAACTTCTCACTTGGACTTGGTTCAGGTCAATTCATCCCTGGTTTCGAAGATCAATTGGTAGGTCACTCAGCTGGCGAAACTGTTGATGTAGTTGTAACATTCCCAGAAGACTACCAAGCAGAAGACCTTGCAGGTAAAGAAGCTAAATTCGTAACAACTATTCACGAAGTAAAAGCAAAAGAAGTTCCAGCTCTTGACGATGAGCTTGCAAAAGACATCGACGAAGAAGTTGAAACACTTGCTGAATTGAAAGAAAAATACCGCAAAGAGTTAGCTGAAGCTAAAGAAGAAGCTTACAAAGATGCCGTTGAAGGTGCAGCAATTGATAAAGCTGTAGAAAACGCTGAAATCGTAGAACTTCCAGAAGAAATGATTCACGAAGAAGTTCACCGCTCAGTAAACGAATTCCTTGGAAACTTGCAACGTCAAGGTATCAACCCTGACATGTACTTCCAAATCACTGGAACTACTCAAGAAGACCTTCACAATCAATATCAAGCAGAAGCTGAGTCACGTACTAAGACTAACCTTGTTATCGAAGCAGTTGCCAAAGCTGAAGGATTTGATGCTTCAGAAGAAGAAATCCAAAAAGAAGTTGAGCAATTGGCAACAGACTACAACATGGAAGTTGCTCAAGTACAAAGCTTGCTTTCAGCTGATATGTTGAAACACGATATCACAATCAAAAAAGCTGTTGAATTGATTACAAGCACAGCAACAGTTAAATAATCTTAATAAACAAAAATCCCACCTGATTAGGTGGGTTTTCTTATGCACTATTTTCCAAAAATCTCTTTGAGGTCTGCGTCTGTAATCCCAATCATAGCGGGGATGCTGTCCCAATTTTCTTCGGTCAGGATGTAGGATTGTTCAGATGCACTTGATGTGGCAGTTTCTGAGACAGTTTGTTGCTTTTCTTCAACATTCTCCAATAAATCACTGAAGCGTTCAATCAGATAGGTTTTTCGGGCAGTTCCGATGTGTTGGGTAGCATAGTCGAAGGCCTGTAATTCACCTAGTAAGATAAGTTTGCTTTTGGCGCGTGTAATGGCTGTGTAGATGAGATTGCGCTCCAGCATACGTCGGCTAGCACTAGTGATAGGTAGGATGACAACAGGGAACTCACTTCCCTGTGATTTATGGATACTCATGGCATAGGCCAAGCGAATCTTGTACCATTCGTTACGTGGGTAAGAGACCTCATTGCCATCAAAATCAATGACAATCTCGTCTTGCTTCGACTCGGTGTATTTACCAGGAATCAGGTCTATAATAGCTCCCAAATCTCCATTAAAGACATTGATTTCAGCATCGTTGACTAAATGAATGACCTTGTCGCCCTTACGATAATGGCACTGGGGAGCTTCAAAACTGACTTGGTCTTTTTGTGGTGGGTTAAGGAGGTCTTGCATGAGCTGGTTGATGGCATCAATCCCTGCTGTCCCTCGGTACATGGGAGCTAGAACTTGGATATCACGGGCAGGAATGCCACTTCTGAGGGCAGCGCCTAAGATTTTTTCAATGGTAGCAGGAATATGACCGCTAGCAATTTCAAAGTAGGAACGGTCAGCTTTTTTCTGGGTGAAATCGGCTGGTAAGATGCCCTGTCGAATCTGACTAGCTAGGGTGACGATGGTTGATTCTTCGCTTTGCCGATAAATTTTTTCCAAGCGAGTCTGAGGAATCAAGGGAATATGAAGCAAGTCAGCTAGAACCTGGCCAGGACTGACAGACGGCAACTGGTCACTGTCTCCTACGATTAGAATCTTACTGTTAGAAGAGATATTGGAAAAGAGTTGATTGGCCAGCCAAGTATCCACCATGGAAAATTCATCCACGATGATAAAGTCGGCATCCAGATAATCTTCCAGATGACTAGTATCATCGTCGCCTGTCATTCCCAAGTGACGGTGTATGGTCGCGCTAGGCAACCCTGTCAATTCATTCATGCGCCGAGCGGCTCGTCCAGTTGGAGCAGCAAGAAGAATCGGCAGGTTGCTTTTTTTCCTGAGGTCAAGTCCTTCCAAAAGGGCATAGACAGCGATGATACCATTGATAACAGTTGTCTTACCAGTACCAGGCCCACCTGTCAGGATAAAGACCTTGTTCTGGATAGCGTCGCAGATAGCTTGTTTTTGAATGCTATCATACTCAATCCCCAGTTCTTCTTCGACAGTAGTGATATGTTTTTGAATGGTTTCTAGTTCCTGGCTCTTCTGCTTTCCTTTTTCAAGGATACGAACCAAGTGACTGCGAATACCTTCCTCCGCGAAAAAGAGACTATTGTCAAAGATTTTGGTATCGATCTGCTGAACCTTGTCTTCTTCGATCAGGTAGGAGAGTTCTTGAGCTACTTGGCTGGGATCCAGTTCCACGGGACGGGAAGACTCAAGGAGAGTAAGGGTTTGTTCTAGCAGATCCCGTGCTTCAACATAGGTATCCCCTGTTTCCATACAGGCCTGAAAAAGACTGTGAACTAGACCGGCACGGAAGCGTTCAGGAGCCTGACTTTCGATGCCTAGTTCTTCTGCTAATTGGTCAACAATAGTAAAGCCCAATCCTTTGATATCCTCAACCAGCTGGTAGGGATAATTTTCAACCACATCAAGAGTTTCTTCCTTGTAAAAGTCTTGAATCTGAAAGGCTAATTTATTGGGAATACCGTAGTTGGCTAGTTTGGCCAAGACCATCTCGGTTCCGTAGTTGAGACGGAGAGTGGAGACGAAAGACTCGCGATTTTTGGCAGAGAGCCCTGAGATGCCTTCTAGCTTTTCTGGGTGTTGCAGAATTTCGTCAATGGTATTGTCGCCATAGGTGTCGACGATTTTCTGAGCTGTCTTGAGACCAATTCCCTTGAAATGGCTACTTGAAAAGTATTTGACCAAGCCCTTGCTAGTTGGTTTGGCGCGTTCATAACGACTGATTTGCAGTTGTTCCCCATACTTGGAGTGCTGGACAATTTGTCCCCAAAAAGTATAGTCTTCTCCCTCAATCACATCAGCCATGGTGCCCGTGATAATGATTTCAAAATCATCAAAATCTTCTGCGTCCGTATCTTCGATTTCTAGGAGGAGGATGCGATAAAAATTGCTGGGATTTTCAAAAATAATCCGTTCAATGGTTCCTGAAAAATAAACTTCCATAAGATTCCTTTGCATAAATAGGTGAGAGTTAATACTCTTCGAAAATCTCTTCAAACCACGTCAGCTTCGCCTTGCCGTACTCAAGTACAGCCTGCGGCTAGCTTCCTAGTTTGCTCTTTGATTTTCATTGAGTATTAGTTAGACTGGGACTAAAGAATCCCTTCTCACGATAGAAGAAGAGGCTGAGATTCTTGATTCTCGGCCTCTTCGATTTCTTAAAATGTTCCGATACGGGTGATTGGCCAGAAGCGGAATTTAGCTTCCCCTGTGATATCTTTTGCTTTAAAGGTACCTACGTGGCGGCTGTCGCTCGAAACCAAGCGGTCGTCTCCGAGGAGAAGGTATTCTCCTTCTGGAACAGTAAAGCTAAAGTTGGTGTTGTAGTTGACATCAACTGTGAAGGCTTGGGCTTTTTCAGCAATACTTCTAAAGAAAGTTCCTTTATTTCCTTCAAAGCCCTTGCCTGAGTAGGTACTTTGGAGTTTGTCATCCTTGAAACGTTTGATGTAGTCAGCTAGGTAAGGTTCGTCCGTCTCTTTATCATTGATGTAAAGTTTATCGTTTTCGTAACGGATAGTATCGCCAGGCATTCCGATGACACGTTTGACAATGTCCTTATTGCCATCTTCCTCGTGGGCCACTACGATATCAAAACGGTCAATAGGGAGGTGTTTGACAACAAAGAGAATTTCGCCGTCCGCTAGGGTAGGATCCATGGAATGTCCTTCTACGCGGACATTACTCCAAAAAAAGATACGGCTCAAAGCTAGTAATGACAGAATCAGGAGGAACAATCCCCACTCTTTTAGGAAATTTTTAAATGAATTCATAATTTACCTTTCTAAGCGTTTTTTCGCTTTTTCAGTATTTTTAAAGTGTAGTTTGGCGCAGAAGTTAAGTCCCTGCATACCATAGGCTTGCAAAATCTGGCTAGCTACCTTATCAGAAGCCGTTCCAGCTCCACTTGGAAGTTGATAGCCCAGTTCTCGTCCCAGATTTTCAAGATTTTCCAGAAAGAGATCACGCGCAATGATAGAAGAAACTGCTACAGCCAAGTATTTGCCCTCAGCCTTTTCTTCTAAGCTGATAGGATTGCTGAAACGATTGGCCTCTTGTGCTAAGTACTTGTCATAATTTTTAGCACTGGTGAAGGCATCAATCACAATTTTCTCAGGCTGAACACCTTTTTGAAGGAGGAGATAGATAGCCTGATTATGGAGGGCAACCTTAACTGAAACAGCATTGTAGCGATCTCCGATGACCTCGTTGTACTTGCTTGGTGAGAGAAGGAGTGCCTGGTGCTGGATTTTTTCCTTGAGGATAGGAGCAATCTGACGGATTTTTTGGTCGGTCAGAGTCTTGGAATCCCCCACACCGAGTTTTCGTAAGAAGTCGTGCTGGTCAGTTGTGACAAAGGAAGCCACAACTGCAAGCCCACCAAAGTAGGAACCATTTCCCACCTCATCTGTCCCAATCAAAGGGAGATTTTGTCCGCTGGTTTTCTCTAGAACTTGATAGCCAAAGAAACTGGCGTATTTCTCAGCCTCTTCACCCTGAAGCAAGACCTTTCCAGAAGTATAGATAGAAACCGTTGCTTGAGGCAGTTTCAAAAAGTAGCGGATATAGGGATTCTTACTGGGAGCCAGACTGCTTTGATAGTGTTCAAGAAAAGCCTGAATCTCCTTTTCGCTTGGTGTGAGTGTTATGCTTGCCATAGTTTCTATTGTACCACAAAAGCAGTAAAATTTGTAAAAACTGACAAAATTAGCGAATTTTGGTATAATATCGTGAGGTGAATTTTATGGCAAATCTAAATCGATTCAAATTTACATTCGGGAAAAAATCATTAACCTTGACAAGCGAGCATGATAACCTTTTTATGGAGGAAATCGCCAAGGTTGCGACAGAAAAATACCAAGCAATTAAAGAACAAATGCCTAGTGCAGATGATGAAACCATCGCTCTTTTGTTGGCAGTCAACTGTTTGTCAACTCAACTCAGCCGTGAGATTGAATTTGACGATAAAGAACAAGAATTAGAAGAACTCCGTCACAAACTTGTGAATTGCAAGCAAGAACAGAGCAAGATTGAGGATCCCTTATGATTTCACTCCTTCTTCTATTGGTCTTGGCTTGGGGATTTTATATCGGCTATCGGAGAGGCCTGCTCTTACAGGTTTATTACCTGATTTCAGCTCTGGCATCGACTTTTATGGCTGGCCAGTTTTACAAGGGGCTTGGAGAACAATTCCATTTATTGCTCCCTTATGCAAATCCGCAGGAAGGTCAGGGAACTTTCTTTTTCCCATCGGATAAACTCTTTCAGTTGGATAAGGTCTTTTACGCAGGGATCGGCTACTTACTTGTATTTGGGATTGTTTATAGCATCGGTCGTTTGCTTGGTCTCCTCTTACACTTACTTCCTAGTAAAAAACTGGGGGGCAAGTTGTTCCGAGTTTCAGCAGGTATCTTGTCCATGTTGGTGACCTTATTTGTCTTGCAGATGGCTTTGACCATCTTGGCGACCATCCCCATGGTAGCTATACAAAATCCTCTTGAAAAGAGTATCGTCGCAAAACACATCATCCAGAGCATACCAGTAACAACCAGTTGGCTCAAACAAATCTGGGTGACAAATTTAATCGGATAAAAAGGGCAGGAATTTTCCTAGCCCTTTGTTTACAGATTGACTAGAATCTATCAGAATGTAAAAAGCTAATACTCTTCGAAAATCTCTTCAAACCACGTAAGCTTCGCCTTGCCGTACTCAAGTATAGCCTGTGGCTAGCTTCCTAGTTTGCTCTCTGATTTTCATTGAGTATCATACACCTAGACATTCAAAGACAAGGAAATAAAGATGAACAAGAAAATATTAGAAACATTAGAGTTCAATAAGGTCAAGGCCTTGTTTGAACCTCATTTGTTGACAGAGCAGGGCTTGGAGCAATTGAGACAGCTGACTCCTACTGCCAAAGCGGATAAAATCAAACAGGCTTTTGCTGAGATGAAGGAAATGCAGGCTCTCTTTGTCGAGCAACCGAATTTTACCATTCTCGCAACCAAGGAAATTGCAGGAGTCTGCAAGCGGTTGGAGATGGGAGCAGACCTCAATATAGAGGAGTTCCTCCTCTTGAAGCGCGTACTTCTTGCCAGTCGAGAACTGCAAAGTTTTTATGCCAATCTGGAAAATGTCAGCTTGGAAGAATTAGCCCTTTGGTTTGAGAAATTACATGATTTTCCGCAATTACAAGGAAATCTCCAAGCCTTTAATGATGCAGGTTTCATTGAAAACTTTGCCAGTGAAGAATTGGCGCGAATCCGTCGAAAAATCCATGATAGCGAGAGTCAGATACGCGATGTTTTACAGGACCTACTCAAGCAAAAAGCGCAGATGTTGACAGAAGGGATTGTTGCCAGCAGAAATGGCCGTCAGGTTTTACCAGTCAAAAACACCTACCGCAATAAGATCGCAGGTGTTGTTCATGATATTTCTGCTAGTGGAAATACCGTCTATATCGAACCCCGTGAGGTGGTCAAACTGAGCGAAGATATTGCTAGTCTGCGAGCAGATGAGCGCTATGAAATGCTTCGCATTCTCCAAGAAATTTCTGAGCGTGTCCGCCCTCATGCGACTGAGATTGCCAATGACGCTTGGATTATCGGTCATCTGGACTTGATTCGTGCCAAGGTTCGCTTTATCCAAGAAAGGCAAGCAGTCGTACCTAAGCTGTCAGAAAATCAAGAAATTCAACTGCTCCATGTCTGCCATCCTTTGGTCAAAAATGCCGTCGCAAATGATGTCCATTTTGGCCAAGATTTAACAGCTATTGTCATTACAGGCCCCAATACAGGTGGGAAGACCATCATGCTTAAAACTCTGGGCTTGACGCAGGTTATGGCTCAGTCTGGTTTGCCGATTTTAGCAGATAAGGGAAGTCGTGTTGGTATTTTTGAAGAAATTTTTGCTGATATTGGCGATGAGCAATCTATTGAGCAGAGCTTGTCTACCTTCTCTAGTCACATGACCAATATTGTGGATATTCTTGGCAAGGTCAATCAACATTCACTCTTGCTCTTGGATGAGTTGGGGGCTGGTACAGATCCCCAAGAGGGAGCCGCCCTTGCCATGGCTATTCTGGAGGACCTTCGCCTGCGTCAAGTCAAGACCATGGCGACCACCCACTATCCGGAACTCAAGGCCTACGGTATTGAGACAGCCTTTGTGCAAAATGCCAGCATGGAGTTTGATACTGCAACTCTTCGCCCGACTTATCGCTTTATGCAGGGAGTTCCTGGCCGAAGCAATGCCTTCGAAATTGCCAAACGTCTGGGCCTATCTGAAGTTATCGTAGGGGATGCCAGTCAGCAGGTCGATCAGGACAATGATGTCAATCGGATTATTGAGCAGTTGGAAGAGCAGACGCTGGAAAGCCGTAAACGTTTGGATAATATTCGTGAGGTGGAGCAAGAAAATCTCAAGATGAATCGTGTTCTCAAAAAACTTTACAACGAACTCAATCGTGAAAAGGAAACCGAGCTCAACAAGGCGCGTGAACAGGCTGCTGAGATTGTAGACATGGCTCTAAGTGAGAGTGACCAGATTCTCAAAAATCTCCACAGTAAATCCCAACTCAAACCCCACGAAATCATTGAAGCCAAGGCCAAGCTGAAAAAATTGGCTCCTGAAAAAGTGGACTTGTCTAAAAATAAGGTCCTTCAAAAAGCTAAGAAAAAACGAGCTCCAAAGGTGGGAGATGATATCGTGGTTCTCAGTTATGGCCAGCGTGGTACCCTGACTAGTCAACTCAAGGACGGCCGCTGGGAAGCCCAAGTTGGCTTGATTAAGATGACCTTGGAAGAGAAAGAGTTTGACCTTGTTCAAGCCCAGCAAGAAAAGCAAGTCAAGAAGAAACAAGTCAATGTTGTGAAACGAACTTCTGGGCGTGGCCCACAAGCCAGACTGGACCTTCGAGGCAAACGTTATGAAGAGGCTATGAATGAGCTAGATGCCTTTATCGACCAAGCCCTGCTTAACAATATGGCTCAAGTTGATATCATCCATGGTATCGGAACAGGTGTCATCCGTGAAGGTGTCACCAAATATCTACAAAGAAATAAACATGTCAAGAGTTTTGGCTATGCCCCACAAAATGCTGGAGGCAGTGGTGCGACTATTGTGACTTTTAAAGGATAAGGAATATCTCGGAATTCATAAAGTAAAAGCTGTTGAACTAATTTTTACTAATAAACACATTGACAAAAGCCAACATTTTTTGTAAAATAAGAATCAATTAAATACCAACACCGAATGAAGTTTAATAGAAGTGGCGAATCGTTTGATTTTCCATGACTGTAAATGGACGGAACTCTGGAGAGACCGTGAAGGCACCGAAGGGGCAAGGCAGGCAACTGCTCAAACTCTCAGGTAAAAGGACAGAGCTAGGATAGACCGCTTTTTAGCATTTATCTAAGCATTCCAGAGTACATGTATCTTGCATGTGCTCTTTCTTTTGGAGTTGAAAAGATAGGAGAAGGAAATGTTAGAATTGCTTAAATCAATTGATGCTTTTGCTTGGGGACCGCCCCTCTTGATTCTCTTGGTCGGGACAGGGATTTACCTAACTGCCCGTTTAGGACTTTTGCAGGTTTTGCGTCTGCCCAAGGCCTTCCAGCTTATTTTTACTAAGGACAAGGGGCATGGCGATGTATCCAGCTTTGCGGCCTTATGTACAGCCTTGGCAGCGACAGTTGGTACGGGAAATATTATCGGAGTCGCGACGGCTATCAAGGTCGGTGGCCCAGGAGCTCTCTTTTGGATGTGGATGGCTGCTTTCTTTGGGATGGCTACCAAGTATGCGGAAGGACTCTTGGCTATCAAATACCGTACCAAGGATGACCATGGTGCAGTGGCGGGAGGTCCCATGCACTATATCCTTCTAGGTATGGGAGAAAAGTGGCGACCACTTGCCATCTTCTTTGCCCTAGCAGGTGTTCTAGTAGCTTTGTTGGGGATTGGGACTTTCACCCAAGTCAACTCGATTACAGAATCTATCCAGAATACAACGACTATTTCGCCAGCCATCACAGCTCTCGTTCTGTCTGTCTTTGTAGCAATTGCAGTCTTTGGCGGGCTCAAGTCCATTTCAAAGGTTTCAACTACTGTTGTTCCTTTTATGGCTATTATTTATATTTTGGGAACTCTTACAGTTATTTTCTTTAATATTGGAAAAATTCCTGCCACAATCGCTTTAATCTTGACATCAGCATTTAGTCCTGTTGCTGCGGTGGGTGGTTTTGCTGGGGCTAGCATTCGAATGGCTATTCAAAATGGTGTTGCGCGTGGTGTGTTCTCAAACGAATCTGGTCTGGGTTCAGCTCCCATTGCAGCTGCGGCAGCTAAGACAAATGAACCGGTAGAGCAAGGATTGATTTCCATGACAGGAACCTTTATTGATACACTCATTATCTGTACCTTGACTGGTTTAACCATCTTGGTAACTGGAGTTTGGAGTGGTGATTTGAATGGAGTTGCCTTGACTCAGTCAGCCTTCTCAACAGTCTTTTCACACTTTGGACCTGCCCTCTTAACAATCTTCCTTGTTCTCTTTGCATTTACAACGATTCTAGGTTGGAACTATTACGGAGAACGTTGTTTCGAGTTTCTCTTTGGGGTTCGTTTTATCTGGCTCTACCGTGTGATTTTTGTGCTCATGGTCTTGCTGGGAGGATTTATCGAGTTGGATATGGTTTGGATTATCGCAGATATTGTCAACGCCTTGATGGCTCTGCCAAACTTGATTGCTCTCTTAGTCTTGTCACCAGTCGTTATTGCTGAAACTAAAAAGTATTTTAATAAATAATGAAATCACACATCGCGTGTGATTTTTTTGCCTTCATAAAAAATTTCTATCGCTGCAATTTAAAATATATATTATACACGGTATAGAATCTGTGATAGACTAGGTTTCAACAAAATGAAAAGAGGTTTTATGATGACAACATTTACCATCCATACAGTAGAATCAGCACCAGCAGAAGTGAAAGAAGTTCTTGAAACAGTAGAAAAAGATAACAATGGCTATATTCCTAACCTAATCGGTCTCTTGGCCAATGCCCCCACTGCTTTAGAAGCCTACAGAACTGTCGGAGCCATCAATCGTCGCAACAGCCTGACACCCGTTGAGCGTGAAGTGGTGCAGATAACGGCAGCCGTGACCAATGGTTGTGCCTTCTGCGTCGCAGGTCATACAGCTTTTTCCATCAAACAAATCCAGATGAACGATGACCTTCTGCAAGCCCTCCGCAATCGTACTCCAATTGAAACAGATCCTAAATTGGACACCCTAGCTAAGTTTACCTTGGCGGTTATCAATACCAAGGGTCGTGTAGGAGATGAAGCCTTGGCTGAGTTTTTAGAAGCTGGCTACACCCAACAAAATGCCTTGGATGTGGTTCTTGGTGTCAGTCTAGCAAGCCTCTGTAACTATGCCAATAATCTAGCCAATACACCAATTAATCCAGAATTACAACCTTATGCTTAATTCATATCTGAGTAAAATGAAGTCTGAAATCAACGGACTTCGTTTTTTTAGCACCTCATTTAAGCGCTTTTATGCTATACTGAAATTAACATGATTATTGGAGGTTAGGATGAAAAAACTCCCCTTGGTATTTTCTGGTTGTTTGCTAGGTTTAGCAGGAGCTGGGAATCTCGTTTTAGATACGTTGCCGGTTCTGTCCCATCTTTTTAGTCTGACAGGTTTGATTTTGTGGATTTATTTTCTAATTCTACATCTCTTTAATTGGAATGAAACCAAGCAAGAATTGACCAAGCCTCCTCTTTTGTCAGGAATGGCTACCTTTCCCATGGCTGGGATGATTTTATCAACTTATGTCTTTCGCGTATTCCCTCATCTTCCTTTGGTTGCGCAAGGGCTCTGGTGGTTTTCATTTCTCTTGGATCTGGCTTTGATTGCTGGTTTCACCATCAAGTTTGCCTGTCCAGGTAAGAGAGTCAGTGCGACTCCAAGCTGGACTGTTCTCTATGTAGGGATAGCAGTAGCTGCCTTGACCTATCCTCTGGTAGGCATCATCGAAATTGCCTATGCAACTTTGAGTTTTGGTTTTCTCCTGACCTTCTATCTCTATCCTCTTATTTATAGCGATTTAAAGAAAACTCCACTCCCACTAGCCTTGCTTGGACAGGAAGGGATCTACTGTGCTCCTTTCTCTCTACTTTTGGCTTCCCTAGTTCGAGTTGGAGGAGCCAGCCTACCGACTTGGCTCTTGATTGCCATGATTTTGGCTTCTCAATCCTTCTTTTTCTTTGTTTTGACTCGCCTGCCCAATATTTTAAAACAAGGTTTTCAACCATCTTTCTCAGCCCTCACCTTCCCGACCGTTATCACAGTTACTTCGCTTAAGATGGCTCAGGGAATCTTGAAACTTCCATTTTTGGATTATTTGGTACTGGCTGAAACCGCTATTTGCTTAATTATTTTAGTCTTTGTATTAGGCGCTTATCTGATTTGGTTACGAAAAAAGGTCTAGCTAGAAATAGCTAAACCTTATTTTTTATGGTTTGATAACTTCAGCTCCACCCATGTAAGGACGAAGAGCTTCTGGGATGGTCACAGAACCATCTGCATTTTGATAGTTTTCAAGAATAGCAGCTACTGTACGTCCAACTGCAAGTCCAGAACCGTTCAAGGTATGGAGCAATTTCACCTTGCCATCAGCTTCATCACGGTAACGGATTTGGGCACGACGGGCTTGGAAATCTTCTGTATTTGAACAGCTTGAGATTTCACGGTAATTGTTTTGCGCTGGAATCCATACTTCCAAGTCGTAAGTCTTAGCAGCTGAGAAGCCCATATCTCCAGTAGAGAGAGCAACGACACGGTATGGAAGGTTGAGTTTTTGAAGAATGTTTTCAGCGTTGGCTGTCATTTTTTCCAATTCTTCGTAAGATTCTTCTGGTTTGGCAAATTTAACCATTTCAACCTTGTGGAATTGGTGCAAACGAATCAAGCCACGAGTATCACGACCAGCAGAACCAGCCTCGGAACGGAATGATGGACTCATAGCAGTGAAGTAGATTGGCAGGTCTTTACCGTCAAGGATTTCATCACGGTAGTAGTTTGTCAGAGGAACTTCAGCTGTAGGAATAAGAACATAATTGCTGTCGCTCAATTCAAAAGTATCTTCCTTGAATTTTGGATATTGACCAGTACCAAACATAGAATCGTGGTTAACCATGTAAGGTGTGATGACTTCAGTATAGCCTTCTTTACCATGCTCATCCAACATAAAGTTATAGAGAGCACGTTCCAAACGAGCACCGAGTCCTTTATAGAATAGGAAGCGAGCACCCGTTACCTTACCACCGCGTTCCCAGTCAAGGATACCAAGATCTTCACCAAGATCCCAGTGAGCTTTTGGTTCGAAGTCAAACTCGCGTGGAGTACCCCAACGGCGAACTTCCACATTGTCATCTTCGTCAGCCCCAACAGGAACGCTGTCAGCTGGGATATTTGGAAGAGTAGTGGTAAATTCTGTTAATTTAGCATCGATTTCTGACAATTCAGCATCCAAGGCTTTGACTTCAGCAGATAGATTTTGCATGGCAGCAATCTTGTCATCTGCATTTTCTTTGTTGCGTTTGGCTTGGGCAATCTCAGCAGAAACTGTGTTACGTTCTGCTTTGAGAGTTTCAACCTTGACCAAGATGTCACGACGTTTAGCATCGATTTCTTTCATCTCATTCAAGATAGCAGCATCTACACCACGTGTAGCCAATTTTTCTGCGACAGCATCAAAGTCTGTACGAATGCGTTTGATATCTAACATAAGAACTCCTTTATGAAAAAAAGCACACCTGACAAAGCGTTGGAGTGGCAGGGCCACGGTTCCATCCAACTTCACAGGTGTGCACTTGATTGTGTATGTAATTGTTACTAACGGTAGAATTTCACCTATCCCTCCTATCTGCTCGCAGCACCCGCAGACTTTCTGAAAGAAGAAGATAACCTACTTATCCGTTGCTATGATTATACTAAAGTTTCTACTTTTTTGCAAATAGATTTTTAAATTTTTGACCAATTGTCTGAATCAGGGTCGGAAGTTTGACGACCTTGTCATTCCCCAGTTTTTCGCGTGCAATTTTGAGAATAGCACCTGAGTCTTTTGAAGCAAAGAGGAATTTTCCTTTGTCTGTAAAGACTTCGAAGTGGCGACTGATTTTGCGACCAGTGACATTGGCTCCAATCTGGTTGATATGGCTCCAAGGAATCTGGATAAATTGTTCGACATTGACATCTGGGTAAAATTCAAGAGCCTGATCACCGACAAGAAATTTCCCAACTTTCCCAGCTATAGAGAGGTAGGAGGTGCCTGTTGTATTGAGGAGCACTGTTTTGTTAAGTGATTGAGCCATGCTTAGTCTTCCTTACTTTCACCGAAAAAGGCATTGTAGAGGGCTTTAATAGCTGCTTTCTCTTGGTCCTTATGGACAACAAACATAATAGACACTTCACTAGAACCTTGAGACATCATCTGGATGTTGATCTTATTTTCAGATAGAGCACGTGTCGCAGTAGCAGTTACTCCGATATGACTCTTCATCTTTTCACCAACAATCATAATGATTGAAAGGTCGTGCTCGATTTCTGCATGGTCTACTTCAGCCTTTTGAACCAACTGACGAAGGATTTCTTCTTCCTTGATAGGAGTTAGTTCGCGAGAACGGAGGATGATTGAAAGATCGTCGATACCTGTTGGCATATGTTCCCAACCGATGTTAAGATCTTCAAGGATTTGTAGAACCTTGCGTCCGAATCCAACCTCGCGGTTCATGAGGTATTTGGACATGTTGATGCTGACAAAGTCTGAATCACCGGCAATTCCCACTACTGGAAATTCATCACTACTGTGTTTTAGAACGATACGGGTACCTGGATGGTCAGGATTGTTGGTATTCTTGATAACTAGAGGAATTTTTCCTCGGTAGGCAGGGAGAAGAGCTTCATCATGAAGGACTGAGAAGCCTGCATAGGCCAACTCACGCATTTCACGGTAGGTCAACTCAGGAATCGAGTGTGGTTGGTGGATAATGCCTGGGTGGGCTGCAAAGATACCATCAACGTCCGTAAAGTTTTCATAGAGGTCTGCCTTAACACCGGCAGCAATGATAGAACCTGTAATGTCTGAGCCTCCACGTGAGAAGGTACAGATTTGATTTTCCTTGGTAACTCCAAAGAAACCAGGAATGACAAGGACTTCATTTGCATTTGTCAATTCTTCAATCTTGTCATAACTTGATGGAATGATGCGAGCGTTGCCAGGTTCACTTGTTACCACAATCCCAGCTTCTCTAGGGTGAACATAGCGTGCATCGATACCGTTTTGGTTAAAGTAGGCAGCAATCAATTTGGCATTGTTGTTTTCACCGGCTGCTAGGAAAGTATCGTAGAGAAATTCGTTTTCTTCTATAGGAAGAGTGGCCAAGGCACGAATGCTTTTTGAAATTTTCTCTAGAACAGCTGGTTTCAGTCCCAATTCACTAACCATAGCAGCATAGCGGTCGATAATCCAGTTTTGACTCTTGCTAATATCGTTACCAGCAACATAGTCGCGGTAGTATTTAATCAAGGCATCCGTAACCTTAGTATCTTCAGCATTGCGTTTACCAGGCGCAGAAACAACTACAAAACGGCGTTCAGGATCGCTTTTTACGATGTTTAAAACTTTTTCTAATTGACTAGCAGAGGCAAGAGAGCTACCTCCAAATTTAACAACTTTCATAAGAACTCCTAAAGTAAGTATTTTATACGATTATAGCAGAAAGAAAGCCTTTTTTCAATGAAGAAAATGAGATGCTTTCTAGGATAAAGCGAGCCTTTCCAATCGGCCGAGACACTTTCAGTTGATTTTTTCTTGCTTTCGAGTTTTAAAAAAGATATACTTTGAAAATAAAACAATTTAAACTGCTTGTAAAATAAAAAGGAGTCCTGATGGAACACATTATTTATCAGCTTGAAGAGGATTTGGCAATTCTTACCTTAAACCGTCCTGAGGTTGCAAATGGTTTTCATATTCCTATGTGTGAGGAAATTTTAGAAGCACTAACTCTGGCACAAGAGGATCCAGCTGTGCATTTTATCTTAATCAACGCCAATGGGAAAGTCTTCTCGGTTGGGGGAGATTTGGTAGAGATGAAGCGGGCAGTGGATGAGGATGATATTCCATCATTGACGAAAATCGCAGAATTGGTCAATACTATTTCTTATAAAATCAAGCAAATAGGCAAACCTGTTTTGATGGAGGTTGATGGGGCTGTTGCAGGTGCTGCAGCAAATATGGCTGTTGCTGCAGATTTCTGTTTATCGACCGATAAGGCTAAGTTTATCCAAGCATTTGTTGGCGTTGGTTTGGCTCCAGATGCAGGTGGGATTCATCTCTTGAGTCGTAGTATTGGGGTGACTCGTGCTACTCAATTAGCTATGACAGGTGAGGCTCTAACAGCAGAAAAAGCTCTGGAGTGGGGGCTGGTTTACCGCGTCTGTGAAGCTGATAAACTTGAAAAAACGATAGAGCAGCTTCTTAAAAAATTGAGACGCGGATCGGCTAATTCTTATGTAGCCATCAAGAAGTTGGTATGGGAGAGCCAATTTAAAGATTGGCAAGATTATGCTGCTTTAGAACTGAACCTACAGAAATCCTTGGCCCAAACAGAAGATTTCAAAGAAGGAGTTCGGGCCCATTCGGAGAGAAGAAGACCGAAATTTACTGGAAAATAAGAAAATACTTGCACCATTCTTTGAAGTTTGATATAATTCCTTTGTCAAATGTTTTGATTGTGAAAGTTTTTTGAAAGGGAGGGAAAAGAGATTGGACTACCAACGAATTAATGAATATTTAACATCTATATTTAACAATGTCCTCGTCATCGAGGAAGTTAGCTTGAGGGGTAGTCGTTTCAAGGATATCTCCATCAAAGAAGTACATACGATCGATGTAATTGGGAAATTTCCAGATGTGACACCAAGTCAAGTGTCAAAAGAGTTGATGGTGACTCTTGGGACTGTTACGACGAGTTTAAATAATCTCGAACGTAAGGGGTACATTGAACGCATTCGTTCAGAATATGATCGTCGTGTGGTGCATCTGCATTTGACAAAGAAGGGTCGCTTGGTTCATAGACTACATAAACGCTTCCACAAGGCCATGGTTGAAAAAATCATTGATGGTATGAGTAAGGAAGAAATTGATGTTATGAGCAAAGGTTTGACCAATCTTTATCAATTTTTGGAGGATTTGAGATAATGGCTTTTGCAAAAATAAGCCAGGTTGCTCATTATGTGCCTGAGCAAGTGGTTACAAATCATGATTTGGCTCAGATTATGGATACCAATGATGGGTGGATTTCAAGTCGGACGGGAATACGACAAAGGCATATTTCAAGAACAGAATCTACTAGTGATTTGGCTACAGAGGTTGCTAAGAAACTAATGGCTAAAGCTGGAATCACAGGGGAGGAGTTGGATTTTATCATCCTAGCTACCATTACTCCAGATTCGATGATGCCCTCTACGGCTGCTCGTGTTCAAGCTAATATTGGTGCTAATAAGGCCTTTGCTTTTGACCTAACAGCGGCTTGCAGTGGATTTGTATTTGCTCTTTCAACTGCTGAAAAGTTTATCGCTTCTGGTCGCTTTCAAAAAGGCTTGGTGATTGGCAGTGAGACTCTTTCTAAAGCAGTCGATTGGTCGGACCGATCAACAGCTGTTTTGTTCGGAGATGGTGCTGGTGGTATCTTGCTAGAAGCTAGCGAGCAAGAGCATTTCTTAGCTGAGAGTCTCAATAGTGATGGTTCACGAAGCGAGTGCCTGACCTATGGACATTCAGGCCTACATTCTCCGTTTTCAGATCAAGAAAATGCAGATTCATTTTTGAAGATGGATGGACGCGCGGTCTTTGATTTTGCCATTCGAGATGTAGCCAAGTCTATCAAACAGACTATTGATGAATCTCCTATAGAGACGACAGACTTGGATTATCTGCTACTTCATCAGGCTAATGACCGTATTTTGGATAAGATGGCTAGGAAAATCGGTGTCGACCGAGACAAACTTCCAGCCAATATGATGGAATATGGGAATACCAGTGCAGCAAGTATCCCGATTTTACTTTCAGAGTGTGTAGAACAAGGCTTCATCCGTTTAGATGGTAGCCAGACTGTTCTGCTATCAGGCTTTGGTGGAGGCTTGACATGGGGCACGCTCATTCTTACAATTTAGGTAATCATGTGGTGAACACATTGTTATAAAAAACTATTTATTTTAAAGGAGTCCTATCATGGCAGTATTTGAAAAAGTACAAGAAATTATCGTTGAAGAACTTGGAAAAGACGCATCAGAAGTAACACTTGAATCAACTTTTGATGATTTGGACGCAGATTCATTGGACTTGTTCCAAGTAATCTCAGAAATCGAAGATGCTTTTGATATCCAAATCGAAGCAGAAGATGACTTGAAAACAGTTGGTGACTTGGTTGCCTACGTTGAAGAGCAAACAAAATAAGCAGAATATAGATAGAAGGAGTAGGGAAACCCACTCCCTCTTGTTTAGGCAATAGTTTGATTTTCAAATTATGACGGTATCGAACTATTACGTAAGCAAGAAGCGATGGAGGCACTATGAAAACGCGTATTACAGAATTATTGAATATTGATTATCCTATTTTCCAAGGAGGAATGGCCTGGGTTGCTGATGGTGATTTGGCGGGGGCTGTTTCCAAGGCTGGAGGATTAGGGATTATTGGTGGGGGAAATGCCCCTAAAGAAGTTGTCAAGGCAAATATTGATAAAATCAAGTCATTGACGGATAAACCCTTTGGTGTCAATATCATGCTCTTGTCTCCCTTTGTGGAAGATATTGTAGACCTCGTTATCGAGGAAGGTGTTAAGGTAGTGACAACAGGCGCAGGAAATCCCGGTAAATACATGGAACGCTTCCATGAAGCAGGGATTACAGTTATTCCAGTTGTACCAAGTGTTGCCCTAGCCAAACGCATGGAAAAAATCGGTGCGGATGCTGTCATTGCAGAAGGAATGGAAGCTGGGGGACATATCGGGAAATTAACAACCATGACCTTGGTGCGTCAGGTTGCTGCTGCTGTATCTATTCCTGTTATTGCTGCAGGAGGGATTGCAGATGGTGAAGGTGCTGCAGCCGGTTTTATGCTCGGTGCAGAGGCCGTTCAGGTTGGGACTCGTTTTGTTGTTGCAAAAGAGTCTAATGCCCATCCAAATTATAAGGCGAAAATTTTAAAAGCTAGAGATATTGATACTACGATTTCAGCCCAGCACTTTGGGCATGCAGTTCGTGCGATTAAAAATCAGTTGACTCGTGATTTTGAAAAAGCTGAGAAAGATGCCTTTAAACAGGAAAATCCTGATTTGGAAATCTTTGAACAAATGGGAGCGGGTGCTCTAGCCAAAGCGGTTGTTCACGGTGATGTGGATGGTGGCTCTGTTATGGCAGGTCAGATTGCAGGGCTTGTTTCCAAAGAAGAAACCGCTGAAGAAATCCTAAAAGATTTGTATTACGGAGCGGCTAAGAAAATTCAAGAAGAAGCCTCTCGTTGGGCAGGAGTTGTAAGAAATGACTAAAACAGCCTTTTTATTTGCTGGCCAAGGTGCCCAGTATCTAGGTATGGGACGGGATCTCTATGATCACTACCCTATTGTCAAAGAAACGATTGATCAAGCAAGTCAGGTGCTTGGTTACGATTTGCGTCATCTCATTGATAGGGAAGAAGAAAAACTCAATCAGACCCGCTATACGCAACCAGCCATTCTAGCGACATCGGTTGCTATCTACCGTTTATTGCAAGAAAAGGGCTATCAGCCTGATATGGTTGCTGGTTTGTCTCTTGGAGAATACTCTGCCTTGGTGGCTAGTGGCACCTTGGATTTTGAAGAAGCGGTTGCTTTGGTAGCTAAGCGTGGAGCCTATATGGAAGAAGCAGCCCCTGCTGGCTCTGGCAAGATGGTAGCAGTTCTCAATACGCCAGTAGAGGTCATTGAAGAAGCCTGTCGAAAAGCTTCTGAACTTGGAGTGGTTACCCCAGCCAACTATAATACACCTGCACAAATCGTGATTGGTGGAGAAGGGGCTGCAGTTGACCGAGCTGTTGAACTCTTGCAAGAAGCAGGTGCCAAACGCTTGATTCCTCTCAAGGTTTCAGGGCCTTTTCATACCGCTCTCCTTGAGCCTGCTAGCCAAAAACTAGCTGAAACTCTAGTTCAAGTAAGTTTTTCAGATTTTACTTGTCCCCTAGTTGGCAATACAGAAGCTATAGTCATGCAAAAAGAAGATATTGCTCAACTTTTGACGCGTCAGGTCAAGGAGTCAGTTCGTTTTTATGAAAGCATTGCAGTTATGCAAGAAGCGGGCGTAACCAACTTTATCGAGATTGGCCCGGGGAAAGTCTTGTCAGGCTTTGTCAAAAAAATTGATAAGACCGCTAAACTAGCCAATGTTGAAGATCAGACTAGCTTGGAAGCTCTTCTAGGAAACTAGTAATCCCTTCTCCCATAAATGCGATAGAAAACAGGAGAAAAGAATGCAACTAAAAAATAAAAATATCTTTATTACAGGTTCGAGTCGTGGAATTGGTCTTGCCATTGCCCACAAGTTTGCTCAAGCAGGAGCCAACATTGCCTTAAACAGCCGTGGGACAATCTCAGAGGACTTGCTAGCCGAGTTTTCAAACTATGGTGTCAAGGTAGTTCCCATTTCAGGGGATGTGTCGGATTTTGCAGACGCTAAGCGTATGGTTGAGCAAGCTATTGCAGAGCTGGGTTCAGTAGATGTTTTGGTTAACAATGCAGGAATTACCCAAGATACCCTGATGCTCAAAATGACAGAAGCGGATTTTGAAAAAGTGCTTAAAGTAAATCTGACTGGTGCGTTTAACATGACACAATCAGTCTTGAAACCGATGATGAAAGCTAGAGAAGGTGCTATCATTAATATGTCTAGTGTTGTTGGTTTGATGGGAAATATTGGTCAAGCTAACTATGCTGCTTCTAAGGCTGGTTTGATTGGTTTTACCAAGTCTGTGGCGCGTGAAGTGGCCAATCGCAATATCAGGGTTAATGCTATCGCACCTGGAATGATTGAGTCTGATATGACAGCTATCCTATCAGACAAGGTAAAAGATGCCATGCTAGCGCAAATTCCTATGAAAGAATTTGGGCAGGCAGAACAGGTTGCAGATTTGACAGTATTTTTAGCAGGCCAAGATTATCTAACTGGTCAAGTGGTTGCCATTGATGGCGGCCTCAGTATGTAGCAGAAGCTAGAGGTAAAAAAGATGAAACTAAATCGCGTAGTAGTAACAGGTTATGGAGTGACATCTCCAATAGGAAATACACCAGAAGAATTTTGGAATAGTTTGACAACTGGAAAAATCGGAATTGGTCAAATTACAAAATTTGATCATAGTGACTTTGATGTGCATAATGCAGCAGAAATCCAAGATTTTCCTTTTGATAAATACTTTGTAAAGAAAGATACCAATCGTTTTGATAACTATTCTTTGTATGCCTTGTATGCAGCCCAAGAGGCTGTCAACCATGCCAATCTGGATGTAGAGGCAATTGACAAGGATCGTTTTGGTGTTATCGTTGCCTCTGGTATTGGTGGAATCAAGGAAATTGAAGATCAAGTGCTTCGACTCCATGACAAAGGACCAAAACGTGTGAAACCATTGACCCTTCCAAAAGCCTTGCCAAATATGGCTTCAGGAAATGTTGCTATGCGTTTTGGAGCAAACGGTGTTTGTAAATCCATCAATACTGCTTGCGCTTCATCAAATGACGCGATTGGGGATGCCTTTCGCTCAATCAAATTTGGTTTCCAAGACGTTATGTTGGTAGGTGGTTCAGAAGCTTCTATCACACCTTTTGCTATTGCTGGTTTCCAAGCCCTAACAGCTCTCTCTACTACAGAGGATCCAAGTCGTGCTTCTATTCCATTTGATAAGGACCGCAATGGGTTTGTTATGGGTGAAGGTTCAGGGATGTTGGTTCTTGAAAGTCTTGAACACGCTGAAAAACGTGGGGCAACCATCCTTGCTGAAGTAGTTGGTTACGGAAATACTTGTGATGCCTACCATATGACTTCTCCTCATCCAGAAGGTAAGGGAGCCATCAAGGCCATCAAACTAGCCTTGGAAGAAGCAGAGATTTCTCCAGAGCAAGTAGCCTATGTCAATGCTCACGGAACGTCAACTCCTGCTAATGAAAAAGGAGAAAGTGGTGCGATCGTGTCTGTTCTTGGTAAGGAAGTACCTGTATCATCAACCAAATCATTCACAGGACATTTGCTAGGGGCTGCAGGCGCGGTAGAAGCTATCGTCACAATCGAAGCTATGCGTCATAACTTTGTGCCAATGACAGCTGGAACAAGTGAAGTATCAGATTATATTGAAGCCAATGTCGTTTATGGACAAGGCTTGGAGCAAGAAATTCCATACGCTATTTCAAATACTTTTGGTTTTGGTGGCCATAATGCAGTTCTTGCTTTCAAACGTTGGGAGAATAAATAAGTATGAATTTAAACGATATTAAAGACTTGATGGCTCAATTTGACCAGTCAAGTTTGAGAGAATTTTCTTATAAAAATGGGACGGATGAGTTGCAGTTTAGCAAGAATGAAGCGAGACTTGTATCTGAAGTTGCACCAGCACCCGTTTTAGCAACACCGAGTCCAGTAGCTCCTACATCTGCTCCAGCAGAGACTGTAACAGAAGAGGTTCCAGCTCCAGCTGAAGCAAGTGTGGTTGCTGAGGGAGATGTTGTAGAGAGCCCACTTGTTGGAGTAGCTTACTTGGCTGCTGGACCAGATAAACCTGCCTTCGTTTCAGTTGGTGATAGTGTCAAAAAAGGTCAAACTCTGGTGATCATAGAAGCCATGAAAGTCATGAATGAAATCCCAGCTCCTAAGGATGGTGTGGTAACGGAAATTCTCGTTTCTAACGAAGAAATGGTTGAATTTGGTAAAGGATTGGTACGTATCAAATGATCGATATTCAAGGAATCAAAGAAGCCCTTCCACACCGTTATCCTATGCTACTAGTAGATCGTGTGTTGGAAGTGAGCGAGGATACCATTGTTGCCATCAAAAATGTGACCATTAACGAGCCTTTCTTTAACGGCCATTTTCCTCAATACCCTGTCATGCCAGGTGTTCTGATTATGGAAGCATTAGCGCAAACAGCTGGTGTCTTGGAGTTGTCAAAACCTGAAAATAAGGGGAAACTGGTCTTTTACGCTGGTATGGACAAGGTTAAATTCAAGAAGCAAGTTGTACCAGGTGATCAATTAGTTATGACGGCGACGTTTGTAAAACGTCGCGGTAGCATTGCCGTTGTTGAAGCAAAGGCTGAAGTGGATGGCAAGCTTGCAGCTAGTGGTACTCTTACCTTTGCAATAGGGAACTAAGGAGGTTCTCCATGTTTCGAAAAATCTTAATTGCCAATCGTGGTGAAATTGCGGTTCGTATTATCCGTGCGGCGCGTGAATTGGGCATTTCGACGGTGGCGGTTTATTCAACTGCTGATAAGGAAGCCCTTCATACGCTTTTGGCAGATGAAGCAGTTTGTATTGGCCCTGGTAAGGCAACAGAGTCTTATCTCAATATTAATGCTGTTCTATCAGCTGCAGTTTTGACTGAGGCAGAAGCCATTCACCCAGGTTTTGGATTTCTCAGTGAAAATTCCAAATTTGCTACCATGTGTGAAGAGGTGGGAATCAAGTTTATTGGTCCATCTGGCCATGTTATGGATATGATGGGGGATAAGATCAATGCGCGCGCTCAGATGATTAAAGCAGGTGTGCCTGTTATACCAGGTTCAGATGGAGAAGTGCATAATTCTGAAGAGGCTTTGATTGTTGCTGAAAAAATTGGCTATCCTGTTATGCTCAAGGCTTCAGCAGGTGGAGGTGGTAAAGGGATTCGTAAGGTTGAAAAACCAGAAGACCTCGTTTCCGCCTTTGAAACTGCTTCAAGCGAAGCCAAGGCCAATTATGGTAATGGTGCCATGTACATAGAACGGGTTATCTATCCAGCTCGTCACATCGAGGTTCAAATCCTAGGAGATGAGCATGGACATGTGATTCACTTGGGTGAACGGGATTGTTCTCTTCAACGGAATAATCAAAAGGTTTTAGAAGAAAGTCCTTCGATTGCAATCGGAAAAACGCTGCGCCATGAAATCGGTGCTGCTGCTGTTCGAGCGGCAGAGTCTGTTGGCTATGAGAATGCAGGGACCATTGAGTTTCTTCTTGATGAAGCCAGTGGCAAATTCTACTTTATGGAGATGAATACTCGTGTACAAGTAGAACATCCAGTAACAGAATTTGTTTCAGGTGTTGATATCGTTAAGGAACAGATTCGCATTGCGGCAGGTCAGCCCCTGTCTGTTAAGCAAGAAGATATTGTCCTACACGGCCATGCCATCGAGTGTCGTATCAATGCAGAAAATCCAGCCTTTAACTTTGCTCCAAGTCCAGGTAAGATTACCAATCTCTATCTTCCAAGCGGAGGTGTTGGCTTGCGCGTGGATTCAGCAGTTTATCCAGGCTATACCATTCCCCCCTATTATGATAGTATGATTGCCAAAATCATCGTTCACGGTGAAAATCGTTTTGATGCCTTGATGAAAATGCAACGTGCCCTCTACGAACTAGAGATAGAGGGGGTGCAGACCAATGCAGATTTCCAGCTTGACCTCATTTCAGATCGCAATGTCATTGCTGGAGATTACGATACTTCCTTCTTGATGGAAACCTTCTTACCCAAATATCAAGAAAAAGAATAAAATGACTTCAAGAGTTTAAACCGAAAAGGGGAATCAATGGCTCTATTTAGTAAAAAAGATAAGTATATTCGAATCAATCCCAATCGTTCGGTTAGGGAAAAGCCTCAAGCCAAGCCAGAGGTTCCAGATGAATTATTCTCTCAGTGTCCAAGCTGTAAGCATACCATCTATCAGAAGGATCTGGGAAGTGAGCGAATCTGTCCACATTGTAGCTATACCTTTCGTATTTCTGCCCAAGAACGCTTGGCTTTGACGATTGATATGGGAACCTTCAAGGAATTGTTTACAGGTATTGAAAGCAAGGATCCCTTGCATTTCCCTGATTATCAAAAGAAACTAGCAACTATGCGTGAAAAAACAGGCCTGGATGAAGCCGTTGTGACAGGAACAGCTCTTATAAAAGGTCAGACTGTGGCTCTTGGGATTATGGATTCTAACTTTATCATGGCATCTATGGGTACGGTTGTAGGGGAAAAAATCACTCGCTTGTTTGAGTATGCGACTGTTGAACAGTTGCCAGTTGTTCTCTTCACGGCCTCTGGTGGAGCCCGTATGCAGGAAGGAATCATGAGTCTCATGCAGATGGCCAAGATTTCTGCGGCGGTTAAACGCCATTCAAATGCTGGTCTCTTTTATCTGACCATTTTGACAGATCCAACGACAGGTGGAGTAACAGCTTCTTTCGCTATGGAAGGGGATATCATTTTAGCTGAACCACAGAGCCTGGTTGGTTTTGCTGGACGTCGTGTGATTGAAAATACGGTTCGTGAAAGCTTGCCTGAGGATTTCCAAAAGGCAGAATTCCTATTGGAGCATGGTTTTGTGGATGCTATCGTTAAAAGAAGAGATTTGCCAGATACGATTGCAAGCCTAGTCAGATTGCACGGAGGGAGTCCAAGATGAACATTGCAAAAATAGTCAGAGAAGCGCGTGAGCAGAGTCGCTTGACAACCTTGGACTTTGCGACAGGCATTTTTGATGAATTTATCCAATTACATGGTGACCGTTCTTTTCGCGATGATGGTGCAGTTGTTGGTGGTATCGGCTGGCTTGGAGACCAAGCTGTGACAGTGGTTGGTATCCAAAAAGGCAAGAGCTTGCAAGACAACCTCAAACGGAATTTTGGACAACCACATCCAGAAGGCTATCGCAAGGCCTTACGCTTGATGAAACAAGCTGAAAAGTTTGGCCGTCCAGTGGTGACCTTTATCAATACAGCAGGTGCCTATCCTGGTGTCGGGGCGGAAGAACGTGGACAGGGAGAAGCCATTGCTCGAAATCTCATGGAAATGAGTGACCTGAAAGTTCCGATTATTGCTATCATTATCGGTGAAGGTGGATCAGGTGGGGCTTTGGCTCTAGCCGTTGCGGACCGTGTCTGGATGCTGGAAAATTCTATTTATGCTATTCTCAGTCCAGAAGGTTTTGCTTCCATTCTATGGAAGGACGGCACTCGTGCCATGGAAGCGGCAGAACTGATGAAAATTACTTCGCATGAGCTGCTAGAAATGGACGTGGTGGACGAGGTGATTTCTGAAGCAGGACTTTCTAGTAAAGAACTGATTAAGAGTGTCAAGAAAGAACTCCAAACTGAGATAGCTAGACTTTCACAAAAACCGCTAGAAGAGCTGTTGGAAGAGCGCTATCAACGGTTTAGAAAATACTAATACTCTTCGTAAATCTCTTCAAACCACGTCAGCTTCGCCTAGCCGTATATATGTTACTGACTTCGTCAGTTCTATCCACAACCTCAAAACCGTGTTTTGAGCAGCCTATGGTTAGCTTACTAGTTTGCTCTTTGATTTTCATTGAGTATAATACTTCAGAATACGCAAAAACTAGATCTGGCAGTCAGTTCTAGTTTTTATGTGGTTCTTTGTGTCGAGGTAACAACAAAAAGTGCTTGGAAGACCAAACACCTTTTTGATTATTCATTTTCTTCAGTTACAAATTGACTAAGCAGTCCGTTGATAAAGCGGGCTGATTTTTGATCTGAAAAATTCTTGGCAAGTTCAATAGCTTCATTGACTGCTACCAGCTGAGGTGTATCAAATGATGTGATTTCAAAGATTCCCAATCGTAGTAAGTTTTTTTCGACCAAGGTCAAGCGTTCAACTGTCCAGCCTGACTTGAGATGCTGGTTGATTTGTGTATCTAACTCTTCTTTTTGAGCTTGGATACCAGAAACCAAGTTTAGAAGAAAGGCTGGGATTTGTACGTCTGCGTCTTCACGGTCATGTGTGTAGGCAAAGTGACAAGCCGTTTCCATATCTGTACCGAATTCAAGGCTCATAAGAGCTTGAAAAGCGCATTTACGAAGTTCACGTCTAGATTCTAATAATGGACTAGTCATTGAGGAAGTCCTCGTTAAATAGATCTTTCAACTCAGGTTTTGGTGTTTTATCTGGAACGATTCCTGTAACATGGATATTGACAGCAGAAAGTTCCACATCAGCCATATCATGGACAGCATCTTTGACCGCTTTTTGAATAGCAAGAGCAACTTTTGGTACTTTCACACCGTACTCAAGGTAGAGGTAGATGTCAGCAGTTAGTTCTTCGTTGCTTTCTTTTAAGTAGACGCCACGACCAAGAGAGAGTTTTGATAGGGTATCAGATACGGATTTATTTGAAAATGAATGGACACCATCAACTTTAGCAGTTGCGATGGCAATGATTTTTTCAAGTACACGTGGAGCGATAACGATTTCGCCAAATTGTTCTTCAGTTCCCATAGAATGACCTCTTTCTAGAGATTAGGCACGAGAAACGTAAGTTCCTTCTGCAGTGTTGATGATCAATTTTTGTCCAGCTTCGATGAAGTCTGGAACGTTGACAACAAGTCCAGTTTCCATAGTCGCTGGTTTACCAGAACCTGTAACAGTAGCACCTTTGATAGATGGTTGTGTTTCAGCAACTGTCAATTCAACAGTAGTTGGTACAGTTACACCGATTACTTCAGTTCCGTAGAATTGGATTTTCACATCAGAGTTTTCAAGGATGTAAAGCAATTCATTTTCAACGTTTACGACTGGAATTTCATATTGGTCGTAAGTTTCAGTGTTCATGAAGTAGGCAGTTTCATCCATTTTGTACAAGTATTGAGCTGGAACAGTTTCGATAATAGCTTGTTCGAATTTTTCTTCTGGACGGTAGCTTGTGTCAAATGTAGAACCAGTACGGACATCACGCAATTTCATACGCATGATCGTGTTTCCTTTACCTGGTTTGTGGTGGCTAGCTTCCAAAACGCGGATCAATTTTCCGTCTGCAGTTTCAAATGTCATACCAGCTTTCAATTTGCTTGCTTCAATCATGTTTTTACCTCTTTAATAAATATTATTACTCTTCATTTTACCATAAAATCTTCTGGAAATAAAGCCAAAATAGTTATTGGGATTTGGTAGGGGAGAAAAAAACCAACCTCAGGGCTGGTTTCTTTTACATATTACTCTTCTTTCAACTTCGCCAATTCTTGGGCAAGTAGTTTAAGGGCGACTTGTGGATTAGCTTGTCCTTTAGTAGCTTTCATCAGGAATCCTGTGAAGGCCTTGTCTGCATTACGTTTTCCTGACTTGAAGTCTGCGACAGCGGCTTCATTATCCGCAAAGACTTGGTGGATAATTGGGATCAAGACAGCTGGATCAGAGATTTGGACCATACCTGCTTTTTCCACGTATTCACGTGCTCCACCACCATTTTTAGCTAGGTGAACAAAGACTTTCTTGGCAATCTTAGAAGAGATGGTGCCGTCTTCGATAATGGCAATCATTTCTACCAAGTTTTCTGGTGTCAATTCGATTTGTTCCAGTGTCTTACCTTCGGCGTTCAAGAATTGAGCAACTTCTCCTTGGAGCCAGTTAGAGACTTGCTTGGCATCACCACCAAGAGCAACAGCTTTCTCAAAGAAATCAGAAGTGACTTTGTTCGCGGTTAACTGGCTAGCATCATAGTCTGACAAGCCAAGGTCAGATACGTAGCGCGCACGGCGTTCTTTTGGAAACTCGGGCAATTCAGTACGCATTTCCTCAATCCACTCATCTGAAATTTCAAAGAGAGGTAGGTCTGGCTCTGGGAAGTAGCGGTAGTCTGCAGCACCTTCCTTGACACGCATGAGGATGGTTGCCTTGTTGGCTTCATCGTAACGGCGAGTTTCTTGGCGGATTTGACCACCTGAGCGAAGGATTTCAGCCTGACGTTGCACTTCGTATTCAAGACCCTTGCGAACATTTGAGAAGGAGTTGAGGTTCTTCAACTCAGTCTTGGTACCGAATTTTTCTTGACCATAAGGACGAAGGGAGATGTTGGCATCCACACGCATAGAACCTTCTTCCATCTTAACGTCAGAAATACCAGCATACTGGATAACTTCCTTGAGGGCTGTTAGGTAAGCGTAGGCTTCTTCTGGCGAACGCATGTCAGCTTCAGATACAATCTCAATCAAGGGCACCCCTTGGCGGTTGAGGTCAACATAAGAGTAACCATCTGTACCGTGGGTGTTTTTACCGGCGTCTTCCTCTAGGTGAGCACGTTCGATACCTATTTTCTTAGTCGTACCATCTTCTAGCTCCACTTCAATCCAACCATTGTAACCAATTGGTTCATCAAACTGAGAAATTTGGTAGGCCTTTGGATTATCAGGATAGAAGTAATTCTTGCGGTCAAAGTGCATCTTTTTATGGATGTCCATGTTGAGGGCAAGAGCAGCCTTGATTCCGGCATCGACAACACCTTTATTGAGAACTGGCAAAACTCCTGGGAAGGACCAGTCAATCACGTTAGTGTTGGCATTTTGGTCATTTCCAAAGTGGGCAGAAGTAGGTGAGAAGATTTTTGAATTGGTGTTGAGCTCTACGTGGACTTCAAGTCCAATGACTGTTTCAAAGTTCATTAGTTGTCACCTCCAAAAATCACGGGTTGTTGTTTATGGTAGTCTGTTGTTGCTTCAAAAGCAGCAGCAGCTTGGTAAATGGTTTCCTCAGAATACTTAGGACCAATCAATTGTAGACCGACAGGTAGACCTTGAGAGAATCCAGCAGGAATCGAAATTCCTGGGAGACCAGCCAAGTTGACTGGGATGGTCAAAAGGTCAGCCAAGTACATGGCAACTGGGTCGTGGTTGAGAGAATCCAAGTCATAGGCAACGCTTGGTGCAGTTGGGCCCAAAATCAAGTCGTAATCCGCAAAGACTTTTTCGAAATCTTGAATGATGAGTGTACGAACTTGACCAGCCTTTTTGTAGTAAGCATCATAGTAACCTGATGAAAGGCTGAAAGTACCTAGCATGATACGACGTTTTACCTCTTCACCGAAACCTTGGCTACGGCTGTTTACATAGATTTCATCAAGATTAGTCGCATCTTCTGCGCGGTAGCCGTAACGGATACCGTCAAAACGTTGCAAGTTTGATGAAGCTTCAGATGAAGCGATGATGTAGTAAACGGCAACACCGTACTTAGAGTGAGGAAGGCTGACTTCTTCGACGATAGCGCCCAATTTTTCAAAGTGTTTGGCTGCATTTAGAATGGTTTCCTTAACCTCTGGGTCAATCCCTTCACCGAGGTATTCCTTAGGCAAGGCAATTTTCATGCCCTTGACGTCTTGACCGATTTTTGAAGTAAAGTCGGCAATGCGGACAGGAGCAGAAGTAGAGTCTTTATCATCTTCGCTGGCAATAGCATTGAGCAAGAGGGCATTTTCCTTAACAGTAGGAGCAAAAGGTCCAATCTGGTCTAATGAGCTACCGAAGGCAATGAGACCGAAACGAGAAATAGTTCCGTAGGTTGGTTTGAGCCCAACGATTCCGTTGAAGGCAGCAGGTTGGCGGATAGAACCACCAGTATCAGAACCAAGTGATAAGCGAACTTGTCCTGCGGCTACAGCTGCGGCAGAACCACTTGAAGAACCACCAGGAACCTTGGTCTGGTCCCAAGCATTTTTAGTGGCACCATAGTGTGAAGTTTCACCTGATCCACCCATGGCAAACTCGTCCATGTTAGTCTTTCCGACGACAATCATGCCCTTGGCTTTTGCATTGGTAACAGCAGTCGCATCAAAGATTGGCTCATAGTTGTAGAGCATTTTTGAGGCTGCAGTTGTGAGAATACCGTCTGTAGAGATATTATCCTTAACGGCCAGTGGAATTCCTGAAAGGACATTATCAGCGTCAATTCCAGCTTCATCAATGGCTTTGGCTTGAGCAAGAGCTTGGTCTTCAGCGATGGTAACAAAAGCGTTGATAGCTGTCTCGCGAGACTTGATATCTTCTAGCGTTGCTTGTGTCAATTCAGTTGCTGAAATTTCCTTAGAAACAAGGAGATTGTGCAACTCTTCAATTGTTTTATTGTTGAAAGTCATTAGGCATCTCCTCCATCGTCTAGGATAGCTGGTACCTTGATATAGTAGTTGTCTTTTTCAGGTACGTTTTTAAACAAGCGATCGCGGTCTGTTCCTTCTTCGGCCACATCAGGGCGGAGTACGGTCTTACGGTCAGCCATAGTTGTAGTAGGTGCGACACCAGTTGTGTCAACTTCGCCCAGCAATTCAACCATGTCAACAATCTTAGACAAGGTAGTCGCAAAGGCAGCAGTTTCTTCTTCAGAGAATCTTAATTTTGAAAGATTGGCAACGTGTGTTACCTCTTCTTGCGTAATTTTCATCTTGCATCCTTTCGTGAAATGATGATTTTTAGTCTGTTCTATTTTACCATATTTTCCTATAAATAAGGGAGGGAAAGATGAAAAAAGACAGGTATAGGATGGAGAACGGGTTTTTGAAAGAGACAAAAAATAGCCGTCCTAACTTTGGCGAGTTAACGAGCTATTTTTTAGTTATGTAACTACAGCCACCGTCTTAAATGGCTCTGTGGGGTGTTGTTGACGCAACACCTTTTCTATATTCATTGTAACATTTATTTTAAAAATTACAAGGGGAGTAGGATGGTTAGTACCTAAGTGGGGCAATGCTTGAATAGTAGGCATTAAAATTGCTAGATAGTTTTTGTTTGTTGTTGATTAGCAAACTAAGATTCTTTGATTTTAATATGCACTCTTTTGATATTCATTCCATAAAGCCTGAAGTTCAACTGCATTTTCTAAGACATATTGCCTTATCATTTTTAGGTCTTTTGCTTTTGCTTTACCATCTCTCAGTTCACCGTTCAGAAACATTGAACCCACTTCTTCTCCGTGGATATAAAAGTGAATATGCGCTTTTTGACCTTTATGGTTATGTTCGTTAGGACGAATTTCAATACCATACTTTAAGAAAGAATATTTAGGCATGTAGTAATCCCACGTAGTCCTTCCATGTTTCAAGGTAGTTATCGCGATTTAACTCAATTTGCTTTTGAGCAAAACGAATATCATAGTCTGCCAAGTCCAAATTTTCCAATACTTCTCCAGTTAGAATACTAAAGGTTCCGATTAATTCATCGTCATCATACATACGCAAAATAGGGTTGCTTGGATTCTTGTAAATATCATCTTTCGTCACTTCTAAATTGGTTACACCAAATTCTTTGAACATGATTACATCTCCTTTTTGTTTTATTATATCATTTTTGCTAGGATTGTCACGGTTTTCGATCTATTTGACTACAAGGAATAGCTTTTATTCAAGTATAGTCTAACATAAAATAGAAATTGAAAAAAATGCTAAAATCCGATATAATGGAGTGTTGAAAGGAATGGTAAAATCCAATGTAGAAATCATTCTTAGCTATTGAAACAAGAAAAATAGAGAATCAAAGAAAGAGAACTTATGAATATTCAAGAAGAAATTAAAAAACGTCGTACCTTTGCCATTATCTCTCACCCGGACGCGGGGAAAACAACCATCACTGAGCAACTGCTCTACTTTGGGGGCGAGATTCGTGAGGCTGGTACGGTAAAAGGAAAGAAAACAGGGACTTTTGCCAAGTCTGACTGGATGGATATCGAGAAGCAACGTGGGATTTCGGTGACTTCATCTGTGATGCAATTTGACTACGATGGCAAGCGCGTGAATATCCTCGATACGCCAGGACACGAGGACTTCTCAGAGGATACCTATCGTACCTTGATGGCGGTGGATGCTGCGGTCATGGTCGTGGACTCTGCTAAGGGTATCGAGGCTCAGACCAAGAAATTGTTTGAAGTTGTCAAACATCGTGGCATTCCAGTCTTTACCTTTATGAACAAGCTGGATCGTGACGGTCGTGAACCACTAGACCTCTTGCAAGAATTGGAAGAAGTCTTGGGCATTGCTAGCTACCCTATGAACTGGCCAATCGGGATGGGGAAAGCCTTTGAAGGCTTATATGACCTCTATAACCAACGCTTGGAGCTCTATAAAGGGGATGAGCGTTTTGCCAGTTTAGAAGATGGGGACAAGCTTTTTGGTAGCAATCCTTTCTACGAGCAAGTCAAGGATGACATTGAGCTTTTAAATGAAGCTGGGAATGAGTTTTCAGAGGAAGCAATCCTTGCAGGTGATTTGACACCCGTTTTCTTTGGGTCAGCCCTTACAAACTTTGGTGTGCAGACCTTCCTTGAAACCTTCTTAAAATTTGCTCCAGAACCACATGGTCACAAGAAAACAGACGGAGAAATTGTAGATCCTTATGACAAGGATTTCTCAGGATTTGTCTTTAAAATCCAAGCCAACATGGATCCTCGTCACCGTGACCGTATCGCCTTTGTCCGTATCGTATCTGGCGAATTTGAGCGTGGTATGAGTGTCAATCTACCTCGTACTGGTAAGGGTGCTAAACTGTCGAATGTTACTCAGTTTATGGCGGAAAGTCGTGAGAATGTGACCAATGCCGTGGCAGGAGATATCATCGGGGTTTACGATACAGGTACTTATCAAGTTGGGGATACCTTGACAGTTGGAAAAAACAAGTTCGAATTTGAACCACTGCCAACCTTTACTCCTGAAATTTTCATGAAAGTATCTGCTAAGAACGTTATGAAGCAAAAATCCTTCCACAAGGGGATTGAGCAATTGGTGCAAGAAGGAGCCGTTCAGCTTTATAAGAATTACCAAACAGGTGAGTACATGCTAGGCGCTGTAGGTCAACTCCAGTTTGAAGTCTTCAAACACCGTATGGAAGGCGAGTACAATGCAGAAGTGGTCATGAGCCCAATGGGGAAAAAAACCGTTCGTTGGATCAAGCCTGAGGACTTGGATGAACGGATGTCATCAAGCCGCAATATCTTAGCAAAAGACCGTTTTGACCAACCAGTATTCCTCTTTGAAAATGACTTTGCCCTTCGCTGGTTTGCAGATAAGTATCCAGACGTAGAGTTGGAAGAGAAAATGTAGATCGCCAAAGTTACTTGATTGTGTAACAATCTAAGTAACTAACGCCAAGTTTCTATGGAACTTGGCTAGGCGCTCCACTAGTAAAGTTTTACGAATATTATCGATTCGTAAAACTCAGTGTCGTAATCTAACAATCGGTAACCGCTATGGCGGTTTACCTAAATGCTTCACTAGGCAAAGTCCACGAATGGTATCGATTCGTGGACTTTGCCGTCGTAACGGGTAGGGAGTGGCTTAGCTAACTGCCTTACTAACTACGTTTGACAAATAGAATCGATTTGCCAAACTTGGTGTCGTAGTGTAACAATTGGGAAGCGTTATATCATTTGAGCTATCCTCATTATTAGAATAAGTCCATGAATGTTATTGTTCGTGGGCTTTTTCATTGGAATTTTAGATAGTTAGAGTGGCTGTCTTTCTTACTTACTAAAGCTTGGTAAAATAATGTTCTTATCAACTTTCAGTGGTAGTTCAGCAAAGTTTTTTTATAAGATAAGAATTTCAGTAACTAAGGAGACTAATCAAAAAGTTAAGTTTGGAATAGGATGTATCATTTAAACTCAATGAAAATCAAAGAGCAAACTAGGAAACTAGCCGCAGGTTGCTCAAAACACTGTTTTGAGGTTGTGGATAGAACTGACGAAGTCAGTAACCCTATCTACAGCAAGGCGATGTTGACGCGATTTGAAGAGATTTTCGAAGAGTATTAGATATTAAAAAACTTGATAGTACACATGTTTTCTTGCCAATCTACTCACGTAATATCCTAGTGAAATTATATGTATTGAAATTTAACAGTGAACTCTAGCTAGCGCTGTGATTCGGCAATAGTATGATTGATTAATGAAATAGAATGTTTGAATATAGAAAAATTTATATTTTTATTCAAAGTAAAATAAATTAGAAGTATACAAAAA
>NZ_AFUF01000029.1 GCF_000222785.1 Streptococcus mitis SK569 | reverse complement strand
TTTGTTAAACCTCACCAAAACGGCTCTATCTAACTTTTGAGGTATAGTTCAACTATAAGAGATAATAGTCTTTTAGGATTTTTATAGCAAGAAGAAATCAAAAAACAAATCTCATCTATGTCACCTTACAGTCAATCTATTACTAACTTTCTTATCTCTATATTCAACCCTACCTAATTTTTTATTAAGGATTGGAAGTGAATTCTTTTTGATTTTCTTTCAGCAGACTTCAAGACTTGTCCTATCCAGATGATATCTTTTCTTCACCCCAAAATGGCTAACAAATAGCTTTTCTTTACTCTACAACTGCTTCAGCAATTTCTTCAGCAGTAATTCCTGCGAAATAACGACCTAGGTTAATGGTTTGAAGAGCTTTGAGGACATCTTCACGTTCGTATTTGACACCACGAAGGACATCTTCTACTGCTGCAACATCTTCAATACCAAAGAAGTCACCGTAAATCTTGATATCTTGGATTTTAGATTCAATGATGTTAGCGAAGATTTCAACCTTACCGCTTGGGAATTTAGTTCCACGACGGACATTGTATTCAGGTGATTTCCCATAGTTCCAGTCCCAAGTTCCAAACTTAGTTTCTTTGATTCGATTGATTTCAGCCAATTCTTCATCTGAGAATACATACTCAGTCATCTCTGGGTACTCTTTTTTCATGTATTCCAAGAGTAAATCACGGAATTCTTCAACTGTGATTTTTTCTGGTAATTCATTGATAATATTGGTTACACGAGCACGAACCGATTTCACCCCTTTTGATTCAAATTTATCCTTTGAAACCTTGAGGGCATTAGCAAGGACTGACAAATCAACGTCAAAGAGCAAGCAACCGTGGTGCATGATACGGCCATTGATATAGGCTTGAGCATTACCACAGAATTTCTTACCGTCGATTTCTAAGTCGTTACGACCTGTAAATTCAGCCTTAACACCAAGTTGAGCTAGTGTATTGATAACTGGAGTTGAGAAGCTCTTGAAATCAAAAGCCTTGTTTTCATCTTCTTTTGAGATGATCGTGTAGTTGAGGTTATTTAAATCGTGGTAAACAGCTCCACCACCGCTGATACGGCGGACCACCTCAATGCCATTTTCACGAACATAATCACGGTTGATTTCTTCGATGGTATTCTGGTGACGACCAACAATGATAGATGGTTTATTGATCCAAAGAAGAAAGATTTGATCCTCATCCAAAAGGTGTTTAAAGGCATATTCTTCCAAGGCAATATTAAAGGCAGTTTCGTTTGAATGATTGATAATATATTTCATGATATCCCTTTATACGATAGAGACTGGAATAACCTTCCAGTCTAATCTATCTTCGTTTTATTTTTTCTTAGGTGAATGGATAGCCATTCCTAGAACATCCGCAAATGCTTCATACATCACTTCAGAGTAGGTTGGGTGTCCGTGGATGGTCTTCAGCATTTCCTCAACAGTAATTTCCATTTCGATGATGCTTGACGCCTCATTGATCAATTCTGCAGCTGCAGGACCGATGATATGAACACCAAGAATCTCTCCGTATTTCTTATCTGCGATGACTTTAACGAAACCTTGAGCTGCATCTGAGGCAATGGCACGACCATTAGCAGCAAAGTTGAACTTACCGATGGCAACATCGTATTTCTCACGAGCTTGTTCTTCTGTCAAACCTACTGCTGCTACTTCAGGAAGAGTGTAGATGGCTGCAGGAGTCAAATTCAACTTGGCAACAGCATGATTTCCTTTAAGAGCATTTTCAGCGGCAACTTCCCCCATACGGAAGGCTGCGTGAGCCAACATCTTAGTACCGTTGATGTCACCTGGTGCATAAATACCAGGAACAGAAGTTTCCATGTATTCGTTGACCTTGATACGACCACGATCCAATTCAAACTCAACCTCTCCAATACCTTCAAGGTCTGGCACACGACCGATTGAAAGAAGGGCTTTGCTTGCGATAATATCGTCTTTTCCTTCAACCTTGATACGAAGTTGACCATTTTCTTCGATGATTTCTTGCAGTTTAGTACCAGTCAAGATGGTCATTCCTTTACGCTCAAGGATCAAGCGAAGATTCTTAGACACTTCCGCATCCATAGCTGGAACAATACGGTCCATCATTTCGATAACAGTTACTTTTGAACCAAATGTCATGAAGGCTTGTCCAAGTTCGATTCCGACAACACCGCCACCAATGATCACAAGACTTTCTGGAACTTCGTTCATTTCAAGGATGTCATCACTAGTCATGACAAGTGATGATTCCATACCAGGAACGTTGATCTTGCTGACTTTTGAACCACCGGCAAGGATGATCTTCTTAGTTTCAAGCAATTCAGAACCATTTACCAAGACGTTCTTGTCTTTAGTGATGGTACCAATTCCCTTATGAACAGTAACTCCATAACTACGAAGAAGACCAGCAACTCCGCCAACTAAAGTATTGACAACCTTAGACTTAGTTTCAAGGAGTTTGTCCATATCTACAGTGAAGTTTGGATTTTCGATTACGATACCACGATTTGCGGCATGACCGATGTTTTCGATAATTTCAGCGTTATGAAGGTAGGTCTTGGTTGGGATACAGCCACGGTTCAAGCAGGTTCCACCGAGTTCAGATTTCTCAACAAGGGCAACCTTACCACCGAGTTGGGCAGCTTTAATGGCTGCAACATAACCAGCAGGACCTCCACCAATCACAACGATATCAAAAGCATCATCGCTCTTACCATCATCATTTGAAGCACTTGCTGCAGGTGCTGGGCTAACTTCTGGTGCAGCTGCTCCAGCTGTTGGGATATTTTCCCCTTCTTCTCCGAGGTAACCGATAACTTCCGTTACAGGGACTGTTTCGCCATCTCCTTTTAGGATAGCAATCAAGTACCCATCTTCTTCGGCTTCCAATTCCATACTGACTTTATCAGTCATGATTTCCAAAAGGATTTCTCCTTCTTTTACAAATTCTCCGACTTTTTTATTCCATTGGACGATTTGTCCTTCTGTCATATCCACGCCGGCTTTTGGCATAATTACTTCTAAGGCCATGTCTTCCTTCCTTTATCTATATCTTAAAAATAAATACTCTTGTTCTTAAATCAACATTGAGATTGGATTTTCAATCAATTCTTTCAAGTCCTTCATAAACTTAGCACCAGCCATACCATCTACGACACGGTGGTCAATGGTTAAACCAAGACTCATGATTGGGCGAATCACAATTTCACCATTGACGACAACTGGCTTCTCAATTGTCGAACTGACACCAAGGATAGCTGAGTTGGGTTGGTTAATAATCGGACCAAAGGACTGAACGCCAAACATTCCCAAGTTACTGATAGTAAATGTTGAATTTTGCAGTTCGCTTGGAGCCAATTTACCATCCAAGGTACGACCAATCACATCTTTAAAGGCTACAACCAGTTCTGAAAAACTCATCTTCTCCGCATTATAAACAACAGGTGTCATCAATCCATTATCCATCCCAACTGCCATGGCAAGGTTGACATAGTTATGAGTGATAATAGTCTTGCTATCTTCAGTCAATGAAGCGTTGATGTATGGGTGTTTCATAAGAGTCTTAACAACTGCAAGTGAAAGCAAGTCTGTTACAGTAGTCTTCTTCCCAGTTGCTTCCATGATTGGCTCAAGAACCTTCTTACGAAGAGCCAACATTTCCGTCATATCAACTTCATAGTTAAGGGTGAAGGTTGGAGCAGTTAGGTAAGATTCAACCATACGTTGGGCAATAACCTTACGCATTGGTGTCATTGGAATACGCTCAATTTCACCGTATGGTGTTACATTATCAGGAACTTCTTCCACTTTTTCAATCTGAGCAGGAGACTTGATGGTATCGTTTTCGATATTTTCAGGAAGCAAGGCCAAAACATCCTTCTTCATGATTTTACCACGATGACCGGTTCCTTGAATTTCCTGCCAAGCAATGTTATGTTCGAGGGCAATTCGTTTTGCAAGTGGCGAAATGCGAACCACGTTTGTGTCTTTATAAGTTTCCACGTCTTCTTTGTGGACACGACCGTTTGCACCTGAGCCAGATACGTCATAGAGGTTGATTCCTAGATCATCCGCTAACTTTCTAGCTGCAGGAGTCGCTCTTAGCTTGTCATCAGCCATGACCTCTCCAATTCTATACTAAGATATTAAGGACGCAGAGGGCAATGAAAAAATAGGAGATTGACGATGTGTTCGATGAACACAAGGAAATCTATCTTTTTTTCGCAGACCTCCGTCCGAATTCAATTAAATGATGCAAAGGGCGTTTAAAAGCGACCGAAAAATAGGAAATCAACGCAGACTTCGATGAAGTCAAGGAGATTTATCTTTTTTCTGAGCTTTTAGCCCGTGTTCAACTCTACAAGCAACTTGGATACAACACGTATCTCAAGTTGCTACGGTTGCCGCTATTAGGCGGTCAACCTAGTAGACTTACTAATTCATTCGTCGAATATTATCGATTCGACTCACTCATGTCGCAACTCTTCAAATCACTTGGATACAAAACGTATCTCAAGTTACTACTGTTGCTGCTATCAAGCGGTCATCCTTTTAGACTTATTAAATCCTTCGTCCGTCGGTTATTATCGAACCAACTCTTCTTGATACAGACAACAATAATTTTACATAACTTATTTTATGTAATTCTATTCTTTGTTATATGTTTTACGGATGGCATCTTTGATGCTTTCAACGGTTGGAATCATTGCATTTTCTAGGTTTTGTGCATAAGGCATTGGCACATCTTCTCCTGCGCAACGGCGGATTGGTGCATCTAGATAGTCAAATGCTTCTGACTCTGAAATAATTGCTGAAATCTCTCCGATATAGCCGCTTGTTTTATGGGCATCGTTAACCAGAACAACCTTACCAGTCTTCTTAACTGAGTTAATGATGATATCCTTATCAAGAGGTACAAGGGTACGTGGGTCAACAATCTCAACAGAAATTCCTTCTTCTGCTAATTCTTCAGCAGCTTGAACCACACGACGGAGCATTTTTCCATAAGTAACAACTGTTACATCCGTTCCTTCGCGTTTGATTTCACCGACTCCAAGTGGAATCGTGTAGTCTGGATCAACTGGTACTTCCCCTTTTTGGTTAAATTCTGACTTGTACTCAAGAATGATAACAGGGTTGTTATCACGGATAGAAGACTTGAGCAGTCCTTTCATGTCAGCAGGTGTACCTGGAGCCACAACCTTAAGACCAGGAATGTGAGTAAACCAAGACTCTAGTGATTGCGAGTGCTGGGCTGCAGAACCAACTCCATTACCAGCAGCGCATCGAACAGTCATTGGAACCTGACCTTTACCACCAAACATGTAACGTGTTTTAGCAGCTTGGTTGACGATATTGTCCATGGCAATAACCGAGAAGTCCATGAAGGTCATATCAACGATTGGACGAAGTCCTGTCATGGCTGCTCCTGCTGCTGCTCCAGAGATGGCAGCTTCAGAAATCGGACAGTCACGAACACGTTCTGGACCAAATTCTTCGAGCATTCCAACAGAAGTTCCGAAGTCTCCTCCGAAGACACCGACGTCTTCTCCCATCAAGAATACATTTTCATCGCGACGCATTTCCTCAGACATAGCAAGGATAATGGTGTCACGGAAGGACATTGTTTTTGTTTCCATTTTATCTCTTTCTCCTTAGTCTGCGTAAATATCTTCAAATGCTGATTCAAGCGGTGGGAATGGACTTTCCTCTGCAAATTTAACAGAAGCTTCTACTGCTTCCTTGACTTGCGCTTGGATTTCTTCCAATTCTTCGGCACTTGCAATGTTATTTTCAATAAGGTAATTGCGGAGGTTTTCGATTGGATCTTTTTGTTTCCACAACTCCACTTCTTCACGCGTACGATATTTACCAGGGTCAGATGATGAGTGACCAAGCCAGCGATAAGTAACACTTTCAATCAATACAGGCCCATTGCCACCACGAACATGGTCTACGGCTTTCTTAAATCCTTCATAGACGTCAATGACATTGTTTCCATCTTCGATGAACATTCCAGGAATTCCATAAGCGGCGCTACGTTGATGGATATGTTCTACATTGGTCATTTTTTTGATATCCGCAGAGATACCGTAACCATTGTTAATGCAGTAGAAAATGACTGGCAGGTTCCAGATAGAGGCCATGTTTACTGCTTCGTGGAAAACACCTTCATTGGTCGCACCATCTCCAAAGAAGCAGACTACGATTTTTCCGGTATGTTGCATTTGCTGACTGAGGGCTGCACCAACAGCGATCCCCATACCACCACCTACGATACCATTGGCACCAAGGTTACCAGCATCAAGGTCGGCGATATGCATAGAACCACCTTTACCTTTACAGGTTCCAGTGTATTTACCAAGGATTTCAGCCATCATTCCATTGAGGTCAATTCCTTTGGCAATGGCTTGCCCGTGTCCACGGTGGTTTGAGGTAATCAGATCATCTGGATTGAGAGCCAACATAGCCCCCACGTTAGCTGCCTCTTCACCAACAGAAAAGTGCGTCATTCCTGGCACTTTCCCTTTCTTTACTAATTGCGCAATTTTTAAGTCCATACGACGGATTTCTTCCATCTTACGGAACATTTCTAGCAAAAGATTTTTATCTAAAGTTGACATCTTCTTGCCTTTCTAACTTTCTTCTTACCTTACTATTTTACCGTTTTTGGAAAATACTGTCAAAGTTTTTCTTGAGGAAATTTCACAAAATAAAAAAGAAAACCCAATTAGAACAAGGGATTTTCTTAATAAGAATATTTTTTCACAAACTTTTATCATTTAGATTTTTCTAAAAATTCAAATCTCTTCATAATCACAGTTAAACGCCAACGATAGAGTGCCCCACTCACGATTAGACTAATAATCAAACCAATCCAATAAGAATAAGCTCCAAAATCTGTTAGGGAATCAAATACCATAGCCACCGGAATCGCTACACCCCAATAACCAAGCAAACCAAGGTAAAAAGGAATAACTGTATCCTTATAACCCCGTAAAATTCCCTGAAGCGGTGCTGCAAAGGTATCTGCTAACTGGAAGAAGAGGCTGTAAGTCAAAAAACGCGCTGTCAAATCGATAAATTCTGGGTCGTTCCCATAAAGACTAGCCACATTCCCCCTAAAAATGTAAAGGAAGGTTAAGGTAAAACCTGCAAAAATGAGGGCAGTCCATCTTCCTAAACTAATATAGGTTTTCGCATCATCAAATCGCTTGGCTCCCACTTCATAGGAAACAACAATAGCCATAGCCGATGAAATACTCATAGGAAAGGCGTACATGAGAGTTGAAAAGTTCATAGCTGACTGGTGACTAGCGATAATCAAGGATGAGAACTTAGCCATAATCAAGCCAACCAATGAAAAGATAGCAACTTCCGCAAAGACAGTCCCCCCAATAGGTAGACCTAGTCGAACTCCTTCCTTGATTTTATCCATATTAAGCGGAATGCGTTTCTCAAAATGCAAGGCTTTGAGCTTCTCCTGTTTAAATAAAACCAGTACAGAAATTCCCAACAAGACCCAGTAGGCCAAGGATGTTCCTAAACCAGCACCAGCCCCTCCCAGCTCTGGAACTCCAAAGGCACCGTAAATCAAGAGATAGTTAAATCCACTATTGAGAGGAAGTAACAAAAGCATGAGATACATGGACAGTTTGGTCAAGCCCAGCGAATCCAGCAAGGAGCGAATGACACTAAAGAGCAACAAGGGGATAATCCCGATAGATAAAAACCAGAGATAACGAACAGCTACTGCCGCCACTGGAGCTTCTAATCCAATATGATTCAAGATTGGTGGTGCCAAGAAAAGTACCATTCCCAGCAAGACAAAGGATAGGCCCAAGGCCAGATAGATGAACTGGTAAAAATCAGACGCAACCTCTTCCTTTTTACCTCTACCAAGATGGTGACCAATGATAGGTACCAAGGCTGACACAATCCCTGTTAGGAATGTAAAGAAAGGATTCCAGATACTGGTTGCCATAGACACACCAGCTAAGTCCATGGTATTGTATTGGCCAGTCATAGTCGTATCAACAAAGGAGGCAGAATAATTGGCAAATTGATAAATCAGGATAGGGAAAAATATCTTTAAAAATAAGATAAATTTGTCTTTAAAATGATGAGTCTGGTACATATAGGCTCTCTATTCTTTTTGTTTACAGAGCAGACTCCCACCTAGTTTTGATAGACGATTTGTCCCTTACAGATGGTGTATTTAACCTGCCCTTTTAAGGCTTCACCGATAAATGGTAAATTAGTTGCTTTGGAAGCAAAATGGGAGTCCACAAGGCGGTCAGCCTTAGCGTCAAAAATAGTGATATCTGCTGGACCATTCTCAGCCAAGTAACCTGCTTCAAAGTTATAAAGCTTGGCTGGGTTGTATGTCATCTTTCCGAGTAATTCCATCAAGCTCAACTCCCCAGCTTCCACCAAATAAGTCAATCCGAGGGAAAGAGATGTTTCTAAGCCAGTCATGCCAGATGGTGCTTTGGTAATATCCTCGACGTTTTTCTCATCCGCATGGTGAGGCGCGTGGTCAGTTGCGATAACTGTGATGACGCCTGATTTGAGGCCTTCGATAACGGCACGACGGTCTGATTCCAAACGAAGCGGCGGATTCATCTTAGCATTGCTACCTTGTGTCAATAGGAGTGCTTCGGTCTTGGAGAAATGCTGTGGCGCTACTTCTGCTGTGACTTGCGCACCTAGCCCTTGGGCAAACTCCACTACTTTAACACTTTCTTCCTTTGACAAGTGCTGGATGTGAACATGGGCCTTAGTTGCATAGGCAATCATGACATCACGCGCCATCATAGCGTATTCAGCCACCCCAGTCGCACCGCAGATATGGAAATGCTCTTTAGCAATATTTTCATTAAACCCAAGAATACCGTTCAAACCTGGATCTTCCTCATGAAGACTAATAAAAGTATTAAGCTTTTTGGCTTCTTCCATGGCTTCCTTGACAACTTTACTACTTTCAAGTGGGATACCGTCGTCTGAGAAACCAACCGCACCAGCTGCTAAAAGCGCCTTAAAGTCAGTCAAATCTTGCCCATTAAAGTTTTTAGTAATGGTCGCAACCGTCTTAACATTAATCTTTTCCTTAGCAGCTGAATCCAGAACTTCTTTTAAAGTCTCTACATCCGAGATAGTTGGACTGGTATTAGCCATCATAACAACCGTTGTAAAACCACCTGCAGCGGCTGCAAGGGAACCTGTGTGGATGTCTTCCTTGTGGGTCTGACCAGGTTCACGGAAATGAACATGGATATCAATCAAGCCAGGAGCAACCACAAGACCAGTAGCATCAATGATTTGGGCCCCTTCTTCTTTAATCTCAGGTGCAATTTTGATAATCTTTCCCTCTTCAATCAAAACATCACACACTTGATCCAAACCAGTCTTAGGATCCATTACACGACCATTTTTGATTAGTAGCATCTGCTTTCTCCTCTATTCATAGAAATCAACTTGGGTATCCAACAATTTATCCCCATCATAAACAAACTTGGCTGAAAAGAAGGGTTTATCCTCTAAAAGCCACCCAACAAAGGTATGATCCCCTTCCCAAGTCGGCTTACTCAAAACCTCATCATAGGGAACCCATTCTAGCGTTCCCTCGTTGCAGTCAATCAAGTCACCCTCAAACTCTGTCACCTTAAAAACATAGGTGTACCAGTCTAAATCTGGCGTAAATTCAGGAAAAGTGATGACACCTTTTAGAACTGGCTTGGCTTTGAGCCCTGTTTCTTCAAGGATTTCACGCGCCGCGCATTCCTGAGGCGTCTCCCCTCTCTCTAGCTTACCACCCACACCAATCCATTTGCCTTCATGGACATCATTTGGCTTCTTATTACGATGGAGCATGAGCAGTTCTTTCCCGTTATCAATGTAGCAAATCGTCGCTAACTGAGGCATATTTTCTCCTTATCTAAGCCAATCAATTGGCTCTTGTCCTGTCTCTTTCAAGAATGCATTGGCCTTGGAAAAAGGCTTGGAACCCCAAAATCCTCTATAAACCGACAAAGGACTGGGATGTGCTGATTCGATAATCAAGTGATGAGGATTGCTAACCAAGGCCTTCTTCTTGCGTGCATAAGCTCCCCAGAGCACAAAAACGACTGGTCTATCTAGATGATTGACCACCTGAATCACAGCATCTGTAAAAGGCTCCCATACCTGCCCAGCATGACCATTGGCCCGTCCAGCAGGAACGGTCAAGCAAGCATTAAGAAGCAAGACTCCTTGCTCAGCCCAAGCTGTCAAATCATGAGATTTCTTAACCCCGATATCATCTGACAATTCTTTCAAGATATTTTGCAAGGATGGCGGAGCTGGAACAGAGTCAGGTACAGAAAAACTCAAGCCCTGCGCTTGACCTGGTCCGTGATAGGGATCCTGTCCCAGAATCACCACCTTAACGTCTTCAAGCGGTGTTGTTAAGAGAGCCTGAAAAACCTTTCCCTTGGGCGGATAAACAGTCCCTTGAGAATAGACCTGCTCCATAAACTGATTGATTTTCCCGAAATAACCTTCAGGTAATTGCTCCTTAATCAAAGCATGCCAAGACGAGTGTTCCATAGCCGACTCCTTCATTTTTACTGCCTCTATTATAGCAAAAAGTGGCTGTCTAAACCACTTTTTACAGTTTATCTAAACAATGCAGCAAGTCTTGGTAAGAATGAACTTCGTAAGTCGGCTGGGCTTGTGTGTGATTTTCGAGGTGATGAGGATTGTACCAGATAGTGTCTATCCCAGCATTATTGCCACCTTGAATGTCGGCGGTCAGGGAATCTCCAATCATCAGCGTCTTTTCTTTGCTAAAGCCTGTAATCTGCTGACCAATCTTTTCATAAAAGAGAGCATCCGGCTTTTGTGTTTGCAACTGTTCAGAGATAAAGACTTGGTTGAAATAGGGAGCTAGACCAGATTGAGCCAAACGCCCCGTCTGAATGGCAGTAATGCCATTTGTCGCAGCATACAAGTCATAATCACGATCGATGAGACTGTCCAAAAGTTCATGAGCGCTTGAAATCGTTTGTCCCTGCTGGGCAAGGTAAAATTGGTAACGCTGGGCTAGAAAACTACCGTCTTTTTCCTGTCCAAAGTGAGCAAATAAACGAGAAAAGCGCGTGTTAACCAGCTCTTGTTTACTGATTTTCTTTTGCTCCAAGTCCTTCCAGAGAGCCTTGTTCATAGGAACATAATAGTCTTTATAGGCTTGAATATCCGCAACTCCTTCTTCCTTTAGAAGTTGTGTCAGAGCTATATCCTCAGCAGCATCAAAATCAAGAAGAGTGTGGTCAAGGTCGAAAAGTAGAAATTTATAGGACAATTTGAGAATTTTCCTTTCTAGGTACTTAATAGATTAGTTTATTTCTTCTTATTCTTAGTTTTATTCATCAACATACCAACTACAACTGGAGTAACCACACTGCCAACTTGTCCAACAACTTTAAGTATCTTTTTTGCTTCATCTATTTTTTTGTTTCTACACGATTCGCACTTATTGTGCTTATAACTTGATGGTAAATCCCTAGTACATGTCTTGCATTTTTTTATTTCTTTCATTCTAGCACCTCTGTCTCAATAGAATCTGGTTTATTTGGCAATTTCATTATCGAAGTTTCAATTTTTGGCAATTTTTTTGTCCAGTAATTTGTAGGAGAAGGATCAAGTAAATCAAGTCTCTCTACTAAGTCCTGAGAACTGAGATAAGTTTCGTTAATAAATTTCCCAAAGTAATCCAAACTTTTTTGAGCAGCTTTTTTCTCGCCCAACTCATTATAGGCTATTGCTGCTGATAGTGAAACGATATTTACAGCTGCTAATCCATCTCTAATTTCATTCATACGAGCTTCAATTTTATCTGGTTTATCCCCTTTTAATAACTTACCCCAAGTAGAATCTGGTTGTTCTTTAATAAAATTTACATTTGATTTTTGACTAAGCATTAAGAGATTTCTACTATCTTCTGCATCTGAAATAACTTGCAGTAACATCATTGTTCTAATGTTTGAATCTGATATCTCTCTAGCTTGTAAGAGTTTCTGTTGACAACTATAGGCTATTGCAAGTCTATCTGACTCCTGTCCTTTTCTGACGTCCTCAATAGCATATTGTACATTCTGAATCTCCTCTGCAATCCGAGCCATTTGAATTTGTGACGAATAATCGGCTAATGCTTTATTTAATTCTGGTGTCAACTTAACAGATTTCAATGGTACATTTCCAATGACTTTATTAGTATTAGTATCTACTAATACCGCCAATAGAGAGCCATCTTTCTTTGTCATTAATTTTAACACTCCTTGAGCAATTTGTTCCCGTTGTTCTGGAGAAAGAATTGCCTGAAAAACCTCTTCAGGTATACTAGATTGGACAACATTGATAAAGGCTGGAGCAGAATATAACATTTTTTCTACTTCAGATAAGATTTTATTTGCATTTTTGACTAAAGGTTTGGCTATTTCTGGTAACTTATTAAAAAACGATGAGGGTTTTAGTTCATAACCATCAATATCAAGAATATCAAAGTCATCTTCTCCAAAAAATAAAACTTCATCCATAAATTACTACCTCATTATGTTTAAATTATTAGAAATATTATACCATATTAAACAAAATTATGATTTTGATTTTTCTTTAATAGTATTTATCCAATCATTTTACTAGAATCTAACATAGAATAACACTATCCTATACAATTGACATCCCAAATCTTTCAGAATAGAACAATCCTAACTATCGAATACCCTAATTTCATAAATATCTATGTAATTCTAGACCTAGAATTACTATAAAATAAATGTTTTCGCACTATTCTAAACCATTGATTGCCTTAAATTTTAATTTTTAAAGTATTCTAAAGCTAGAATAGTCCCATCACAATCAGTTTTGAATTATTATACTCAATGAAAATCAAAGAGCAAACTAGCCGCAGGCTGTACTTGAGTACGGCAAGGCGACGTTGACGTGGTTTGAATTTGATTTTCGAAGAGTATTAACAATTTAGAAACGCTATGATTCCACTCCTTTTACATTAAAAAGGAACTGCATAAAGCAATCCCTTTCTGATTTTGTAATAATCCACTTAAAATTTGATAGTAGAGATAATCAATAACTCACCTATAAAAAGAGTTATAGTAAAATTCCTTATTTATTTATTTCAAGCTCCGCCAACTGTGTTTGAATAACTGACAGTTCTGCACCAGCCTGAAGAAGAGCAGCTGCAGTATAGGCACCTTCTACAATTGGAACCCTATTGATCATGATACTTTTATCACTGAATTCAGCCACCATTTCTAAGTTCATTTTAGCAGAACCTAGGTCAAAAAAAGCTAATAAAGTATCTGCTGGATTTTCGGAAACAACCCTATCTACTTGATCAAAACTTGTTCCAATTCCTCCATCTTCGGTTCCTCCTACATAAGTAATCGGAACATCTTTAGCTACTTCACTAATCAGTTCAACGACACCTTCTGCAATGTGTTTGGAATGTGAAACGATAACAAGACCAATACTTCCCATCAAACCACCCCAGTTTCTAAAAGAGCAGTAAATAGTAATCCTGATGAGAATGATCCAGGATCAATATGTCCAAAAGAACGTTCTCCTACATAAGATGCCCTTCCTTTAGTTGCAAGTAAATCTTTGGTAGCATTCACTACCTTATCAATAAGCTCTTGAGTCAACTGGCCATCAGACAAGGCAGCAATAACTGGAGTCCAAACGTCAACCATTGTCTTTTCTCCAACTTCTGCTTTCCCACGTTTGACAATCATATCCAAACCACTTTGTAAGATTTCCTCTATTTTCGAATTAGAAGCAGCCTTGGCCATGCCCATAAAAGCAGAGCCATACAAGGGACCAGAAGCACCACCTACCTTACTCAGTAGTTGCATTGAGACAAGTTTAAAAACATCACTGCTGGTCTCAAATTGCTTTCCTTCTAAGTTTTCCATAACTGCAGCCATGCCACGCGCCATATTTCCACCGTGGTCTCCATCTCCTATAGGGGTGTCTAGCTCACTAAGGTAATCTTTCTGTTCTTGAATCTTTTCATTAAAAAGCTTCATCCATTCAAGTGCTTGTTCAGCATTCATGCGACATTTCCTCCTTGAGTTTTACCAAGCTGGTGTAGTAACAGGTGCATTTAGAGCATCCAACCATTCATCATCTGCCAATCGAATCAATGTTAATGATAATCCAGCCATATCAATTGATGTCATATAGTTTCCAATTTTCTTAAATGCCAGCTCAACACCTTTTTCATGGAGTAATTTAGCTACATCATTTGCAAATACGTATTGCTCCATAAGAGGAGTACTTCCTAAACCATTGATGAGAAGGCCATAGCGTTCACCAGCCTTAAGTTGGAAACCTTCAGATAGTTTTTCAACCAATTCTGAAGCCAATAGTGCTGAAGGTTGCATTTTCTCTTTTTTATATCCTGGCTCACCATGAATACCAACACCATATTCAAATTCATCATCTTCTAGAACAAATCCTGGTTTCCCAACTTCAGGAACGGTTGCTCCAGACAAGGCCAGCCCAATTGTTTTAATTTCTAAAACAAGTTTATCGGCCAAGTCCTTTATTTGAGATAATGATTTACCAGAACGAGCTGCAGCCCCCAAAATTTTATGAACTAAAATAGTACCTGCAACACCGCGACGGCCTTGGGTATAGAGACTATTTTCAACAGCAATATCATCATCGACTACAACACTTGCTACATCAATACCTTCCATTTCAGCAAGTTCTTGTGCAATTTCAAAGTTCATAATGTCACCAGAATAGTTCTTGATGACCATGAAAACTCCAGCACCTTCATCAGCCGCCTTAATGGCTTCTAAAATTTGGTCCGGAGTAGGTGAAGTGAAGACTGCTCCACAAATGGCAGCAGACAACATTCCATCTCCTACAAATCCAGCATGACTTGGTTCATGTCCTGAACCTCCACCTGAAATGAGTCCAACTTTTCCTGTCTTTTCTGCCTTTCTAACGATGACATCAAAACCATCTAAGCGTTCAACCAAGGCATCATGCATGAATGACAACCCCTGCAACATTTCATCAACAACTTGTGTCGGTTCATTTATAATTTTTTTCATGAGAAACTCCTTTCGGCATGTATCTTTGTTTTCACTTTCATTATATATTTTTTATTGCTGGATGATAAGGGACAGATTCTATTATTTGTCCCCTTTTAAACCCATTTAAAAAAATTTTTTGATAAAATGAAGTAAGTAAAAGAAAGGTTTCCTATGGCATCATCACTTATTACAAAAAAACGGATTGCCAAGGCATTTAGAGACCTATTAGCTACTAGAGAATTTGATAAAATCTCCATTGTAGATATCATGGAATCTGCTGGCATTCGTAGACAGACCTTTTATAATCACTTTCTTGACAAATATGAATTGCTAGACTGGATATTTGAAAATGACTTAACCGAGTATATCACCAATAACTTGGACTTCATTTCAGGTCAAAAACTATTACAAGAATTATTTTTTTATTTCGAACAAGAGCGTGACTTTTATATTCAACTTTTTGTATATTCAAGGGCAAAATAAACTTCTATGATCACTTTATTCAGCTACTGTCGCTTGCTTATATCAAAAATTTTAAGAGAATACGGTCAGATTGATATCGATTCATCTGCTTATACTTGTTTTTTGTTAGACTACCATTCACACGCTCTAGCAGAAATCGTGAAGGCTTACGTCAATAAAAAAAGTCCAGTTCCACAACCAGACTTTCTAATCATGACAATTATTGGAAAGAGACCACAATGACATTTATTTCAAATCAGAAACAGAAAATTATTTCAAGTTACATTTCAGCAACTGTCAGCAGTCATCCTGAATTAGAAAAACACCCTACCTTACCATTAGTCTATCAAAAAAATCGCAATCCTCATCAGGTTCCAATATTGTCGGGTGGAGGTTCTGGTCACGAACCTGCTCATATTGGATATGTGGGAGAAGGAATGCTTACTGCTGCTATCTATGGCCAATTATTTACTCCTCCTACAAGAACTGAAATCTTAGAGTCAATTCGTTTTTTAAACAATGGTCACGGTGTCTTCATCATTGTAAAAAATTTCGAATCAGACATCAAAGAATTTAGCTGGGCCATTAATACTGCTAGACAAGAAGGAATTAAGGTCGGCTATAGTCTAGCACACGACGATATTTCTATTGAACCTCACAATAGATTTCAAATTAGAGGAAGAGGGCTTGCAGGGACAATTTTACTTCATAAAGTTCTAGGATCTGCAGCTCAAAATGGTGCCGACATAGAACAACTAACCGATTTAGGTCATGAACTTGCTCCCGAAATCGCAACAATTGGCTTTGCAACGAAATCTGCTAGTCTCCCTCAAGCCACCCTTCCACTATTTACCTTAGAAGAAGGAAAAATTTCTTATGGTATTGGGATACATGGCGAAGAAGGCTATCGTATCGTCCCATTCCAATCGTCAGAAATCCTTGCAAATGAAATTATAAGTAAATTAAGATTGCACTATCATTGGAAAAAGGGTGATCAATTTATATTGCTTGTAAATAATCTAGGCACTACTAGCAACCTAGAAATGGGCATATTTATCAATGATCTCCTTCAACTCTTAGAAATTGAAGGAGTCACTATTACCTTTATAAAATCAGGAACATTTATGACCAGTCTAGATATGGCAGGTATATCCGTAACTCTTTGCCCCGTAAAAAATAAACAGTGGTTAGAAGCGCTCAATGCTCCAACGACAGCTTTTGCATGGTAATTTGCTTGTATAACTCAAAAGGGCTACATCACTTAATGGCCCTTTGTTTTTATCTTACTTTTAAAAGAACTCATTCTTGCCATTTCAAATAGGCCATCTATCCCTTACAATTCTTCCGGTGAGCTTTGAGTTTTTTCAGAGCCCAATCATAGTGACTGGAGGTGCTACTGACAAAGTAGGAACCTAGACTTGTCCCTCCCGTCCACTTATAGACACCTTTGGTAAAGAGTTCGTCATTGCTAAAAACTTCTATCAACTCTAAAACCTTCCTATGTGATTGTTCTAGGAGTCTAGTCGCTTCCTCTAAGGACGTTTTCTGGTGCTTCTTCCCAAAAAGCGACATTCATTTCTCCATAAGTTTTCCAATTATAAGGTTCAGGAAGAAAAGGTCTTTCGTGACCTTTTTGATTAGAATGAACCCAAGTCAAAAGTAACTGATGCCATTCATAGAGATGGATCAAAACATCCCGTAGATTCTTATCCCTTTTCCAGTGCGCTTCCTTTTTCTTTTGGTCTTTTGAAAAATCAAATGGAGTCTGTAACTCATCTTCACTTAATTGAGAGATGAAGAGGTTAAGCTTTTCATAATTTTCCTTAGAGGCCAGCATTAGCTCCTCTTTTGTTTTCGGTCTAGGCACAGAGTTCTCCCTCCATATTACTAGTTATTATTAGAAATTTTTTATCCTTTAAATCTCTATAACTTATCCTTTAATTTCTCAACAAAGAGATAGGCTGCTGGACAGGTCAAGGTATTCTTAATCGTCAAATGGTTGATTTGATGAATCTTTTTGCGGTCTGTATGGGGGAACTCTCGGCAGGCCTTGGGACGAACATCATAGATGGAACAAAGATTATCTCCTCCTAAAAAGGGACAGGGCACGGATTTGAAAACTTTATCCCCATCTTCATCTACCTGCAGAAACTCCGCTTCAAAAGCTGGTAATTTCATTTTGAAATATTTGGCAATACGGGTAATATCTGCTTCCTTGAAGTCGGGACCCAAAGTCTTACAACAGTTAGCACAGGCAGTGCAATCAATTTCCTCAAAGACTTCTTGGTGAATCTGCTGGGCTATCTTGTCTAGATTTTTAGGAGGTTTTTTCTTTAGATTGGCTAAAACTTTACGGTGCTCCTTCTGCTTTTGCAAGGCTAGCTGGTGGTAATACTCAATATCAATTTCTTTAGACATGGTTTCTCTCTTATTCTATTTGTTTCCCCTATTATATCATGCCTCTTCATCATTGAAAAGTGGACTTTACAAGACTATACTATTCCCGAATGTATCAAAAAACCTTGCAACTAGGTTACAAGGTTAATCACATTAATCGAAGTTAACGTATTCTTTTTGAAGTTCAAGAACTTCTTCCATTGTTGAACACTCTGTAAGGGCACGGTTAGCGTACTCTTCCATCTTAGCAGTGTCCAATTTCTTCATCAAGCTACGTGTACGGAGTACAGATGTTGCTGACATAGAGAACTCATCCAAGCCCATTCCGACAAGAAGTGGAACAGCTTTTTGGTCACCAGCCATCTCACCACACATACCAGCCCATTTACCTTCAGCGTGAGCTGCCTTGATAACGTTGTTGATCAAGCGAAGGATTGATGGGTTATATGGTTGGTAAAGGTATGAAACTTGCTCGTTCATACGATCTGCTGCCATTGAGTATTGGATCAAGTCGTTCGTACCAATTGACATGAAGTCTACTTCTTTTGCAAATTGGTCTGCAAGCATCGCTGCTGCAGGGATTTCAATCATGATACCAACTTGGATATCATCCGCAACTGCAACACCTTCAGCAAGAAGGTTTGCTTTTTCTTCTTCATAAACTGCTTTAGCTACACGGAATTCTTTCAAGAGCGCAACCATTGGGAACATGATACGCAATTGACCATGAACAGAAGCACGAAGAAGGGCACGGATTTGTGTACGGAACATTGCATCTCCAGTTTCAGAAATAGAGATACGAAGGGCACGGAATCCAAGGAATGGGTTCATTTCATGTGGCATATCGAAGTAAGGAAGTTCCTTATCTCCACCGATATCCATTGTACGAACAACCACTGGTTTACCATTCATTCCCTCAAGAACAGCCTTGTATGCTTCATACTGCTCATCTTCTGTTGGGAAGTCTTGAGAGTCCATGTACAAGAACTCTGTACGGTAAAGTCCAACAGCTTCTGCACCGTTGTTGTTAACACCTTCAACGTCTTTTGGAGTACCGATGTTAGCTGCCAACTCGAAGTGTTTACCGTCAGCAGTCACTGTTTGAGCATCTTTCAAAAGTGCCCATTCAGCTTTTTGTTTAGCATAAGCTTCACCAGCTGCTTTAAATTCTGCCGCTTGTTCATCTGTTGGGTTGATAATCACTTCACCAGTAATTCCGTTAACGGCAAGGATATCGCCGTCTTTCACTACTTCAGTGATGTTATTTGTTCCCAATACAGCTGCAATTTCAAGTGTACGTGCCATGATAGCTGAGTGGCTTGTACGTCCACCGATATTTGTTACAAAAGCTTTTACAAAGTTTTTGTCCAATTGAGCTGTATCAGATGGTGTCAAGTCATGCGCAATCACAATTACTTCTTCGTTGATAGAAGCTGGGTTTGGCAATTTCTTACCAAGAAGGTTTGCCAATACACGTTTTGTCACGTCGCGGATATCCGCTGCACGTTCTTGCATGTATGGGTTGTCTTCCATACCTTCAAAGATAGTAATGAACATGTCAGTCACTTCTTTAAGACCTGCTTCTGCATTGACTTTCTTAGCACGGATTGTTTCTTTAATCTGACCGATCAATTCTGGGTCAGAAAGAACCATCAAATGAGCGTCAAAAACTTGAGCCGCTTCCTCACCTAGCGTACCTACAGCTTTCTCGCGGATAAGAGAAAGCTCGTTTTGAGAAGCTTCAAGAGCAACATCCAAACGAGCCTCTTCTGCGTTTGTATCTTCGACTGAAACAGTCTCGAATGACAAATCCGGTTGAACGAGTAGATATGCTTTTGCAACTGCAACACCGTCAGATGCTGCGATTCCTTTAAGCATTTCTGTCATTGTCCTTATGCCAATCCTTCTTTTTCCATTGTTTCTGAGATTGCAGCGATTGCGTCATCTGCATCTGCACCTTCAGCTGAGATAGTTACGTCAGCACCTTGGCCAACACCAAGACTCATAACACCCATGATTGATTTAAGGTTAACTGATTTACCTTTGTACTCAAGAGTGATATCTGAAGCAAATTTGCTAGCAGTTTGTACCAACAATGTTGCTGGACGTGCGTGAATACCTGTTTCTGCCACTACGTGGAAATCTTTAGAAGCCATAGTTTGACTCTCCTTTTGTTCTTTCTTTTTTGAGTTATATTTGATAACCCTTACAATTTGGTATTATATCATCTTCTAGGATTTTTTTCAAGTATTTTATGGGATTTATTCGATTTCCTTTTCAGATAACTTGCAGAAAATCTTCTAGTAAACTTGTGAAAACACAGTATATAGTTTTTATAAAATATCTTGTTCATGGAATCGGTACTATTTCTATAATCTCTCCCGACAATACACTATATATTGTGCTTTGTTTTGAATACAACAAAAATTAACACAATATTTAGTTGCATAAAGTTGACAAAGTTTATTTTTCTGATATACTAGGAAAGTAAAAATCTTTTTGATAAGGAGTTGCAGAAATGGTAACCATTTATTCTAAAAACAACTGTGTCCAATGTAAAATGACCAAGCGTTTCTTAGACAGTAATAATGTTGAATATAGAGAAATCAATCTTGATGAGCAACCTGAATATATTGATCAGGTTAAAGAGCTTGGCTTTAGTGCTGCTCCGATTATTCAGACATCAACAGAAGTTTTCTCTGGCTTTCAACCAAGTAAACTCAAACAACTTGCTTAAGAATCAAGACAAAAGCTTCTATGTCTATCTTAGAAGCCTTTCTTTTATAATTAGATAAGGGAAATTTTATGGGATTAAAACATCTTGAGGACGTGACTTACTTCCGTCTCAATAACGAAATCAACCGTCCTGTTAATGGACAAATCATGCTTCATAAAGATAAGGAAGCCTTGGATGCTTTCTTTAAAGAGAATGTAGTTCCAAATACTATGGTTTTTGATTCAATCAAAGATAAAATCAACTACCTCATTGAACACAACTACATCGAAACAGCCTTTATCAAGAAATACCGTCCAGAATTCTTGGAAGAATTGTCACAATTTATCAAAGAGCAAAACTTCCAATTCAAGTCTTTCATGGCTGCCTATAAATTTTACAATCAATATGCCTTAAAGACAAACGACGGTGAATATTATCTTGAAAGCATGGAAGACCGTGTCTTCTTTAACGCCCTTTATTTCGCTGATGGGAATGAAGCTGTTGCAATCGATATTGCAAATGAAATCATCCACCAACGCTACCAACCAGCTACTCCTTCCTTCTTGAATGCTGGACGTGCTCGTCGTGGAGAATTGGTATCTTGCTTCTTGATCCAAGTCACTGATGATATGAACTCTATCGGACGTTCTATCAACTCAGCTCTTCAACTTTCACGTATCGGTGGTGGTGTGGGAATTACCCTCAGCAACCTTCGTGAAGCTGGTGCACCTATCAAAGGCTATGAAGGAGCCGCTTCTGGTGTCGTTCCTGTTATGAAGCTTTTCGAAGATAGCTTCTCTTACTCTAACCAATTGGGTCAACGTCAAGGCGCTGGTGTTGTTTACCTCAATGTCTTTCACCCAGATATCATCGCCTTTCTTTCAACTAAGAAAGAAAACGCCGATGAAAAAGTTCGTGTTAAGACCCTTTCGCTCGGTGTTGTAGTACCCGATAAATTCTACGAATTGGCGCGTAAAAATGAAGAAATGTACCTCTTCAGCCCTTACTCTGTAGAAAAAGAATATGGTGTGCCATTCAACTACATTGACATCACTGAAAAATACGATGAATTGGTCGCAAATCCAAATATCCGCAAGACAAAAATCAAGGCGCGTGATTTGGAAACTGAAATCTCTAAATTGCAACAAGAATCTGGTTATCCTTATATAGTCAACATTGATACGGCTAACCGTGCAAATCCTGTTGATGGAAAGATTATCATGAGTAACTTGTGTTCTGAGATTCTTCAAGTCCAAGAACCAAGCTTGATCAACGATGCGCAAGAATTCCTAAAAATGGGTACTGATGTTTCATGTAATCTCGGTTCAACAAACGTGGTAAACATGATGACTTCACCAGACTTTGGTCGTTCTATCCGTGCTATGGTTCGTGCCCTTACTTTTGTTACAGATAGTTCACATATCGTAGCTGTGCCTACGATTGATCATGGAAATAGCCAAGCTCACACCTTTGGTCTTGGTGCCATGGGACTGCACAGCTACCTTGCACAACAACTAATTGAATATGGATCACCTGAGTCTGTTGAGTTTACAAGTATCTACTTTATGCTTATGAACTACTGGACTTTGGTTGAGTCAAACAATATTGCGCGTGAACGTGGTATTACCTTCCATAACTTTGAAAAATCAGACTATGCTAACGGAAGCTACTTCGACAAGTATATAACTGGCAAGTTTGTTCCAAAATCAGACCGTGTTAAAGAACTCTTCAAAGATGTCTTTATTCCGAGTGCTGCTGACTGGGCTGAACTTCGCGACAAGGTTCAAGCAGATGGTCTTTACCACCAAAACCGCCTTGCTGTAGCTCCAAATGGTTCTATCAGTTACATCAACGACGTTTCTGCTTCTATCCACCCGATTACGCAACGTATCGAAGAACGACAAGAAAAGAAAATCGGTAAAATCTACTATCCTGCTGCTGGCTTGTCAACAGAAACCATTCCTTACTACACTTCTGCTTACGACATGGATATGCGTAAAGTGATTGATGTCTATGCTGCTGCAACTGAGCACGTGGACCAAGGACTTTCACTCACACTCTTCATGCGTAGTGACATTCCAAAAGGTCTTTACGAATGGAAGAAGGAAAATAAACAAACGACACGTGACTTGTCTATCCTTCGTAACTATGCCTTTAACAAGGGTATCAAGTCTATCTACTACGTCCGTACCTTTACAGATGACGGTGGAGAAGTCGGTGCCAACCAATGTGAAAGCTGTGTGATTTAATGGAAATAAAGAAGAAAATAATTCACTCTTTTTCATTACTGGCATTAGCAATTCTTGGATATTCATTTGGTTTTTTGTCAATATTAAGTCTGAATTTTGATTCCAAATCAACTGTGTTCATAGCTTTCGCGTCATTCGTTCTCCTTCTAATTAATACTGATATATATAAACTGATTTTAAACTATAAAAATGTTGAAATTTTTGATGAACTTAATATGAATAAGTACATCAATACTTTAAAAGGGGGCTATTTATACTCTACTTTTTATGGTTCGATTATCAAGTCTGTAAACGAAATAAATCTTTTTTATACAAATCTAAGTTGCGATAATATTAAAACACATCCAATATTATTTATCCTAACTGTTTTACTGCCATTCATAGCGCCATTTATATTAATATTTATTATCAAAAGAATAAATTATTTAATAATGTCAAAAGAACATAAAATCCGAATGTTTATTATGACATTACTAATAGGAAGTCGTATTGAATTACGTAATATTGTTGTAAAAGAATATTATCATTCTATACTAAAAAATGCTGAACTGGAATTAAAGAAAAAGCTAAACATAGATTCAATCCATCTAGCTCCTGTTTCCAATCAGGATATTAGTATTTATTCAATTAACAAAGATTCATATATCTTGACTGTTCAAACAAAATATATAGATACTGCAGAGGAAGAGTCGCTAACTATTGAATCCCTTTTATTAAAAATTCAAATAGATTTTAAAAATAATATGATAAATCATGTTAAATTTTTTAACTAATAAATGACCACCATTCTTTACTATCAATTTAAGAAAGAGATTTCAAATGGAAACTTACTACAAAGCCATTAACTGGAATGCCATCGAAGATGTCATCGACAAATCAACTTGGGAAAAACTGACGGAGCAATTCTGGCTTGATACACGTATTCCCTTATCAAATGACTTGGATGACTGGAGAAAACTATCAAATGTAGAAAAAGACTTGGTTGGAAAAGTCTTTGGTGGTTTAACCCTTCTCGACACTATGCAATCTGAAACTGGGGTTCAAGCCCTTCGCGCAGACATCCGTACACCACATGAGGAAGCTGTTTTCAATAACATCCAATTTATGGAATCTGTCCACGCTAAATCTTACTCATCAATCTTTTCTACCTTGAATACTAAGGCTGAGATTGAAGAAATTTTCGAATGGACCAATACCAATCCTTACCTACAAAAGAAGGCTGAGATTGTCAACGAAATCTACCTAAACGGTAGCCCACTTGAAAAGAAAGTTGCCAGCGTCTTCCTCGAAACCTTCCTCTTCTACTCTGGTTTCTTCACTCCCCTCTACTATCTCGGTAACAACAAACTAGCCAACGTTGCGGAAATCATTAAATTGATCATTCGTGATGAGTCTGTTCACGGAACTTACATTGGTTACAAATTCCAACTTGGTTTCAATGAATTACCTGAAGATGAGCAAGAAAAACTCAAAGAATGGATGTACGATCTGCTCTATACTCTTTACGAGAATGAAGAAGGTTATACAGAGAGCCTCTATGACGGTGTTGGTTGGACGGAAGAAGTCAAAACCTTCCTTCGCTACAATGCTAACAAGGCACTCATGAACCTGGGACAAGATCCACTTTTCCCAGACTCAGCAGATGATGTCAATCCAATCGTCATGAACGGTATTTCAACAGGAACATCTAACCACGACTTCTTCTCTCAAGTCGGAAATGGTTACCTTCTTGGCGAAGTTGAAGCCATGCAAGACGATGACTACAACTACGGTTTGGACTAATTCACTTATCCCAGAACTGATAACAAATATCATGGTTTGTTTAAAACAACCATGATGTTTTTGTTTTTGTTTTCTTTTGTTTTTTAAATTGATTGATTGAATACTTTATGATAAAATAGTAATAGAAATAGAGGTGATAACGATGTTAAAGCAGGAAAAACTAGATAATATTCTAGAAACGGTAAATACAAAGGGAACTATTACTGTAAAAGAAATCATGACTCGCTTGGATGTATCAGATATGACTGCTAGACGCTACTTACAAGAGTTAGCAGACAAGGATTTACTTGTTCGAGTGCACGGTGGTGCTGAAAAAATTCGCACAGGTTCCATTTTAAATAATGAACGTTCCAATATTGAAAAACAAAGCTTACAGATTGCAGAAAAACAAGAAATTAGTCGTTTTGCAGGCCATTTGATTGATGAAGGGGAAACAATTTTTATTGGGCCAGGGACAACCTTGGAATCTTTTGCCCGTGAACTTCCAATTGATAATATTCGTGTTGTAACAAACAGTTTACCAGTCTTTCTCATCTTAAACGAACGAAAACTAACAGATTTGATTTTAATCGGTGGCAACTATCGCTCTATCACTGGAGCCTTTGTGGGAACACTAACCTTGCAAAACTTGGCCAATCTCCAATTTTCTAAAGCCTTCGTTAGCTGTAATGGTATTCAGGACAATGCGATTGCGACCTTTAGTGAAGAGGAAGGTGAATCCCAACGCATCGCCCTCAATAATTCCAATAAAAAATACTTACTAGCTGACAATAGTAAGTTCAATAAATTTGATTTTTATACCTTCTACAATATCTCTGATATTGATACCATCGTTTCAGACTCTAAACTGAGCAAAGAAACGTTTGAACAACTTTCGAAACAAACAAAAATTATTCTTTCTAAACCATAAAACTGAGGATTGATAAAAAATAAAATGCGTCATATCAAGAAAATAAGAATCTTGATATGACGCATTTTTTGATGAAGACTTTTACAAAGAGTTTCCTAGATTATTTATGATTGTTGAAACGGCATAAAATCTGAATCAAAGGAGATATTATCCCATTCTTCAGGATTGATAAAATTTAAAAAGATATTTTTAAATTCTTCTAGCTCATAGTCTGAATGGCAAATCCATTCTTTACCGGTAGAGACATACCATTTCCCAAGTTTTTTCAGCTCCTCATTAGTCAAACACGGTATTTGAGAACATTTTTCGAAATTTATAATATAAACTTTTTCATAAATAGATTGGATAAAATCTTTGAACATCTTTTGCCTCACTAGAATTCTATATCTAATTACTCATTCTACTACTCAATCACTTGAGTTTCCGCTACTTTCTTGTACCAGTGAGCTGATTTCTTAGGATAACGTTCTTGAGTTTCAAAGTCTACATAGAAGAGACCGTAACGTTTTTCATAACCGTTTGACCATGAGAAGACGTCCATCAATGACCAAATGAAGTAACCTTTTACATTCGCTCCATCTGCAATAGCATCAGACAAGACCTCCAAGTGTTGCTTCACATAATCAATACGACCATCATCGTAAACAGTGTTATCGACGAACTCATCTTTATAACCAAGTCCATTTTCAGTGATGTAAATCTTCTTGTAGTTAGGATAATCTTTCTTCACTCGCATGATTTGGTCATACAAACCTTGAGGGTAGATAATCCAATCCCAATCCGTACGTGGTACATAGTCAGGAGCTACACGACGACCAACACCTTTGATTTGGTATTTAGAGCTTCCTTTCTCACCCTTACCATTATGGATAATTTCAGTTTCTCCATCAAATGCTTCCATCCAGTCACTCATATAGTAATTAATTCCAAGGAAGTCATTCAAGTCTTTTGCGGCTTCTAATACTTCAAAATCTTCTTCACGAAGATCTAAGCTACCACCATTGACTGATAAGATATGGTTGACACCTTCCATGGTTTCATCGGAATAGCAACCTAGATAAGTTGCATCCAAGATAAATTTATTGTGAATAATATCTTCCAACTCTGCTGCACGAACATCTGCTGGATTTTTAGGATCCAAAGGATACTTGGTTGGCAGTGCGTGAACAACACCAATTTCACCTTTATAACCTTTATCTTTATATAGCTTAACTGCACGCGCATGAGACACCATCATATTATGATGAGATTGAAAAACTTTGGCAAGGTCGTACTGAATACCTGGAGGGAATTTACCAACTAAATATTGACCATCACCGATTGGCCCAATTTCATTAAAGGTTGTCCAATAGTTTACTTCTGGAAATTCTTCAAAACAGAAGGTAGCGTAATCTACAAAGTGTTCGATATTTTCACGGTTTAAGAAGTCGCCATTTGAGTGGAGAGCTTCTGGCGTGTCAAAATGATGAAGAGTTACAAAAGGCTCAACATGACGTTTGTGACATTCTGCAAATAAATTATGATAAAACTCAACACCTTTCTGATTTACTTGACCGTAACCAGTTGGGAAAATACGTGACCAGGCAATAGAAATTCGAATGCCATTGACACCATACTCTTCTGCTAGCTTGAGGTCAACCGGATATCGATTGTAAAAATCACTAGCTGGTTCTGCAGTGTACCAATAGTTATCTTCAAGATATTTATCCCACGCTACTGGTCCTTTTCCATCAGTATGTGTAGCACCTTCTGCTTGATAAGCAGCTGTTGCGCCACCAAAAATAAAGTCTTTTGGTAATGTTTTTGTCATTTTTTTCACCTATTTCTTGATTTAAATAAAGTAAAAGTGAGAGGAGAGGAGTCAGTGAGCCATCCTTCTCCATCTCACTTCTTGTAGCAAGTCACCGAATTGTGACATGAGGAGGTAAAAACAATATCTTTTACCAACGAATTAATAAGGCGATTAGGAAATTCGCAATAGCGATTTCCGTAACGAGAGGAAACTATTTCATAGTCCCTATTATTAATCGAATTGTGACATGAGGAGGTAAAAACGATATCTTTTTACCGACGAATTAACAAGGCGATTAGGAAATTCGCAATAGCGATTTCCGTAACGATAGGAGACTGTTTTATAGCCCCTATCGTTAATCGAATTGAGCTTGTACAAATGCTAGAGCACCTTTTCCATCACGAGTTAATTTGATGTATTGAGCGCCTTCTGTTTTCGCAAGTTTAATACCGAGCTTATCTGTTTCTGCTTTCATATCTTCAAAGTTTGAAGCAACTTGAGGGGCAAGGATAACTAGATCAAACTCTGGTAACATTTCACGGTGAGCACCATAACCACCTGCTGCTGCTTTCACAGGGACATTGTATTCTGCAGCTGCCTTGTTCAAAGCATTTGCAAGAAGTCCACTTGTACCTCCACCTGCACAGAGAACGAGGACATTTGTTTCTTCAGTGATGGTATTTTGTGTTGCTTCTACACCCGCTTTCTCAAGAATAGCATCTGCTTTTGCAGTGTTGAAGTTGGTAGCAACTTTGTCTTTCAATTCATCATTAGACTTACCTGAACGCTCTTCTTCAAGAATTTGTTCATCATATACTTTAAGGAATGGGTAGTAAATGACTACGTCAACCACGATTAGAAGGGCAGCAAGAATGAATGATAGAACTTGGAAGTTAGTTCCAAGAACTAGACCTAGTGGAGCTGGAGTTGTCCATGGTAGATTAGCAGTAAATGAGTTCATTCCAAGAGTTTCGATAAAGAATTTAAAGATCCAAACGTTTGCGATTGGAGCAAAGATAAATGGAATGAAGAATATTGGGTTCAATACAAGTGGTGCACCAAACAAGATTGGTTCATTTACACCGAAGAAGGTTGGAACTACTGAAGCACGTCCGATTGCACGGTTACGTTTAGATTTTGTTAACCACATGAACATGAATGGAACAACCAGTGTCGCACCAGTACCACCCATGGTAACGATAAACATTTGTGTACCAGAAGTAAGAATCTTGTCAGCGTGCATCCCTTGTTGAAGAAGATTCAAGTTGACTTCGGCATTGGCATAGGTAATTGCTGCGATAGCAGGTTCAACAATAGATGGACCATGAATCCCAACAAACCAGAAGAAAGCAAAGGAACCAAAAATAATGGTAATACCAAGATAGCCATCAGCTGCAGAGAATAACGGTGCAAAGAATTTACCGATTGATTCAGCTACGCTTGCACCAACAAAATGACGAGCTAATAAATCAAGAGCATAAAGAGAAACAACAGATAGAGTGAATGGAATCACATCTTTAAAGACTTGTGAAATATTTGGTGGAACTTCGTCAGGCATACGAATAGTGACGTTGTTCTTAACACAAACCTTATAGATGGCTACAGTAACAAAGGCAGCAAGGAAGGCTGAAAGCAAACCTTTTGTCCCCAAGAATCCAGTAGCTAGACCATTTTCGATAGGGTCAGCTGCCAACATCAACAAACCAACAATTGCTGCCAACAATGTTGACATATAGTTGATTTGATTGGTTTTCTCCATGCTACGGTTTACTGAGTCGGTCAATGACTTAGCTGTTGTACCAGCTACCAACAAAGCCAAGATACCCATTGAATAGCTGTAAGGTTTCATGAGGAGATTAACAACATCATCAGACCATTTAAAGCCCCATGAGTTTGGTACAAAGGCAATCAAGATAAAGATACTTGAGAAGAGAATGACTGGCATTCCTGCGATAAAACCATCACGAATAGCACGAAGATAGATATTACGAGATAATTTCTCAAAGAAAGGCTTTCCTTTCTCGATAAATGCAATTAACTTATTCATTATTTAGCTCCTCTCTTATAAAGTTCGATTAAGTGGTGCATCAAATCTTTTAGCAAGATTGTTGTCATCAGGTGATCTTGACCATGCATCATGGTTACACTATAAGCCAAATCCTCGCCAGCTGCTTCCTTAGTCAATAGACTTGTTTGAGCGTGGTGAGCCTCTGCAATACAGCTACCAGCTTCCTCAACTAAGCTATCCGCTTTCGCAAAATCACCAGCTTCAGCAGCCTTCAAGGCTTCCAATAGTTTTGAACGAGCATCGCCAGCATAGGCTACGATTTCAAAACCTAACAATGTTACTTCTTCTCTATTCATGATAGAATTCTCCTTATATAGTTTTAAATAAATTTTTATGACAATAAACGTTGGATATGTAGAACTAGATAAACACGTTCACTTTTATACAAATCAATACCCGTATGTTGCGTAATCACATCATAAATCTTGGAACCAATCTCGAACGCTTTTGGATAGGATTGTTTAATATGATCTTCCATATCCAGAAGTGATTGGTTATCATCTCTAGATCTGTCTAAATAATCCAAGAAATAATTCAAATGTATCATAAAGCGATCATAGAAATGGTTATTCTCTTTAGTTCGTTGAATTGCATAGTCCGTTAAAACTTCTTCAACATTCCTGAGAATTTCTTTCCTCTTATCAATCGACTCCACAAGTTCCACTTCATTTTCACCTTCGGCATTAATGAAATGGTAAGCAATCCGAATAATTTCGTCCTCAGGAAAATGATCCGCTAGCTTCTGACGGTAAATTTCAAATGCTTCATTTGCAATTTGAAAAGCGACAGGATACTTAATGGAAATATCTGGCAGATTACTATCCTTGTACCTTCCTTGTGCTAGAGCTTGATAAGAACAGTAAATATGGTCTGTCAAGGTTACGTAGAGATATTCTTGAATCGGATAATGATATTTCTTTGATAGTTTATCAATGATTTCATAGGTCACTGTGATAAAATCAAGCGGAACATCTTTGAGAAGAGCCATAAAGTTTTCTCTGGACTCTTCGGTCTTCATCCGAAAGATTTTCTCAACCTGATTTTCAGCAATCAAATCTCCCTTCTTCTTTCCAAATGCAATCCCCTTACCAATTACAATCACTTCTTCTCCTTTATCATTTCTGACAAGCGAGACATTGTGATTCATTGGATTTAGAATTCGATACATGTCAACCTCCTTTTATATTTTAAAGGTATATGAGTATAAAAAATGACCACAAATGAACTAGAAAATCAGCCGATTTCTAATTCACCTGTGATCATGCCTAATATTACTTAGTAACACTCACCTTGTATTAACTTGTGATTTAAGTATAGCACAAGCAAGTTATTTTGTAAACCTTTACATACAACTTTTTTTAAAAATTTTTAGATTCATGTTCCTAACCTAGGAGGACTTTCTTACACGCGTTCTTTCCATGAAGTTGCTGTTGTTTGAAGAACTTTGTTAAGTTCATCAATGTTTTCAAATCCAGTTGTGCGAAGCCAGTCGCGAGCTGCTGCTTCACCATCTTTGATGTAAGCTTCAACTGATCCAGCCCATGTAGCACGGCCACAAAGAACACCATTGAAGTTTGCACCTGATTCATGGGCAAATACAAGAGTATCTTGGAAAAGTTTAGCTGATACACCAGCACTCAAGTAGATGTATGGCAAGTTAGTTGCTTCATCTTGTGCTTTGAAGAAGGCTGCTGCTTCTTCACGTGTATAAACTACTTCACCTTCAGCGAAGCCTTCAACATATTTAATGTTAACAGGAACTTCTACTTTCAAGACATCAATGTTAAAGCGTGGGTCTGAGAAGACTTTCATAGCACCAATAACTTTGTGTGGTTTTACTTTAGCGTATTCTACAGAACCTGCATCAGCAATTTTTTCATCGTAAGCAAGAATTTCAAGGAAGAATGGGATATCTTCAGCCACACACTCAGAACCGATACGTTCGATGTAAGCTTGTTTTTCTTGGTTGAGTTCGTCTGAGCTATCTACATCATAGTAAAGCAAGAATTTAACTGCATCTGCACCTTCTTCTTTAATACGTTTTGCAGACCAAACATCCAAGCAGTCTGGCAAGCGTTTTGTGCTTGTTGTGTCATAACCTGTTTTTTCATAAGCAAGGAGAAGACCAGCTTTTTCATCAAGAGCTTTAGTTGCTGGAAGTCCATACTCAGGGTCAAGAAGCATTGATGAAGCGTATTTAGTCAATTCATCTGCTACCAAGACTTTCAGTTCTTCCATTTGAGCTACAGTTGGTTCTTCTGTTTGGTGTTGAGCCATGAGGCGTTTCAAAGCACCACGTTGGTCAAATGCAAGAGCTGAGATGATACCATTTTCATCAGAAAGTTTTTCTAAGCGTGCACGTTTTTGTTCTGTTAAAGCCATTTTATACCTCTTTTACTATTAATTTATCATATAGAGCTTGATAGTTGGCCATGTTGACATGACCAGTCATTTTTTCTTGAGCATTGAGCATACCAAGGACATTTGCCTTGATGAGTAATTCTGCATCCGATTCTTTGTGAAGAAGCCCTGAAGAAATCCCTGCCACAGTAGAATCTCCAGATCCGACAGGGTTGACTACCTGAATTCTAGGAATATCTACCTTGTAAAAAGTATCACCATGTTTGGCAAAGGCACCGTTGGCACCAAGTGAAACGATAATCCATTCAATACCTGCAAACAAAGGTTCTTGAAGGACTTCTTTTAATTCATCCAAATCCTTAGAAACTTCTCTTCCAAGAAGCTGAGACAATTCCTCATTATTTGGTTTGATTACTGTTGGTTTATGTGATGATTCAAGAACCGCCTGAAGTGCTGCACCAGAGCAGTCCAAAACAACAGGTTTGCCAGCTTGATTAGCAAGTTCTACCAAGCTCGCATAGTAATCAACTGGAAGACCAGCTGGCAGACTACCTGAGATAGCTACTACTTCAACTGACTCTAGGAGATTTTTGAAATGTTCCAAAAAGTCTTGACCTTCCTGTTCCAATACTTCAGGACCTTTTTCAAGAACTTCTGTTTGGTTATCACCGTGGAGAATAGCAATACAGTTACGAGTTTCTCCCTGAATTGAGAAGAAATCTTTCTTTACTTGATCATCGATATGTTCAACCAAAAACTCACCAAGTTTGCCACCCACTAAACCAGTAGCAAGAACAGAATCCCCAAATTCTGAGAGTACTCGGGTAACATTAAGTCCCTTACCACCAGACGTTTTGGTTACATCCACCACACGATTGACAGTATCAATCTTCAACTCATCCAAGGGATAGGAAATATCAATGGATGGGTTCATTGTGACTGTTAAAATCATAGGTCACCTCTTAGTCGTGGTATTCTCCGCGATCCCATTTTTCAAGGAATTCAGTGAAGAAGTTTGCATCTGTTTGTTGAGCATTGTGACTTTCAAGGTGTTCAATTTTCGCAATCAATTTCTTGTTTTCTTCAGATGGTTTGTATTCAGCATGGATGAAAGCTTCGATGATATCACACATGAGCAATTCACCAGTAATCTTACCACCAAAACCGATAACGTTGGCGTTCAATTGTTCTTTAGCATAAAGTGCTGTTGTCATATCACGAACCAAGGCAGAACGGACACCTGGGACTTTATTTACAGCGTTGTTGATACCAACACCAGTACCACAGATACATACCCCAAGATCAGCTTGACCGCTAGTTACAGCTTCCCCTACTTTTTTACCAAAGATTGGATAGTGAGTACGTGTATGGTCATATGTACCAAAGTCAATGACTTCATATCCTTTTGATTTCAAAAATTCTGAAACCGCCATTTTTTCATCTGTTACGATGTGGTCACATCCGATTGCAATTCTCATTAGTTATTCCCTCCGATTAATTATATAAATCTAATATCATTTATCCTTACTCAAGAAAAATCAAGATTAGCTTATACTCAATCAAAATCAAAGAGCAAACTAGGAAGCGAGCCACAGGCTGTACTTGAGTACGGCAAGGCGAAGCTGACGTGGTTTGAATTTGATTTTCGAAGAGTATTAGGAAGCGAGCTGCGAGCATAACTGAAGTTAGCTAAAGTGAGCTGACAACAGATTATCTTGATTTTTGAAGAGTATTAGCACATTTTGTTCAACATATCGACACGAATTTGGTGACGTCCACCATCGTATTTACCGTTAACAAATCCTTTAGCAATATTTTTAGCCAATTCATCACCAACAAGTTGTGCACCCATAGTGATCATACGTGAGTTGTTGTGGCCACGAGTCATATAAGCTGAACGTTCGTCAGATACTTCTGCAGCAACCATTCCTTTGATCTTAGTTGCAACCATAAATGGACCAGCTCCATAAGCATCAATCACGATACCAAGGTTTTGTTCTTCTTTGTTTACTTCTGCAGCAACAGCAAGAGTCACATCAACAAAATCTTGTCCCTCTGCTGTAACATCCACAACGTGGAAGTTTTCTTTTTCCAAGAAGTCTTTCACAACTTCTTTCAATCTTAAACCTGCAGCATCTGCACCGATAACAATAGCCATATTGTTTACTCCTTTTTATTTTTCTTGGCTAGTAAAACCTTTTATAGTTAGCAGTTTACTTACAAAAGCTTTCTAGCAGTTTATTGACAAATTGGATTGAATGAGATGAATGACACCTTATTCAAGTTTAGGAAAGCAGTTTCCTAGAAATAATCTTTCTCCACGCAAGAGAATATAACAAGTGATTATTTGTTTGTTACAAACATCATTTGTTGCTTACAAACATAATATACTCCTATTTTCTGAAAAAGTCAACAGTTAATGTTTGTTTTTGTGTTTTTTAACTAAAAAATTTCGATATCAAAACCAATTTGATCCACTTGACCAGGTTCTAGGAGACGAACATTCTTCTTATCTTCTAGACGATCTCCTTCTTCAAGAGATGTTGACAAGCCAGACCATGGTTCAAAAGCAATAAAAGGACCTTTATTCAAGGTTGACCAGATGATGAGGTTTGGAAACTCTGCAAAGTGCACTTTTAATCCCTTATCATGTTTACGAGAGCGAAGGGCAATTGTTCTAGATTTCAATTCATCTAAGGTAACTGCGTCTGTACTGAAAAGATCATAGCTGAGGTCTACTTCTTTTTGACCTTCTAGCCATGGACTTCTGTCTTGGAAATCCAACATACCTGTTTCTGGGAAAGGACGTGGAACAGAGCAAGTTTCTGCTTTCTCAAACTCTAAATAGTAATCTTCATAGTCTTCATCATCAAGTAGAGGACAATTAAAACCTGGATGTCCACCAATAAAGTAAGGCATGACCTTGCTAGTTTCTTTATTAAATATTTTGTATTGAGTTCGTACTGTCTTGCCAGTAAGGATATAAGTGATTTCTAGGCGGAAATGATAAGGATAATTTTGATAGCTATTCTCATCGTCTTCAATTGCAAAAGTTACACTCTTGTCTGTCTGTTCAACTAATTCAAATTCTTTCTTACGAACCAAACCATGACGAGGAATATTTCCTTTGCTTTCTTGTTCTTTCTCATCTATATAGAGGGCTGTATCCTCTCTCAAAGAACCACAAATGGGAAAGAGAACAGGAGCTTGTCCACTCCAATAAGTGACATCCCCTTGCCACAAATACTCCAGTCCCTCAGCATCTTTTATAGAAGAAAGAGCCCCACCAAAACTGTTAAATTGAACTCTTAATTGTTCTGATTTTAATTCAATTACCATTATTTTCTCCGATTTCTTGATAGTTTATAAAAAACTAGGCTGTCACTCCTATCAGGAAAATGACAACCTAGCTTTAACAATTTACATTTTATAGGAGCGCATTATTTTGCTTTTGCTGCGTACTCTTCGTTACGTTTGATCATTTGTTTTCTGTACCAAGCAAAGATACCGATATAGAATACAAGGAAGACTACAGCACCAAGGATTGCTTTGATATCACCTGTTGTAGTGTTACCAATTGTCCAACCAAGAAGTTTTTCGATTGGTCCTTCAAGAGTTGAGTGAGTAATCAATTGAGTTTGGCTCACACCTTCTGGGAAGGCACCTACACCTTTAGCAAGTTCTGTTGCAAATGGTGCGATAAGTGTACCTGAAAGAAGGAAGAGTGGCAACAAGAGTGTTCCGAAAATAATCATACGGAGCAATTTACCACGAGTTACAACCAAGAGAGCTGGGGTAACACCCATAGCAATGATACCTGCAAGTGGCAAGATACCATTTCCGACTTTTGAAAGAAGCACAGCTTCGATCAACATGATTGGTGCAAGTACGTTGGCACAAGCCCAGATTTCAGCACGACCAGCGATGAATGGCCAGTCAAGACCGATATTAAACTTACGTCCTTCCAAACGTTTAGTAGCAACGTTTGTAATACCTTGTGAAAGTGGTTCTACGGCCGCGATGAACCATGAACCGATTAGTGAGAAGAGTTCCAAAGCTACACCGGCTGTCAAACCAAGAGACAACCAACCTTTGATAACTTCTTGCCAGTTTGCAGCATCTTTAAGTCCTTCAACTGGATGTGGAGTACCCATCAAACCAATAACGATACCTAGGATGAAACCGATGAAGAATTTAGATCCCCAGAAACCGATTTTCTTGTTCAATTTAGCAGCATCAAAGTCATATTTATCAAGACCTGGGAAGAATTTTTCAAAAATCTTATCCAAAACCATGATAACTGGGTTCATCATGTAGTTCATGTGAGTTGAAGTCATTGGTGATGAACTTGGTGCGTTAAGAAGGTCGTCGAATGTAGGTTTCATCAAGTCAGAGTTGATAATTTTAAGAACCCCAACAAGAACAACTGCTGCAGTCGCAATGAAGAGTGAAACTCCTTGACTAACGCCATTGTTGTCTGCATACCATTTAATCAAAAGACCTGTGATAGACAAGTGCCAGATATCAAAGATATCAACATCAAGTGTATCAGTTTTCTTCATAGCAAGCATCACTACGTTGACAATCAACATGATGAGCAAGAAGTAAAGTGTCCAAGCAGATCCCCAAGTGATTGTGGCAAGTGGCGCCCAACCAACGTCGGTGATGTTCAATTGAATACCAGTGTTTTCAACGAATTTTGCAAGTGATGCTGAGAAAGCACCGTTCAACATTCCGATGATAGCCCCGATACCAGTAAGAGCGATGGCAAGTTTGATACCACCTTCAAGCGCTTTGGAGAATTTCACTCCAAAAAGTAGAGCCAATACTGTCAAAATGATCAGCATGATGATTGGTCCACCCATGTCCAAGATGGGTTTGAACAGCTTATTAGCTAGTTCGATAATGACATCCATAATAGTTCCTCCCTTTTTATGTTATATGAATGTTAACAAATTATTAATTAGCTTAACCCGTGTTCTTTAATGGCTGCTTCAATATTGTCAAATACTGGAGCACTCATAGCTGGAATACGGAATAAGATTGGTCCAGCTTCAATAACTGGAATACCTGGATCAAAACCAAGATCTGTAGCAGCAATTGGTGTGAAGATGTCATAACCTTTGATAAGGTCTTCATTAACGTCTTTGACCATGACTGCATCACAGTGAACATCAAAACCGCGGTTTGAAAGTTCTTCTTCAAGAGCACTTTTAATTTGATGGCTTGAGTTAACACCTGCACCGCAGGCAGCAAGAATTTTAATCATATGGATTTCCTCCGATTTAATATTTTTAATAGACAAGATTAAGCAGTTGCTTCAGCTATATAAGCATAGAGAGCTTCTGGTTCAGAAATTTTTGATAGGTCTTCAAGATGACCATTTCCAGTAAAAAAGTCCATCAACTGAGCAAGAATGTTCGTTTGACTTGAACTTGAGTTATTAATGATAAAGAAGAGCAAGGATACTTCTACTTCCTTATCTGGCGCAATCATATTGTGGAAAGTCACTGGTTTTTCTAATCGAACGACTACAACTTTTTCAGCTAGATTATGAACAATATCTGTATGAGGAATAGCCACATTCGGCAAATCCTTACCCAAAAATTCCATATCTAAACCAGTTGGAAATGACTTTTCACGCGTGATCAAGGCTTCACGATAGGTTGGAGTTACGATTTCTCGTTCTTCCAATAAAGTTGCAACCTGATCAAAGAGTTGTTCTTGATTATCCGCTTCTAAGCAAAACACAAGGTTTTTGTCAAAGAAATGATCTAATCCCATAAGGTTTTCCCTTCTTTCCATTAACTTTATGCTATAAGTATAACACTATATGAAACCGTTGTCAATGATTTTCTGTTCTTTTTTGTCTCTTTTTTTATATTTTTGTTGTTTTTTTAGTTCGACTTATTAAAACAAACACAGCAAACAAACACAGCAAACATTTTTTGTTTTAGAAACTAAAAAAGCAGACCATTAAAGCCTGCTTTACGATTGATTCTTATATAAATTTCCTGTAAACAAGAAAAGTAATTATGACAACTTATTCTTCATCCATACTCAAGACGCTGAGGAAGGCTTCTTGTGGAACTTCTACTGATCCAATAGCTTTCATGCGCTTCTTACCAGCTTTTTGTTTTTCCAGTAGCTTACGCTTACGAGAAACGTCACCACCATAACACTTGGCAAGTACGTTCTTACGAAGGGCCTTGATATCTGTACGAGCCACAATCTTATGTCCAATTGCTGCTTGGATTGGCACCTCAAATTGTTGACGAGGGATAATTTTCTTGAGCTTATCAACGATGAGTTTCCCACGTTCGTAAGCAAAATCCTTGTGAACGATAAAGCTGAGGGCATCCACCTTGTCTCCGTTGAGAAGGATATCCATTTTCACAAGCTTAGATGGGCGGTACTCTGACAATTCATAGTCAAAGCTTGCATAACCACGTGTTGAAGACTTGAGCTTATCAAAGAAGTCGAAGACGATTTCAGCAAGTGGAATTTGATAGATAACATTAACACGATTGTCATCGATATAGTCCATCGTCACAAAGTCCCCACGCTTGCGCTGCGCTAGCTCCATCACTGCTCCAACAAACTCTTGCGGTACCATGATTTGCGCTTTAACATAAGGCTCTTCAATGGTCGCAATCTTAGTTGGGTCTGGGAACTCAGACGGGTTAGACACATCCATAGACTCGCCGTCTGTCAGATTGACTTTATAGATAACAGACGGAGCTGTCATGATAAGGTCAATATTAAACTCACGTTCCAAGCGTTCTTGGATAACATCCATATGGAGAAGTCCAAGGAAACCACAACGGAAACCAAAACCAAGTGCCTGAGATGTTTCTGGTTCAAACTGAAGACTAGCATCATTCAGTTGCAATTTTTCAAGGGCTTCACGCAAGTCATTGTACTTGTTTGACTCGATAGGATAGAGCCCCGCAAAGACCATAGGATTCATCTGCTTGTAACCATGTAATGGCTCAGCCGCAGGATTGGTTGCCAAGGTAACGGTATCACCCACACGAGTATCCTGAACCGTCTTGATAGAAGCCGCAATATAACCAACGTCCCCAGTCGCAAGGAAATCACGACCAACTGCTTTGGGTGTAAAAATACCAACTTCGGTCACATCAAATGTCTTACCATTGCTCATAAGCTGAATCTTATCGCCAGGTTTGACCACTCCATCCATGACACGCACTTGGAGGATAACTCCACGGTAGGCATCGTAAACAGAGTCGAAAATCAAGGCCTTAAGTGGCGCCGTCACATCACCCGTTGGTGCTGGTACTTTTTCTACAATTTGCTCTAGAATTTCTTCTATACCAATACCAGCCTTGGCAGAAGCCAATACTGCTTCACTGGCATCCAAACCAATGACATCTTCAATCTCTGTACGCACACGCTCTGGATCCGCTGCTGGCAGGTCAATTTTGTTAATAACTGGCATGATTTCCAAATCATTGTCCAAGGCCAGATAAACATTGGCAAGGGTTTGAGCCTCAATTCCTTGGGCAGCATCGACCACCAAAATCGCTCCCTCACAGGCAGCTAGCGAACGTGAAACTTCATAGGTAAAGTCCACGTGCCCCGGCGTATCAATCAAGTGGAAAATATAAGTTTCCCCATCTTTTGCCGTGTAATTCAGCTCAATGGCATTCAACTTAATAGTAATTCCACGTTCCCGCTCTAGATCCATGCTATCCAAAAGCTGAGCTTGCATTTCACGGCTTGAAACGGTCTCTGTCTTTTCCAAAATGCGGTCTGCTAAAGTCGACTTTCCGTGGTCAATATGGGCGATAATAGAGAAGTTACGGATCTTCTCCTGTCGTTTTTTCAATTCTTCTAAGTTCATGATTCTCTTCCTTTCAGGGTATCTATTTATTATAAATTGTTTTTGATATTTTGACAAGACCATACCCTGCCAGGAGTACTAATCTTCAGCAACAAAGCCATCATTTTCGATAATGTAATGTTCTGTCATTCCTTGCTCTGTAAAGACAATACCATGAAGAACACCACCAAAGACAGCTCCACCATCCATACCGATTTTACCATCTTCTGTCACCCAAAGCTCAGCAGTACCACGCTCTTGCTTTAACAAACCATAAACTGGCGTATGACCAAAGACAATGATTTTTCCAGTATGATTTTCGGCTTCGTGGAATGGTTTTCTGAGCCACACTTTTTTATAATCTGTGGTTTCATGCCAGTCATCCAAAGTCAAATCAATACCTGCGTGAACAAAGATATACTTGTCTGTCTCTACTACAAATGGCATTTGACGAATGAATTCGACCAAGTCTGCCGCTTCAGTAGCAACACGCTTGGCATCCTCAACTCCATCAACTGGTGCATCCAAGGGACGACCTAGGATAGAGTTAATGGTTGTATCTCCACCATTGCGACGATAGTGGTCATAGCTTTCTTCTGGGTCATCGAGCCAAGTCAGAAACATATACTCGTGATTTCCTGACAAACAGATCGCCCCTTGATTGTCCACTAAGTCCTTAACCATCTCTAAAACACGGCGACTATCTTCACCACGGTCAATCAAGTCCCCTAGAAAGAGCAACTGAGTCTGACCATCCCATGTTTTGAGAAGATCTTCCATCATCCCAGCTTTTCCGTGAACATCTCCAATTACATAATAGTCTGTCATCTTATTTCTCCCTGTTTCTCAACAATTCTCTGGCTTGCGTCAGGGCAGCTTCTGTCACATCATCACCTGCCAACATCTTAGCAACTTCTTGCACTCGCTCTTCAACCGTCAAGAGACGAACAGTCGAAACTGTTGAATGCTCATTGCTAATCTTCTCAATAAAGAATTGATAATCCGCAATCGCAATCACTTGTGGCAAATGGGAAATAGCCAGAACCTGACCATGCTGGCCAATCTTGTGAATCTTCTGTGCAATAGCCTGAGCTACACGGCCTGAAACTCCTGTATCCACCTCATCAAAGACTATGCTGGTCTTGCCTTCTTTACGTGAAAAGGCAGACTTAATGGCTAGCATGAGACGAGATAATTCCCCACCAGACGCAACCTTGACCAAGGGTTTAAAATCTTCGCCAGGGTTGGTTGAAATGTAAAATTCAACCATTTCATTTCCCTCACGGCTGAATTTGCCCTTGCTAAAACGAACTTGAAACTGGGCTTTTTCCATATAGAGGTCCTGCAGTTCTTGTTTAATCTCAGCTTCGAGCTGCTGAGCCAAGTCATGACGAGCAGATGCAAGCTGGCCTGCCAAATCAACAAGATTAACTTCCAACTTCTTAAGCTCTGCTTCCATGTCCTCAGACGAAAGGTTATTACCTGTCAAGAGATTGTATTCTTCCGTAATCTTGGCAAAATAAAGCAAGACATCGTCTACAGTCCCACCATACTTACGGGTAATGGTATGAAGGAGGTCCAAACGATTCTCAACCTGCATGAGACGATTGCCATCAAAATCAAGGTCCTCAATAATAGCTTCCAGACGCTTGCTAATATCTTCTAAGACATAGTAGGTCTCAGACAGAGAGCTTGAAATTTCACGGTATTCAGGATCATACTCTTCAACACTTTCCATGTCATTCATGGCTGAACGAACATTGGTCAGACTTGAAAACTCTTCATTGTCCAACATACTGTAGGCATTAGTCAACGTATCAGCAATGTTTTTATGGTTGAGGAGTTTATCTCGCTCTTGATTGAGAGTCAAGTCTTCCCCTGCTTGCAAGTTTGCTGCCTCAATTTCTGCCATTTGAAATTCCAACATTTCGATACGTGTCTTGTGTTCCTGCTGGTTTTTCTTGACTTCCAGAACCTGCTTGCGCATTTTTCGATAGGCATCAAAACTCGTTTGATAGGTTTCTTTCAAGTCCCAAAAAGCCACATCGCCAAATTCATCCAACATTTGAATATGCAGTTGAGGACGCATTAACTCTTCTTGGTCATGCTGACCATGGATATCTACAAGGTGTTGCCCAATAGCACGCAAAACAGACAGATTGACCATCTGACCATTCACACGGCTGATACTACGACCATTTTGCAAAATTTCCCGACGGATGATAATTTCATCACCCAATTCTAAACCTTGCTCATCAAAAATTTCCTGCAAAAGGCGACTATTCTCAACGGAGAAAAGCCCCTCAATCTCTGCCTTTGGCGCACCGTGACGAATAACATCTGTCGTCGCACGAGCTCCCAACATCATATTCATGGCATCAATGATAATCGACTTCCCTGCACCTGTTTCACCGGTCAGAACAGTCATTCCCTTTTCAAAATTGAGGGAAATAGCCTCAATAATGGCAAAGTTTTTTATCGAAATTTCAAGTAACATATAGACCTACCAATTTTTTACTTGTTCAAAGATTTCCTCAGCTAGACTTTCACTTCTGGCAATGACTAAAATCGAGCTATCATCAGCTAAACAGCTAAAAATCTTGTCCGCAAAAGTCTCAATTAACTGAGCTTTTACAAAAGCCGTATTTCCTGGGATAACCTGGAGATTGATCATCTTTTCCATCAATTCTGCCGATTCGATATTGTCTTCAGCCAGTTGCAAACTTTTTACGATTGATTTTGGCAATTCATAGACATAGGTGTTGTCTCTCAAAGGAATTTTGACAATACCTAGTTCTTTGATATCCCGTGATACCGTTGCCTGAGTAGCAGTGATCCCTGCCTCTTTCAAATGTTCTACGATTTCTTCTTGCGTACCGATTTGATAATCTGTCACAAATCGTCTAATTTTTTCAAGTCTCTCTTTTTTATTCATTTTTAAATTGACTATGCGCCCTCTCTACTACTTCTTCAATCTCAGCAAGAACCTGATTACTTGCTGACTCTTCTTTTTTCAAATACGCTAAAAATTCAATATTTCCATGCCCACCTTGGATAGGAGAAAAGTCCAATCCAAGGACTGAAAAGCCTTCCTCTACTGCCATAGCTGTGACAGATTCAAGGACATTCTGATGGACCTTGGCATCACGAATGATTCCATTTTTCCCAATCTGCTCACGTCCTGCCTCAAACTGAGGCTTAACCAGAGCCACAACTTGACCTTGCTCGGCCAACACACGGTGCAAGGCTGGAAGGATCAGACTGAGGGAAATGAAACTCACATCAATACTGGCAAAGCTCGGTTCTTTTTCGAAATCAGTCTTTTCTGCATAGCGGAAATTGAACTGCTCCATGCTGACAACTCGTGGGTCTTGGCGTAATTTCCAAGCCAACTGGTTGGTACCAACATCGACTGCAAAGACCAACCCAGCACCATTTTGCAACATGACATCGGTAAAACCTCCAGTAGAGGCCCCGATATCAATCGTGGTCGCACCATCCACTGACAAATCAAATACCTGCAAGGCCTTTTCCAGTTTCAATCCACCACGGCTGACATACTTGAGTTTCTCCCCCTTGAGTTTTAACTCGGTGTCATCTGGAATTTTCTCTCCTGGCTTATCAAAACGTTCTCCATTCAGAACTGCTACGACTAGACCAGCCATGACACCGCGCTTGGCTTGTTCTCGCGTTTCAAACAAGCCCTGTTTATAAGCTAGTACATCCACTCTTTCCTTAGCCATTGATTCTCAAACTTTCTACTACACTTACAATCGATTCTATCTCAAAGGGAACCTGTTGGGCAATTTCTTCTAATTTTGCATTAGCTTGATCTAAAGTCTGGTTACAAAAGGCAATAGCCTCTTCCAAGCCCAACAAAGCAGGATAGGTTGATTTTTCTGCCTGTAGATCCTTTTGTGGTGTCTTGCCGATTTCCTCAAAACTAGCTGTCACATCCAACACATCGTCTCTGACTTGAAAGGCCAGTCCAATCAATTCACCTACAGTTTTCAATTTTACCTGCATTTCAGGAACCAATTCAGCTATAATAGCAGCTGCTTGGAAGGGAAAGGCTAGTAATTTTCCAGTCTTATTAGCATGAATAGTCTGGAGTTCTTCCAAAGACAAGTGTTGGTGTTCACCCTCCATGTCCAAAACCTGCCCTGCCACCATACCTAGACTTCCTGAAGCAAGCGATAAGTTGGCAATCAAGTCCACCTTGATCTGACTTGACAAATCTGCCTGCGCTATCAAGGCATAAGGATCTAGGAACAAGGCATCTCCTGCCAAAATTGCCATTGCTTCACCGAATTTCTTGTGATTGGTCAAGCGTCCCCGACGGTAATCATCATCATCCATGGCAGGAAGATCATCGTGAATCAAGCTCCCTGTATGAATCATTTCCAAGGCAGCAGCTACCTGCGCGTGAGCAGGTTTGATGGCGACCTGCAAGGCTTCCAGAACTTCTAACAAGAGAAAAGGCCGAATACGCTTGCCACCAGCATGAATGGAATAGAGAACAGACTCTCGCAAACTAGAAGCAAACTGCTGGTCTCCATAAAAATCTTCCAAAGTCGACTCGACAAGAGCTAATTTTTCTTGCTTTTTCATTCAAAATCACTTTCTGTTCCGTCTTCTTGCATGACCTTAACCAAGGTTTTTTCAGCCTTGTCCAGCGTCGCTTGGAGCTCTTTTGACAAGACCATGCCCTTTTGAAAGGCAGCAATCGCATCTTCCAGAGCAATTTCACCATTTTCCAAACTTTGGACAATGGTCTCCAGTTCTGCTAGATTTTCCTCAAATTTCTTTTGTTTTGACATCTTTAACCTCTAATTCTACTTGACCATCTCGCATCAAAAGCGTCACTTGATCTTTTTTCTTCAAACTCTCAACCGAATCAACCACGGACTCTTCTTTTTTGACAATAGCATAGCCACGCGCCACGATGCGACTGGTATCCAACATGAGCAAGGCTTCTGAAAGTCTTTTCACCTCAGCAACCTTGGCATCATAAACCAAAGCCATTTGGCTACGGAGGAGCTTATCCAACTGACCTAGACGGTCTTGATAACGTTGAATTTTGGTAACAGGCGATAATTGTACCAGTCGATGCGTCCTTGCTTGGACGACTTGTTTGTTATCAGAAATCCGTGTACGTAAACTTTGTTTTAAGCGCAGTTGCAGTTGGTCCAAGCGTTGCAAATAACCATCATACAAGCGCTCTGGTTGTCTAAAAATAACAGACTGACTGCATTTTTTCAAAGCTTCTTGTTTCTTAGATAGGACATTTCGAACTGCTGTTGCCATCCGTTTTTCCTGATTTTGCAAATGAGCTAATAGATCCAACTTGGTCACAGGTGTTGCTAGTTCAGCAGCTGCTGTTGGCGTTGCAGCTCGTCGATCTGCCACAAAATCTGCTAAAGTCACATCTGTCTCATGTCCTACACTAGAAATAACTGGTAAACGAGATTCAAAAATAGCTCGTACCACAATTTCTTCGTTAAAGGCCCAGAGATCCTCTATGGAACCACCACCACGACCAATAATGAGCAAGTCCAAATCGTCCCGTTGATTAGCACGCGCAATATTACGAGCTATTTCCTCCGCAGCCCCTTCACCTTGAACCTTGGTCGGATAGAGAAGGATATCAACACCTGTAAAGCGTCTGCTGACGGTCGTGATAATGTCTCGAATAACGGCTCCACTGCGACTGGTTACTACACCAATTCTCTTAGAAAATTGGGGCAGAGGTTGCTTGAAACGTTCTTGAAACAGGCCTTCTTCTGTCAATTTTTTCTTGAGTTGCTCAAACTGAATCGCAAGCGCACCAACCCCATCAGGCTCTGCCTTTTCAATGATGATAGAGTAGCTACCACTTGGTTCGTAGACCTGTACACGCCCAATTATATTGATTTTCATCCCTTCTTCCAAATCGAAGCCTAATTTCTGATAAATCCCCGACCAAATAGTCGCTTGAATAACTGCATGGTCATCTTTTAGGGAGAAATATTGGTGAGTAGGTCGTTTACGAAAGTTGGAAACTTGACCAGTTAAATAGACCCGTTCCAAATAAGGGTCTTTATCGAATTTCATTTTCAGATACTTGGTCAAAGTTGTTACCGATAAATACTTTTCCATCTCCACCTACTATTCATTTTCTTGCTCTTTCATGGGTATTATTATACCAAAAATATGCCTAAAAATCTCCATTTATGTACCATCATGAGGGAAAAATAGAAAAAGGAAGCAAGGCCTCCACGTCTGATTATTTGCTGTTTCGAGCTTCTTCCAAAATCTTTGCAATCTTGGTCGTCAACAGGTCAATAGCAACTGTATTGCTGACTCCCTCAGGAATGACGATATCAGCATAACGCTTAGTTGGCTCGATAAACTGATGATACATAGGTTTAACCACACCTAAATACTGGTCAATAACGCTATCCAAGCTACGACCACGTTCTTCCATATCACGCTTGATACGACGAATAATGCGCACATCGTCATCCGTATCCACAAAAATCTTGATATCCATCAAATCGCGCAGACGCTTGTCCTCCAAGACCAAAATCCCCTCAACAATAAAGACATCTTGAGGCTCCTGACGATAGGTCTTGCTACTCCGTGTATGCTCTGTATAGTCATAAGTCGGGATGTCCACCGGACGCCCTGCCAACAATTCCTTAATCTGCTCGATCATCAAGTCTGTATCAAAGGCAAAAGGATGGTCGTAGTTGGTTTTGACACGCTCTTCAAAGGTCAAATGAGACTGATCCTTGTAGTACGAATCATGCTCAATCATGGAAATCTTTTCATCAGGGAAGTGCGATAAAATGGCTCTTGAAACACTGGTCTTACCTCCACCAGAACCGCCTGTCACTCCGATAATGATTGGTCTATTTTGCATGCTATCCTCCGTTTTTTTATCCGTCGTCTATTCTATCACATTTTTTGCAAAATTTATAGTCTGGTTTGGATAGTCTAGGGAAAACAATTCCATCCCCACACCCCAGTTATACTAGTTAAAAACCTTCCTTGGCTTGTAAAGATCCCCCCGTTTTTCAAGAATGGCTAATAATTTGTCATCTTCAAAGGCAGCCAATTCTTGGTTTGTTTGGTCGAGTTCGATAAAACGACCAAAGCGCACTTCTGTAGCCTCTTCTTGATTTAGGAAAACTTTGACAAGGTCCCCCGTCCCAATCTCTAGAGGATGGAGAAAGTCCAGTTGACCAGCCTCTACTTTTTCAGCAATTTCTTCCAAGGTCAAAGCAGCATCTAACTGTAACCCTGCAGCACTAGTCCGTGTCAACTGAGACATATGAGCCGCATAACCCAGCTTCTCTCCCAAGTCAACCGATAAGGTACGGATGTATGTCCCTTTACTACATTTCACACGGAAAGTAAAACGTGCTAGATTCCCCTCATAAGAAATCGGACTTGTCCGCTCAAATTGATAAATGGTCACCTGACGTTCTGGACGTTCCACTTCCCGACCAGCACGAGCATACTCATAGAGCTTGCGACCATTGACCTTGACTGCCGAATACATAGGCGGAATCTGAATAATAGGTCCTGTCAGACTGGCGATTGCTTTATCAACAAGCTTTTCATCCAAGTGCGATAAAACAGGTGTCTCTGCGACCACTTCCCCACTGGCATCCTCAGTCGTCGTGGAATAGCCCAGAGTGATTTCCCCCTCATAGACCTTACCCTCGTCCTGCATAAACTCGACCATGCGCGTCGCCTTGCCAACTGCAATGGGCAGAACTCCCACTACATCCGGATCCAAGGTCCCACCATGACCAATTTTCTTTGTTCCCAAAATCTTACGCAGTTTAAAAACCGCATCATGCGAGGTCATCCCCGCTTCTTTTTTTAAGTTGATAATACCGTTCATTTTTGCTTTCTACTCCCCCTTCAGCGCTTCAAACTTTGCTTTCATGGTTGGATTTTTTCGAGTTAGTTTTTTTACTGAAACGTCTTCCAATTTATTGTTTGCGAGACGGAGTTGGTTTTCAGATGTGGTTAGGAATTTCTTAACCTCTTCCATACGTTTGATGGCCTTATCGATTTCATCAATGGCTTTGGCAAAGTTGGTAGAAGCTGAATTATAGTTCTTGGCAAAAGCTAGCTTAAAGGCATCCAAGTCTTCTTCAAAGTGCGTAATATCAATATTTTGCTCACGGATAAGTGCTAGTTCCTGCTTGTATTTTAGGGAATTAAGCGCCGCATTGCGTAATAAACCAATCAATTGAATAAAGAACTGAGGACGAACCACATACATCTTTTCATACTCGTGACTGACGTCAACAATCCCTGTGTTAAAGTAATCATTATCAGCCTCAAGCATGGTCACCAAAACGGCATACTCACAGTTCTTCTCCCAACGGTCCTTGTCCAATTCCTTGTAAAAATCTGCATTCTTGTGCTTCTTCTCTGTTCCGTCCGCTTCATTTTTCATCTCAAACATGATGGAAATAATTTCGACCCCATTTTCATCACTCTCACGGAAGATAAAGTCCCCCTTAGACCCACGCGCAGAGACCTTGTTATCCTTTTCAAAGTAGGCATTTGGAAAGGCAAAACTGCGGACCTTATTAAACTCACTTTCAGCATAGTGTTCCAGACTTTCCCCGATGGCCTTGGTAGATTGTTGGGCTTTGAAATTCTTATAGAACTCGACCTGTTCACTGGCTGCTTTAAGTTGGGCTTCATAGTTTTGTTTAACAGAAGCCAAAGACAACTCGTTTTCCTTTTCTTGCAAGAGGAGCTGATTTTTGACCCGGTCTCGTTCTTTTTCTAAGTCAGAAAGGGTCTTTTGTAATTGATTTTCATGCTCTAAACGCAAGGTAGCCAGTTGGTTTTCCAAGGCCTGCACTTCCTTGTCCTTTGCTAATAAGGCCTGATTGCTTGTCTGTTCAACCTCTTTCTTGGCCAATTCTTTTTCTGTATCAAAATTTTGGATTTGACTCTGTAATTGAGCAATTTCTTGGTCTTTTTGAGCTAGTTTAGACTGTTGTTCATTCATAGCCTTTTGCTCAACCAAGGCCAGTTCCTGCTTCATGCGATCGTGCAATTCCTTATCAAACTCTGCCGTTCTCACTTGGGACAAAAGTTCAGCATACTGACTTTCATTTACTGTAAAGACTTCCCCACAGTTAGGGCATTTGATTTCGTTCATAACTTTCCTCTTTCTAGACTTCTTTAACCATTATATCATGCCTGAGGGAAAATCAAAAACAGCGAGTCGAAACCCACTGTTTATCTTCTTTTTCTTTAAATTTTTTCCAAGGCCAAGCGCAAGTCTTCAATCAAATCTTCTACATTTTCAAGACCGATTGACAAACGAATTTGGTTTGGTGTGACACCTGCTGCTTCTAGGTCTTTTTCTGACAATTGACCGTGAGTGGTTGTTGCTGGATGGACAACAAGCGATTTAGCATCTGCCACGTTTGCAAGGTCAGAGAAGATTTCCAAATTATCAATAACCTTGCGTGCTTCTGCCTCCCCACCTTTGACATGGAAGGTAAAGATTGAACCCACACCTTTTGGCAAGTATTTCTCAGCCAAGGCATGATAAGGACTATCAGCCAATTTTGGATAGTTGACTTTTTCTACCTTAGGATGCTTGACAAGGAAATCAACAATTTTCTCAGCATTTTGAACATGGCGTTCCACACGAAGTGAAAGGGTTTCAAGTCCTTGAAGCAAGAGGAAAGCATTGAATGGTGACAAGGCTGCACCTGTATCACGGAGCAATTGAACACGAACAGCGATAATAAAGGCAGCCGCACCTACATCACGAGTATAGCTCAAGTTATGATAGCTTGGGTCTTCCTCAACAAATTGAGGGAATTTTCCTGAAGCCGCCCAGTCAAAACGACCGCTATCGACAATCACTCCTCCAATAGTCGTACCATGCCCACCGATAAACTTAGTCGCAGAATGAATGGCAATATCTACGCCATGAGAGAATACGTTAATCAAGTAAGGTGTTGCAAAGGTATTGTCAGAAACAAGTGGGATCTGATGTTTATGCGCAATCTCAGCCAATTTTTCCAAGTCAGGAATGTTAATCAAGGGATTCCCCAAGGTTTCAATCAGAACAAGCTTGGTATTGTCATTGATAGCTGCTTCCACTTCCTCCAAATTATCTACATCCACAAAGGTTGTTGTGATACCATAACGAGGAAGGGTTTCTTTCAAGAGATTGAAGGTTCCACCGTAAATAGTTGATGCTGCTACTACATGATCACCAGCATGTGCAAGCGCCAAAATTGTATAAGTAACCGCGGCCATACCTGATGCTGTTGCAAGAGCTCCAACACCACCTTCAAGGGCAGCAATTCTTTCTTCAAAGGCAGCTGTTGTAGGGTTGGTGATACGAGTATAGATATTCCCAGGTTTTCTCAAGGCAAACAAATCCGCACCTTCCTGCGTATCATCAAAAACAAAGGATGTTGTCTGATAAATCGGCACTGCACGAGACTTAGTTGCTGGATCCACAACTTGACCAGCATGTAGTTGTAGAGTTTCAAATTTAAAATCACGAGTCATAAAACGACCTCCAAATAGTTTCATTAAGGATATTGTAACACCTTAAGTTATAGTTTACAAATATCAGTTTTCTATATTTTGATATAAGAAATAGCTATTACCCTATTTTAAAAACGAAAAAAGCACGACTCAATCGTGCTCATTTTCTTAATCTACATAAGTATCTTCGTTTTTATTGAGGAAGGCATATGGAAGACCCATCAAGAGACCACCGCCAATCAAGTTTCCAACGAAGGTTACACCCCAGTGACGAAGCATATTTCCAACACCGAAGTTAGCAATTGAATCCGCAGCGACACTGAATTTTACAATCGCGAAAGAAGCAAAGTTCGCCGCAATGTGCTCGTTTGTTAAGAATACAAACATGTAAATCGCTGACAACACAAGCCAAAGTTTGGCACCACTATCTTTGACCAAAACAAATGAAAGAATCGCAATATTAACGAAAATATTTGCCAAAATAGCCTCAAGTAAGACTAATTCATTTGAACGGCCTAACTTCATCTCAACAACTCCTGAGATGAAACTATCATGAGTCAGATTTGCATAAGCTGCTGAGTGGGCAAAGCCCCAACCTGCTATCAAGGCCCCGATAAGGTTGAACAAGGTACAGTAAAGTAAAATCTCAGCTGTTTTTCTCCAAGAGATTTTTTTCAAGAAACTACCAGCAGTCAAAAACATCATGTTTGATGTTACCAACTCGGCATTCAAGAAAACAATGTAGGCCAATCCCCAAGCAAAGACAAATGGGAAGAGGAAGCGTCCACTACCTGGTGCAATTTTATTAATCAAGTCAGCCCCAACTGCACCTGCAGCTGTACTGAAAGTTAAGAATGCACCTGCGAACATAGCACGAATCGCATACTTAAATTTGCTTTGACCATAAAGACTTTCCTTCTTCTTGCAAGCAAATTCAATCTTTGAAATAAATTCTGAAGAAACCATAATAAACTCCTAAAACTTTTATTTGTGATAATTATAACATAAAATCGATATGATGAAAAGCCTTTCCTAATTGCATTTTTAATAAATTTATAAAACCAGTAATCGTTTACATTGTTTTAATAATAAGCTTTTAGAAGTTTTAGTTATCAGAATATTGAGGTTGCATGGAGTAACTTTTATTCTATTTAATATATTTTATTGTTACAATTTAAAAACGATTTTCTCTGAAAGCCTATTTTGTAAAAGAAAAAGAGAGAATCGTTCTGATTCTCCCTGATACACTAACTCTTCTTAATCAACATATATATCTTCATTCTTATTTAGAAAGGCATACGGTAAACCAATCAGAAGACCTCCACCTATAAAGTTAGCAATGAAAGTTACACCCCAATGTCGAATGATATTTGGAAGACCAAAGTGAGGTACTTGATCAGCAATCATGCTGAATTTCATAATACTAAAGGAAGCAAAATTGGCAGCAATATGCTCATTGGACAAGAAGACAAACATGGAAATAGCTGATAAAATAATCCATAGTTTGGCAGCACCATCTTTAACTAGTATAGATGAAAGAATGGCAATATTTACAAAGACATTGGCAAGAATTCCCTCAAGCAAGACTAAATCACTTGGACGCGCCAATTTCTTGGCTACAAGCTTAGGAAGGAAACTATCATGGGTCAAATGGGAAAAGGCCGACGAGTTGGCAAAGGCCCATCCAGCTACCAAGGCACCAATGAGATTAAACAAAGCACAATATAGTAAAATAATCATTGCCTTTTTCCAATCCATCTTTTTTAAAAATGCGCCTGCTGTTAGGTACATCATGTTGGATGTAACTAACTCAGCATTTAGAAAAACGATATAAACAAGTCCCCAAGCGAAAACAAATGGGAAAAGGAAATATCCACTACTTGGAACAATATTATTTAATAAATCCGCACCAATGGCTCCAGCAGCTGTACTAAAGGTTAAAAAAGCACCTGCAAACATGGAACGAATAGCATATTTGAACTTACTTTGCTTGAAAAGACTTTCTTTCTTATGGCAATAATAATCTATCTTCGAAATAAACTCTGAAGAACTCATAAACATCTCCTAATTCTTTATATTTGTTATTATAACATAAAAATAAACAAATAATAATTTTTTTAAAATTTAACTCTTTATATCTACTTTAAGATTACACACTTTGTATTATTAGTTATGGTATAAAAAGAGTCAACAACCTCCACCTTTGTTTCAATCTGTCTTTAAAACATTTCTTAAGGATAAAGCTAAAATCATCACCATCCCTCAATGAGAGTATTCCAAAACTAAGTAAGATTACTAGTAACATCATTAAACTTAATATTTTTGATTTTCAGAATATTATAGTAGATTGAATCTAGAATCTCACAATATCTCTTCTAAAATATTTATAGAAATTGCTTTAAATTCCTTAATCAATTTGTTCTTCTATTTCAATATACTATAACAACTGCGATAAACAAATTTTCATAGCTCTAAATATAAAATGGAGAAGACAAGGATTGTCCTCTCCAGATATCATCTTTTCACTGACTTATCTTAACTAAATTGTTTATATGGTTGATTGAAAGCTGTTAAAATTTCATCAGATGTCTGCGAATAATCTTTTGTTTCTTTCAAATCACCTTTTACAATAATACGTTCTGTAGCAGCAAGGTCTTCACAGGTTACTAATGTGATCTCATTGACCCCTTCTCTATCATCAACCTCATCAACACGATCTGGTGTAACACGTTTGACTTCACGTATTTCATAAGTATAAACTTTATTTTTATCAGTTAGATAAATTTTCATACCATTTTTAGCATTATCCAAAGGAGAGAATAACATTTTATTAGCATTATCAACACCAAAAATATGATGACTAGCTAGACTATAATTTCCTTCTCCCATCACTTGGTCACGCTTCATCGTACCAGCACCATAATATAGATTTACGTTATTCAATCCTTTAAAAATCGGCAGATTCATTTCTAATTCAGGAATAGCAATTCCACCAATAACTGGTAATTTTTGAGTATCCCATTGAGAAGCTAACACAGCTTCAGAAGAGATTGCTTTGACCGAGTCAAAATCAAAATTTCCTTCTGTTTCTTGATTTTCTTCTAATTTCTCTTTTGAGACCTGACTAACTTGGTACTTATTCGTATTCCAAACCATGACCATATCACGCAGTTTAGCATTAAAAATCAAAGCAATTGATAATAGAATTAAGAATCCTGCTAAAATATTGATTAGTAAATTTTTACGGTTTGTTTTCTTTTTTTATTTTTTTGAGACATTATGCTTCACCTTCTGTTTTGTTTTCTGCCCCAACTTCTTCTTTTTCTGCCGCTGCAACCGTCGTAAAGGTCACAATTTTGGCATCTTGGTCCAGGCGCATTACTTTAACTCCCATAGTTGAACGCCCTGTTTGTGAAATATTGGCAACATTAGTTCGAATCATGACACCAGTATCAGTGATAATCATCAAGTCTTCATCACCTTTCACAGTCAAAAGACCTGATAGAGGACCGTTTTTCTCAGCAACGTTGGCCGTCTTCATCCCTTTACCACCACGACCTTTAGTTGGGTATTCAGTAGCAACTGTACGCTTACCATATCCTTTTTCAGTAATGATAAGAACCTCATCTTGATCAGTAATTACGCTAGCACCAACTACTGTGTCCCCCTCACGGAGATTGACACCTTTCACACCCGTAGCGATACGGCTCATGCCGCGAACAGCTGATTGATTAAAGCGAACTGCATAACCAAACTTGGTACCAATGATAATATCCGTATCTTCTTCTGTCAACAAGACATTAATCAACTCATCTTCATCCTTGAGGTTCAATGCTTTAAGTCCATTTTGACGAATATTAGCAAACTCCTTAACGCTGGTTCTCTTCACAATACCATAACGAGTTGTGAAGAAGAGATAAGCGTCATCGCTACGTTCAGATTCAACATTGATGATGGTCTGAATGCTTTCACCTTCATCCAATTTCAAGAGATTGACTACTGGTAATCCTTTGGCCGTCCGACCATACTCAGGAATTTCATAACCTTTAAGGCGATAGACACGTCCTTTATTTGTGAAGAAGAGTAAATGATCATGAGTGCTAGTTGACACTAACTCTCTGACAAAATCATCATCTTTGACACCTGTCCCTTGAACACCTCGACCACCACGTTTTTGAGCAGTAAACTCAGCTTGGTCCAGGCGTTTGATGTAGCCCTTGTTAGAAAGCGTAATCAAGACATCCGATTCTTCAATCAAATCCTCATCTTCGAGGCTTAAGACTTCACCAACCATCAATTCAGTACGGCGTTGGTCACCAAACTTACGCTTGACTTCGTCTAATTCATTTTTAATGATTTGAGAAACACGTTCGGGCTTAGCAAGAATATCTGCTAAATCCGCAATCAAAGCCAAGAGGTCATCATATTCAGACTGAATCTTATCACGTTCCAAACCTGTCAAACGACGAAGACGCATATCAAGGATGGCCTGACTTTGACGTTCAGAAAGTTTAAACTTGCTCATCAACTCAGCTTGTGCTTCCGCATCCGTTTCACTAGCACGGATGATACGAATCACTTCGTCGATATGGTCTAGCGCAATCAAGAGACCTTCTAAGATATGAGCACGCGCTTCTGCTTTTTCCTTATCAAAACGGGTACGACGAACAACCACTTCTTTTTGGTGCTCGATATAAGCATCCAAAATCTGACGAAGAGATAAAATCTTCGGTACCCCATTTTGGATTGCAAGCATATTAAAACCAAAGTTGGTTTGCATCTGGGTCATCTTGAAGAGGTTGTTAAGGATAACATTGGCTGAGGCATCGCGCTTGACTTCAATAACGAATCGAACACCTTCACGGTTGGACTCATCACGTACTGCTGTAATCCCCTCAATGCGTTTTTCCTGAACCAAGCGAACAATGTGCTCATGTACCTTTGTTTTATTGACCATATAAGGAAATTCTGTTACAACAATGCGCTCACGGCCTGTCTTAGTTTCTTCGATTTCAGTACGAGAACGAAGAACAATCGAACCTTTACCTGTTTCGTAAGCCTTATGGATACCTGATTTCCCCATAACAAGGGCACCAGTTGGAAAATCTGGCCCAGGCAATACTTCCATCAATTCCTTCGTAGTCACTTCAGGATTATCCATGACCAACTTCACTGCATCAATGGTTTCACCCAAGTTATGAGGCGGAATATTAGTTGCCATCCCAACAGCGATACCAGTAGCTCCATTAACTAAAAGGTTTGGAAAACGAGCTGGCAAGACCAAGGGTTCACGTTCGTTCGCATCATAGTTGTCGACGAAATCAACCGTATTCTTATTGATATCACGAAGCATCTCTAGAGCAATCTTGCTCATACGTGCCTCTGTATAACGCTGAGCGGCAGCACCATCCCCATCCATAGAACCAAAGTTTCCATGCCCATCTACCAGCATGTAACGGTAGCTCCACCATTGAGCCATACGAACCATAGCTTCATAGATAGAGGAATCCCCGTGTGGGTGATATTTACCCATGACATCCCCTGTAATACGAGCCGATTTTTTATGAGGTTTGTCTGGAGTAACACCCAATTCATTCATTCCGTAGAGAATGCGACGGTGAACAGGTTTCAAGCCATCTCGAACATCAGGAAGAGCCCGCGCTACGATGACACTCATGGCGTAATCGATAAAGCTTGTTTTCATCTCCTTTGTCAGATTGACATTCACTAAATTTTTATCCTGCATTAATAAATGCCTCATTTCACAATTAGTAATCAGGTATATTATACCATATTGTATCCTATATTTCAGCCATCTACCCTGCTAAAACGTTTACATCAAGAACTGAAAGGCATATTCGTGACAAAGTTTTTTAAAAGTGATAGAATGAATCTATCTGGGAAAATCCCTAAATAAAATTAAGGAGATGTTTAGACAAATGACACTAACTAAACAACACAAAAAAGTTATCCTTGTTGGTGATGGTGCCGTAGGTTCATCTTACGCTTTCGCTCTTGTTACTCAAGGAATCGCACAAGAACTTGGTATTATTGAAATTCCTCAATTGTTTGAAAAAGCTGTTGGTGATGCTGAAGACCTTAGCCATGCGCTTGCATTTACTTCACCAAAGAAAATCTACGCTGCTAAGTACGAAGACTGTGCGGACGCTGATCTTGTTGTTATCACAGCCGGTGCTCCTCAAAAACCAGGTGAAACTCGTCTTGACCTTGTGGGTAAAAACCTTGCAATTAACAAATCTATCGTTGAGCAAGTTGTTGCTTCAGGTTTTGATGGTATCTTCCTTGTTGCAGCTAACCCAGTAGATGTCTTGACTTATTCAACTTGGAAATTCTCTGGATTCCCTAAAGAACGCGTTATCGGTTCAGGTACTTCTCTTGACTCAGCTCGTTTCCGTCAAGCACTTGCTGAAACTATTGGTGTTGATGCTCGTTCAGTTCACGCCTACATCATGGGTGAGCACGGTGACTCAGAATTTGCCGTTTGGTCACACGCTAACGTTGCCGGTGTTAAATTGGAACAATGGTTGCAAGCTAACCGTGACTTGAATGAAGCAGACCTTGTTGAACTCTTCATCTCAGTTCGTGACGCTGCTTACTCAATCATCAACAAAAAAGGTGCAACATACTACGGTATCGCAGTAGCCCTTGCTCGTATCACAAAAGCTATCCTTGATGATGAAAATGCAGTTCTTCCACTTTCTGTATTCCAAGAAGGTCAATACGGAGTTGAAAACGTCTTTATCGGTCAACCAGCTATCGTTGGTGCACACGGTATCGTTCGTCCAGTAAACATCCCATTGAACGATGCTGAAACACAAAAAATGCAGGCTTCAGCAAAAGAATTGCAAGCTATCATTGATGAAGCATGGAAAAATCCTGAATTCCAAGCGGCTTCAAAAAACTAATCTAGCTATAGACAACTCCTTGAATCATCAAGGGGTTGTTTTTTTCTGTATTTTAACTTACACTCAATGAAAATCAAAGAGCATACTAGGAAGCTAGCCGCAGCTTACTCAAAGCACTGCTTTGAGGTTGTAGATAGAACTGACGAAGTCAGCTCAAAACACTGTTTTGAGGTTGTGGATGAAGCTGACGTGGTTTGAAGAGATTTTCAAAGAGTATTAATATCTGTTTTACATTCGTTTCTATAAGACAGCAGAGCTTATTTAAGCCATAGAAACGTTATAGTTCGTTGAATCAATAGCAGGACAAATCAGTTTATAAAATATTATGAAAAATCAGTTTGAATTTCTCAATCAACTTGTTCATATTCTATTTCAATCTACTATAAAACAACAACTGTAATTTACACTCATATTACAAATGTCATGAAAGAATCAGTGATTGATTCACTTGATACTGTCTCATTAAATAGCAAGTCAAAAGTTTTGCCCTATAGACAGAAAAATAGCCCATCATACAGGCTAGAAGCTTGATATGATAGACTATTTATCTTTTAATTAGCGAACTGTACGGATACGCATTGTATTTGTACGAACAGCTTCTCCTACTGGTACACCAGCAACGATAACGATATCATCACCTGATTCAACAAGACCTGCTTCTACCGCTTTACGTTCAGCAATTTCGAACATATCGTCAGTTGATGATGGAGCATCTGTCAACATTGGGATAACACCCCAGTTCAACATCAAGCCACGTTCTGTAAATTCGTCGAATGTCAATGCCAAGATATCAGCATTTGGACGGTATTTAGAAATCAAACGTGCAGTGTGACCTGTCTTAGTAAGAGTTACAACCAATTTAATATCCATTGAGTTAGTAGCATCTTTTACAGCTGAAGCCATTACTTCTGTCTTAGAGTTACGTTCAAATGAATCTGAGTTCAAACGTCCGTATTCGCTAAGAAGAGTTTGAGCATTCTTATCAATTGTAGCCATTGTAGTTACTGACTCAAGAGGGTATTTACCATTTGCAGACTCACCTGAAAGCATTGTAGCGTCAGTACCGTCGATAACAGCGTTAAATACGTCTGATACTTCTGAACGAGTCGCACGTGGTTTTTCAGTCATTGTTTCAAGCATGTTTGTTGCAGTGATAACAACCTTACCTGCAGCATTAACTTTCTTGATAATCATTTTTTGGTAAACTGGAACCATTTCGAACGGTACTTCGATACCCATGTCACCACGAGCAATCATGATACCATCAGCAGCTTCGATGATTTCATCCAAGTTGTCGATACCTTGTTGGTTTTCGATTTTAGCGAACAATTGAACATGTCCATTTCCAGTTTCTTCACAGATTGCACGAACTTCGTCAACGTCTTTTGCAGTACGTACAAATGAAATCGCGATGAAGTTGATACCTTGTTCCAAACCGAAACGGATATCAGCGTTATCACGTTCAGCAAGAGCTGGGAAAGGAATTTTAGTGTTTGGGATGTTTACACCTTTTTGTTTAGCAATAACACCGTCATTTTCAACGACTACTTCAAATTCACGAGTTGCATCGTCTTTTGCGAAAACACGAAGACCAAGTTTACCATCGTCAACCAAAACTTGGTGACCAACTTCAACATCATCGTAGATATCAAGGGCACCAGCAACGTTCAAAGCAATCACTTCACGAGTTGATTGGATACCTTGTTTAGTAGCAACACGGATTTTTTCACCAGTTACGTAAGAGTATTCTTTAGCATCGCCTTCGAATAATTCTGTACGGATTTCTGGCCCTTTAGTATCAAGAAGGAAACCAACTTTTTTACCTGCAAGTTTTTCAGCAAGTTTAACAGTTGCCATACGGTCACCTTGTTCTTGATGGTCACCGTGTGAGAAGTTGAAACGGAATGTGTTAGCTCCAGCTTCAATCAATTTAGCAATGTTTTTAGCAGAAGCTTCAACATCAAGTTTTCCACTCCAGTATCCGTCATCACCAAATTTTTTACCACCACGGATTTCTACCGCAGGACCTAAGGTTGCAACGATTTTTACACGTTTGTTCATGATTTTTTGTGACTCCTTTATATATATGACCTTTTGGTCTTATTAACTAAATTATGAATTATGACAAGCAATTGTTCAATTGTGACAGGTCAAGATCAGCTTTGTGTGGATTATTTACAATAATCTTACCGTCTGCTGCCAAACTAAACAATGCACCTTCTTCTGCAGTACCAAGAATTGGATTTTCAACCATTTTTTCGTTACGAATGCCTACCGCAACACCACCGATACCTTTTTTAAGAAGTTTAACGGCATGGGCACCCATACGTGACGCCAATACACGGTCACGCGCAGTTGGAGAACCACCACGTTGAATATGTCCAAGTTCTGTCACACGAAGATCGGTCGTATCTCCAGCTTCTTTTAGTTTTTGTGCAAATTCATCTGCTGACATAACACCCTCTGCCAAAACGATGATATTGTGTCTTTTACCACATTCATAGCCAGCTTTGATACTTGCTACGATATCTTCAATTTTGAAGTCTTCTTCAGGGATGATAATTTCATCAGCACCAGTTGCGATACCCGCCCAAAGAGCGATATCACCAGCGTTACGCCCCATAACTTCGATGACAAAAGTACGACGGTGACTTAATGATGTATCACGAATCTTATCGATAGCGTCCATAGCAGTCGTAACCGCTGTGTCAAAACCGATTGTGAAATCAGTACCAACGATATCGTTATCAATTGTACCTGGAAGACCGATAGCTGGGAAACCATGCTCAGTCAAACGCATAGCGCCGTGGTAAGAACCGTCACCACCGATAACAACTACACCTTCAATGCCGTGTTTTTTCAATTGCTCAATCCCTTTAAGTTGCCCTTCAAGTTGAGCGAACTCTGGATAACGAGCTGAGTGAAGGAAGGTACCACCACGAGAAATGATGTTTCCTACTGAAGCCGCATTTAAGGGATGAATTTCACCGGCAACCATACCAGCATATCCGTCATAGATACCAAACACTTCCATTCCTTCTGAAATTGCTTGACGAACAACTGCACGGATAGCAGCGTTCATACCAGGGGCGTCTCCACCACTAGTCAAAACAGCAATACGTTTCATATTGGTTTATGCTCCTTTTTCTTTTAACATTCTTATTGATTATACCACATTTGATTTTAAAATTCTTCTATTTTCCGTATTTTTAGCGATAAATCGTTTTCATAACGATTCCACCTAATTTCGCTTCTAATTCATCAGATTTAGCTACAAAATGCTGAGGAGATATAATGGTTTTCCGTTCCTCTTCATACCTGATGATGACTGGAATTGGGCCTTTATATTGCTCTAAAATACGTGAAATTTCTTGATCCGATTCATGATTTTTCACCTGAATCCAAAAGCGCTCAGCCACTGCTTCTCTTATTTCTTGTGCAATCATTTGCAGACGTCCATCACGTGACTGGACTTTCCCTTTGATATAGTAGAATGCTCCCTCTCTTACTTCCTGCCCAATCTGTCGATATAAGTCTGAAAAGAGGGTAACATCCAATTTTTTCTTACTATCATCTACCTGTAAGAAGGCCATATTTTCACCCTTTTTGGTACGAATCACTTTTATTTTCTGAACTTCAACCAAAATAATAGCATAGCTATTTTCTGACAAATTTCCGATTGGGATAATTGGGTAAATAGCTTTACTTGCAATAGTTTGTAAGGGATGTTTGCTAACACCTATCCCTAAAAGCTCCTGTTCCATATAAAATTTTTCTTGCTCTGTCCAATCTTCCGATTCTTGCCAGCTATAAATTGTATCACCGAACAAGCTACCTAACTCTTTCACAAATTCAAATAGATTAGCTAAATTATTGAATACTTTTTGACGATTTTTTTCAAATGAATCGAAAAGGCCAACTTTTACCAAAGGTTCTAGCAGAGGAAGTTTCAGATAATTCTCAGGTAATTTAGCTACAAAATCTTCAATGTTAGAATAGGGTCTATTTTCAATAATCCAAAGCGCCAAATCTTTGATGACCCCCTTAATCGATTTCAAACCTAGATAGATAGACTTATTGGCAATTTTATCATGATAAGGAATGGTGTTAATTGACAGAGGAACTACTTCAAATCCTGCTTCTAGGGCATCCATTAAGTAATCACTGTTGGAAGAATTCAACATGACCTGATAAAAAATCGCTGGATAATGTGTTTTGAAATAGGCCAACTGGAAAGCCAAGGCTGAGTATGCATAGGCATGAGAACGGTTAAAACCATAACCTGCAAACTTCTCCATAACATCAAAGACCTGCTCTGCCTTTTCCGCAGTATGGCCAGCTTCTAATGCTCCTTGGATAAAGGATGCCCTCATCTCATGCATGGCAGAAGCATCCTTTTTCCCCATAGCCCGACGCAAAATATCGGCTTTCCCAAGACTAAATCCAGCAAAACGCTGAGCAACCTGCATAACCTGCTCCTGATAGAGCATAATGCCATAAGTTGGAGCCAAAATATCCTCCAGCACTGGATCCAAAACAGTCACTTCTTCCTGCCCATGCTTTCTTGCCACAAAATTATTGATATAGTCACTAGCACCCGGTCGATTTAGAGAAGTAGTTGCTACGACATCTTCAAAGCAGACTGGCTGCACACGCTTAAGCAAGCGAATGGCACCAGGTTGCTCAAATTGAAAGATACCTTTTGTATTGCCAGAAGCAAAAAGAGCTAGCGTTTCTTTGTCTTCCAAATCAATCTCGTTGATAGCTATCTTAATCCCTTCTGTTTCAGCAAGTAATTCTTGCATCTTCTGGACAAAGGTCAAATTTCGTAGTCCCAGAAAGTCCATCTTCAAAAGCCCACTAGCTTCAACTCCATGAGCATCATATTGAGTCAGTGGAATTTCATCACCATGCTTTAGAGGGATGTAGTTGGTCAAGTCTTGGTCACTAATGACAACACCAGCCGCATGGACAGAGGTTTGTCTTGGATAGCCCTCTATCTTGCAAGCAATCTCAAAGGCTTTTTGGTATTCTAACTTACTATTGATTTGCTGACGAAACTGGAGATTTCCCTCATGGGCTGACTTGAGATTATCACGAAAACTGATTTTCTTAGTAATTGCGGACAATTCATACTCTGGCACACCAAAACGCTTCAAAACATCACGTAAAGCTTGCTTGGCACCAAAGGTTGAAAAAGTAACGATTTGTGCAGCATGTTTACTGCCGTATTTATTACCAACATACCTGATAAAATCTGGACGATAAATATCTGGAATATCAATATCAATATCAGGCATAGTATAACGTTCACGATTGAGGAAACGTTCAAAAATGAGATTTTTCTCTACTGGGTCAATCCCTGTAATGTCTAAAGCATAGGAAACCAAGCTACCAACTGCGGAACCTCGTCCCATTCCCATATAATAGCCATTCGAACGTCCAAAACGCAGCAAATCCCAGACAACCAAGAAATAATCATCAAAGCCCATATCATGAATAACAGCCAATTCTTGGTCTAGACGGTCTTGATATTCTTTACTAGTCAAACCCTTCTGAGCAAGTCCCAGCTCAGCACGTTCTCTCAATTCTTCTACTGCTGGTCGCGCTGGATTAAAGCGAGGCAGTTTCAAACTAGTATCCAAATCATAATAAATACCTGAAATAAGTTTTTCTAAATTGTCCAAGGCTTGCGGAAAACGTTCTTGGAACAGTTTCTCTAAAGAACTTGCTGATATAAGGACATCTTGTCGTGAGCGTAAGGGAACTTCTCTAAGCGGTAAGTTTTCTTTAATCGCTGTTAACACTTGTAGAACTTCTCTATCCCTGCTTTCAAAGGCATTGACCCGATAAAGGGGCAAGATTGGATGATGAAATTCGCTGGCTAGTGTTTCTGGGTAAACCCCAATATAGTAATCACAGCCTAGTTCCAACGACTCAAAGCCATCAAAATAAGGTACAATAACTGCGATATCCCCTAGGTACTGGGACAGGACAGACCAAGTTTTCTCACCCTGCATCTTGGCTGTTGAAAGCTTCATCAACTGCTGATAGCCCACACTAGATAGAGCTAAAAAGCGCAGATTCACTTCCTGCTCATCCACTAAAAGAGTCATTTCAAGCCCTAGTAAAGGATGAATACCGTATTTTTTTGTAACCTCTAGAAAGTCAAAAGCCCCATAAAGATTGTCAATATCCATCATAGCCAAATGGGTGTAGCCATATTCTTTAGCTGCTCTCACGTACTTGTCTATTGAAATAACACTCTCCATAAAACTATAGACTGTTTTTGTATCTAGTTGTGCGATCAATTTACACTTCTCCTCTATCCTTCTCACTATATTATACCATTTTTCAAAAAGAGAAAGACAAAAGCATTGACTCCTGTCTATATTTTATCCTTAAAGTAAAATTTTTTGAACGAAAAAGTAAAAATACATTTAAAGAATCAAATGCTCCGGTAATTTTTTTACTTTTTTATCCCAAGAAGTGAATATATCTTTTAAAATAGAAAGACACATTCAGTTAATCTATTTACTATGATAATTTGTTTTGAACTATAGAGTTGTACCTGTTTTTCATATAAATAATATTCATTATTCTTTAATTAATTTCTTTCTCACTTAATGATTCCCTTTCTCCTATTTTTTTGATATAATAACCTTAATTATTATTTTACAAGGAGGTTTTATGCGCTTTAATCAATTCAGCTATTTATCACTTCCAAGAGATACTATTTTATATGAATTAAAAAAGTATGGATTTGATTTTCCATCTGAGTCAACAAATAAAAAGCTGTTGGAGTCTTTTCTAAGTCGTTTCTTTTTCACTTATCAAGACACCAACTACCCACTTTCCATCCTAGCAGCTGATAAAAAAACAGACCTGCTGACATTTTTTCAATCAGAAGATGAACTGACAGCAGATATTTTTTATACTGTTGCTTTTCAGCTTTTAGGCTTTTCTTATTTGGTTGACTTCGAAGATAGTGATGTTTTTCGTAAAGAGACTGGATTTCCCATTACATATGGTAACTTGATTGAAAATCTCTATCAGTTACTAAATACTCGTACCAAAAAGGGGAACACTCTTATCGACCAACTAGTCAGTGACGGTCTTATCCCTGAATATAATACCTACCACTACTTTAACGGCAAGAGTTTAGCGACTTTTTCTAGCCACGATGCCATTCGAGAAGTGGTCTACGTTGAGTCTCGTGTCGATACTGACCAAAAAGGTCTTCCAGACCTAGTCAAGGTCAGCATTATTCGTCCTCGTTATGACGGGCAAATCCCTGCTATCATGACAGCCAGTCCCTATCATCAGGGAACAAATGACAAGGCTAGTGACAAGGCTCTCTACAAGATGGAGGGTGAGCTTGAAGTTAAACCTGCTCACAAGATCGATCTAGAGAAACCTCAACTAAATCTCATCCAACCTCAAGGTCAAGCTGAACTAGTGTCAGAAGCTGAGGAAAAACTAACGCACATCAACGCTAGCTATAGTCTCAACGACTACTTCCTTCCACGAGGGTTTGCTAATCTCTATGTCTCAGGTGTTGGTACCAAAGACTCTACTGGTTTCATGACTAACGGAGACTACCAACAAATCGAAGCTTATAAAAATGTCATCGACTGGCTCAATGGTCGTTGCCGTGCCTTTACCGACCACACGCGCCAGCGTCAAGTCAAGGCTGACTGGTCAAATGGAAAAGTAGCCACAACTGGACTTTCTTATCTAGGTACCATGTCAAACGGCCTTGCCACTACAGGTGTAGATGGTTTAGAAGTAATCATTGCCGAGGCAGGCATTTCTTCATGGTACAACTATTATCGTGAAAACGGTCTGGTGACTAGCCCAGGTGGTTATCCTGGAGAGGATTTTGACTCACTTGCTGAGTTAACCTACTCTCGTAATCTCTTGGCTGGCGACTATATTCGTGGTAATGAGGCTCACCAAGCTGATTTGGAAAAAGTAAAAGAACAACTTGATCGTAAGACTGGCGACTACAATCAGTTTTGGCATAACCGCAATTATCTGCTCAATGCCCATAAAGTAAAGGCTGAGGTTGTTTTTACTCATGGTTCTCAGGATTGGAATGTCAAACCACTTCATGTTTACCAGATGTTCCATGCTCTACCTACTCATATAAATAAGCATCTCTTTTTCCATAATGGTGCCCATGTTTATATGAACAACTGGCAGTCCATTGACTTCCGTGAATCCATGAATGCCTTATTGACTAAGAAATTACTGGGACAAGAAACAGATTTTCAACTTCCTACTGTTATCTGGCAGGACAATACTGCTCCTCAGACTTGGTTATCTCTTGATAACTTTGGTGAGCAAGAAAACTTCTTGACCTTTTCACTCGGTCAAGAAGAACAGATCATTCAAAATCAGTACTCAGATAAGGATTTTGAGCGCTATGGTAAAACATACCAGACCTTCAATACAGAACTCTATCAAGGGAAAGCCAATCAAATTACTATTGACCTTCCTGTGACCAAAGACCTCCACCTGAACGGTCGAGCTCAGCTCAAGCTTCGTATCAAATCTAGCACCAACAAGGGGCTCTTATCAGCCCAACTGCTAGAATTTGGACAAAAGAAATACCTACAGCCTTACCCAGCTATTTTAAGTGCTAGAACCATTGACAACGGTCGCTATCACATGCTGGAAAATCTCTGTGAATTGCCATTTAGTGCAACTACACAACGAGTCGTGACAAAAGGCTACCTCAATTTACAAAATAAAAATGATTTACTGTTGGTAGAGGATATTACTGCAGATGAATGGATGGATGTCCAATTTGAACTGCAACCAACTATTTACAAGCTAAAAGAAGGAGACACTCTCCGTTTAGTTCTCTATACTACTGACTTTGAAATCACGATCCGTGACAATACCGCTTACCACCTGACTGTCGATCTTGAACAGTCTACTCTTATCCTACCTTGTCAAAATGTATAAGGTACCTGACTTTCAATATGGAAGGTTTCTAAGGACAAGTCAATCCAAGACCCACTGACCTTCCTAGCATTAGAGACACCCACTTGAACAGTCGAAAAAAACTACAACTTGGTATCAAATCCAGTTCAAATTAAGGCTATTAGATGTCCTACTACTGGATCTTGAACAAAAGATACCGCCCCATAACCAACATGTGTGACCCTCTATCATACACGCTACCACACCACATGTTGGACAAACTCTGTGAATTGCCATTTGGCGTAAATTCACAACAAGTCGTGACAAAAAGCTACCCTAATTTAATGATTTACTGTTAGTAAAGAACAGCAATGTAGATGAACGAATAAATTTCTCATTTATCTGCACCCAACTAGTGACAAGTTAAAAAAAGGAGATTCTCTCCGTATCGTTCTAAATTACTACTGACTTTGAAATCATCATACGTGACAATACCGCTTACCACCCGACTGACGATCTCGTTCAGTCCACGCTTTCTGTACCTAGTACAAGGAGTAACATTATATGAATAAATCTGAACACCGACACCAACTCATACGAGCTCTTGTAACGAAAAATAAGATTCACACACAAGCTGAGTTACAAGCTCTTCTTGCTGATAATGACATTCAAGTTACACAAGCTACACTTTCGAGAGATATTAAAAGTATGAATCTCTCAAAGGTACGTGAGGAAGATAATTCCTACTACGTTCTCAATACTGGTTCCATCTCAAAATGGGAAAAACGTCTTGAAATCTACATGGAAGATGCTCTCGTCTTGATGCGCCCAGTTCAGAACCAAGTCCTGTTGAAAACCCTTCCTGGACTTGCTCAATCATTCGGTTCTATCATTGATGCTTTGAACTTCCCTGATGCTATTGCTACCCTCTGTGGCGATGATGTCTGTCTGGTCATCTGTGAAGATGCAGAGGCTGCCCAACATTGCTTTGAAGAGTTGAAAAAATTCACCCCACCATTTTTCTTTGGTGAGTAAACAGGAACTAAACTCAAAATCTGCAAAAGTCTCAAAATTTTAAACAGCATTGTATTGATGTCTGATAACATCCGGCAAATACAATGTCTCATTTTACTGAAAAGTAAGCTGTGCAGTTTAATAAAACAAAAAAGAGAAATCTAACTCATACTTGATTACAAAAGCTCCCCTTATAGTGGACAGTGAAAAAACAAACATTCACTAGAAACTATAGGGGGAGTCTTCATATATCTAAAAGAAATTCTAAATCCGTTTCATCTTGATATATAGTAGATTGAAACAAGATGTGAACAAGTTTATTGAGAAATTCAAATCAATTTCATGCTTTGGAAGTCGTATTGTACTATTCTATATTATATATACTATAATATAGAAAAAAGCCATCAAATGATGACTTTGTCAATAAATTCTCACGATTGTCCTATCCAATTTTATCTTTTGTTTAACTCACTATAAGTGACAGAGAGAAATTTATTGTTGCAATACTTTTCTTGGTTTGGTACCTTCAGCTGGACCAATGACACCTGCCATCTCAAGCTCTTCCATGAGACGAGTCGCACGGTTAAATCCAACTGACAAACGACGCTGAATCATGGATGCGCTGGCTTTCTGGGTTTCGATAACCAAAGCCTTGGCTTCTTCAAAAAGCGGATCTCCACCAGATTCACCATCTGAAAATTCTCCTTCATTTTCGGAAACTTCTCCCGGATCAAAACTCTCATCGTAGTCCGCATCTGCCTGAGCCTTGATGAAGTTTACGATGCGTTCAACATCATCATCCGAGATAAAGGAGCCTTGGAGACGAACTGGATGATTTTCATCAATCGGTTTAAAGAGCATATCTCCTCGACCAAGTAGTTTTTCTGCTCCATTCTCATCCAAAATCGTACGGGAATCTGTTCCTGATGAAACTGCGAAAGCGACACGAGAAGGAACATTGGCCTTAATCAGACCAGAGATGACATCAACGGATGGACGCTGGGTTGCAAGAATCATGTGGATACCTGCAGCACGCGCCTTCTGTCCAAGACGGATGATAGCATCTTCTACTTCCTTGCTGGCTACCATCATGAGGTCAGCCAACTCATCGACAATCACGACAATGAGCGGTAGCGGAATCTGCTTGTACTCAGACTGGGCATTGAACTCTTCCACCTTGGCATTAAAGCCTGCAATATTCCGAACTCCTACCTTTGCAAAGAGTTCATAACGATTTTCCATCTCGTCCACAACTTTTTGCAGGGCCTTGCTGGCCTTGCGTGGATTGGTCACAACTGGAATCAAGAGATGAGGAATGTCATTGTAAACAGACAACTCAACCATCTTGGGATCGACCATCATAAATTTAACTTGATCGGGTCTCGCCTTCATGAGAATGCTAGCGATAATGCCGTTAACTGCTACCGACTTACCAGAACCTGTCGAACCTGCGACTAGCAAGTGGGGCATTTTAGAAAGATCAAAAGCTCTTGCAGTGCCATTAACAGCCTTCCCTAAAGGAATTTCCAAGAGATTTTCTGCTTTCGTTTGAGATTGTTCCCATAGTTCACGGAAAGACACAGTGGCAATCTCGGAGTTAGGCACCTCGATTCCGACCAGGGATTTCCCAGGGATTGGTGCTTCGATTCGGACATCCTTGGCCGCCAAGGCTAGAGCGAGGTCATCTGCCAGATTGGAAATGCGATTGACCCTTACACCAACTGCTGGCTTGACTTCATACTTGGTCACTGATGGCCCAATTTCAGCCCGTTCAACTGTTACCTTGATACCAAAGCTAGCAAAGGTTTCTTCTAGGATTTTGATGTTTTCTCGAACAATTTTCTTCTCTTTCGACTGGTCTTTTGGTTTATCTGGGGCAAAGAGTTGCAAGCTTGGAAGTTTGTATTCAAGGGCTTCTTTTGCTGAAAAATCGACCTGAACATCTTCATCGTCAGAGCCATCTTCCTGTTCAGGGAATTCAAGTTCAGCTTGAGGCAGGATGATTTCTGGTTCCACCCACTCTTCTTCTTGGATGGGTGGAACGCCAAGCACAACACCTTCTGTCAGAATTTCACCCGTTTCCATATCAACAGGAGGCAAATCGAGTAAGACTTTTTCGGTCTCTTCTTGTCCTAATCTAGCCTCTTCCTCAGCCTTTTGACGAGCTTTTTCTTCTTGTTTGACAAAGCGTTCCTCTTTTCGACGCTCATGCTCTTCTCGCCATTTGGCAAATCCTCTACTGAAGAATTCAGCAATATCATAAACAGACCAAGGACTGATTAGGAGAGCGCCTGCTAAAATCAAGATAGAACCAATAAAGTAAGTGCCGATATTTGAAAAGAGAAAGGCGGTTGGCATATAGAGGCCAACTCCAATCAAGCCCCCTCCAGCAAAACTGGTTGTTCGAAAACCAGTCAAATCAGTCACAACCTGAGCCATAGTTCCTTTTAAGACCGACTTGTCCAAGCCATATTTCCAAACCAAGTAGGCCTCAAAAATCAAGAGCAGGCCAGCAAATATAGTGAAAAAGCCAGATAGGAGGCCTTCCTGTTTTCGTATCCACTTGAAAAAGAAGAGATAGATCAAGAGGGCAAATATTGCCAGATAAGCTAGGCTCCCCACCAGCAAGCGAATTAAATTGTAAAGAGTGATACCTGCAGCCCCTAATTTGAAGGCTGCGAAAATCAATAAAAGGGCGATTCCCAACGAAATCAACATTCGTTGAATCGCTTCTTTTCTTTCGAGTTCTGCTTTAGACTGTCTCCGTCTTGTTTTACTTATATTCTTGTTTGCCATTCTTCTATTATATCATATTTCACAGGCATTTCGGAAAGAGAAAAAGACTGCACCAAACGGTACAATCTTTTCATTTTTCTATTTTTTATGCTTGTGGTTTGCGTAGATAACCATAGACCACACCACTTACGATTGCTCCTACCAAGACAGCAACGAGGTAAAGGAGAGCATTTGAAGTAAGCGCGATCACGAAGATTCCTCCATGTGGCGCCATGAGTTTGATACCAGTAAGACCAACGAGGCCACCTGCTACTGCTGAACCAAGAATGAAGCTTGGAATCGCACGAGCTGGGTCAGCTGCACCAAATGGGATCGCTCCTTCAGTGATAAATGACAAGCCCATGATGATGTTTGTCAAACCAGAGTTGCGTTCTTCTTTAGTAAATTTATCTTTAAAAAGAAGAGTTGCAACGAAGATTGCAAGTGGTGGCACCATTCCTCCAGCCATAACTGCTGCCATGGCTACAGAACCACCTGAAGAAACAGTCGCTGCAAGCGTACCTGTACCAAAGACATAGGCCGCTTTGTTAACTGGTCCACCCATGTCAACAGCCATCATTCCACCAAGGACGATACCGAGAAGGACAGCTGAACCGCCTCCAAGACCGCCAAGGAAATCATTCATAGCAGTGTTAATTGCTGCCATCGGGATGTTAACAGCTAGCATGACAAATCCAGTCAAGATTGTTCCAAGAAGTGGCAAGAGAAGAATTGATTTAGCACCTTCAAGTGAACGAGGAACTTTGACGTATTTCTTGATAGCAAGAACCAAGGCACCTGCGATAAACCCACCCACAAGAGCACCTAGGAAACCAGATGAGACACCTGCAAGAGTTGAAGTTGCTTCACCACCTGCGGCATAAGGGATTTTACCAAAGGCAAAACCTTCTTTGGCAATAGCACCAGCCACGAAACCTGCTACCAAACCTGGTTTTTCAGCGATAGAGTAAGCAACATAACCTGCAAAGACTGGAAGCATCAAACCAAAGGCTGCACCACCGATTTTCATGAACATAGAAGCGAGTTCATGGTAAGAACCAAGATTGCCAAGATTTTCATTTGGAACACCCAAAGCCCCATCAATCAAGAAAGCAAGGGCAATCATGATACCACCACCGATAACGAATGGCAACATTTGAGATACACCACTCATCAAGTGTTTGTAGAAGGCACCACCAAGGCTTTGTTTTTCGTTAGAGGCTGTTGCGGCTTTGGCTCCATTAGCAGCACGATACACTTCAGCATCTCCAGAAAGAGCCAAGTTGATCAACTCTTCTGTCTTACGGATACCGTCAGCAACCGGACGATTGATCAATGGTTTACCATCGAAACGATCCATCTCAACCGCCTTGTCTGCTGCGATGATAACAGCTTTAGCCTTACGGATGTCTTCCGCAGTTAGTTGGTTACCAACACCGCTAGCACCGTTGGTTTCGACCTTAATGCCAACACCCATTTCAGCAGCCACTTTTTGAAGAGCTTCTTGGGCCATGTAAGTGTGGGCAATACCTGTTGTACAAGCTGTAACAGCTACGATAAAGTCACCAGATTCATTTACAGGTGCTTGGACAGGCTCCTCAGCTTTTTCTGAAGCCTGGTCAAAGAGTTTAATTACTTGGTCAGCAGATGTTACTTGACGAAGTTTGTCAGCAAAACCATCTTTCATCAAGTATTGAGACAATTCTGCCAAGGCTGCCAGGTGAGTGTCATTAGCACCTTCTGGAGCTGCAATCATAAAGAAAAGGTCAGTTGCTTGCCCATCCAAGCTCTCGTAGTCAACACCCTTGTTTGACTTGGCAAAGAGAACTGTCGCTTCTTTTACAGCCGCGTTTTTGCTGTGAGGCATTGCGATACCATCTCCTAAACCAGTAGAAGTCAAGGCTTCACGCGCCAAAATGCCTTCTTTAAAGGTTTCAAAATCTGTCACATAACCGTGGTCTGTCAAACTTTTAATCATCTCTTCAATGACAGCTGTTTTTTCAGTTGCCTGCAAATCCAGCAACATGACATCTTTTCTCAATAGGTCTTGAATTTTCATCTTTTTTCTACCTCAACTTTTTCATATGTTTCTTTAATAAATTCTGCTGTTGCCAAGTCATCTGAGAAGGTAGTTGCCGTTCCGCAAGCCACTCCCCATTTGAAGGCTTCTACTGCGTCTTTGGATTTGACAAATTTACCTGTGAATCCAGCGACCATAGAGTCACCGGCCCCAACTGAATTTTTGACTGTTCCCTTGATTGGTTTAGCAAAGTATGCTCCCTCAGATGTGACAAGAAGGGCACCGTCGCCAGCCATAGAGATAATGACGTTTTGAGCACCTTTAGCCAGTAACTCACGAGCGTATTTCTCAATTTCATCTAAACTTTCGAGTTTAACCCCAAAAATTGCTCCAAGTTCATGATTATTTGGCTTGACCAAGAGCGGTTGGTATTCCAAACTATCAATCAAGGTCTGTCCTTCAAAGTCACAAACCACTTGCGCACCAGTCTGGCGCGTCAAGGCAATCAAATCCTTATAGATAACATTTCCTAGATTTTTAGTACTTGAACCAGCAAAGACAACTGTATCTTCTGCAGTCAGACTAGACAAAATAGCTTTCAACTCTTCTAGCTGGGCTGGTTCAACAGTTGGACCCGTTCCGTTGATTTCTGTTTCTTGGTCTGCTTTAATCTTGACATTGATACGAGTATCTTCTGCTACTTGGACAAAACGTGTCTCGATTTCTTCCTCTGCCAGAGTATCTGTGATAAATTCACCAGTAAAACCTCCGATAAATCCAGTCGCAGTATTTGGAATACCCAAGCGTTTCAAGACACGACTGACATTGATTCCTTTCCCACCAGCAAACTTATCATCACTGTCCATACGATTGACACTACCGACTTGCACTTGGTCTAAGCGCACGATATAGTCAATGGATGGATTGAGTGTGACTGTATAAATCATACTTCTATTACCTCCGTTTTCTCCTTAATAGCCTGCAAGAGCTCATGCCCTTGACTTGTGATAACAATAGCTCGTTTAAGTGGCGCTACCTTAGCAAGGCAAGTTTGTCCAATTTTTGACGAATCGACCAAGACATATGTCTGTTTGGCATTCTCCAAAATAGCACGCTTCACAGCTCCCTCTTCCATATCAGGAGTCGTATAATAGCCATCGTCAACACCATTCATCCCGATAAAGGCACGGTCAAAGTGCAATTGGTTAATCTGGTTAAGAGCAACGCCCCCGATGCTAGCATCTGTCGCCATCTTGACACTTCCTCCAACCATGACAGTTGGAATCTGCTTTTCAACCAACTGTGCTGCATGGTGAATCGAGTTGGTCACGACTGTAACATTCTTATTAACCAATTCATGAATCAAAAAGGCAGTTGTTGTTCCAGCATCGATAAAGATGACATCTTTTTCCTTGATGAGAGAGGCTGCTTTCTGAGCCAACAGCTTCTTCTCTTGAAGGTTTTTGACAGATTTTTCTTGAATGGTTTCTTCTTCCTGCAAGGAGTGAGGTAATTCTGCTCCACCATGCACGCGACGAAGCTTGTTTTCTGCTTCCAACTCATCTAAGTCTCTTCGAACCGTTGATTCTGACGTTTCTAACAAACTAACTAATTTCTCTAGAGAAACTACATGATGTTGATTTAACTCCTCTAAAATCAGTTGTTTCCGCTCTGTTTTTAACACTGAACCACCTCCTGTTATCGTTTACACTATTCATTCTATCATACTTTATTTCAAAGTCAAGCATTTTTTGTCATTTTCTTTCAAATTCTATCATTTTTCTTATTTCCAGAATTTTTATTGCAAGATAAGGACCTTTATGGTAGACTATTTGAGTAAGTATTGGAAGATTACTCAAGAGGCTTAAGAGGCCGTGTTGGAAACGCGGTAGGCGTGTAACAGCGTGCGTGGGTTCGAATCCCATGTCTTCCGTCAAGAATTTCCAGAAGCTGGGCAAAAACTCAATTTCAGTAGAAAATGAACTAAATAGTTCCACCACAAAACGCACATTATCCAGATTTTTAAAAACCTGATAATATGCGTTTTTTTAATTTTAAAGACTTTTTGCTTGACCCTTTTCACCCTGTTTAAACGCCATTGATTTTAACTCATTACCCACATCTCAAAAAAGCTTTAAAATTGTCTTAATCTCCTTTATTGTGTCGCGTTTGGAGTTTTTTTGGTATAAACTTCGACGAGCATCTTATGGAGCAAGACAGACTCATAGCTTCATACATAATATAACGAGTATCTCCATCTGTGGGGATACTCGTTTTTTGCTATTTTCGAAGTGATTTTTTTGCTCAATCTTATACATCGTTTTTTAAGTGCTTTCAATAAAAGACACTTGAACACTACATTCAGTATATAAGCTTTATTCCAACGATCATTCTTTTCTAATTTATCGTAAATAAATATAAATTCACAGAATGCTGCCAGATAACTTAAAAAATAATTCTTTGGAAAGAGCGAATCAAAACTTGATTTATCACTTTTTATTCTACTATCTTTTCTTTACACATATTGAGAAAGTACTGGTGCAAGAGCACATCATCAGTCAATTCTGGATGAAAAGAGGTCACCAGCATATTTTTTTCTTGGGCTGCAACGATTTGATTGTTCACTGTTGCTAGAATTTCTACATCCTCTCCAACACTACTGATAATAGGACCGCGAATAAAAGTCATTGGAATCTTACCAACTCCCTTACATTCTGCTTCCGTATAGAAACTCCCTAGTTGGCGCCCATAGGCATTGCGCTCGACCACCATATCCATAGTTCCAAGATGACTTTCTTTCTGAGAAATGATTTCCTTAGCCAGCAAAATTAAACCCGCACAGGTCCCAAACACTGGTAAACCAGATAGAATGGCTTCTCGGATGGGAAGCAACATATCCTGGTCTCGTAAGAGCTTGCCCATGGTTGTAGACTCACCTCCAGGTAATATCAAACCCGACAAGTCACTCTGATGTTTCTGAAAATCATCTAGATTTCTGATTTCAACACTCTCAACACCTAATTGATCTAGTACTTTTGCATGTTCTGCAAAGGCACCTTGCAAGGCCAATATTCCAATTTTCATCTATTTTCCTCGCTCAGCCATGAGGATTTGGATCTCATTTTCATTTATACCAACCATGGCTTCTCCTAGATCTTCAGAGATTTGAGCTAGGATTTGAGGATTACGGAAGTTAGTCACAGCCTTAACAATGGCACTCGCTCGTTTAACAGGATCGCCTGACTTAAAAATACCTGAACCGACAAAGACACCCTCTGCCCCTAATTGCATCATCAACGCAGCATCTGCTGGCGTTGCAACGCCTCCAGCTGCGAAGTTTACAACTGGCAATTTCCCATGTTCATGGACATATTGAACCAATTCTACAGGGACTTGCAAGTCCTTAGCAGCAACATAGAGTTCATCTTCACGTAGATTTTGAATGCGACGGATTTCTTGATTCATCATACGCATATGGCGAACAGCTTGGACGATATCTCCTGTACCCGGTTCTCCTTTAGTACGAATCATGGAAGCACCTTCAGCGATACGACGCAAGGCTTCACCCAAGTCCTTAGCTCCACAGACAAAAGGTACTTGAAATTCTTTCTTGTCCACATGGAAACGATCGTCAGCTGGAGATAGAACTTCACTCTCGTCGATATAGTCAATTTCAATAGCCTCTAAAATCTGAGCTTCAACAAAATGCCCGATTCTGACCTTGGCCATCACTGGGATGCTAACCGCTTCTTGGATTTCCTTGATCATCTTTGGATCACTCATACGAGAAACACCACCAGCTGCACGAATATCAGCTGGAATCCGCTCCAAGGCCATCACAGCTGCCGCACCAGCAGCCTCTGCAATACGGGCCTGTTCAGGATTTTGAACGTCCATGATAACCCCGCCTTTAAGCATCTGCGCCAAGTTTTTATTTAATTCATAACGATTTTCAGTCATTTCTTTATCCTCATCATTTGTATTGGTAGCTACTATTTCATTTTAAGTCAGATTTGGAGGAATCACAAGATAAAAAAATCGTAATTGTATGGGTACACATCAACTTAAAAAACTATCTGACCTTAACTTAAGGCCAGATAGTTCATCAAATTTTATTTTTCAGCTGTAAGTGCAGCCATTGTGATGTAGTTGTAAGGTTTGTTGAAGTGTGGCAAGAAGAATAGGTCTGTCAATGCCAATTTATCAATTGTTACATGCTCTTGGATAGCAAGTGAGAACATGTGGATTCCCATACTGATTGCAGAATCGTGTGAAACCATTTGTGCACCAAGAATTTCACGGCTATCTTTGTCAAAGACAATCTTAATCGCTACTTCATGGTTATCATGTTTCATGAATTCTGGTTTTTGTAGATCGTTAAAGCCTGTTTCAGTCGCATTGTAACCCGCAGCTTTTGCTTTTTCAAGAGTCAAACCAGTTGAAACCATGTGAAGACCATAGATTGAGATACCGTTTGAACCTTGAACACCGATTCCTTCCAATTCATGACCACAAGCATTGTAAGCGCCAACGATACCTGTACGAACAGCGTTTGAAGCAAGAGCGATATAGCTAGTTTCTTTACGAGCATTGTCATAAACAGTTGCACAGTCACCAACGGCAAATACACCTGGGATAGATGTTTCTTGTTTTTTGTCTACAAGGAAGGCACCGTTGCGGAAGAGTTCAATCTTACCATCAGCAAGGGCTGTGTTTGGACGGAAACCAACTGCAAGGATAACCATGTCTACATCGAAAGTCTCTTTATCAGTAATCAAGCGTTCAACTTTTCCTTCACCTTCGATAGCTTTAACAGTTTGACCAAGTGCCAAACGGATGTTGTGGTCTTCCAAGTTTTTAGCCATCATTTGTGTGAAGTCTTTGTCATAGTATCCATTCAATACAGTGTCAACGATATCAACAAGGACAACTTCTTTTCCAAGACGTTCGAAAGCTTCAGCAAGCTCAACACCAATGTAACCACCACCTACAACAGCGATACGCTCAAGGTGTTTGCTCTTGTCAGCAAGTTTGTTGATAACTTCTTCTGCGTTTTGGTACAATTTAACGAATTGTACGTTTTCAAGAGTTGCTTTGAACTCACGGTTACCTTTAACGATTTCAACGCCTTCGATTGGTGGCAAGATTGGAGTTGAACCAGTAGCAAAAATCAATTTGTCATAAGACTCTTTGTGTTCTTTTCCTTCAACTTCTGCAGTAACAACTTTGTTATCGTAGTCGATTGAAAGTACAGGTGAGTTCATGTAAATTTTCGCACCTTTAGCTTCAAGCGTTTCTTTATCAGAGTAGAACAAGCCTTCAGGACCGTCGATTTGCTCACCGATCCAAAGAGCCATTCCACATCCAAGGAAAGAGATGTTAGAGTTTTGGTCAAATACAACAATTTCGTTCTCATTTCCAAAATTATCCAACATAGTATTAATACATGCTGTACCAGCGTGGTTAGCACCAACTACAACGATTTTACTCATAGAAAAATTCCTACCTTCAATTTTAAATTTACTCTTCTAGTATAACATTTACTGTTAGCGTTTACAAGAGTTTTGCTAATTTTCCCGATTTTTTTGTAAAAAAATGTAAATAATTTGTATTTTATCATTCTTTCTTACAATTATTCTTTATTTTCTGAGCATATTTCTTGACAACTTTACAAATTTTATTTGTGAAAACGCTGACTTTATGGTATGCTAATATCATGGAAAGAAATTGTAAGGGGTTAAATTTAATATAAATTTACAATATTTCAACCTTCTTTTCACATAAGAGAAAGGAGTTGGTAGCTTGCCTCTTAGTTCACATTCCGAACGCCTAATGGGGACTACTATCACTATTTCATTAGTAGATGAGCGAGCCGATATCTTGCTTCAAAAATCCTTTGATTTACTCAAAGAGCTAGAATACCGCTTCAATGCCAATAGCCAAGAATCTGAGTTGATGGAAATCAATCATCAAGCTGGAATAGCTCCAGTCAAGGTTCATCCAGACCTGTTTGAACTGATTTCACTTGGCTTAGAGCATAGCCTAGCGCCCTCTAGCCATCTCAATATCAGCATTGGCCCCTTAATTCAAACCTGGCGTATCGGTTTTTCAGATGCCAAGGTCGCTCAGCCTCAAGAAATTGAATCGGTGCTACCTCTAATCAATCCTCATTATATCGAGTTAGATTCTTCCACTTCCACTGTGTTTTTAAAACAAAAAGGAATGAAGATCGATCTTGGTTGTTTAGCCAAGGGTTATAGTGCGGATAAAGTTGCCCAATTTCTGAGAGAAGAAGGAGTGACATCTGCCTTGATTAATCTGGGAGGGAATATCCTGACCATTGGAAAAAATCAGGCAAGAGGGGATCAGCCTTGGCAAATTGGGATTCAAGACCCAGCCAATCCTAGGGGAAATCACTTAATGACCATCCCTGTTGTCAATCAATCTGTCGTGACTTCAGGCATTTATGAACGTCACCTGACAGTCGACGGAAAAGATTACCATCATATTTTTGACAGTCAAACAGGATATCCTGTTGAAACGGAACTAGCAAGTCTAACAATCATCTCTGATAAATCAGTTGATGGCGAAATCTGGACAACTCGTCTATTTGGAGAAAGACCTGCTTCTATCCTCTGGCAAGTCGAAAGTTTGGAGGGCATCGAAGCTATCCTCATCGATAAAGAAGGTCACCTAAGCTATTCTTCAGGAATTCCTACTCTATAGAAATAGATATTTCAATGGAGTTTTAAAATCGTATTATGTAAAAAGAGAAAGGAAATCTCATGTTAAAACTTATTGCTATTGTTGGAACAAATTCAAAACGTTCTACAAACCGTCAATTGCTTCAATACATGCAAAAACACTTTGCTGACAAAGCTGAAATTGAACTTGTTGAAATTAAAGACATTCCTGTCTTCAATAAGCCAGCAGACAAGCAAGTACCTGCTGAAATTCTAGAAATAGCTGCTAAAATTGAAGAGGCAGATGGCGTTATTATCGGTACTCCTGAGTATGACCACTCTATCCCAGCTGTTTTGATGAGCGCTCTTGCTTGGTTGTCTTATGGTATCTACCCACTTTTGAACAAACCAATCATGATTACAGGTGCTTCTTACGGTACGCTTGGTTCATCACGTGCCCAATTACAACTTCGCCAAATCTTGAATGCTCCAGAAATTAAAGCAAGTGTCCTTCCAGATGAATTCTTGCTTTCACATTCTCTTCAAGCCTTTAACCCAAGTGGAGACCTAGTGGATCTTGATGTTATTAAAAAATTGGATGCCACTTTTGACGACTTCCGTATCTTTGTAAAAATTACTGAAAAATTGCGTAATGCACAAGAATTACTTCGCAAAGATGCTGAAGACTTTGACTGGGAAAATTTGTAAGATAGGAGACCAAAAAGAATGAAATTTGTTGGACTTGTAGGATCAAACTACGATCAATCATATAACCGTAAACTCTTGGAATTCATCCGTCGTCACTTCAAACTTAAATTTGAATTAGAAGTTCTTGAAATTGACGAAGTTCCAATGTTTAACCAAGACGAAAAATGGGATGAAAGTTTCCAATTACGTTATTTGTATAACAAAATTACTCGTGCTGATGGTGTCATTATCGCTACTCCTGAGCACAACCACACAATCTCAGCTTCCCTAAAATCTGTTCTTGAATGGCTTTCATACGAAGTTCATCCATTTGAAAACAAGCCAGTCATGATTGTGGGAGCATCTTACTACGATCAAGGTACTTCTCGTGCCCAAGTTCACCTTCGTAAGATTCTTGATGCCCCAGGTGTCAATGCCTACACACTTCCAGGAAATGAATTCCTTCTTGGTAAAGCTAAAGAAGCTTTTGATGTTGATGGAAATATCACAAATGAAGGAACTATTAATTTCCTTGAAACATGTTTAGACAACTTTGTAAAATATGTGGGAGTCGTTTCAAAATTGAAAAAACCAAAACCAATTGCACCAGAAGATTTATATTGTACAAATCCAATCGCAACTACCATTCAAGGTGTTGATCCAGATGATCCTGAATGGGTAGAAAAAGCTGCTGAACTTGTTGGAGCTGTTTCTGGAGATACTTACGTTAAATTAGACCACGGTATCTTGACAGTTAACCAAATTGATATGTTCTTGAAAGCAATGCCATTTGAGTTGACATATGCGGATGATAATAACCAATTCTTGTACTACAATAACGCCCACCAAGATCCAAACACAATGTATGGTAAACGTGTGCGAGTTCAAGCAGGTAGCCGACTAGGAACAGTACATGCTTCTCTTCCACCTGCAAGAATGAAGAACGTTGAATGGGTTGTCGGTGTACTACGTAACGGAGATCAAGAATATGTCCGTACAATTGTACCAGGAACACCAGAAGGTGTTATTAATACACATAACTACAAGGCAATGTACTACCCAGATGGTTCATATGCTGGAATTAATGAAATTATCTTTAATTTCCAACCATGGCTTGATTGGTACTTAGAAACAACTGGTCAACGTCTAGTTGGTGGAAATGCTGCAGCTCCTGCTGGAGGACATGGCGGAGCAGATGCTACATCTGGAGCTTCTGATGCAGGTGATGCTGGAAGTCACGGTGGTAGCGCAGACGCTACATCTGGAGCAAGTAACTAATACTTTTAGGAACCATCTTGGTTCCTTTTTTAGCGAAAAAAAGACTAGCAAGCACAAATTGCTAGTCTTTTGGTTATTATTTCATCTATCTTTATTAAGGTTAGATGCAGAAAATTATATTATGAATTTGGGTCATCGAGACTACGACCGTGTAAACCTTTTTCACGTTGGACTTGGCGTAGTTTTTCTGGTGTAACATCGTTTCCTTCTTCGTCCACAATTTTGATTCCCTCAATGTGGTGACGAACAGAGCGACGATAACCTTCGATGTACTCCTCACGTAGTTTAGCTTGTTCCACTTTTTCTTCTGGTGTCAAGCCTTCTGCTTTTTTCTTTTTAGCAAGCTCATTGATACGATCAATTTTTTTCTGATCCATTTCTTCTCCTTTGTGATAAGATAAAGTCCGTTTATCAAATTTTATTTAGTGTTAATTTGGTTAAAACGTGCAAGTTTAGCTGCTTTTTGAGTTAAATGAGACAAGATAGCCAATCGATTTTGACGAACAGCCTGATCTTCTGCCATTACCATGGTGTTCTCAAAGAAAGCATCAATAACTGGACTAAGCGCAAAGAGCTGTTTCAATTGTTGACTGGCAGTTCCTGACAAAACGAGTGATTCTACTGCTTCTGCCAAAGCTTTTTCTTGCTCATTTTCAAAGAGAGCTGAATCAACTGTAGCAACTCCTTCTGCCTTCTCAGCCAAGTTAAAGGCACGAGAAAGCGATTCAACAGATGGTTTGAAGTCTTCTTCCTTGCTCGCTTCTACGAGAGCACTTGCCGCTTCCAACATATCCGCCACAACAAAGTTTGATCCTGCAAGAACGGCTTCCTTGATGTCTTTTGGAGTAGAACCCATCATCTTATCAACACGAGCCTTGATAAAGTCCATAACTTCAGCTTTATTTTCATAAGTCAAGCTGTCAAATTTCAATGTATAAAGGCTATCAATCAGCTCATCCATAGCAATGTGCCAACCAAAGGCATCCAAGATACGAACAACACCTTGGGTCGCACGACGAAGGGCATAAGGGTCATTAGAACCTGATGGAATCAAACCTACTGAGAAGAAACTCAAAATCGTATCCAATTTGTCTGCAATGGCAAGCACTGCACCGACCTTGCTCTCTGGAAGCTCTCCTTCAGCTGATGTAGGCATGTAGTGTTCACGAATAGCTGTTGCAACTGCTGGAGTTTCCCCAGCAAGAAGGGCATATTTCTCACCCATAATTCCTTGGAGCTCATCAAATTCACCAACCATACCTGTTAACAAGTCAAACTTGTAAATGGCAGCTGCGCGAGCTAGGTCAACTGTTTCATCCACTGACAAACCTGCTTTTTCTGCCAAGAGAATAGCAATCTGACCCGTACGAATCATGTGTTCACGAAGGGAACCAATTTTCTCATGGAAGGTTACATTGTTTAATTTTTCAACAAGATCTGAAATCACCAATTTTTGGTCTTCACGCCAGAAGAATTCTCCGTCTTCCAAACGAGCTACCAAAACTTTTTCATTTCCTTTGATGACATTTTCCAAATGCTCTGCGTTTCCGTTACGAACAGAAATGAAGTTTGGCAAGAGTTTTCCATCTTGATCACGAACAACAAAGTAACGTTGGTGTTCCTTCATTGAAGTTACCAAGACTTCTTCCGGAACTTCAAGGTATTTAGCATCAAAACTTCCCATAAAGGCAGTTGGGTATTCAACCAAGTTCAAGACTTCATTCAGCAAGTCAGCATCAATTTCGATACGTACACTGTGTTCAGCTTCGATTGCCTTAATTTGGTCAATAATCATTTGCTCACGTTCACGTGGATCTGCGATTACAAACTGCTTACGAAGATCTTCTTCATAGCTCAAAGCTGACTGAATCTTTGTTTCTTGTCCCAAGAAACGATGGCCACGGCTCACACGATCACCCTTGATATCAAGGAAATCCAAATCAAACTCTTGCTCATCTAAAAGAACGGTTAAAGTGTGAACAGGGCGGATGTATTCAAAGCTATTGCCAGCCCAGTGCATGCTGACTGGGAAAGTCAGTGACTTCAAGACATCCACAACACCAGGAATGATAGATTCAACTGGTTGACCAATTTCTTCCTTAGTGACATAGACATATTCTTCACCCTTGATTTCACGGAATTCGATATCTTCAACAGTCAAGCCTTTTCCACGGACAAATCCTTGAGCTGCTTTTGTGAAGTTTCCAGCACTATCTAAGGCAATTTTCTTTGCTGGCCCCTTAAAATCTTCTGTCAAATCAGACTGTTTGTCTGCAAGACCAGTAACTCGAACAGCCAAACGACGTGGTGTTGAGAAGGTTTGAATAGCTTCAAAAGACAAGCGATTTTCCATTAGGAAGGCTGCCATTTTTTCGCCTAGTTGTTTTTCACTTGGTGTGACAACATAGGCTGGTAATTCTTCAAGACCGAGTTCTACTAATAAGTTTTTTGTCATGTTTTTTCTCCGAAAAGTATCTTTTTATTTTCCAGTGTGCCTTATGTGATTGGCACGCAAGCAACCAACCTCGTTGTTTCATTGCTAAAATTGGAGTCAAAAGTCTCCAATTTTGCCTAGTATCCTTAGCTTCACTAAGGATACATTCATCACTACGGCAACTGGTTCAGGGCTCACACTGTTCGCCCATTTTCGTAATTTGGCACTCTCTTTATTCTGCGTCTTCTGCTAAGAGTTTAGCTCGTGTTGCTTCATCCAAAAGTGGGTAGCCTAGGCGTTTGCGTTCTGCGACAAATGTTTTGGCTACGACACGGGCCAAGTTACGGATACGGGCAATATAGCCTGCACGCTCTGTTACAGATACTGCACCACGCGCGTCAAGCAGGTTAAAGGTGTGTGAACATTTGAGAACATAGTCATAGGCAGGGTGAACCAAACCTTCTTCCAAAGCACGACCAGCTTCTTTTTCAAACTTATCAAAGTTTTCCAACAACATTTCTTGGTCAGAAATTTCAAACGAATATTTTGAGTGCTCATACTCAGGCTGGATAAAGATTTCTCCGTATTTTACACCATCAGCCCACTCGATATCATAGACAGAGTCTACTTCTTGAATGTAAGAAGCCAAACGCTCCAAACCATAGGTAACTTCCGCAGTCACAGGGCCAGTTGCCAATCCACCAACTTGTTGGAAATAAGTGAACTGAGTGATTTCCATACCATCAAGCCAAACTTCCCAACCAAGACCAGCTGAACCAGTTGATGGGTTTTCCCAGTTATCCTCAACAAAACGAATATCGTGTTCCAAAGGATTGATTCCCAATTTTTCTAAAGACTCAAGATAAAGTTCTTGGATATTTGATGGAGAAGGCTTCATAACCACTTGGAATTGGTGGTGTTGGTATAGACGGTTAGGGTTTTCCCCGTAACGACCGTCAGCAGGACGACGTGATGGCTCTACATACGCTGCATTCCACGGCTCAGGTCCAATAGCACGAAGGAAAGTGTAAGGACTCATTGTCCCCGCACCTTTTTCATTATCATAAGCCTGCATAAGCATACAACCTTGGTCATTCCAAAATTGTTGCAAAGTCAAAATAATTTCTTGAAATGTTAATTTCTTAGACATTGTTTACTCCTTTAATTTATATTATCTTCTTAGATTTATTTATCAAGCAACCAAGAAAAGGCTGGGTCCTGAAAAATATGACGTTTAGGAACAGTTTGTAAATTCTGATCGCATTCATCTATTGTACCTAATTTCAAAGCACAGACTTCTGGTATATTTTCTTGAACAGTGAAAATTTGACTATGACAGTTCTGGCAGTAATAACGCTGTTTTCCTGGAGAAGAACTATAGGAAACAAGCTTTTCTTTTCCATGCAATACTAGCTTTTCACTACTAACTTTAGCATTAACTGTATAGGCAGACGCAGTTGCTTTCCGACAAAACGAGCAATGACAAAAAACTAATTCCGATAATTCTTCATCTAGAGTGTAGGTCACTGCTTTACATAAACAAGATCCTTTAAGCATTATGCTCCTTTCTACTTAGGCATTAGATGAATTCAAAAAGAACCGAATTTCAACACCCAAGCCTTGCGACTAGGGGCGTCAGAAACGCGGTTCCACCCTAATTTATTACTTCATTGTTTTTGAAAATACTACAGAAAGCGCCAGTTCTTTATTTTGCCCTACTTGGCTCCCACTATCCCAAGCTCGCTTGAAGAACGCCATAAGACTTTCTTTCCTGCAGACTATTATATCAAAAATTGGAACAATGTACAATTCTTTTTATGATTTTCTAGAAATCCATATCATCAACTCGTGGAGCACCAGACTGAACAGCAATCGCTTTTAAGGTTTCACGCTCCTCATGACTCAGTTCAATTCCAAAGCAATCAAGATTAGCTTGAATACGAGAAGCTGTGACAGATTTTGGAAGTGGTAAAAATCCTTCTGCTAAGCTCCAGGCCAAGGCAATCTGAGCAACCGATTTTCCATGATTTGCTGCGATTTCTTGGACTTGCTTGCTATCAAACAATTCTCCCTGACCAAAAGGTCCCCAAGCTTCCAATAAGATTCCTTTTTCTCGACAGTAATCTACGACTTCCTCTTGATACACACCTGGAGCCAAACGAACTTGATTGACCGCTGGAAGAATTTTTGCTGTTTCAAGCAAGGCATCCAGATGATGGGGAAGGAAATTACTAACACCGATAGCACGGATTTTGCCTTCTAGGTAAAGATCCTCCATCGCTCTCCAAACTTCTGAATTTCGGATTTTCCAGTGGTTATTTTCTCTGAGTGGTTTTGGATTTGGCCAATGAATCAAATACAAATCCAAATATTCCAAGCCCAGCTTCTCTAAAGACTCTTCAAAAGCCTGACGAGCTTGCTCATAGTTGTGGTTTGTATTCCACAATTTACTAGTTACAAAAATTTCCTCACGCGGAACGCCACTATCTTGAATAGCACGACCAACGCTTTCTTCATTTTTATAAATAGCTGCCGTATCGATATGGCGATAGCCTGCCTTTAAAGCCTCTAGAACAGCTTGATAGGCAATCTCCCCATTTTCAGCCTTCCAAGTTCCAAATCCTAGAACTGGAATTGGAACGCCATTATTTAAAGTATAAGATTTCATTATTTTTCCTTTCTATGTGAAGAAAATCCAAAGAAACAAATTCTCATAGAAAACTTATCTCTTTAGATTTTATGTATTATTGGTCACGGTCGAAATAGAGTTGGTGAGGTTTAAGACGAGAATTTAACAAATCTGGTACAGTTACAAAGTCATAACCTTGCCCTTTCAAATAGTCAATAACCTTTGGTAGAGCATTTACTGTCTCAGCATGGATATCATGCATGAGAATAATAGAACCATTCTTGACTTCACGCTGAATTTCTGTCAAAATAGCTGCTTCATTTTTACTCTTCCAGTCCAGACTATCCACATCCCACATAATAAAACTCAAATCGAGGCTATTGCGAATGTCATCTGTAATGGCTCCATAAGGCGGACGCATAAGTTTAGAACTAGAGCCCAGCACCTTAGTTAGCGCATCCTCAGTATCAGTAATTTGTTTTTTAGCCTCATCAAGAGAAAGTTTTGAAAGAACGGGATGACTCCAACTATGGTTTCCAATAACATGGCCATCTGCTTTCATGCGTTTCAAAATCTCTTCATTGCCAGAAACATTCTTACCTAAAACGAAGAAAGTTGCCTTAATACCATACTTAGAAAGTGTATCTAATGCTTGAGTTGTCGTTGCAGGATTTGGTCCATCATCAAAAGTCAAGGCCACTACTTTACGATTTTTCTTCTCAAAATAAGCCTTATAAAGTTCTGCATCCTTATCTAATAAATAAGAAGACTGAATAACTTCAAAAAAACTAGATACTGGCAAGGCAATCTCATCCAGATTTTCAACTGTCTGACTTGGATAAAGGATAATCTGACTATCCTTGTAATCAAAATTCCATGCAGACAAGTCTTGGTCAGAGAAGCTTTTAACAAGCTGATCGACCTTCTCTTGCTCCAATTTCTTACCCTCTAAGAAAGCAGTCATTTCTTTTATCAGTTGCTCTTTTGCCTTACTAGCATCTGAAAATAATTGATCGAGTGTAAAAGGTTTGCCATCTTCTGTCAAATGGACTTTTGCCAGATTAGTTTTTTCAGTCTCCTCAACTTTTAACGAAGTTAGATCATAGACTTGTTTCATCACACTTCGGTTGACAATCCCTTTTAAAGGCGAATCCTGTTCCTCCGTATAATAAAAAACCAGATTTTCTTTATCTTCCAGATTTTCCTTAATATCCTGTGTCATGATGTCTTTTACAGACGAAATCACTTGCTCCCCTTGAAGAGGATAATAGGCAATCACTTCGGCTTGTCCCTTACGAAAATGATCCTTCTGATTCCCCTCACTCAATTGATCATCTTTCTCTTTTTTGAGAGATTCAATCTTTTGTTCAAAACTTTGTTTTGTGTATATTTTGTATCCAATTATTGAACCTAGGACACAAATACTAACTGCAAATATGGCTACTAGGGTTAGTAAACCAATTCTCTTTTTATCGCGCTCAACACGCTTTGCTCTACTTTTATCCATAGGACTATCATATCAAATTCAAGCTATAATTTCAATGATTTTGAAGGAAATAGTATATTAAAAGAGGGGAAATCCCCTCTTAAGATTTTATTTTACAGCTTCTTTCAAGGCTTCTACCTTGTCCAAGCGTTCCCATGGAAGATCAATATCTGTACGTCCCATGTGTCCGTAAGCCGCTGTTTGACGGTAGATTGGACGTTTAAGGTCAAGCATTTGGATAATTCCTGCAGGACGAAGGTCAAAGATTTGACGAGCCGCTTTTTCAAGTTTGCTTTCAGCTACTGTTCCTGTACCAAAAGTATCAATACGGACAGAAACAGGCTGGGCAACACCGATAGCATAAGCCAATTGCACTTCTGCTTTCTTTGCAAGACCTGCTGCAACGATATTCTTTGCAATGTAGCGAGCTGCATAAGAAGCTGAACGATCCACCTTAGTTGCATCCTTACCAGAGAAGGCACCACCACCATGACGAGAGTAGCCACCATAAGTATCTACGATAATCTTACGACCAGTCAGACCTGAGTCCCCTTGAGGTCCACCGATTACAAAACGACCTGTCGGATTGATAAAGAATTTTGTCTTATCATCAAGATAAGAAGATGGAATAACTTCTTTGATGACCTTGTCAATCACATCTTGATGGATTTGTTCATTGCTAACTTCTGGATCATGCTGAGTAGAAATAACGACTGTATCCACGCGCACTGGCTGGTCATTTTCATCATATTCAACTGTAACTTGAGATTTAGCATCTGGACGAAGATAGCTGATTTCACCAGACTTACGAAGCTCTGCTAAACGACGAACCAACTTGTGACTGAGTGAGATTGGAAGCGGCATGAGTTCTTCTGTTTCATCTACCGCAAAACCAAACATGAGACCTTGGTCTCCAGCTCCAATCAAATCAAGTGGATCTTGATCTGCATTCCCACGAACCTCCAAGGCTTCGTTAACACCTTGAGCAATATCTGGTGATTGCTCCACCAAAGATGGGTGTACTCCCACCGTTTCAGCAGAAAATCCATATTCTGTATTGGTATAACCAATCTCTGCAATGGTATCACGAACCACACGATTAATATCTACATAAGCTGTAGTTGAAATTTCACCAAATACATGAACTGAGCCAGTATAAACCGCTGTCTCAGCAGCAACGTGTGCCTCTGGATCCTTTGCTAAAATAGCATCCAAGATAGCATCTGAAATTTGGTCTGCGATCTTATCCGGATGCCCCTCAGATACAGATTCAGACGTGAATAATTTACGTTCTGACATAAAAATGTCCCCCCTTAAAAATAGTGTTATAGAGTTACAAAGTACTGATAGGTATTTCTTAGTGATAAATGCCTACCATCTTATCGGGACTATATAACTTCACCATTATATCATTTTTTAGCGCAATTTGCAGTCCATATACTCAATAAAAATCAAAGAACCAGCTATAAAACTAGATGCAGGTTGCTCAAAGTAGAGTTTTAAGGTTGGCAATAAAACTGATGAAGTCAGATCAAAACACCGTTTTGAAGTTAGAAATAAGGAGGCTGGGAAAAAGTCTTTAAAATTAAAAAACGCATAGTCAAGTCTTGAAAAAACTTGAGACTATACATTTTTTGTGGGAATATTTACTTTATTTTTCTTAAAATTGAGTTTTAGTCCAACCTCATCAAAATCTATATAACTTATCAATTTACTACGTAGAACCGGTGCATTTTTCAGGTCTAACGTTTTAGAAAAATATCTGTCAATTCACTATATTTTATATTTGTTTACATTTTTCTTCAACCAAGTTTCCATCACTCATTACATAAACTCGGTCAACCTTATCAAGAAGGCGTGTATCATGTGTAATCATGACAACACCTCTTCCTTGCTCATGGGCAATTGAAGCCAACATATCCGTTACTTGGTAAGCCCGCTCTGTATCAAGACTAGCTGTAGGCTCATCTGCCAGTACGATGCTAGGATTGTTGTAAAGCGCCCTAGCAATCGCCGCACGTTGACGTTCACCACCTGATAAAGCCTTGGGATACTGATTTTGTACTTTTTCCAAATCCAACAAGTCAAACAGCTCTTTTCGATCACTTTTACTATTTTTTCCCTTATCCAGTCTGTCAATCAAATCCAGCTGTTCCTTGACCGTTAGAAAAGGAATTAAGTTTGAAGCCTGAAGAATGAAGCCAAACTCTCTAAAACGGAGGTTCGTTTTCTCCTTCTCCGTCAGACTGCCTGTTTCCTTCCCCTTGACTAAAATCTTTCCACTCGATGCTTCCTGAAGTTGTCCTAGAGTCGTTAGAAAAGTCGTCTTTCCAGAACCTGAAGGCCCAACAATAGCCACGAACTCTCCCGCATTTAGCTGAAAATTCGTCTCATGCAGAGCTACGACTTTCATCTTTCCTTCCCCGTACGTTTTTGTCACTTGATTCATTTCTATCAATGCTGTCATACTATTCTCCTTATCATTCTGCAATCGCAGTAATAGGGTCCACCTTTAGCAAGCGTGGGAGAGAAATGACACCACCAAGAAGAGCCATCAAGCAAATAACCGAGCTTAGAATCGAGTAGGCTATCCAACTTGGGTAGAAAAAGAAGGTAGCTGGTAAGAGCAAAATCACTCCTCCGATAGCAAGCAAGGATAAAGCAATCCCCATACCAGATAGAAGCAAGATCTGACAGAACAGAGACCATACAATGGTTTTAATCTGTATTCCCTGAGCCCGCATAATTCCATAAAGTCCTAGCTTTTGTATGGTAATGATATAAACAAAAATACCAACAATCAAACCTGTTATAACAATCATAGCGATAATCATTCCTGAAAATACATTAACTTGAGGTGTGTAACCAGGAATTTTCGAAATCATTTTTGGAACAGAGATCTGTTTCAGTCCATCTCCGACCACTTCTATGTCATTTTTTAATACCAAGGCAGAGATGGCACGATTAGCTTTCAAGGTCCCTTGTAAGGTCCAATAAGTTGTCAGACTCGTAAAGACAACAGGCTCTGTGAAAAACTTATTTCCTTGAGTCAGACCTACAATCTTGTAACTTCCCTCGCTTCCATTGAGCTGAATGGCATCACCTAGCTTAATTCCATAGTTTTCAAAGGACTGATCTACGACAACCTCATCATCGCTTTCAGGATACCGTCCCTCCGTCAAACTAGGAGAGATAAAATCGTCCCACTCTTGAGCAAAGATGGAAACATTGACCTTTTCACTATCATCGACTAGATTTGTCACAGCGAACATATAACCCAGTGGAGCGACCTCCTCAGATCTCTTTTCCTTATAATCCTTTTCAGGAATAAAAGATGCTGTCAAATTATCATCTGCGTAGTCAGATAAAACCACACCCGCCGCTTGCCAATTGTCAATAGCAGCCCGGTTGTTTCGCACAAGACCAAGAGCTAGACTGGTCATAAAAAAGACCATAAAAGCAATGAGAAAAATAGTGGTTAGAATCAAACTATATCGAAGTTTGTTCTGTAATATTTCTTTGATAGCAAGATACATTCTTATCTCCTTTAACTTTTCCAAGAGGTATCAATGAGATACCCCACTACTATAAAAATAGGAGACAGAAAATCTGTCTCTGTATTCCAAACAAATCTCACTAATCAAATTAAATAAAATCAAGAAAATAAGTAAATATTTTTTATAAAAATGAATTATTTACTTAAAAATATAATTAATTGTAAATATTAATAAGCATTAGGTATTTATTCATCCTATCATTTTCACACTATGGTGTCAAGAAAATTGATTTTGAAAAAGCACTTTATTCTTTTTGTAACCTTTCTGTAATAATTCTCTGCTAAAAAAATGATAAAATAGGTATGTACTGTTAAGGAGAGAACCATGTCCGTAAAAAAATTAAAATCATATGAGGTAGACTATCAAGAAGAATTAAACCAGCAACTTCCTCGCTATCAGGATTATGCGCCCGAATCACAATCTGATACCAGTTTTCAAGAAATCCTATTTTTTGTTAATGTCGCTGTTTTTTGTATCTGTATTGCTATCTTTAGTTTTATCTTTTTGGCGTTAAAGCTATCAACTGCTCTTGCCTTTGTCGCAGCAATCGGATCCAGCTTACTTGTTCTAAAAATCCAACGCTCTATCATCAAACGAAAACTAAAAAGATAAATCCAAAATATCGCCCCAACCGGAGCGATATTTTTATTTTTTCTTTTTAGATGGTGTCTGAATGGCAATCTTCACTTCAAAGATTGTTCCTTTTGGTTTATTATCTTTAACAGTAATGGTTCCTTTTAAGGCATCTACAATCTGCTTGGCCAGTGATAATCCTAAACCAAAACCTCCTTTTTGACGAGTTCTAGCCTTGTCCACTCGATAAAAACGATCAAAAATTTTCTTCTTATCTTCTGCTGAAATACCGACTCCATTATCAGAAACAAGTAAATACAGATTACGGTCAGTCGCTGAAATCACAAAATCAATTTCACCATCCTCTTCAGTATACTTAACTGCATTATCAAATAGGATGGTCATCAGCTGTTTCAAAAGGAGCTGATCTGTGACAATCGTTCGATGGATACGATTTTCAAAACGGAAGACACGATCATTTTCCGAAGCAATCATCTCATAGTTTGTGAAAGTTGTATTAAAAAAGCTAGTTGGAACTTCTCCAAGTTCAGGCTTAATCCCATCATCTCTTCGAGCTAAATTCAACAAGTTCGTCGTCAAAAACCGCATATTTCGGACTTCTTCCAAACTCGATGCAATACTTTCGCTCACATCCATAATGGTAGCTTCAGGCTTACGGAAAAGGGTCTCTAAGCGATTTTGCAAAACTGCAAGTGGAGTTCGTAACTCATGACTGGCATTTTCCACAAAGGACTGTTGCTTCTGCATGCTCTCAAGCAGGGGCCGAACACTGACCCTAGCTAGATAGAGACTGGCAAGTAAAGACAAAATCCAGAAACTAGCCATCACAACGACAATCAATTGCTCATGCTTTTGACTGGCCTGCTCCAACTGACTGGTATTAATCAAGACAGCAGCATACTTGATATTGGTTGAAACCGAACTGATATTCGTTTCCATCAAGATCATGCGATAGATTTCTTCTTGTCCATAGCTATTAAAAACCTGAATCTGGTAGATATGGCCTAGTTCTTTCTTTTCTAACTTAATCTTATCCAATCCCAAAAATCCATTTCCAGAAAGGAGCTGGGTAAAATTCTTATCAAAAAGAATGACTTCTGTATTGGAACTGACATTTGGTTTTACATCAGTCTTGCTAGTATCTGTAGCAGCATTCTCCAAATCTTTAATCTCTTCCGTCGCCCTATTTACCGCCAACTGAATAACTGCCTGAGGATTATTACTCAAGCCATGAAGTTTATCATCCACCGAAGTATAGAGACTTGAATGCATAACCTGTAAAATAATCAGAGTCATGGTGGAGAAAATCAGAGTGAAGACACCGAAGTTGCGAATAAAATAACTAAAGTCATCCGCATACCATGTTTTTTTAGTTTACTGAACATCTTTTAAAATATACCCAACACTACGCAAGGTTTGCAAATTCTCTGCAAAAGTGGTTCCTTTTAATTTCTTACGGACTTTTGAAACATAGACTTCGACAACTGAAATCGTTGTGTCACTATCAAATCCCCATAGACGATCAAAAATCTGAGTCTTAGGCAAAATAACATTTTGATTTTGAAGGAAATAAACTAATAAATCGAACTCTTTCCCCAGTAATTCGACTGGAGTATCTTCAACCTTAACGGTATTTGTTGACAAATTAACTACAATATTTCCATAAGTCAAGGTATTTTCATTAAACTTGCCTGAACGTTTGAGAAGAGCTTGAATCCGCATTTTGAGTTCTTCTAAGTAGAAAGGTTTGGTCAGATAATCATCCGCTCCCAGTTCAAATCCATGTCCCTTGTCATCCAGACTTTCCTTGGCAGTCATAATCAGAACTGGTGTCGTAATTCCCTTTTCACGCAATTCTTTCAAGACTTGGAAGCCATTTTTTTCAGGTAACATTAAATCGAGCAAAATCAAGTCATAGACGCCACTTTCAGCTTCGTAGAGACCTTCTTCCCCATCAAATACCTGCATAACATCTGCAAAATCGTCTAAAAAGTCAAATACTGAATTTGACAGGCCTAGGTCATCCTCAACCAATAAGATTTTTATCATGAGAAACTCCTCCTTATTAAAACCATTATACCAAATTTGCCTTAAAAAAAACTCAACTCCCTCTTACTTTAAGAGAGAAAGTTGAGTTTTTATTATTTTACGAATGTTTAAGCTTTCCCATATTGAAGAACGACTGCTTCCACTGCAGCTTTTTCACGGTTAATCAAGTCAACACGCGCTGCAATCTCCTTGATTCCCATACCGATGTTACGGCTAAGAGCAAGGTCAGAAAGTTGTGGCTCAAAGAATTCCTTGTACTCCGCCAAGCGTTGCTGAGTCTTAAATACATGCGCAGGAAGGATAACAAAACTATCAAAGCTCATATCTCCTCCAAGAGCTGCCTTAATCCAAGCCCAGTTTTCACGGGCCCAAGACCAAGCTGTTTCTTGAGTTGCTTGATGACCTAAAAACTGGAAATACCAAGCTGACAAGTCTTGTGGTTTGACCACAAATTTGTCCTTCCAAGCAGCAATCAAGGTTTGGATATTGTCCTCATCTTTACTATAGGCAAGAGCAGCTGCCAACTGGCGTTTAAAGACAGCATCTGTTGCGTGAGTATAAGTATCAAGATAAAGTGCTAACAAGTCTTTGGTCTCGTGATGTTTCATTTCATTGATCAGAACTTGTGAGCGGATAGCTGCTGGAAGTCCTGCAAGATGATCCTTATGAGCTACGAAGATTTGGCTAGCAACTTGACTGGCTTCTGCATCATTTGAACGAATCATCATAGAAACAGCCAACTGTCGAACCAATTCATCCTCATCTGATTCTCCATCTTTAGCCTCAAAACCAAGACGGTCATAGTTGTGACGAGCCAATTTCGCAACCAAGGCTTTGAAGGCTGTTTCAGCTTCTGTTCCTTCATCGATAAAGCGCTCAAGAGCAGAAATTACTTGAGAAACAGCTGAAACGACAAGGTAAGATTCTTCCTTAGCAAGTTTATTAAGGACAGGGAGCAAGTCTGCATAAGAAATGTGCCCTGCTTCAGCAAGCAAACGACGTTCTTGGACGATTTGCAGTTTACTCGTATTATCAAGCTCAACTAGGTCAGCAAGAACTGCATCTAACAAGTCTCCTTGATAGTCTGTAATGTAGTGGGCTGTATTTTCAGTATTGAAACGAAGAGCTCCTTCATTTTCAGCAAGAAGAGCTGCATAGCCAGGGATTTCGATACTTTCAGTTTCAAGTGTATCAGACAAGCCTTTCCAGTTGCTGTTTAGTGGCACAACCCAGAGACGATTCTTGTCTTCGTGCTCACCGATGAAGAATTGTTTTTGTGAAATCTTCAAAACATCATTTTCAACTTTGACAGTAAGAACTGGGTAACCAGGTTGTTCCAACCAAGAATCCATAAAGGCTGAGACATCACGTCCAGACGCTTGACCAAGAGCATCCCAAAGGTCACGACCAATGGTATTGCTGTACTGGTGTTTTTCAAAGTAGGCATGCAAACCGTTAGCAAAATCCGTATCACCTAACCAGCGACGAAGCATGTGCATGAGACGGCTTCCTTTGGCATAAACGATAGCTCCGTCAAAGAGTGTATTGATTTCGTCTGGGTGTTTAACTTCAACGTGAACAGACTGAACACCATCCGTCGCATCACGTTTCAAGGCAGACGGAACACCACCTGTTTGGAAATCTTCAAAGATATTCCAGCTTGGCTCAATGGCATCCACACAGACGTACTCCATCATGTTAGCGAAGCTTTCATTGAGCCAAAGGTCATCCCACCATTTCATAGTAACGAGGTTACCAAACCATTGGTGAGCCAACTCATGTGCCACAACAAGAGCAACTTGTTGACGACTGGCAAAAGTTGAGTTCTCATCCACAACCAAGTAAACTTCACGATAGGTCACAAGACCCCAGTTTTCCATAGCTCCAGCTGAGAAGTCAGGAAGGGCGATGTGGAGAGATTGAGGAATTGGGTACTTAACTCCATAGTAATCTTCGTAAAACTCGATAGAGCGAACAGCGATATCCAGTGAGAAATCAAGGTTTGATAGTGGATGAGCTTTGGTTGAGTAAACACCTACGAGGGTACCGTTTTTAGTTTTAGCCGTTACACCTTGCAAATCACCCGCAACAAATGCTAACAAGTAAGAAGACATGCGAGGTGTTGTCTCAAACTTCCAGATACCTGTTTCCTTACGGTTTTCAACGTCAATCTCTGGCATGTTTGACAAGGCCAATTCACCTTCTGCTTGGTCAAAACGTAGAGAAAGGTCAAAAGTTGCCTTGGCTTCAGGCTCATCCACACATGGGAAGGCTTCGCGCGCAAAATGACTCTCGAACTGAGTAGACAAGACTTCCTTCTTGACTCCATCAACTGTGTAATAAGAAGGGTAAATCCCTGTCATGTTGTCTGTAATTTTTCCTGAGAAAGCGATAACCACTTCAACTTGACCTGCTTCCGCAAGTTCAATATGAAGGGCTTCATTGTCATGGTCAACTGTAAATGGGCGAGCTTCCCCTGCAACTTCTACAGAAGCGATTTCCAAGTCTTTTTGATGAAGGGAAATGCGGTCACTCTGTGCTTGACCAGTGATGATCACCTTCCCTGAAAACGTCTTGGTCTCACGACTCAAGTCTAAAAATAAATTATAATGTTCAGGAACAAATTGCTTAATAAAATGTTCAACTGCTTGCATAGTTTTCTCCTATCTAAGTTTAAGAGCTAGAGCTCTTCTTCAAACAAACTTATTATATCATGTTTTGCTTGAGAAAAAAGGATTGGACGGTGATTTCCAAAACTTTCTTCCGTCTAAAAATCTACAGTGGGTAGACCTTGCGAAATTCTTCTAAAACAACCTTGCTGTCAGGTGTAAAAGTCAGTCCTGCTTCTCTCAGCCACTCGGCGAAACAATCCTCATGAACCTGACGCCAATAAGCTAGGGATTTGTCTCCCTCACCTTCCTTATAGGCATGGTCAGTTGACACTCGATTGAAGGGTTCAACAGAAACCTTTGTAATTTCGACAATGCAGACAGCCTGATTTTGACTGTCTAAAATGACATCAAATGTCCCTTCTTGCGAAAGAGATTCGCCTTCTAGTGCGTAGAGATCGTAGGCTGAAGCTGTTGCTGTTTTTTCGCCTCTTAAAACCAAATCCGCTAAAAGATCTGGTTCCACTCCAAAAGCCCAAGCATCGATTTCATCTCCGATAGAGGGGTTAATTTGCTTGTAGGCATTCCACATTTCTTGCGGCGTCATAGGTTGCTCCTTTGTAATTTTTTACTTACTTCTTTTATACATTTGAGATGGTCTGTATGGTCAATCTCTAAATTAAAAATCTCTGGAATAGAACTATAGTGGATAATGCATTCGATACCCATCTGATTCATTTTTTGTATGAAAGAAGTATTCAGATAGCCTGCTACAACAAAATCAATCTTGTTCTTCCTTGCTTTATCCTGCATCTGTCTCAGCATATCTAACATAATTGGATTTTCCATATCATGCCATTGACTGTTTCTCACAGTCGCAAAAATGAAAGAAGTCAAATCATTCATTCCAACTACAATCTTTGAAATACCCGTTTCCAGTATCCTATCCAAGTCAAAATACGCTGACGGTAATTCGATCATCGTACCGACTTTACCAGTAAAACCATGCTGACGTAACACTGTAATAGCTTGTTTTAATTGGTCGGCATCATTCACAAAAGGAAAAATAACAGACAAATTGGGATTATTTTGATAAACTTCTGTAACGACATGTACCTCAGCCTGAAATTCATCTTGACACATCAATAAACGCCTCGTTCCTCTATAGCCAAACAAGGGATGATTTTCATCAAAATACTCTTTAGTCCCGTCTAGACTATTTGCTTCTGCATTTGTTAACTCTGAAAAGCGATACCAGACTTCTTCATCTGAGTACAAGGAACAAATAGTATCTAGATAATCTTTTACAAATTCCTTACAACTTGGTAACAGGATGTTTTGGTTAAGCTCCCTCAACAAATATTCCCCACGAATCATGCCAACATGATGAAATAGTTGTGGGTAAACTTTTTCATCAAGTTTTTCGCCACTAAGGGCAAGTTCGTTTCTCATCATTCACCTTCCAATTCATGTAAGAGGTCTTGTCCAGTTCTGGAAATCCTAATAATTCAGACTTAATCTTCAAGACTAGTGGCGATGCATTTTCTTCTGTGACTTCTTGAATATCCATCCAAATATATCCAAGTGAATCATTAATACCATCAGAGACAGCTTTAGAAATAGTAACTTGAGGCGCATCCTCATCCATTTCAACATCATACAAGGCCATGATATGGTGAACCATAAAATTTTTTAACTCTTCCCTGACGAAAACATCGTAGATTTGAGGATTAGAGTAGCTTCTAACAGTAAATCCCGTCTCTTCCATAACTTCTCTAGTCAGCGTTTCTGTCAGTCCTTCACCAAGTTGCTGACTGCCTCCAGGTAGATCATACCGATGTTGATAAGGGCCTCTCATTTTTTCAATGCAGAGTAACTTCCCATTTTCAAAGCAAGCAGCGTAGACTCCAAAGTGATTTTTGATTTCCATCCAATTGCTCCTACTTCAAAGACCAGCCACCATCCACAGTCAGAATTTGCCCCTGCATGGCAGAGGTCTTTCCACTGGCCAAAAAGAGACTGACTTCTGCCACTTCCTCTGGCTCGATCCAGCGTTTGATTGGTGTTTCACTAGCCACCCAGTCAGCCAATCCACCTGGCTCAAAATCCGCAGCGGTCATAGCTGTCTTGACTGCTCCTGGAGCGATACCAAATACCTGAATCCCAGCTTCAGCATAGTCTAGAGCCAACTGCTTGGTAAAGCCTGCCAAGGCGTGCTTCGAAGAAGTATAGGCGTGTCCACCGCCACCTGCTAGGCTAGAAGCAATAGAGCACATATTGATGATGATTCCCTTTTTATTTTCCAGCATTTGTGTCAAATAATACCGAGTCAACTCAACAGGAGTCAGATAGTTAATTTCAAAAATTTCTTGAATTTCCTGCGCTGTCTGTTCCAAAAGTGGTTTGTAATCATCCAAAACTCCCGCAGTATTGCACAAAACATCCACCTGAGAACACCAGTCAAAAATAGGCTCTAAGTCCAAGGTCAAATCTCTCTGTAAAAAGTGGAAATCACCCTGTAAGAGTGGATTTTCACCTTGGTCAACTCCATAAACTTGATAGCCATTCTCTAAAAAAAGTTGAGCTTGAGCCATGCCAATTCCTGAACTCACTCCTGTAATGAGTACACGTTTAGTCATGCACTTCTACCCAATCCGTCGCTAAAACATCACAAGGTGTCGGGCTCCACATGGAAAAACCTTCTCCCTCACCAGACACGTTGATGAGGAAATAGGGCGTCACTTCAAGTGCAACCCCGTTTTGTTCAATCGTATCAAAAAGCTGCACATAGTTTTCAGCTCCTCCCCAGCCAGTACGTACGAATTTTTTCTTAGCCTTTAACCCAGGCAGGATTTCTTCGAAAGTCATATTTTTCTCCTTTTATATCAATAATTCTTCAATTAATTATAACAAAAAAATGCTTTAAAATTCCTTTTGACTCATCCTAATTCAAAATCAATAAACTTTTTATTACCATTTCTAGCAACAATGACCTCAGGTGTTTTAGAGACAAAGTTTGAATCACTTTCTGAAACTTATCTAACTTCTTTTTACAACAATTCAATAAAATCATATCTATCAAAAATGATAAGGTAATTTGAATCTAGAATCGTACAATATCGCTTCTGAAATATTTCTAGAATTGCTTTAAATTCCTTAATCAATTTGTTCAGTTTCTATTTCAATATACTATAAGATGAGACTGGATAAAAAATCTTTGCGATCACAAAAACGCATAGTATCAGGTGTTCAAAAAAAACTTGATATTATGCGTTTTATTGTAGGAAAATTTACTTGATTTTCTACTGAAATTGAGTTTTTATCCCAGACTTAGTGTTATAATCTCTCAATCAATTCTTGCATTTGAACATCATCTGGAACCAGTTTTAAGTAAGATTGAGCATTGACCTTTGCTTCCTCAAAGTATCCCAATTCACGCAAGAGATAGATATAGTGTTCCAGAAACTCTGGATTGTCCTTCAAATCTCCTGCTAACTCTTGATAATGATCGTAGGCAGTATCCAAATAGTCCATCTCTTGATAGGAACGGGCAATCATCCACTTGGTCAATAGGTTTTCTGGCTCATCACTTTGTAAGTCTAGAATATCCTCATAACGTTCCTGTTCTAGATAAATAGTAGCTAAACGGAGTAAGATTTCTTCCGTATCCTCAGCGTCTTCTTTTGCAGTAAGGAGGTAATTTTCTGCACCACTAGCATCATGCAATTCATAAGAGAATTGTGAAGCAACCAGTAAGAGACGAGTTTCAAAGGGATTTTTCTCTAGGCCTTGCTTAGCGATACGCAGGGCTTCTTGAACTTGATGTTCCTTATGCAAGGCCTGACTATAACCATATTCATAGCCTTCAAAGTCAGGAGAAATGGTATCGATCTGCTTAAAGTAGAGGACAGCTTTTTGGTATTCTTCTTGATCAAAGTAAAGACTGGCCAACTCAAAAGCTGTTAGGTCATCGTATTCTAACTCCAGGGCTTTTTCTAAAAACTCTGTAGCCGTCTCAAATTTCCCTAACTGAGCATAGGCAAAACCAATCCGTTGGTAGGTGGAAATGCCTGTTTGCTCATAAATAGTACGATTATCTAACTGGGCATAGCCTTGAATAGCCTCTTGGTAATGTTCCAACTCACTATCCAACTCTGCCAAGCCCAATATCAAGAGAGGATCCTCTGAGTAGGTCAAAGCTTCCAGCAATTTCTCACGCGCCACATCTGTCAAACCTTCCATCTGATAAAGATCCGCTTTCAGAGCCAAAGCCGACACATACCAGTCACTGTCAGCTTGGATTTCCTCAAGATAGGCAAAGGCTTCCTCAATTTGACCATCCTCGCTAGCAATAGCTGCTAGATTAAGATGAACCTCTGGAAAATCTTCTACGATTTTCAGGTAAATCTCCTTAGCCTGAGGATAGAAACCAATCCCTTCTAGATAGGTGGCTAACTCATACAGAAGGTTACTTGGATCATTTTCTAAAGCTTTGACGAAATAGTGCTCAGCCTTGGCTAAATCTTGCTCTTCCAAAGCCTGTAACATCTGTTGACTATTGTTCACTCTTGACTTCCTCTCCCTCTAGTTCATATAGACCACTGACTACCTTGTACCATTCAAAAATCGCTGAAATGACAACCTTAGCAGAGGCATAAACTGGAATACCGAGCAAGACTCCCCAAATACCAAACATGGATCCTGAAGTTAACAATACAAAGAGAACATTAATGGGATGAATGTTTAATTGACTTCCCAAAATCAATGGAGAAACAAAACGACCTTCAATAGTTTGTTCTACGATAAAGACAATCACTACTTTCAAAAGCATAACTGGACCAGCAATCAAACCCAATACTAGGGCAGGAAGCATGGCTAAGAAGCTACCAAGATAAGGAACCAGATTTAAAATACCAGCAGTAACCCCCAGCGTAACCGCATAGCGTAAACCGATAATCTTGAAGAAGATCATAAACATTACTGCTACAATAATAGCTACTGTTACTTGCCCACGAACATAGTTGGACAACTGCTGATTCACATCTGATAAAACTTGTCCAACAGGTTCTTTCAATTTAGTTGGCATGAATTGGGTCAAATAGTTACGCAAATCTTTCCCATCACGCAAGAGATAAAAGAGCATGAAAGGAACGATAATCAAGGCAACAATCACTTGAGATGCCCCGCTAATAAAGGCGCTCACCCAGTTGACTGCCTGAGATGAAACCTTACTTGCCCAAACTGTAGCCTGACTTGAGAAGTTTGTCAAAACTTGCTCTAATTGAGGTCTGAAATCATCTGGCAAACGCTTGGTGACCAAATCATTAATAACTCTGTCTGCATCTTCGAGATAGATTGGTACATTTCTTGCAAATGTTAAGATCTGACGCTGCAGATTTGGAATAGCTACTGCCAAGCCCCAAATGATAAAGAGGGCGATGATGACAAAGACAATACTAATAGCTATAACGCGATTAATCTTATGCTTCTCCATCCAATCAACAATAGGATTTAATAAATAATATAGTAAACCAGATAGAATAACTGGCAGCATCACGACTGCCAAAAAGTCTAAAACAGGTGAAAATAGAAAACTAATCTTACTTAAAATAAAAAGATTCAATCCCAATAATAAGGTTACCAAAAATACCGTAATGGCCTTGTTGTCCAAAAACCACTTGAAAAACCAAGATAGGCTAAAATGTTTCTCTTTTTGTTCCATATATAATTCCTTTCTGTCGTTCTCTCATTATACCATTTTTAGGTCAAAATAACTCTTTTTTAAAGTGCTTACATGGAGACAGCGACATAAAAAATCTCCTCAAAAGAGGAGATTCGATTAGTCTTGAATATGACGGTCTAAGTTCTTCTGATAATCCGCGTTTGATTTGGCTTTTTCATCAGCAAATTTCTTGCGGAACTCATCCATTTCTTTAGAAGTGACAATCTTATCTTGAATTTTCAGATATTTATAACTATGTTCATTAGTCTTATCACCTACCCAGCCGCCTGCACCAGTACCTAGAACTTTCTTCGTTACTAGCATTTGAGCACCGTCTGAGTGTACAGGAATCACCAAGGCACTATCCATTAACCAAGCTTGAGCTTTGGCATATTTGGCATATCGGTTTGCAAGATTTGTTTTCTCACCACTAGCATCCGTAATTAACTCTTTAAACTTATCTAAACCAACTGCTTTGATTGCTGAGCTGTCTGTACCTGGTGCTACACCTAAGGAACCAAGAAGATTTGGTCCAGATGTTGGATCAAATATATCTAGATAAGTTGATGGATCTGCGTAATCAGGTCCCCATCCACTATTTGCATTAATATCCCAGTCAGTATTAGTATTAGAAGTAGCTAAAATTGTCATACTTGCCAATTCATCGTCAGAAACTTGTTGAATATCAACTACAACATTATCTGCTCCAATAGCTTCCTCGACGGATTGTTTATAAGATTGAGTTTGACGTACAAACTCTGGACGAGTAGAAGATACTGGAATATCTAAATGAATAGGGAACTGTACTCCATCAGCTTGAAGAGTTTTCTTAGCAGCTTCAAATTTAGCTTTAGCCTTATCTACATTATGAAGCGAATCTTGGGCATCATCAAGATTGACATCTTTCCATACACCATCTAACTTATCCAATTCTGCTTTAGCTACTTGCCCAAATGACTGTTCTCCTACTTGTACAAATGTTGGAGGGGTGAAACTTGTACGTAATTTACGCGGTGCTACTTCGTCCCCAAATACTTGAGAGAGAGCTGCTTTACGATCTGCAGCAAAAGCCAAGGCTTGACGGAAATCTTTGTTCAGCAAGGCCTTCTTAGTAGATGTTTTTTCTGCATCACTTGTTTTAGCAGTGTGATTGTAAGCAACACGATCAATATTCGTAGAAATATAGAAAGTAGTTCCTAATTGTTGACTATAGATAATATTATCTTTGTATTTTTCTTTTAAGCGTTCATAGTTAGCAGAGTTTTTAAAGAGAGGTGCTGCTGGATAATGACCTTCATCAAAACCACGTCCAAGAGAGTCTGCATCCTGACCATCAAAGTAAGACAATTTAATATCATCAATAAAGACATTTTGTTTATCCCAATAATTTTGGTTTTTGGTCATCTCAATAGAAGACTGAGATGTAAGACCTTTTAGAAGATAAGCCCCATTGTAAAGAATGCTTGTTACATCAGTCGCCTTACCAAAGTCATCTCCTTTAGAAGCTAAAAAGTCTTCGCTAATAGGAGCGAGAACTCCCATTGTTGTCTTCGAATTCCAGAAAGATTCTGGATGATTTAAAGTATAGACTACAGTATAATCATCCGTTGCTTTTACACCAACAGTAGAAAAATCCGTTGTTTTCCCATTTACATAATCATCTAATCCTTTAATAGAATCCTGTACAAGATAAAGTGCCTGTGATTTCTTATCTGCTGCGTGTTTTAGACCAGTCACAAAGTCTTGAGCCTTAACTTCTCCATATTCTTCGCCTTCATTGGTATACCACTTGATACCTTGACGAATTTTGTAGGTATAGGTCAAACCATCTTTGGAAACAGTCCAATCTTCTGCAACTGATGGTACTAGATTCCCATATTGATCATTTTCCAGTAGTCCATCAATGACATTACCAGTAATCTGTTTTGTACCCTTAGTCGAAGAAACTGTATAATCCAGAGTCGCAGGATCTGATGAAAATACATAGGCATAAGTAACTGGTTTAGTTGCTTCCTTATTCCCATTACCAGATGAACACGCTGCTAGAACGGCAGTAGACAAAACGGCAATTCCAGCCGCTAAAAAAACTCGTTTTTTCATAGTCAAACTCCTTTGATAATTTGATAGATTTATTATAGCACTTTTTAAAAGGAAATCAAGCTAAATTCAATATTTTATTATACTTATCTATGTGTTAGAGAGTTCCTCCAACTCCATTTTTGTGATATAATAGTCTTATCGTTATATAGAGGTAAAGTTATGAAAGAAACTGTTTATTTTGGAACTTATACACGTCGTACTTCCCAAGGGATTTACAAGGCAGACTTTGATACAGAAACTGGTCAGCTTGCTAATTTAGAACTTTTTGCAGCTGAGCCAAGTCCAACCTACCTTGCCTTTGACCAGCACCAGCATTTATACACTGTTGGTAGTCAAGATGACAAGGGGGGAATTGCAGCCTATCAAACTGATGGGACTTTATTAAATCATGTCGTTGAAGAAGGAGCTCCCCACTGTTATGTTGCCGTTGATGAAAAGCGTAATTTGGTCTATGCAGCCAACTACCATAAAGGACAGGTCCTTGTTTATAAACGTCAGGAAGACGGTAGTCTTCTACTTAGTGATGTGGATCAACACAGTGGCCAAGGTCCACATGAAAATCAAGCTTCTCCCCACGTTCACTTTACAGATTTAACACCTGACCACTATCTAGTGACCTGTGATTTGGGAACTGACCAAGTCGTCACTTATGACCTTGGTCAAGAAGGGAAATTATCTAAGCTCTATACCTATCACAGCCAGCCTGGAGCAGGCTCACGCCACATCATTTTCCATAATCACTATAAAATCGCTTATCTGATTTGTGAACTCAATAGTACTATCGAAGTTTTAATCTACGATGGTGTTGGCGAATTTGAACGCATGCAAGTTATTTCAACTCTACCAGAAGGTTACGAAAGCTTTAATGGAACTGCTGCTATTCGTCTCTCTAAAGATGGTAAATACCTCTACGCTTCTAACCGTGGCCATGATTCTATCGCAGTATATACAATTCTTGCAGACGGTAGTCTAGAATTGTTAGAAATCGTTCCTACTCATGGTCAGACTCCACGTGATTTTGATTTGACACCAGACCAAGAATTTGTCATTGCTGTCCATCAAGACTCTGACAACGCAACCGTCTTTAAACGCAATCCTGAAACTGGTCGTCTAGCAGAACTTTCCAACGACTTCCATGTACCAGAAGCGGTCTGCATCAGTTTTGCTCCTTAAGAAAACATAAAAAATGAACTTGGTAACTCAAGTTCATTTTTCTTATAGTCTTTTTCCGACATTGATACGATTAATAGCACGTTGCAAAGCAATCTTAGCACGACGTTCTTGATCAATCAAGTGTTTTTCGTGGGCTTCTTCGATTTCGCGCTCCGCACGAAGCTTAGCACGTTCTGCACGGCTAACATCGATATCACGAGCACGTTCTGCAGAATCAGCAACGATTGTGATGGTATTATTGGCAATTTCAATAACGCCTCCGTTTACTGCAATCCAGTTCACGTGATCTTCATCATCAATACGTTTTACCTTTACTTCATCAACTGCTAAAACCGCAATCATATTTTCATGTCGTGGCAAGATCCCCATCTCACCATCCAGAGTTCGAACCGATACATAGCTGGCATGGTGATCATAGACGAGACCATCTGGTGTCACGATCTGGACAGTTAACTGAGCCATAGATCACCTCTTAAAATCCCATTTTTTCAGCTTTTGCAATCACATCTTCGATAGAACCTACACCACGGAAGGCATCTTCTGGCAAGTGGTCATGTTTACCATCAAGGATTTCCTTAAAGCCACGTACAGTTTCAGCAACTGGAACATAAGAACCTGGCTGACCAGTAAATTGTTCCGCAACGTTGAAGTTTTGTGACAAGAAGAACTGGATACGGCGGGCACGAGCAACCAAGGTCTTTTCTTCATCAGAAAGTTCATCCATACCAAGGATAGCAATGATATCTTGCAATTCATGATAACGTTGAAGAACACGTTTTACTTCAGCAGCAACTGCATAGTGCTCTTCTCCAACGATTTCAGGTGCCAAGGCACGTGAGCTTGAAGCAAGTGGGTCAACGGCTGGATAAATACCCAATTGTACCAACTTACGTTCCAAGTTAGTTGTTGAGTCTAAGTGAGCGAAGGCTGTTGCTGGCGCTGGGTCAGTATAGTCATCCGCTGGCACATAGATAGCCTGGATAGAGGTTACAGAACCCTTCTTGGTTGATGTGATACGCTCTTGCAATTGACCCATTTCCGTAGCAAGTGTTGGTTGGTAACCAACAGCTGATGGCATACGACCCAAAAGGGCAGATACTTCTGAACCAGCCTGAGTGAAACGGAAGATATTATCGATAAAGAGAAGTACGTCTTGGCCTTCCACATCACGAAAGTATTCAGCGATTGTCAAACCAGTAAGGGCAACACGCATACGTGCTCCTGGTGGCTCATTCATCTGACCAAATACCATGGCTGTTTTCTCGATAACTCCTGATTCTTTCATTTCCCAGTAAAGGTCATTACCCTCACGAGTACGTTCCCCAACACCCGTAAATACGGAAATACCACCGTGTTCTTGGGCAATATTGTGAATCAATTCTTGGATTAAGACGGTTTTACCAACTCCGGCACCACCGAAAAGTCCAACCTTACCACCTTTAAGGTAAGGGGCAAGAAGGTCGATAACCTTAATCCCTGTTTCAAGTATTTCAGAAGAGGTAGACAACTCATCAAAAGTTGGAGCTTTTTTATGAATTGGCTGACGCTCTGCGTCTTCTGTAAAAGGAGCTTCCAAGTCAATGGTATCTCCCAAAACATTGAAGACACGTCCCAAAGTTTCTTTACCTACTGGTACAGAGATTGGACGACCTGTGTCCAATACTTCCATTCCACGAGTCAACCCATCTGTTGACTCCATGGCGATAGTACGGACCATACCATCTCCCAACTCCAAGGCTACTTCAAGGACGATTTTTGTTTTTCTTTCGTCATTTTTGTAGACGACAAGTGCATTGTTAATCTCAGGAAGTTTTTCCCCTGCTGCAAACAAGACGTCTACAACGGGACCGATAACCTGAGCAATTTTACCTGAACTCATCTCCTTCTCCTATTCTATATAAGATACTGTCGGTTCCTAGCTCAACTAGGTCCTAATACTCTTCGAAAATCAAATTCAAACCACGTCAGCTCTATCTGCAACCTCAAAACAATGTTTTGAGCAGCCTGCGGCTAGCTTCCTACTTTGCTCTTTGATTTTCATTGAGTATAAGTTCATTTTCATACGAGCTGGGCTACAGCCTATTCTAAGGCACTAGCTCCTGCTACGATTTCTGTAATTTCTTGTGTAATCGCCGCCTGTCTGGCACGGTTATACTGAATTGTCAAATCATTGATGACTTTCTTAGCATTATCAGTCGCTGTTTGCATGGCTGTCATACCAGCAGCATTTTCAGCTGTCTTAGCATCGATAATAGCCCCGTAAATCATACTTTCTGCAAACTGAGGCAATAGCTGCTCCAAAATTTCTTCTCGACTGGTCTCCAATTCAAAAGTCAAGCTGTACTCTTCATCTGCTTCATTTGGATCCAAGTCAACAATCGGAAGCATTTGTTCCACACGCATTTGACTAGTTAGCGTATTGACATGGTGGTTGTAGCAGACATAGAGTTCATCAAAAAGTTCATTTTGATACATTTCAACAGTTTTTGAAATAATCTTTCGAACTTCATCAAAGCTAGGCTGATCCGCCAAGCCACGTAGTTCATAAAGTGGTTGAATACCACGAGCCTTAAAGAAGTCAGCTCCCATCCCACCAATACAGATCATTTCAAAACCTTGACCATCTGGATGGTATTCTTCTTTCAACTCCATAACCGCTTTCAGAATAGAGGAATTATAACCTCCAACCAAACCGCGGTCTGAAGTGATGACGATATAGCCTGTCTTCTTCACAGGGCGGCTAATCAACATCGGGTTGGTTGAACCACCAGCTCCATTTCCATGTAAAATATCCGTTAAAAGTTTACGAACTTTTTGGGCATATACTTGGAAGTTTCGAGCGGCTTCTTCAGAACGACCTAGCTTAGCAGCCGATACCATTTGCATGGCATTAGTGATTTGACTCGTATTTTTTGTTGAGGCGATTTTTGTTTTAATATCATTTAGAGATACTGCCATCTGATACCTCTATTCTTATTGGAAGCTGGTTTGATTGAGAAACTCTGTAATCGCAGCATCCAAGACTGCTTCTTCTGGCAAGTCTTTTGTATCACGAATGGTTTCCAAAATCTCTGGATGTTGAGCATCAAAGAAGGCATGGAACTCTTCCTCGAAACGAACAATATCATCTACTGGAACAGTATCCAAGAAACCATGTGTCAAAGCATAGAGAATGGTTACTTGTTTCTCAACAGGCAATGGTTTGTGAACAGGTTGTTTCAAAACTTCAACTGTACGACGTCCACGGTTCAACTTAGCCTGTGTTGCTGCATCCAAGTCAGAACCAAACTTAGTGAAGGCTTCCAACTCACGGTATGAAGCAAGGTCGATACGAAGTGTACCAGCAACCTTTTTCATGGCTTTAATTTGTGCAGAACCACCTACACGTGATACAGATGAACCCGCATCGATGGCTGGACGAATACCCGCATTGAAGAGACCATCACCAAGGAAGATTTGTCCATCAGTGATAGAAATCACGTTGGTTGCGATATAAGCAGAGATATCTCCCGCTTGTGTCTCGATAAATGGTAGGGCTGTAATTGATCCACCACCAAGTTCATCAGAAACTTTAGCTGAGCGCTCAAGTAAACGGCTGTGAAGGTAGAAAACATCCCCTGGGAAGGCTTCACGACCTGGAGGACGACGAAGCAAGAGAGACAATTCACGATAAGCTACCGCTTGTTTTGATAAATCATCATAAACGATCAAAACATGCTTGCCTTGGTACATAAATTCTTCCGCCATAGCAACCCCAGCATAAGGAGCTAGGAAGAGCAATGGAGATGGTTGTGAAGCAGAAGCTGTCACAACGATTGTGTAGTCCAAGGCACCGTACTGACGAAGTGTTTCTACTTGAGTACGAACGGTTGATTCTTTCTGTCCAATCGCGACATAGATACAGATCATATCTTGACCTTTTTGGTTCAAGATTGTATCAATCGCAATAGTTGTTTTCCCTGTCTGACGGTCACCGATAATCAACTCACGTTGACCACGACCAATCGGTACAAGGGCGTCAATAGCTTTCAAACCAGTTTGCAATGGTTCTGATACAGACTTACGTTGCATAACACCAGGAGCTGGCGCTTCAACTGGACGAGTTTTATCTGTGTGGATTTCTCCAAGACCGTCAACTGGACGACCAAGTGGGTCCACAACACGACCAATCAAACTTTCACCTACTGGGACTTCCATGATTTTACCTGTACGGCGGATTGTATCGCCTTCACGGATATCTGTAAAGTCACCAAGGATGATAATACCAACATCTGTTGACTCCAAGTTTTGAGCCATACCATAAGAGCCGTTTTCAAAAATCAACAACTCTCCACTCATGGCATTTTCAAGGCCGTGAGCACGCGCGATACCGTCCCCGATATAGGTTACAACACCTGTTTCAGTCACATCAAAATTAGGTTTGAAATTTTCAATTTGTTGCTTAATTAAAGCGCTGATTTCTTGTGCGTTAATTGCCAAAAGAACACCACTTTCTATTTCAAATTTTCTTTAACAACTTTAAGTTGTTGTTTAATACTCACATCAATTGTCTTGTGATTGGCAAAAATGACAAAACCACCAATGAGACTTTCATCGATTTGTTCTTTTACACTCCGCACTTTAAGAGACATTTTCTTCTCAATCAAAGGGAGCAAGCGACTCTTCTGTTCATCAGTTAAAGGATGAGCTGACGTAATCGTCACTTCAAATCGATTTGTTTCTTTTTCAAGTCGGTTCAAGCAATCTACAAGAATATCATAAAAAAGATTTGCCCTGTGATTGTAGATAAGAACCTGGATAAAGTTTTGTAATAAAGGTGACACTGAATCTTGGAAGAACGCAATCGTTTTTTCCTTATCAGACTCATCTACTGCCACTTTTTTTAAAAAAGAAGGTAAACCTGTTTCTTCAGCAACTTGCTTGATTTGAGTCAAGTCTGAAAAGATACGGTCTTCTTCTCTTTTTTCAAGTACCAATTGGACAAAAGGCATGCTGTATTTTTCAATTACCTTTACTGTTTTCTTGTCCATTAAGCTTCTCCTAGCTGATCGATATACTGATCAATGAGTTCTTTATGGGCATGACCGTCAAGGTTTTGTGAGATGATTTTACCAGCCAAGCTGATTGTCAAATCTGCTACCTCACCCTTAACGCTTTGTAAAGCTTCAGCTTTGTTTTGAGCAATTTCTTGGTTTGCTTTTTCTTTTAAGCGTCCTGCTTCTAGTTTAGCATCTGCTAAAATACTAGCTTTACTTTTCTCAGCTGTTTCTTTCGCATTCTCAATGATTGTCTTAGCTTCTTTACGGCTACCAGCCAATTCATCTTCGCGTTTTTGAGCCAATACTTCTGCTTTTTGACGGGCTTCTTCAGCTCTATCAATATCTGAAGCAATTTTTTCAGCTCTTTCTTCGAAAATGCCTGTAATATTAGACCATGCAAATTTTTTAATCAAGACTAGCAAAAGGATAAAAGAGCCAGCGATTAAAATAAAATTACCAATTAATTCACCTACTGTTACGTGCATCAGTTACTCCTTTCTACTCTTCATCATTAATTTTATTTCCTAGGTACATAGAGGATAATAGTGTAAAGACATAGGCTTGTACACAAGAAATGAACACGGAAAATGCAGTCCAAACTAAGTTTGCCCCAAATGCGACTGGATACCAAAAAATAGCCTGATGTGAAAGTAAGATAAGCAAGCTTGTCATTACTTCACCTGCAAAGATATTCCCAAAAATCCGCAAAGCAAGAGAAAGGAAATTCGTGAATTCTTCAAGTAGATTCATCGGTGTCATAAATGCAGGAGTTACAAAACCTTTTAGGTATTGTTTAATCCCACGACGACGAATCCCCTCAATGTGCGCCATCACAATAATACAGAACGACAAGACAAGGTCAAATGAAAGATTTGCAGTTGGCGATGTCCAAAGGTTTGTCCCATCTGTTGTTTGAAGTTTAGCCATCAAACCAAGATTATTGGCGATGACCATAAAAAGAAATAAACATAAGTAAAAGAGTGAGTAATCTTTTATGTAGTGGGAACCGAGGTTAGGTTCTGTAAATCCAATTACAAAATCATAGAGATACTCTAGTACATTTTGTTTACCTTTGGGTTTCAATGTCATATTACGACTTGCCCAATAGATAAATGCAAAAATCAGAAACACAGACAGCAAGGTTAATGCTGTCAAAGTTAAATCAAAGGTAACAGGACCAATATTGATGGTTGGATTGATACTTTCTTCCATCTAACATTCTCCCTTCTCCAATTTATATTTCGTTATTTAATAATAAATGAGAAGACAAGAGTTACGAAGAAAGTTCCTTCAATAAAGGCAACCCCTAAAAACATCAGACTACGAAACTCAGCGATAATATCTGGTTGGCGAGCTACTGATTTCAACAAACCATTCATCAACAACCCCTCACCAAGAGACACACCCATACAGGCAAGACATAGACCGAAAAATGTTAAATTCATGACGAATTCTCCTTTTAATTAAAATTTACTTACTTAGTTTAGTCCTAAAAATTGGATTTGTCAACTTTTTACTTACGTTGAAAGCGTTTAATGAAAATTATTTACAATTTTACTATTTTTGAGTCTATTATATAGAAATCTTTGGAAAAAAATTGTAATAAATCCGTCCATTATCTAGGTCTTTCTGAAAAGTAATGAAAAAAATCCGAGATAAAATCTCGGATGGAAATAAATATATTTTCTTGAACTTCTTTTCTTTTAATTAGTAAAATTAAAGGGAAAGCAACTAGAAATCGTTCATCTCCTGCATGCTTATTAAGCTCGAACTGTGACACTAGTTCCATCTTCTTTATAGAGATTGATTAGTCCTTCTTTTAATGCACGAACCATGTCTCCTGCTTGAACAGATTGTGGAACCTTGATTGTCAAGAGTTCCATTGGATTTGGAGCGCGGTCGATCTTATTTCCTTTTGCATCGTGCAAATCTTCGATATAAGTTTCAAAATGACGGAAACCTGGGCCATAAAATTCAACTTGGTCTCCTTCGTTAATAACGTTACGTTGACGAATAGTTGCTGTTTGTGTCGCATCATCATAAGAAACGACTTCAGCAACAAACTTGTACTCAGGAATTTTACGGCGAGCACCAAACAACTGCTCATTTTCAGATGGTGTACCGTAGTAGAAACCTGTTGCCAATTCACGTTGAGCAACCTTCCACATTTCGTCCACTAAATCTTGTTTAATAGCTTCAAACTTTTCAGGACTTTCAAGATATGCATCCACAGCCGCCTTATAGCAGTTGGTTACTGTTGATACGTAGTGAATAGACTTCATACGCCCTTCAATCTTAAGACTGTCCACTCCATTTTCAATCATATCTGGAATATGGTCAATCATAGACATATCAACGGCTGACATTGAAAATTCTTCAGGAATTTCACCTTTCAAGCTCTTGCGCTCTTGACCAAATGGCATATCGTAAAGGTCGTATTTCCAACGACAAGACTGAGAGCAACCACCACGGTTAGCATCACGCATACTCATGTGGTTTGAAAGAGTACAACGACCAGAGTAAGAAATACACATGGCTCCGTGGACAAAGGCTTCAATTTCTACATCAGTACGTTTGCGGATTTCAGCTAATTCTTCCATCGAAACCTCACGCGCCAAAACGACACGAGTCAAGCCCAATTCTTTCCAGAACTCAAGCGTTTCATAGTTAGTGGCACTGGCTTGGGTAGAGAGGTGGATTTCAAGACCAGGCGCTTCTGTCGCTGCAATCATAATCAAGGCAGGATCAGACACGATAACTGCCGCGATTCCGATATCACGCAGTTTACGGAACCACTCACCGGCACCAGCTTCATTTCCTTCGTGCATAACCATGTTGGCAGCTACATAGACCTTGGCACCGTACTTAGCCGCAAACTGAACACCTTCTTCCATCTGTTCAAAGGTAAAGTTTCCAGCACGGCTACGAAGACCATAGGCCTGACCACCGATAAAGACAGCATCTGCTCCATACTGAACAGCTACCTTTAGCTTCTCTAAAGTCCCTGCAGGTGATAAAACCTCAGGACGTTTTAATGTTTTTGTCATGTTTTCTCCTATTTGCAATATAAAAGTTTGACGTTTTTCCTTCTCATTTTATAGTAAATAAGCCATAAAATCAAGCCTGGACAGATTGTTTTGACAATTCTAATCTTTCAGCAGTTGAAACAAGTAGTAAAAAGAGCCGATAAAGTAAAAACCAGTATCCAAAGATACTGGCTAATTAAACTACATGGAATAATCTAGTCCTTAAACGACTATTCCCACTCAACGGTTGCAGGTGGTTTACTTGTAATATCGTAGACGATACGGTTCACATGATCCACTTCGTTTACGATACGTACTGAGATTTTTTGTAGGACATCCCAAGGAATTTTTGCAAAGTCAGCTGTCATACCATCGATAGAGGTGATAGCACGGATTGCAATTGTGTAGTCGTACGTACGACCGTCACCCATAACCCCAACTGAACGAACACCTGTATTAACTGTGAAGTATTGCCAGATATCGCGGTCAAGACCAGCTTTAGCGATTTCTTCACGAAGGATAGCATCTGATTCACGAACGGTTTCTAGTTTTTCTTCAGTGATTTCACCCATGACACGAATCGCAAGACCTGGGCCTGGGAATGGTTGGCGCCATACGATGTGGTCTGGCATGCCAAGCTCTGTACCAAGGGCACGAACTTCATCCTTGTAAAGAGTATTGAGTGGTTCTATCAATTCAAACTGCATGTCTTCTGGAAGACCACCAACGTTGTGGTGTGACTTGATCGTCTGAGCTGTATCCGTACCAGACTCAATCACGTCTGTGTAAAGAGTTCCTTGAGCAAGGAATTTCACATCTTTGAGTTTGCTTGCTTCGTCATCAAAGACATAGACAAACTCATTACCAATGATTTTACGTTTTTGTTCAGGGTCAGAAACACCAGCAAGTTTGTCAAGGAAGCGTTTTGCAGCGTCTGCTTTGACGATATTCAAACCAAACTTACCACCAAGCATGTCCATAACTTGATCTGCTTCTCCTTTACGAAGAAGACCGTGGTCTACGAAGATACAGATCAATTGATCGCCAATTGCTTTTTGAAGAAGAACACCAACAACTGAAGAGTCAACTCCACCTGATAGACCGAGAAGAACACGTTTATCACCGACTGTTTCACGGATTTTTTGAATCTGCATATCGATGAAATTATCCATTGACCAGTCGCCTTTAGCCTTACAGATGTTAAGGGCAAAGTTACGAAGGATATCATTTCCGTATACAGAATGGCGAACTTCTGGGTGGAATTGGATACCGTAAATGTGTTTGTCTGGATTTTCAATGGCCGCATAAGGGCAGTCAGCTGATGTTCCAGTACGAACAAAATCAGCAGGAATCTCAGTAACTGCATCACCATGGCTCATCAAAACAGTCTGTTCATCCGGTGTTGATTCAAAAAGAGCTGATGGTGTGTGAGTTAGGGTTGATTGACCATATTCACGATTTCCAGCGTCACCTGCAGGAACAACTTTTCCTCCAAGTTTATGGGTCAATAACTGCATACCGTAACAGATTCCCAAAATAGGAATGCCCAGTTCGAAGATTTCTGGGTCAATATCGAATGAACCATCTTCGTATACAGAGTTTGGTCCACCTGAAAGGATAATTCCTACAGGATTGATTTCACGAACTTCAGCAGCTGAAATTTTATGGCTTTTTAGTTCTGAAAACACACCAATCTCACGGATACGGCGTGAAATCAGCTGATTGTATTGGCTACCATAGTCCAATACGATAATTTTTTCTACATCTTGCAAATCAGTTGAAATGTTGCTCATCTTTTTCCTTTCTCAAAAGAAATATCTTTTCTCAATATTCTATCACAAATACTAGTGAATTACCAACTAAACAAGGCGAAGTTTGACTTTTTCTTGTTTATTAGGGTACAATAGAGAAAAGATAGAAACGAAGTGAAAATATGCTACCTGCTTATATGAAAATCCATGATCAGATTAAAAAGGATATTGACGATCACCGTTGGGCCATTGGTGAGAGGCTGCCAAGTGAAAGAGATTTGGCTGAACAATTTGAGGTCAGCCGCATGACCCTTCGTCAAGCTGTATCTCTTTTAGTCGAAGAAGGCGTTTTGGAACGCAGGGTAGGGAGCGGCACCTTTGTGTCCAGTACTCGAGTACAAGAAAAGATGCGAGGGACAACCAGTTTTACTGAAATTGTTAAGTCTCAAGGCAAAATTCCCTCTAGCCAGCTCATTTCTTACAGAAAAACCATTCCAAATGAGCAAGAAGTTGCTAAGTTAGGAATTTCTCCAACCGAAAACATTATCCGAATGGAACGTGTTCGCTATGCCGACAATGTTCCTCTGGTTTATGAAGTTGCTTCTATTCCTGAAAAATTTATTAAGAACTTTAAAAAAGAAGAAATCACCAGTCATTTCTTCCAAACCTTACAAAAACATGGCTACCGTATTGGTAAATCACAGCAGACTATTTATGCTCGCCTCGCTAAGGAAAAAATTGCCCACTATTTGGAAGTTGAAAAAGGCCATGCTATTCTTGGTTTGACTCAGGTTTCCTACCTAGAAGATGGAACAGCTTTTGAATACGTAAAAAGTCAATATGTAGGCGAACGTTTTGAATTTTATCTTGAAAACAATTAGATTACTAGGAAAAAACTCTCTGTCATCACGGACAAAGAGTCTTTTTATTTTTCCAAGAGTAAATCTTTCAAAGAAATCAGAGTTACAGCAAACAATATCATTGCCATACCAAGAAAATCAATGGGATAAAATTGTTCATTCATGATTAGAAAGGCAAAGAAAACCGCCGAAATTGGCTCGATCGAAGCCAACAAGCTTGACTTAACTGGTCCAATCAAACTGGCTCCCTTTAAGAAGGCTGTATAAGCAAAGACAGTCCCGATAAGGATAATGCCCGCAAACGCAAGGAGAAAATCAAGACTAGTCGGTATAGTGGTCTGTAGAACCCCTGTAAAAGGAAGGGCGACCAAACCTGCTATGACCATTCCCACACCTATGACCAAACTGCTCCCCCACTTCTTAATCAAGGATATGGGCAAAATAATATAAAGTGCGTAAGTCAGAGCAGAAAAGAGCCCCCAGAACAAGCCTGTAGGTGTTATGGATAACTGGTCCAACTGCCCATGTGTTGCAATAAGAAAGGTCCCTCCGATAGCTAATATGATAGAAACTATCTCTCCCAGTGTCGGCGCCACCTTATCCTTGATACAGCTATAAATTAAAATTCCGACAGGACAAACATACTGAAGCACCGTCGCTGTTCCTGCATTGGTCTCCTGAATAGCAGACAGATAAGCAAATTGGTTGAGAAAAAGACCAATTAGAGCAAAAATGAGAAGAGATAGCAAACTCTTCTTATCCGTTAAAAAGGCCAGCATTTTATCCTTTGCAGTGGCATAAGCCAAGAGCATGAGAATTCCACCAGCGATTAAAAGACGCAAGTTGGTCAAAACCAAAGCCGAAATTCCGTGTGCCATCAGGTACTGGCCACTCGTTCCTGACAAGCCCCAAGCAATACCAGCAACAACTGTTAATAGAGTCCCTTTTAAACTATTTGACATGTCTCTCCTTACTCTTCTTTACGAATCAAGTCCATCACTTGATTGCGGTCTAAAATCCATTGAGCCCTCTCATCCTTTTCATAGGTACGATTCGATAGAAAAATAGCCGCTTCTTGCTTCTGACGATTCCACATGATAAAGGTACCTGTATAGCCCGTATGGTCTAGCCAATCTCCTTCCAAATTCCATGCTAAAGAACGCTCCTTATCATCCAAAGGAGAAAAATTTTGACTCAAATCTCTTGCAAAATCATCTGCTAAATAATGTTCTACAAAGATTTGTAAATCCTTTACAGTCGAAAACAAACCAGCACTACCTGCATGTCTGCCCAGAAGGCGAGCCTTGGGATCATGTACCATACCGGCCTCTACACCTCTGACTGTTGGAACAGCAAACTCAACAGGACCAAACTGGGTTTCCGTCATTTCCCAAGGATTCCAAACTTGCTCCTGTAAAATTACATCCAAATCTTGATCAAAGATTCTTTCCAAGATAAAACCTAAAAGCAAAAAATGGACATCCGAATAAAGAAAGGCTGGCTGACTTCGTCTCTTGAGATGAAACATGGCTTCCTTTAATTCTGAGGCAGTTAAAAGATCACGATTGGGAATAAACGGATCAAGATCTGTAGCATGAGTTAAGAGCTGACGAATAGTGATGTCTGGATAATCACACTCAGCTAAAAAATCTATTACAGGTCTGTCAATATCTAATTTGCCTTTTTCCCACAAGAAGATACAAACTGTGCCAACCCCAACAACCTTGCTGACACTGGCTAGGTCATAAACGAGTCCTGCCTCAGTCTGCAAGCCATACTCTGGGTCACTCTGGCCAATATAGAACTCCGTCCATTGATTGCCCTTAAAATACGCAAAAGAGGCTCCGGGATAAATCCCTGCCTCGATTTGTTCTTCTATTTTTTTAATAATCTTGGTCCACTTCATACTTCTTCAAACCACAATTCAACATTATTTCTATCTTTTCCAAGGAAGAATTTTTCAGACTTAGGAATAAAATATTCGGTAGATTCAAACTTCTGGCGAAGACTTGCTATATCTAGTTCATTGACCAAGAACTTGAGCATAGATAAATCCCAAGTAACTGTATTTTCTACCATCAAATCCCGCCCCTGAGCTGGGATAAAATCAAGTGAAGTCCCAACTTCAGATACTTCCAAGAAACTTTCAATATCAGTTGGGAGATGTAATTCCATAGAAATCTCAAATTTACTTAAAGAAATTGATTCCAAATCTGTTTGAAATTCAGGGTTTTCTTCTACTTCTACTAGACTTGCTCTATCATCTTCCGCATGAATCAAAACCAAATCATCTTCTGGAGAGTAAATTTCAAAAGCGTAGCCGTTTTGCCCCTTATATAATCGATGAATCGAATCTGTTTTAGCTAATAAGGCTTCAATTTCCAAGGGATTTTCCACCTTGACAAGTAATCTAGCCAGCTTCTTTCTTCCTTCCACTTTACGAGAACGCATACTTGGAGCTTCTTCTAAAACAAGTTTTTCAAGGCCTGTTTGATCACCTAGTGATAGAAAGGCTGACTCTTCTAACAAGACTTTCATACCGAGGGTTTCCATATAAAAGGTTTCATTTAAATTTCTATTATTAACTTTTAAAGTAGGAATAATCCGTACAATTTGATTTACATTCATAAATTCCTCCGTCACTTTTTATTTTATAGGATTTTAGAATTTTTTACAAGATATTATACTCAAATTTAACAATTTTAACCTCATTAAACATCTTTTTGAGGAACATGAGTTAAAACTCGACGTTTAGGAGAAATTGAAGTAAATATATCCATAATAGAACACAGAATAGACATTTTCCAATAAATATATCTACTATACACACCCCTATGCCCTATGGAAAAAGTAAACTAATGCAAATCACAAGAGGTCCATTCGGAGATGGTTACCTAAAGAAGTTAGAAAATGACTCCTAAAATAGATCCCTTTATCGAGAATTAAATTCATAACTATCCTAAAAAATCTTAAACTACAAGAGAATTTCTTCTTATTGACTACTTGAACTTGAAGGTCTCCTTAAATATTAACCGCTATAGCTTTGAATATAAAAACAAGAGATGTCTTCTTACCTTGGGTCTAATAAATCTATAATGCTATTCACAAGAACGATTAATTTATATATACTTATATGTAAACTACTCATAAAACAAGATACAGAAAAACACCCCAAGAGTTAGAATTTGGACTAACTTTGGGGTTCAATTCATTAGTATAACTAATTATTTTTACAAGTGAGAATTAGTTGTTTTCAACTTTTTCATCGTATTTTGGTCTGATTGTTGTACCTGAATTAATAATGGTACGTTTTTGGACTAGAGGAAGGTCTGTACGATTGTAAACAGTACGCCATGGTTCCCAAGCAAGACCTGTTTTTTCCTGAATCTTCACGCGTAGGTTACGTACATTTCCTTTAAATTGAAGCTCCGTTTGGAAGCCAGCAGTTCTGTTCTGACCGTTATGCTCCCACTGACGTGAACGAATACTTTCAACACCATCCTTGTCATAAGTCACTTCATCCCAGTAAACATAGTAACGAGCAATATAAGCTCCCTTATGGTGTAAATTGAGGTAACCATTTTTGTATGAAGTCACTTTAGTTTCAATGTAGTCTGTATTGCTTTGAATCGTGGCCACTTGATTATCTTTCAAGAATGCAGTCTTGTAAGAAATTGGAACAGCAGGGTTTTGCGTACTGAAAGTAGCTCCTTCTTGAATCAATTTCTTCAAATCTTCTACTGTACCTGTCACAACACGTGCAGCGCCATCAGCATTTCCACCTACGATGGAAACTGTTACTGTTGTATTTTTCAAGACACGTGCCCATTCAGATTCAGCTTTAATAGGTACTCCTTTAATGACAGCATTGATAGCTGCTTTCAATTCTGTACTCTTGCTTGTTGTTTCAAATTTGACATACATTTGACGTCCGTATGACACGCTTGATACATATACAGGAGGAGTATTTTCATCAATTCCACGTGCTTTCAATTGATCAACTGTTACTCCTGAGGCAAATACATCTGATGGATTTTTTGGAGCATCAAAGTTAGCAGTATAGTAAACTTGTTTAAAATCAACTACCTCAATTTGTTTTTCACCTTTATTGACAGCTTCAAAATCAATTTTTAGATTAACTCCAACTTTTTCAAAGTCACTTCCGAATTTAGCTTTTAATTGATTCATGCTATAAGCAGAAGTTGATTCGTACTGCATACGTGCTGGAGCAGGGTTCTTCCCAGCATATTTTTCATGCCAACGATTTAACAGGGTATTTACACCTTCCTGCATACCACTTACAGTTGGTGTAGCATCTACATAGCTATCTCCGCCTACCATTCCTGGTAAATCAACACTAATTCTACCTTTGCTACGATCTAAGCTAATTTGTTGTGGTTTATTTTCTAGGAGATCTTGATTTGCTTTAAACAAAGCACCTAGGAAAATATCTCCGTTGCCATTAATAGCAACATCAGCATGACCACTAGAAAGGTTCTTCTTCACTTTTTCCACAACCACAAACTCATTTCCTTGTTGTTTTGTGCTTGTATTCGTGTAATTTTCTATTGCCTCGCCTCGTCTAGTTAAAATATTTGTTTTATCATAATTCAAACCAAACAAATATTTATTTAGTTCTGCAGTAAAATCTGTTTTAGATTTATTTTCTGTTTTCTTATTTTCTACAATCTTTTCTGATTTTGCAGAACGATATACTTCAACTTCTGCTAAACTAAGTGGAGTTTTAGATTTATTTAATTCAATTTTTACATATCGTGCATCAACTCCTGAGAATTGAACATCAACTGTTGGTTGATTGTTTAAGCTATCTACATGTTGACGAGCTGCTTCATTCCCATCTTTATCCAACAAAATAACATCAAAATTAGATAAACGATTTGCTACATCCCCATCTCCACGATTGTAAATACGAACAGTTCCTACTGATTCTTCTTTCTCTAAGTCAACTTTCCACCAAGAATGATCTTGAAAATCTGTATGGGTAACGGAACGGTGACTCCATGCGTTATCACGATTACCGTCAACTGCTCTAGAAGCATCTCCTCCATAAGCAATTGAACTCTGACTCGCAGATTTATGAGCAGCAATATTTTCACCAGCAACTGCAGCAACGCTTGGCTCTGTTGCTTTTACTACATTTGTTTGAAATACAAGGCCAGAAGCTAGCAAAAATGTTGCAACGGCAACACCACATACTCCAACACTACGTTTACGAATAGAATAACGAAATCCTTTATCTTGTTTATTTTGAAACATAAAAAACTCCTTTTATATTTAAACGAACTATTTCTTTAACGCGTTCTCTTGAAACAATAATATTATAACAAAAAAACAAATGTGACGCAATCATTTTCTTAAAAAATATTATTTTTTTATTAATCTAGCTTGAATAATTGACCGTATGTTAATGATTTCACAATTAAATATCAGGCGGTCTATACCAATAGAAACAAGAAAACGAACAGGATTAAGTCCCTATCAGTTGGGAATCAGCACTGTTCGTTTTTGTATATATAATCAAATTCAACTCTTAAATCTATAGCTTAAGAAATTTCTCGACGAAAACCTTTTCATTATCTTTACTATTTGTTAGATACTAGTTCTGTATAAACTTCCTGAAGATAGGCATCAAAAATTTCTTCATCTGAAATGGTATCGGATATAAAGTTACCGTTGCTGGTTCGTTCTGACAGATTCAAGTCTTGCAATCGGATTTCATAGGTCGTTCCTTTATTGGATTGGATAAGCAAAGTTTGATTGTTCTCGTCCACTTCTGTACTGAAGAGGTCACCAACGAAACCTTGCTCTGCAACTGCACCAGCCAAGAAGACACGGTGCGGTCTACTTTTCAACTCACGCAAAACTTGTAGTCCGCGTTTAGCACGGCTAGTTGCTGGAATTTCCTCAACGGAAACACGTTTCAAACTTCCACGTTGGGTCAAGAGGTAAAAAGATGATGTATTACAGATAAAGGCGGACTGGAGAATATCATCTTCTTTCAAATTAATAGCCTTGACACCTACAGCCTTGGCACCAACAACCGGAACCTCTTCAATATTGAAACGAAGGGCATAACCATTTTGGCTAATCAAGAGAACATCATCTAGTTTAATCGGAGCCACTGCTACAATCTGGTCTGTCTCGTCTTTGAGCTTAGCATACTTGACAGACTTAGACTTGTAGGTTCGCCATGGAGTAAACTCTTTACGTTCTACCCGCTTGATTTGACCAAGACGAGTCGCTGCAAAATAGGTTGTCGCATCATCAAACTGATCCACGATATCTACATATAGAACTTCTTCATTGGTTTCAAAGTTAGTAATAGACTGGCTCAGATGCTCTCCAATATCCTTCCAGCGAATATCTGCCAATTCATGGATTGGTCGATAAATGACATTTCCAAGTGTCGTAAACATCAAGAGATGCTGAGTTGTCTTGGCAGATTGAACAAAAATCAGACGGTCATCGTCACGTTTGCCAATTTCTTCCAGAGTGGAAGCCGCAAAGGAACGTGGACTGGTACGTTTGATGTAACCTGCCTTGGTCACGCTAACATAGGTATCTTCCTCGGTGATAAGACTAGCTGTATCAATCTCGATTGCTTGCGCAGTATCTTCTAAAGTACTCAAACGTTGTGTCGCAAACTTCTTCTTGACCTCACGAAGCTCTTTCTTCATGAGATTGTACATAGTCCGCTCATCCCCGATAATAGCCGCAAGCATGGCAATCTTTTCACGAAGTTCTGCTTCTTCTTCCTGCAAGACAACAACATCGGTATTGGTCAAACGGTAAAGTTGCAAGGTTACGATAGCCTCAGCCTGCTCCTCTGTAAAATCATAGCTAAGTTTGAGATTTTCCTTGGCGTCCGCCTTATTCTCAGAAGCACGGATAAGAGCAATGACTTCATCCAAAATCGAAATCACGCGAATCAAACCTTCGACGATATGGAGACGTTTCTCAGCCTTTTCCTTGTCAAAGCGTGAACGCGCCAAAATCACTTCACGACGGTGGGCAATATAGCTAGACAAGATTGGAACGATCCCAACCTGACGAGGCGTGAAATTGTCAATCGCCACCATGTTAAAGTTGTAGTTGATTTGCAGGTCTGTGTATTTGAAAAGATAATTAAGAACAAGCTCCGTATTGGCATCTTTTTTTAGCTCAATAGCAATACGAAGACCATCACGATCAGACTCATCACGAACCTCAGCAATCCCAGCTACCTTGTTATTGACACGAACATCATCGATTTTCTTGACTAGATTGGCTTTATTGATTTCATAAGGAATCTCAGTGATAACGATTTGTTCCTTACCACCTTTTAGCTTTTCAATCTCAGTCTTGGAACGAACAACCACGCGCCCTTTCCCAGTTTCGTAGGCTTTCTTGATTTCGTCACGACCCTGAATAATTCCTCCTGTAGGGAAATCTGGTCCAGGCAAGAATTCCATCAACTTATCAACCTTTGCAGTTGGGTGATCAATCATGTAGACTGTCGCATCAATAACTTCAGCCAAATTATGCGGAGGAATATCTGTGGCATAACCAGCCGAAATACCAGTCGATCCATTTACCAAGAGATTTGGAAAGGCTGCTGGCAAGACCGTTGGTTCTTTCTCCGTATCGTCAAAGTTCCAAGCAAAAGGAACTGTTTTTTTCTCGATATCCTGAAGGAGATAACCAGCAATCTCTGACAAACGCGCCTCTGTATAACGCATTGCCGCAGGCGGATCACCGTCCATGGAACCGTTATTACCGTGCATTTCAACTAGAATCTCACGGTTCTTCCAGTCTTGCGACATACGAACCATGGCATCATAGATAGAACTGTCCCCATGTGGGTGGAAATTACCCATAATGTTACCGACAGACTTGGCCGACTTACGGTAACTCTTGTCAAAGGTATTGCCATCCTTATTCATAGAATAAAGAATGCGACGCTGAACCGGCTTCAAACCATCACGAATATCTGGCAAAGCCCGGTCTTGAATAATGTACTTGGAGTAGCGACCAAAGCGCTCTCCCATGATGTCCTCCAAGGACATGTTTTGGATATTACTCATATAGGATACAAAGCCCGTAAAATACAAAGGGAAAATAGGAAATTCTTGCAGTGAGCGATGCTCACAAGAGAATTTATCTTTTTCACACAGTATTTAGGGCGTGTTCAACTCCTTTCAAAAAATGTTGAGTAGATTTTATGGAAAAGTTGCTCAGTTAAGATACAAAGGGACGCTTCGGCTTGCCGAAAATTTCTGTAGAAAAATAGGAAATTGATGCAGGATTCCATGAACACAAAGCGATTTATCTTTTTTCCTAAGTTTTAGTCCCGTGTTCAGTTACTATAAGTAACCAAACTATCCTTCTGTAGTTTAAAAGTTTTAATTTGTGTTCTTTATTTACTTAGTAATCAGGAAGTTTTTCCTCAGCATATCTCATCATCTTTTCAGCTACTTCCTTATCATAGTCAAAGCCCATCTTTTGGGCAAGGTTTTGAGCTTCTTGGTGGAAAAGTTGCATCGTAGCAAACAAAGACTGAGTGATTTTATCTAAACTTGAGAAATCTAGTAGATTTGAAAAATCCTTTTCTTTCTCAGCGGGTAAATAGTTAAATAGATACTTGTAATTCTTGCCGACGTTAACAGTTCCCTTATCACTTGCGACCTGCCAAGCCAAGATTTTCAAGAATTCTTGTTGGCAAATACCGTAGAGATGGTCGATCGCATAGATGATTTGATTGCGACAAATCCCTTTAACCACGTAGGCAGACACCCACCAAAATTCATTACAAGATTTTTCAAAATCCGTCTCACTAGCTGGATTCGTCCAGTAACGCTTCGGACTAGGGGGATAAGATTCAAACAAACCTTTATCATCTTTCAAGACTGTATAATCAGCCTCACTATCCACCCACTCTTTGATGTACTCTTTGGAGCAAAGAGTCAAATCGATACGGTTACCGTCTTCGAAAAGTATGAGGTAGAGGCGGCGATGATTAAGAGCAACCTCTTGCTCAATAATGCGTTTGCCAAACTGGTCTAGCCAAGAAAGGTCACTCGTCAGATTATCTAAATCGTCCACGACATAGACAACGTCATAGTCTTGAAATTCATCTTTTGGTGCCTTTGGGTTTGCCCGTGAACCAGACAAGGCGACAGCTTCTACTTGTATAGTTTTGGCAGTTTGTAAAATCAGATCTAGCATTCCTGTTTCAGTTCTCATGTTGATACCCATTCATTAAAAACTGGCTCAAAACACTGTCGCTTCTTCCAGCGTAAACTTGACATTATCTTCAATCCACTTACGGCGTGGTTCAACCTTGTCTCCCATGAGGACATTGACACGACGTTCGGCGCGAGCTAAGTCTTCAATGGTGACACGGATGAGGGTACGGGTTTCAGGATTCATAGTGGTTTCCCAGAGCTGGTCCGCATTCATCTCACCAAGACCTTTGTAGCGTTGGAGAGTGGCTCCTTTGCCAAACTGCTTACGGAGTTCTTCCAGTTCTCCGTCTGTCCAAGCATAAGCCACTTCTTCTTTCTTGCCTTTACCTTTGGACATCTTATAGAGAGGCGGAAGGGCGATGTAGACATGACCTGCCTCGACTAGAGGACGCATGTAGCGATAAAAAAATGTTAAAAGAAGTGTCTGAATGTGGGCACCGTCGGTGTCCGCATCGGTCATGATAATGATCTTATCATAGTTGGCATCTTCAATGGAAAAGTCTGCTCCCACACCCGCACCAATGGTATAAATCATGGTATTGATTTCTTCATTTTTGAGGATATCTGCCATCTTGGCCTTGGCTGTATTGATCACCTTACCGCGAAGAGGTAAGATAGCCTGGAATTTACGATCACGGCCTTGCTTAGCAGAACCACCGGCAGAGTCTCCTTCGACCAGGTAGAGTTCGTTCTTAGCTGGATTTTTAGACTGGGCTGGGGTTAATTTCCCAGAAAGTAAGCCCTTGTCTTTTTTATTTTTCTTTCCATTACGGCTTTCATCACGCGCTTTACGTGCTGCTTCACGGGCATCACGGGCCTTGATAGCCTTACGTATAAGGTTAGAAGCCAACTCTCCATTTTCCATGAGGAAGAAAGTCAGTTTTTCAGCAACAATGCTATCAACGATTGGACGAGCTAGCGGGCTTCCAAGTTTGTCCTTGGTCTGACCTTCAAACTGGAGGTGTTCTTCAGGAACCAAGATAGAAAGAACAGCTGCTAACCCTTCACGGTAGTCTGAACCTTCAAGGTTTTTATCTTTTTCCTTGAGGAGACCTGTCTTACGCGCATAGTCATTCATAACCTTGGTAATGGCAGACTTGAGTCCTGTTTCATGCGTTCCACCGTCCTTGGTGCGAACGTTATTGACAAAGGACAAGATGTTATCTGAAAATCCATCATTGTACTGAAGAGCTACTTCCACTTGGAATCCATTATCTTCGCCTTCAAAGTAAAGGACTGGCGTCAGGGTTTCCTTGTCTTCATTGAGGTAAGAAACAAAGTCCTGTACCCCGTTCTCATAATGGAATTCGATTGCTTCATCTGTTCGTTTATCCGTTAAAGACAAGGTAACATTTTTCAGGAGGAAGGCTGATTCATTGAGACGCTCTGAAATGGTATTGTACTTGAAGTCTGTCGTAGAAAAGATACTGGCATCTGGCATGAAGGTCACTTTGGTACCTGTCTTAGACTTGGGTGCTGTGCCGACTTTCTTCAAGGTCGTGACAGGTTTGCCACCATTTTCAAAACGTTGCTTGTAGACTGCACCATCACGGGTGATTTCAACTTCTAGCCAGCTAGAAAGAGCATTAACAACTGAAGAACCCACTCCGTGAAGTCCACCTGATGTCTTGTAGCCTCCTTGACCGAATTTTCCTCCAGCATGAAGAATGGTAAAGATAACCTCAACTGTTGGAATTCCCATAGCGTGCATCCCAGTCGGCATCCCACGTCCATGGTCTTGAACCGTTAAACTACCATCTTTATTAATGGTCACATCAATACGGTCACCAAATCCAGACAAGGCCTCATCGACAGCATTATCAACGATTTCCCAAACTAGATGATGGAGACCAGCGCCATCAGTCGATCCGATATACATCCCTGGACGTTTACGAACCGCATCCAACCCTTCTAGCACCTGAATGGCATCATCATTATAATTGTTAATATTGATTTCCTTTTTTGACACAAGGAACCTCCTATTCGTTCATCTTTACTATTCTACAGGTTTTCCAAGGATTTTGCAAAATTTTTCTTTCTCCGGTGTGACAATTTCAGAAGAGATTCTCTGCCTTTCTTTTCCATTTCATGATATAATAGGAGTATGATTACAATAGTTTTATTAATCCTAGCCTATCTGCTGGGTTCGATTCCGTCTGGTCTCTGGATTGGACAAGTATTCTTTCAAATCAATCTACGCGAGCATGGTTCTGGCAACACAGGGACAACCAATACCTTCCGCATCTTAGGTAAGAAAGCGGGTATGGCAACCTTTGTGATTGACTTTTTCAAAGGAACCCTAGCAACACTTCTTCCAATTATTTTTCATCTGCAAGGTGTTTCGCCTCTCATCTTTGGACTTTTGGCTGTCATTGGACATACCTTCCCTATCTTTGCAGGATTTAAGGGTGGCAAGGCTGTCGCAACCAGTGCTGGAGTGGTTTTCGGATTTGCGCCTGTCTTCTGTCTCTACCTTGCAGTTGTTTTCTTTGGAACCCTCTATCTTGGTAGTATGATTTCACTGTCTAGTGTCACAGCATCTATCGCAGCCGTCATCGGAGTTCTACTCTTTCCACTTTTTGGTTTTATCCTGAGTAACTACGACCCTCTCTTCATCACTATTATCCTAGCACTTGCTAGTTTGATTATCATTCGGCATAAGGATAATATCACACGTATCAAAAATAAGACTGAAAATTTGGTCCCTTGGGGATTAAACCTAACCCATCAACATCCTAAAAAATAAAACGCCAGTTCATCTGTACTGACGTTTTTTTGTATACTTATTTTGATTTGATATAGTTAATACCATCTGCTTTTGGTGCGACTGCTTTTCCAAAGAAAGCTGCCAAGACAAGAATGGTCAAAACATAAGGTGCGATTTGAAGATAAACCGTAGGCACTCCTTGTAGGAACGGCAATTGAGAACCGATAACAGCCAAACTTTGTGAAAGCCCAAAGAAGAGACTAGATAGCATGGCTCCAATTGGGTTCCATTTCCCAAAGATCATCGCAGCAAGAGCGATAAATCCAGGTCCAACAATAGTTGTCACTGAGAAGTTAACTGAGATTGATTGAGCATAAATCGCTCCGCCAATTCCACCTAGGAAACCTGAAATGATAACCCCTAAATATCTCATCTTGTAGACATTGATTCCCAAAGTGTCCGCTGCTTGAGGGTGTTCACCGACAGAGCGGAGACGAAGACCAAAGCGAGTCTTGAAGAGGATAAACCAAGCAAAGAATGAGAAGGCAATGGCCAGATAACCAAGTAGACTAGTTGACTTGAAGAAGATATCACCAATCACTGGGATATTTGCCAAGACTGGGAAGTCAAAGCGTCCAAAAGTCTGACTTAGGTTGTCGGTTTGTCCTTTGTTATAAAGAACTTTCACTAAGAAAACAGCCAAGGCAGGCGCCATTAAGTTCAATACCGTACCGCTGACAACATGGTCTGCACGGAAATGAACCGTTGCTGCTGCGTGGATGATAGAGAAGACACCACCAACCAATCCTGCAACTATCAAAGATAGCCATGGAGTTGCTGCTCCAAATTGTTCTGCAAATTCAAGGTTAAAGACAACTCCAGAAAAGGCACCCATAACCATAATTCCTTCAAGTCCGACGTTTACTACACCACCACGTTCAGAGAAAACACCACCGATACTTGTAAAGATAAGGGGGGCTGAGTAAATCAGCATAGAAGACACCAAGAGGGTGAGCAAGGTTGTAATAGACATCTTTACTTACCTCCTTTAATTTGTTTTTTCGGTTTGACAAAGCGTTCGATAAGGTAATGAACACTGACAAAGAAGATAATAGACGCTGTTACAATGCTGACAAGCTCAGACGGTACCTGCGCCGCATTCATACCAGGGGCTCCAACTTGGAGAACACCAAATAGGAAGGCTGCAAAGAGAATACCAATTGGTGAGTTGGCCGCAAGCAGACTAACCGCCATCCCGTTAAACCCGACAGCTAATGACGATCCTTGAACATAGACGTTCTGGAAGGTTCCAAGCCCTTCAACAGCTCCACCAAGACCTGCCAAGGCACCTGAAATAATCATTGATAGGATGATAGTCCGCTTGGCAGAAATACCAGCATATTCTGAAGCATGTGGATTAAGACCAACCGCACGGATTTCAAAACCAAGAGTTGTTTTCTTGAGCATGAACCAAATAACTGCAACTGCAATGATGGCAAAGAAAATACCAATATTCATCCGCGAGTTACCAGTCAACTCAGACAACCAAGGTGTCTGATAGGTTGCATTAGCCCCAACACGAATGGTTGAATCTGTACTTTGCATGAAATCTTTAGGAAAGGCATGGATAAAGGCATTCCCTACATACAAGACAATGTAGTTCATCATGATGGTTACAATAACCTCTGATGTCCCTAGATAGGCTCTAAGAATACCCGGAATCGCTCCGACAATCCCACCAGCAATCAAGGCAATCACGATGGTTGCTAGAATCATAAACGGACGTGGCATATCTGGATGCGATAAGGCAAACCAACCACTAAGAATCCAACCAGCCAAGGCCTGACCAGGAAGTCCGACGTTAAAGAAACCAGCACGACTGGCAACGGCAAAACCAAGACCAATCAAGACCAAAGGCCCCATAGCACGAAAGATTTCTCCAATCCCACGCAGGCTACCAAAGGCTGTGTAGAACAATTCTTCGTAGCCCCAAATAGCATCATAACCGAAGATCCACATGACAATGGCTCCAAGTAAAATTCCTAGGAAAACAGAAATCAAGGGAACCGAAATTTGTTGTAATTTTTTAGACATCACTCTTCTCCTTTCCCAAGTTTCCACCAGCCATCAAGACACCAAGTTCTTGTTTATTGGTTGTTTCTGGTGATACAATACCTTGAATCTTACCATCGTGGATAACGGCAATACGGTCTGAGACGTTTAAAATCTCATCCAACTCAAAGCTGACAACAAGGACAGCTTTCCCATTATCACGCTCTTCAATCAAGCGTTTGTGGATATATTCAATAGCACCGACATCCAACCCACGAGTTGGCTGGCTGACGATAAGGAGATCAGGATCTCGATCAATTTCACGAGCAATAATTGCTTTTTGTTGATTTCCCCCTGAGAGTGCAGCTGCAGGAACAAATTCGCTGGCAGCACGAACATCAAACTCCTCCATTAGCTTTTTAGCATAAGAAGTGATATTTGAATAGTTCAAAATTCCATTTTTACTATGTGGTTCTTTGTAGTAGGTTTGAAGGGCAATATTTTCAGAAATCATCATTTCCAAAATCAAACCATCACGGTGACGGTCTTCTGGAACGTGCCCAACACTCAACTCTGTAATCTGACGTGGGTGCAAGCCTACAATTGAATCTCCTTTTAGCTCGATGCTTCCAGATTCAACCTTGCGAAGACCTGTAATGGCTTGAATCAATTCAGACTGACCATTTCCATCAATCCCCGCAATACCAACAATCTCTCCAGCACGAACATCCAAGGACAGATTTTTCACAGCTGGAACACCGCGGTTTTCATTGACCACCAAATCTTTAATAGCTAAGACAACTTCTTTTGGTTGAGAGGCTTGCTTCTCTGTTTTAAAGGAAACAGAACGACCCACCATCATTTCTGCTAAATCAGCATTGGTAGCCCCTGCAATTTCTACAGTTTCAATTGATTTCCCACGACGGATAACTGTAACGCGGTCAGAAACTGCGCGAATCTCGTCCAACTTGTGGGTGATCAAGATAATTGATTTCCCTTCTTTGACAAGATTTTTCATAATAGCCATCAACTCATCAATTTCTGATGGAGTCAAAACGGCCGTTGGTTCGTCAAAGATAAGGATATCAGCCCCCCGATAAAGGGTTTTTAAAATTTCTACACGTTGTTGGGCTCCGACTGAGATGTCTGCTACCTTGGCAGAAGGGTCAACAGCTAAGCCATAACGTTCAGAAAGAGCCTTGATTTCTTTGCTAGCTCCAGCAATATCTAGCACACCATTTTTAGTCAATTCACTTCCTAAAATGATGTTTTCAGCCACTGTGAAGGCTTCTACCAACATAAAGTGCTGGTGAACCATTCCTATTCCTAAACTAGCTGCTTTAGATGGTGAATCGAGATTGACAACTTGACCGTTGACCACAATTTCACCACTAGTTGGTTCAAGAAGCCCTGCTAACATGTTCATGAGCGTGGACTTTCCAGCCCCATTTTCTCCTAAAAGTGCATGAATTTCACCTTTTCGTAGGTGCAGGTTGATGTTGTCGTTAGCAACAAATTCGCCAAACACCTTGGTAATATCACGCATCTCAATGACATTTTCGTGTGCCATGTGCTCTTCCTTTCAGAGTCTTATTTTATTTCAATAAAACTTGCTAATTTCTCTAGTAGCAAGCTTTACTGAGACAAAATGACTTTGTCTCAACTCTTAAAAAAGCGGCCGAGGGCCGCTTCCTAAGAAATGACTTCCATCCATTATTTTTCAGGAACTTTTACGCTTCCATCAAGGATTTTAGCTTTGGCATCTTCAACAGCTTTTTTACCTTCTTCTGAAAGGTTTGTCACTGCCAAGTCAACCCCTTTATCCTTCAATGAGTAAACGATTACTTGACCGCCAGGGAATTCACCTTTTTCTGCCTTGTTAGAGATATCTTTTACAGTTGTACCAACTTGTTTCAAAGTAGATGCAAGAACAAAGTTTGATTCTTTACCATCTTTAGAAGTGTATTTACCTTCTGCTTCTTGGTCACGGTCAACACCGATAACCCAAACTTTTTCATTTTCAGGACGGCTTTCGTTGAGTGATTTTGCTTCTGCAAAGACACCAGCACCTGTACCACCAGCTACTTGGTAAACAATATCTGCACCAGCTGCGTATTGTGCGGCTGCAATTGTTTTACCTTTCGCAGCATCACCAAATGAACCAGCGTAGTCAACTTGTACTTTGATAGATGGGTCTACTGACGCAACACCTGCCTTAAATCCTGCTTCAAAACGAGAGATAACTTCTGACTCCATACCACCTACAAAACCAACTTGTTTTGTTTTAGTTGTTTTTGCTGCAGCTACACCTGCAAGGTAACCTGACTCATTATCAGCGAAAGTTACGCTAGCAACATTTTTTTGGTCTTTAATCACATCATCAATCAAGACATAGTTGATATCAGTGTGCTCTTTTGCTGCATCTTTAACTGCATTATTAAGGGCAAAACCAACACCGAAGATTAGGTTGTAACTTCCAGCCGCTTGTTGCAAGTTGTTAGCGTAATCAGCTTCACTTGTTGATTGGAAGTAAGTAAAACCTTTATCTTTTGAAAGATTATGTTCTTTACCCCAGTCTTGCAAACCTTCCCAAGCTGATTGGTTGAATGATTTGTCATCAACACCACCAGTATCAGTGACGATTGCTGCCTTTGTCTTCACATCAGAAGATGAAGCTGCGTTACGAGAAGAGCGGTTACCACATGCAGCAAGTCCAACTGCTGCCACTGCAACTAGACCAAGGCCTAGCCATTGTTTCTTGTTCATTACTGAACCTCCTAAATAAGATGTGCAACGATGTTGCAAGTATGGATTGGTTGGTCACAAGGACCGTGCCACTCAGAGAGCGACTCAGACTAGTTTAAGTCTGTAAAAGAGTATGGAAGTAATTCCCCGACCGTCATCTCGACCGTCGATTTATCTTTTGCGACTAAGGTCACTTTTAGATCTTGTTCAAAAAATTCAGCCATCACTTGGCGACAAGCACCACATGGTGAAATTGGTTTTTCAGTCTGTCCATAGACAATCAATTCTGAAAATTCTCTTTGACCTTCAGAAACTGCTTTAAAAATGGCTGTACGTTCTCCACAGTTGGTCAAAGAATAACTAGCATTCTCGATATTGACACCAGTATAAATACTACCATCCTTTGCCACTAGAACAGCTCCGACTGGAAAATGAGAATAGGGCACATAGGCATTCTTGCTGGTTTCAATTGCTAGTTCAATCAACTCAGTAGTCGCCATCTGCCAATTCTCCTTTTAAAATGGCTACTCCAGCTGAAGTTCCGATACGGGTCGCCCCTGCTTCCACAAAGGCAAGAGCATCTGCATAAGAACGAGCGCCACCAGCAGACTTGACTCCCATATCAGGTCCGACAGTTTCACGCATTAATCTAACATCTGCTACCGTCGCACCACCAGTTGAAAAGCCAGTAGATGTTTTAACGAAATCAGCTCCTGCTTTTTGAGCTAATTGGCAAGCCACAACTTTTTCTTGGTCGGTCAGCAGGCAAGCTTCAATAATGACTTTCACTAACTTGTCACCACTTGCTTCTACTACTGCGCGAATATCAGATTCAACCAAATCAAGATTACCTGATTTGAGAGCCCCAACATTGATCACCATGTCAATCTCATCAGCCCCATTTTGGATAGCTTCTTTTGTCTCAAAAGCTTTCACGGCTGAAGTTGTTGCTCCCAAAGGAAAACCTACTACTGTGCAGACCTTGACATCTGTGCCTTCAAGCCCTTTTTTGGCATGTTCAACCCAGGTCGGATTAACGCAAACACTAGCAAAATCATACTCTCTAGCCTCAGACAACAAACAATCAATTTGATTTTCTGTCGCATCTTGTTTTAAAAGCGTATGATCGATATATTTATTTAATTTCATATTCGGATTCTCCTACGGTTTATGAGATAATTTCTATAATTTCTCGTAAACTTTGCACCCTATCATTTATTTTAACATATTTTTGAAAATCTGTAACTAGCTGAGGAGAAATTTTCCCATTTGTGTATACTTTTGCAACAATTTCTCCCTTTTGAACGGAATCTCCAACTTTCTTTTCAAAAACAATTCCTGTTTCATAGTCCAAATCATCAGTCTTGACTGCACGGCCTGCCCCCAGTCTCATAGCATAAAGCCCAAATTCCATAGCTGGAAGAGCTGAAATGATACCCGTTTCATGAGCAGGGATTTCCACCACATGGGCTACATTTACAGGACGATAGAGGTCTTCCAAGTCTCCACCTTGGGCTTGCACCATTTCCTCAAACTTAGCCAGTGCTTGACCATTCTCAAGATGTTGGCGGACTTCTTCAACTGTCTTGTTTACATTTGCTAAACCAAGCATAATTTGAGCTAGTTCACAGATGAAGTGGGTAATATCCTGACGGCCTTGGCCTTGTAAAATCTCCAGTGCTTCAAGGATTTCCAGACGATTTCCAATCGCTCGTCCCAAAGGTTGACTCATATCGGTAATCACTGCTACCGTTTTTCTACCAACTGCCTTACCAAGTTCCACCATGGTTTGAGCCAATTCACGCGCCTCATCAACCGTCTTCATGAAAGCACCCTCGCCAACAGTCACATCTAGCAAGATAGCATCCGCTCCTGCCGAGATTTTCTTGCTCATCACCGAACTCGCAATCAAAGGAATCGTGTCGACAGTTGCGGTCACATCACGAAGAGCATAGAGAAGCTTGTCAGCTTTGACAAGCTGGTCTGATTGCCCAATGACAGATACTCCAATATCCTGCACTTGATTAATGAAATCCTCTTGACTACGTTCTACTTGATAGCCCTTAATGGACTCCAATTTATCAATCGTTCCGCCAGTATGGCCGAGACCACGACCACTCATTTTTGCCACGGGTACACCGAAGCTAGCAACAAGGGGAGCCAAAATCAAGGTTACCTTATCACCAACACCCCCAGTAGAATGCTTGTCAACCTTAACCCCATCAATAACAGATAAATCAAACTCTTGACCAGTCCTAACCATTTTCATGGTCAAATCAGATATTTCTCGAGTCGTCATTCCTTTGAAATAAACAGCCATAGCAAAAGCAGACATCTGATAATCAGGAACAGTTCCTGACACATAGCCTTCAACTAGCCATTCAATTTCACTAGAAGTCAGTTCTTGACCATCTCGTTTTTTTTGGATTAAATCAACTGCTCTCATTCTTTCACACTTCTAAGGATATAGTATCCCTTATCTTTTTTGACGATTTCACAATTGCCAAACACATCTTCCATCTTGGACTTAGCACTTGGAGCCCCTTGTTTTTTCTGGATAACTATGGTCAAATCTCCACCAGTTTCCAAGAAATATTTACTTTTCTCAATGATTTCATGAACTACTTGCTTGCCCGCACGGATAGGGGGATTAGAAATGACATGGTCAAAATGTCCTTCAACTTGTTCATAGATGTTGGACTGGAAAATCGTCGCTTCTACTTTATTTCGTTCAGCATTTTGTCGCGCCAAATCCAAGGCACGATTGTTGATATCGACCATGGTCGCCTGAACTCCATAAGCCTTAGTTAAAGACAAGCCCAAAGGTCCATAACCACAGCCTACATCCAGGACCGTTTCTCCTTGGTTGACCTCAAGACACTTGAGCAAGAGTTGACTTCCAAAGTCAATCATTTTCTTGCTAAAAACACCCGCATCCGTCAAAAAGGTCATTTTTTCTCCCAACAAGTCCACTCTCAACTCATGAATATCGTGAGCAGCGTCAGGATTTTCTGCATAATACATTTTACTCATGAAACTATTTTACCATAATTTGACTTAAATTGTAAATCGTTTACAAATTGATGATAAAACGAAAAAGACTGAAGAAAGCTAGTAAACAAGACTTTTTCTTCAATCTCTTTCAACACTTATAAATAATAAGCCATTTAGAACTAAAAATATCATAGTCAGGATAAAACAATAAATTTATCATCTATAATCAGGCTCATTTTTATGACTATTGCTTAACCTTCAAATACTTTATTATCAACAAAATTCCCAACAAGATGTTTAGATAAAAGCCCAACTGATAAGTTTGTGTCAGGATTTCCAAACTTGTCCAAAGTCGGATTAAATCTTCTAGTGACATGCGGAATAAATAACCCTCTGTAGCAATCCATAAAATCAAAAAGAAATAACTTCCAGCAGCAAGCCGTTTCGTCCACCGTTTTTTGAGTAGCCAAGCAATCAAGAGCGAACAGATAAAGACAGCTGTTACAATGGCATGTTCCATCAAAAAAGTAAAACCGTAATAGATTTCCACAAAGCGTCTACCATTATCCGCATTGACCCCTTTTATAAAAGGTAAGGAAAAACTTAAAATAAAACAGAGTTCCAATATATAACTTTTTAAGATTTTCATGACACACCTCCTATAAGTTGTGAACCCAAAAGTACCCTTTATAATAAGCTTATAAATCAGGAGAAAGTAGCTCCTACTTCATCTATAAATTGGTCAACCTCTATCTAGCTCTATTATACGAAATAAGTTTACTATCATCAAGAAAACGCTTTATTTTTTTAGCTTTTTATGGTATGATAGACAAAATATCTAGGGGAAAATAAATGACCAACGAATTTTTACATTTTGAAAAAATCAGCCGCCAGACTTGGCAATCCTTACATCGAAAAACAACACCTCCTTTGACAGAAGAGGAATTAGAATCTATCAAGAGTTTTAATGACCAGATTAGCTTGCAGGATGTGACCGATGTCTATCTTCCACTAGCACACCTCATTCAGATTTACAAGCGTACCAAGGATGATTTGGCCTTTTCAAAAGGAATTTTCCTTCAACGTGAAAGCAAATCCCAACCTTTTATCATTGGTGTTTCTGGTAGTGTTGCCGTTGGAAAATCCACAACCAGTCGCCTACTTCAAATCCTACTGTCCCGTACCCTTACAGATGCTACGGTTGAGTTGGTAACAACTGATGGCTTTCTCTATCCCAACCAGACCTTGACTGAGCAAGGGATTTTAAATCGCAAGGGATTTCCTGAAAGCTATGATATGGAAACCCTTCTCAACTTCTTGGATCGCATTAAAAATGGACAAGATGTGGATATTCCTGTCTACTCTCATGAAGTCTATGACATCGTCCCTGAAGCAAAACAACGAGTAAAAGCTGCTGACTTTTTGATTGTCGAGGGGATTAACGTCTTTCAAAATCCACAAAACGAGCGTCTCTATATTACTGACTTCTTTGACTTTTCCATCTATGTTGATGCTTCAGTTGATGACATCGAGAGTTGGTATCTAGACCGTTTCTTGAAAATCCTGAGCCTAGCCCAAAACGACCCTGATAGCTACTATTATCCTTTTACTCAAATGCCGATTGGGGAAGTGGAATCTTTTGCTCATCAAGTCTGGACCAGTATCAATCTCACAAATCTACAAAATTATATTGAACCAACCAGAAATCGTGCAGAAGTGATTCTGCATAAAACAAAGAACCATGAAATCGATGAAATTTACTTAAAAAAGTAATTTTCCCTTGTCAAAACGTAAGTTTTCAGATATAATGGTATAGTTAGTAAATATGGAGGTAAGAACATTGGCAAACATTAAATCAGCTATCAAACGCGCTGAATTGAACGTTAAACAAAACGAAAAGAACTCAGCTCAAAAATCAGCTATGCGTACTGCTATCAAAGCTTTCGAAGCAAACCCATCTGAAGAACTTTTCCGTGCTGCTAGCTCAGCTATCGATAAAGCAGAAACTAAAGGTTTGATTCACAAAAACAAAGCAAGCCGCGATAAAGCTCGTCTTTCAGCTAAACTTGCTAAATAAGAAACAGTCCATAGAGGCTGTTTTTTTGTCTCCAAATAGGAAAAGGTAGAAAATGAAAATCGCAATTATCGGATATTCTGGTGCTGGTAAGTCAACGCTAGCTGAAAAGTTATCTCTCTACTACTCCATCCCAAAACTTCATATGGACACACTCCAATTTCAACCTGGTTGGCAAGACAGTGACCGCGAATGGATGTTGACCGAGATGAAAACTTTTCTAGTCAAAAACAAAAACTGGGTCATTGATGGTAATTACTCTTGGTGTTGTTATGAGGAAAGAATGGACGAAGCTGATCAGATCATCTTTTTAAACTTCTCTGCTTGGAATTGTTTGCTAAGAGCCTTTAAGCGCTATTTAAAATACAGAGGAAAAGTGAGAGAAAGTATGGCTAAGGGATGTCCCGAGCAATTCAACTGGGAATTTATTCGTTGGATTCTCTGGGATGGTCGAACAAAAAATGCTAAGGATAGATACCAATACTTAAACAATACTTACCCAGAAAAAATGCATATTCTCCATTCTCAAGCAGAGATTGATTGTTTTTTGCGATCTTTAAAAAAGTAAACAATATAGTAGCATTTCATTAAAATCAGCATGTACTGATTGACTAAAAAAGGAAGTTTTTCATCCAGAAAGTCTTCCTTTTTTCCTTTTATTCAACAATTAAAAATAACTCGAACAATTTATAAATCAACAATAAAATTCCCCTAGAAATGAAGAGAATCTTGTTCATAGTTTCTGAGTTCGTGATACAAAAAAACTGAAGGAAGTATAGTCCTACTTCTTTCAGTTTTTTATTGTCTCAATTTAGACAAAACTTCTCCAATCTTACCTTCGATAACTAAATCAGCTTGGCTGTCTTGAGGAGTGCTGGACTTGTTGATAACGACAAGATTTGACCCTGAAAAATAATTGATTAGGCTAGCTGCAGGGTAAACAACTAAGGAAGTGCCACCAATAATCAACAAATCTGCTTGCTGAATGACTTGGGCTGCGCGACTAAATACATCCATATCTAGCTCTTCCTCATAAAGGATTACGTCAGGTTTGACCACCTTACCACAATCTAAGCAGTGGGGAACTGGACCTTCAAGTGCCAAAAAGGCAGTCAAATCATAAAAGCGATGACAGCCCAAACAATAATTATGATCTGCACTACCATGCAGTTTCAAAACTTTCTGAGATCCTGCCATTTCATGGAGGCTATCGATATTTTGCGTCACAATCGCCTTTAATTTACCTGTTTTTTCCAACGACGCTAGATAATCATGTGCTAAATTCGGCTTGGCATCAGGATAGACCAGATACTTTTTGTAGAAATCAAAAAAATCCTCTGGATAGCACTCAAACATAGTGCGTGAAACCAGTTGCTCGGCAGTAAAATGGCGACCTAGTTTCAGACTATATATACCATCTGAACTACGAAAATCTGGAATATTAGACTCTGTAGAAACCCCTGCACCACCGAAAAAGACAATGCTCTGACTTTGATCAATAATACCTTGTAATTGTTCGATCTTATCCATTTTGTACTCCTAGGAATTTTCAAGTTAAAAAGTTGAAAGTCTTGACTTCTTGTCAACTTGGCTTCCAACTTTATTTGATTATGATTTAGATATTAAACTGACTAGTCTCGGTCCTTTGACACAATTAGGCTTCCTTCAATTTCCTTATTCTTACCTATTTCAGGATTGATTCATTGTTGATAGTTATCATTTTGAGAACAAGAGAAATCATTCTGAATATAGCCTACCTTTAGTCTGCAATCAATGTTTCCAAACCGACCTTCATCATATCAGTGAAGGTATTTTGACGTTCTTCTGCAGTTGTATCTTCATCTGGATTAACCAAACTATCTGAAATAGTCATAATAGCAAGAGCATCAACATGGTGTTGGGCAGCAAGATAGTAAAGAGCTGCTGCTTCCATTTCCACCGCTTTTACTCCCCACTTACCAAGCTCAATGTTCTTTTCAAAGTAGTTTGAATAAAAGACATCAGATGACAAAACGTTCCCAACGTGGGTTGTCATACCAAGTTCTTTGGCGATATGGTAGGCCTTATCAAGCAAATCAAAGCTAGCAATTTGTGGAAAATCGTACTGTGGCCAGTCATTACGGACGATGTTTGAGTTGGTTGCAGCTGCCTGCGCCAAAACCAATTCACGGACGTGAACATCTTCATTCAATGAACCTGCTGTTCCCACACGGATCAATTTTTTCACACCGTAGTCAACAATCAACTCACGCGCATAAATCGAAATAGATGGCATTCCCATCCCAGTTCCCATGACAGATACACGGTGACCCTTGTAAGTACCAGTATAACCAAACATGTTACGCACTTCGTTAAAACAAACAGCATCTTCAAGGAAATTCTCCGCAATAAACTTAGCACGAAGAGGATCCCCAGGAAGAAGAATTTTATCAGCAATTTCACCCTGCTGAGCAGCAATATGGATAGACATAATTATGATACAAAGAGCGACAAGAAAACGACTGAAAATTAGGAATCTGACGAGAAATCCTGATTTCTCAGTCAGATTATCTATTTTCCAAGCTTTCCGCTCGTGTTCAAATCTGAACACTTGCTCTACCTTTCTGTTTAATTTTTGTTCTCTCACAGAGAACTAGCTGAGTTCTGTTCAAGATCAGCTAGTGTTTTCTTATAAACTAGACAAACTAACTGTCAGTGTATCGTCAGATTACAAGATATCATCGTCACTCACCTTAGAATTCAATGTTGTTCCCCAGTGAGTAATTTTTCGATGTGGTTGGGCGAGAAGAGGTCTGTTGTCATAAATTGTTTGCCATCTATTCCAGATAAGACCTGTTCTCTTTTCGATCTTAATTCGAAGATTGCGCATATTAGACTTAATTGGGAGATTGAGGATAGAGCCTGCGGTCTGATTACGCCCATTCCCTTCCCAAGAACGACTTCGGACAACTGATTGACCATTTTTATCTACTGTAACTTCTTCCCACGATATTGAATAACGTGCAATATAAGCACCACTATGTTGAATAGTTAGGGTTTTATCTTTTACAGGAGTGTAGTTTAACAGTTGTACAGGCTTAGAAGCTTGAGTAGTTACATTATTTTTAGCTACAAATCGAAAAACTTCTACTTCCGCAAGACTAAGAGCTTGATTTTTTTGACGCAATTGAATGCGAACACGGCGACCTAGTTTACCATTCAACTGGAGATCTAAACTGCTTCCTTCTAAACGAGAAACATATTGTCTAGCAACTTCTGTCCCTTTTTCATCATATAAAATCACATCAAAGTCTGACAGACGTTTAGAAAGTTCTCCATCCCCACGGTTATGAAGGCGAACAAGTCCTACCTGTTCTGTACGACCTAAATCAACTTCCCACCAAGGCTGGTTTTCAAATTTTGTATGGGTAATTGATTGCTGGCTATAACTACTATTGGTATTGCCATCCAAGGCACGACTAGCATCTCCTCCAAAATCAGTAGAACTTTGCTGAGCTTGTTTTTTCCAAGCGATATTCTCAGCACGATATACTTGGACTTCTGCAAGACTGAGAGCGTTATATCCATCTAACTCGATGCGTACAAAACGAGCTTTCTTATAATCAATTGAAATCTGAGCGAAACTATCTCGTAAGTATGCAATGCGCTTTCTTTCAATTTCTTTTCCAGAACTATCCAAAAGAATCACATTAAAATTTGTCAGTCTATCTTGAGCAGCATCTGTTCGATTGTAAATATTAATCTGGCGAATCGTTTCTTCCTTATCTAAATCAACTTGCCACCAAGGTTTTGATTGAAAATCTGTATGAGTGACAGAATTATGTCCGTAATTTCCATCTAATTTCCCATCAACTGCTCTTCTAGCATCTCCTCCAAAAGCTGTCGAACTTTGAGTTACTCGTTTCCCTAGAGCTATATTTTCAAGAGGTTCAGCGCTTGGTTGACTAGATGACAGAGGGACTTGTTGTTTCTTAAAGAAATAAACTTTATCCAATTTCGGATCACGATAACCATGTTTATCAAGCGTATCACGTTTTCCAATATTAAAATTCGGGATAGCATTCATTCTACTTTCAAAATAACCACGCGAACGGTGTTTGAAACTAGAGTTACCTGTAAAAGTTACAATATCATTATCATTACGAATCAAAGATGTCACAACATTATCATTATCAACCACATAATGTTTTATTTTACCAGATAGAGCTAACTTACGACTTTCTAAACCTACATCCCAGAAACCATTTTTTGCATTCCAAATAGTTCGAGAAGTAATTACTTTAGGAGCGCTAAATGTCGTAACTTTTTTCAAAACATTATTATAAAAAGTAGGATATTTCTGATAAGCTTCAACTGCTGCTATTTGAGCTAAGTAGCCTCCTAGCGAATGACCTGTCATATACAGATTTGTAATGCTGGAATCCTGCGCCAGTTCTTTTACAACATTACGGATATCATCCGCTTGTGCAGGTTTATTTCCTCCAAACAAAACAAAATCTGTACTTAAATCTTTCGCATCATTCAGTCTTGTTCCACGAATAGCCAACATATGCACCGTTCCATCTTTGAGATAAGGGAGATCGCTCTTGGTCTCAAATAAGAAAGCATCCAAGCCACTTGCTGTATGATAAGCCTTTTTCATCTTCCAAAATGGTGCCAGTTCATTGTGCATCATTTTATATTCTTGACGATCAAGATAAAGACTTGGAAAAGGATTTTTATGATCTAGAATTTTGTCAATGTAAGCATCATCACGATAAGCCAACTCCATAAAAAGGAGGGAATCACGATCTGTGACATACCATTGTTTCTTGTTATCATCTTCTCCATCTGCTAATCCATCCCCATCACTATCTGCTAGTAAAGGATGGCTATGGTATCCTAAGTAGTCTTTCCCATCTTTATTGTAAATATACAATTCATCCTTATTTTTTATTCCATCATGATCATCATCTCCATCAGGATCTAAAAATTTTCCACCATATAAAGAATTATCGACAAGATCCTTTTCTACATGGAGTTCTCCTTTAGAAATTTTGACAAAGTCTGCCTCTGTTACTGGACGAGAATTTTTCGGCTCATCCTTTAGAATTTCCTCTTTCTTCAATTCCTCATGAGGCACAGCAGATTCTTTTTGGTATAATTCTTCTCCTGCTTTTTCTTTCTGAGTTTCAACAACTTCTTTTGTCTCTAGAGTTGATTGAACAGCTGTAGTTTTCTCCTCTGTAATAGATATTTCCTGTTTTTTATCAGTACTTTCTTTTATTGGATTATCCGTTGCATTTACTACTAGAGGAGTTTCGTTTTTCACAACTGGACTGCCTTCATTGGCAGAAATTCCTGTCGGTGCTAAAAAAGCAAAACCAACTGCAACAGACACAACTCCGATACTTAGTTTTTTTATACCAAAACGCATAATTCGTTGATTAATTTTCATTTATTCATATATCTTTCTTTTATTTTTTTCACCCTCTTTACCAACAATACTCTCCAATCAGCTAATCTCCTTTAGCATAACAGTTTCATTTTTATACTTGGTTAACAAGGATTTGATGAGTTTTTTAAAAGTATAGGAACCTCATTCAATTTTCATATCATAATCCTATATGGAAGTTAATTGTTTCATTCATCTTCCAACTTACAGAAATGCTTTCCTACTTATTTTTCTTTCTCATAGTTCAGCAAGAATTGCTTTAAGCAAGCCTTTGAAGTCGCCTTTAACACGTTCAGTCACTTCTACAACTTCTTCGTGGTTGAGTTCTTCTTGGAAACCTGCAGCATGGTTAGTAATACATGAAATCCCGAGAACTTTCAAGCCAGAGTGGGCTGCCACGATAACTTCAGGAACCGTAGACATACCGACTGCATCAGCTCCCAGTGTCTTATAGGCACGAATCTCTGCTGGTGTTTCATAAGTTGGACCAGTAACACCGATATAGACACCTTCATCAAGCTTGATACCAGTTTTTTTAGCCACTTCATGGGCAGTAGCACGATATTCTGGAGTGTAGGCCTTAGACATATCTGGGAAACGTGGACCAAAGTCATCCAAGTTTTCACCCATCAATGGGTTTTGACCTGTCATGTTGATATGGTCTGAGATAGCCATCAAAGTACCAGGACCATAACCAATACCGCCAGCTGCATTGGTTACAATGACACCTTCACATCCGAGAACTTTCATCACACGTACTGGGAAAGTCACGACTTCAAGAGGATTTCCCTCATAGAAATGGAAGCGACCTTGAAGAGCCAATACTTTTCGACCTGCAAGGTCACCATATACCAGTTTACCAGCGTGACCGACTACTGTCGAACGACCCCAGTTTGGAATTTCTGCATAGTCTACTACAACTGGATTTTCGATTTCTTCTGCCAATTCTCCCAGTCCTGATCCAAGAATTAGACCTAACTCAGGCGCTTGGATCCCTTTATCTTTCAGGAAGGCAGCTGTTTCATTGATTTTATCTAAAAATGTCATTGTGTGTCTCCTTTATTATTTTTTAGCATTTGACCGATTTTGTCAAAAGTTTTAGCATTGCGAATGGTGATTTGGCGGTAGAAAGGCATCTTGAGTAAGTATTTGTGATAGGCAGTTGCATAGTAGGATTCTTCAGAGAATTTCCCCCAGAAAATCCCAAGTTTTCCAAAATGAACGACTTCATCTTCCAGTTCCAAACTGTCCACTTTCTCGATCACTTGATCCACATCCAAGCCCTCTGTGTAAAAGAGGACATCTTTTCGAGCTAGATCTTTGGTCCACCAATCTGGCAGATTTTCCAGTTCTTCTTCATAATCTTCCTGACTCAGCAAAGAAAAGCTTTGAATAAATGGATAATTGACTGCAAAGAAAGTCTCTAATTCTTCAACCAATCGGGCTTTGGGGTCTGTCGAAGTAAAGAAAATATTGCCACTGTTGATGTAGGTTTCAACCTTTTCCAGTCCCAACTCTGTCAGTTCTTGACGAAGTTGCGCCATGACAACCTTATTTTTCCCACCAACATTAATGCCCCGAACAAGTAAAGCATATCGCGTCATCTTATACCAATTTATCTAAGAAACTTTCCCCAATCATGGCAGTTTCAACACCAAAGTTATCTGCAATAGTCGCTGAGATATCTGCAAAATGTCCGACTGGTAGCAAACCGTTCCCTTTAAAGGCAGGGCTGTAGGCCAACAATGGAATATATTCACGAGTGTGGTCTGTTCCTGCATAAGTTGGGTCGTTCCCGTGGTCCGCAGTAATCAAGAGAAGGTCATTCTCTCTCATGGCTGCGATAATTTCAGGTAAGCGTTCATCAAACTCATGCAAACAATCACGGTAACCATGAGAATTACGACGGTGGCCGTAAAGGGCATCGAAGTCCACCAAGTTTGTGAATGAGAATCCTCTTTCAAACTCAGCAAGGCCCATGGTCTTCAATAGTGTATCAATTCCATGGCTGTTTGACTTGTTGTGGCCCATGTCATGGTTTATACCAGCACCGTTAAAGATATCATTGATTTTACCAACAGCATAAGTATCGATACCAGCTTCATTCAATTTATCCAAAACAGTCGGTGCAAATGGAGATACCGCCAAGTCACGACGATTTGCTGTACGAGTGAAATTACCTGGTTCGCCTACATAAGGGCGAGCAATGATACGACCTAGAAGGGCTGGGCGCTCAAGGGTAATCGAACGAGCGTATTCACAGATACGGTACAATTCATCCAAAGGAATAATGTCTTCGTGAGCAGCAATTTGCAAAACAGGGTCAGCTGAAGTATAGATAATCAACTCCCCAGTTTCCATCTGACGTGGTCCAAAATCATCGATAACAGCCGTTCCTGAGTAAGGTTTGTTGGCTTCACGAATGATCTTACGTCCTGAAAATTCTTCGATTTTTGTCAGGATTTCTTCTGGGAATCCGTTCCAGAAAGTATCGAAAGGCTCAGTAATGTTGAGTCCCATGATTTCCCAGTGCCCAGTCATAGTGTCCTTACCAAGAGATACTTCTTCTAATTTTGTTGCATATCCTGTTGGATTGCTTTCCGACGGTACAGTCTTCAAAGGCGTTTCGCGAGGAATATTTCCTAGACCGATTTTAGCCATGTTTGGCACATTCAGACCAACTGTTTTTGAAATGTGTCCCAGTGTGTCAGAAGCTCCATCTGGAACCCCTGCATTGACAAAGTTATTAGCATCTGGTGCAGCACCGATTCCTACAGAATCTAGTACCACCAAGTGAATACGATTAAATTTTGACATAGTGTATCTCCTCCTATTTTCCTTTGTTTGAAGTTAAAATCTGAACTCCATCTCGTCCAGCAACGATGACCTTATCCACCATTTGGTTGAATAATCCATGCTCCACGACACCAACGACATGGTCCAGTTCTTGTCCGAAAGCAATTGGATCTTCAATGACATCCAAGGCAAGGTCAATGATAAAATTCTGCATATCGGTCACAAAACGTTGGCCGTCTTTTTCACGGAAACTTGGTTTGTAGCCAGCTCGCTCAAAACGACGAAAGACCTGTTCTGCGCCATACTGAACCACTTCTACTGGCAATTTAAAAGCACCCAGTTTCTCTACTAGCTTGCTTTCATCCACTACCCAAATGTATTCTTTTGAGGGCGTTGCCACAACCTTCTCCATGAGAAGGGCACCACCACCGCCTTTGATTCCGTTAAACTGGCTATCCACTTCATCCGCCCCGTCGACTGTCACATCGACAAAGTCTACTTGGTCAATAGACTTGAGTGGGATATTAAGCCCTTCAGCCTGTTTACTGGTCACACTAGAAGTCGTTACAGCTGTAATCTGCAAGCCTTCTTCCTTGATACGACGACCGATTTCTTCGACAAAATAATAGGCAGTAGAACCCGTTCCCAGCCCGACAACCATACCATCATTGACAAACTCAGCAGCCTTGATACCTGCCATTTTCTTCAGATTTTCCACTCAATTACCTCCATTAGAAAGCTACTTCTATTATACCATGTAAAGGCTTTTATTTCATCTGGAAATTGAAAACGATAACCATTCTCGAAGAAATCTTTCTTGGGTTGATTTTTTATCATAAAGATGGTTAAATAATTAAATACAGAAAAGGAGAAATAAGATGAACCCATTAGATTTGTTTAATCAAGTAAAAGAACTAATCGAAACAAAAGATTTCGAAGCTGCAAAAACATTTGTTGCAGAAAATCAAGAACAACTTGGAGAATACTTCTCTCAAGCTCAACAGTTGATTTCTAGTTCTGAAGGTCTAGATGGCCTCGTTAGCAAGATTAAAGGATTTTTCTAAAGATATAAGAAGCTTATATAGTGGATTGAATTTAAGCAAAAAATGAACTAAATTTTCCCACAGTAAAACGCATAGTATCAAGATTTTTGTAACTCTGATACTATGCGTTTTTATGATTAACTATGCTCTGTAATAAACTTGTAAGCTTCTTGACCAGCGATAGCTCCATCTCCAACTGCTGTTGTTACTTGGCGAAGGTCTTTCAAGCGAACATCTCCAACGGCAAAGATACCATCAACTGCAGTTTTCATGTGGCTATCTGTCACAATCCAGCCAGCCTGATCTTGGATATTCAATTCTTTAACAAAATCGCTAAGAGGGTCCAATCCAACATAGATAAAGACGCCACCGAAGGCTTGTTCTGTCACTTGACCTGTTTTCACATTTTCAAATACGACAGATTCTACTCTGTTTTCACCCTTGATTTCCTTGACTACAGAATCCCAGATAAAGCTGACTTTTTCATTAGCAAAGGCTCGGTCTTGTAAAACTTTTTGGGCGCGAAGTTGATCACGACGGTGAACAATGGTAACAGTCTTGGCAAAACGAGTCAAGAAGAGGGCTTCTTCAACAGCCGAATCTCCGCCACCAACTACCAACAAATCTTGGTCACGGAAGAAGGCACCATCACACACGGCACAGTAAGAAACACCACGACTGTTCAGTTCTTCTTCTCCAGGTACTCCCAAAGGACGGTGTTTAGAACCAGTTGCTACGATAACTGTACGTGTTTCATATGTTTGGTCATCAGTCATCACTTTCTTAAAATCACCATGGTCTTCAACATTTTTAACATAACCATAAATGTGCTCAACACCAAGATTTTCAAGCGGCTCAAACATCTTTTCTGCCAATTCTGGGCCACTGATATTAGCATACCCTGGGTAATTTTCAATATCAGATGTATTATTCATCTGACCACCTGGCAGACCACCTTCAATCAAGGCTACTTTCAGATTGCTTCGAGCAGCATACAAGGCCGCAGTCATCCCTGCAGGTCCAGCACCGATAATAATAGTATCGTACATATAGTTTCCTTCTTTCTTGTTGTAACTATCTTTATTCTAACTCTTTCTTGTCAATCACGCAAGGATTATGCCTTGAAAACAAGAATTAAACTCATAACCGCAAAGGATAATACTGGAACAACCAAGACTCCAATCATAATCATATCATAGAGATGGGCTTGGCGAGCCTTGGCTGTCTTATCCACTCCCGACATGGCTCTCAGTCCAATCCAAATCCCTAAAAAAATCAGGACGAGGATGGTGGTCAAGATCAAACTCTCGAAATATAAAGAAAATAGTTGCAGTAGCATGGTTTCTCTCATTTCTATCTTTTTTAAAGAGTAAACTCAGCTAGTCCAGCTAACTGAGTTTTTCTTTATCTATTATATCAAATATAAGTCCGTTTGTAACTAGCGAAGAATTCTTTTGTCCGCTCTTCTTTAGGATGGTGGATAATCTCATCCGGTGTTCCAGACTCGATGATTTTCCCCTTATCTAAGAAGAGAATCTTATCAGCTACTTGGGCTACAAAGGACATGTCATGACTGACCAAAATCATGGTTTGACCTGACTTAGCAGCATCTGCAATAGACTTCTCTACTTCACCGACCAATTCTGGGTCAAGAGCTGAAGTTGGTTCGTCTAAGAGCAAGACATCTGGTTTCATAGCAAGCGCACGCGCTAGGGCAACCCGTTGCTTTTGTCCACCTGATAAATGACGAGGGTAATGATTCTCACGGTCAGAAAGCCCAACCTTAGCCAACTCTTCCTTGGCAATCTTAGTCGCTTCTTGGTCAGATAATTTCTTGACAACAACCAAGCCTTCTTTCACATTATCAAGTGCTGTGCGGCGTTCAAACAAATTAAACTGTTGGAAAACCATAGACAGCTTACGACGTAGGGCAAGGATTTCTTCTTGAGTGATTTTAGAAAAATCAACTGAAAAATCATCAATCTGAATAGAACCGCTGTCAGGTGTTTCAAGATAATTGAGACTGCGAAGAAAGGTTGATTTTCCAGCTCCTGAAGAACCAATCAAGGCTACAACTTCCCCTTTTTGAATATCCAAGTCCAGATGATCCAAGACAGTCTGTCCTGAAAAGGATTTGCTTAAATTCGAAATCTTAATCATTAACGAAGGTCTCCTTTCACATCTGTTTGCACTGTATCAGGTGCAGAAATAGCCATTTTTCTCTCGATGAAACGACCAAGACTTTCAATACCGATATTGACTACCCAATAAACAAGGGCAACGGAGATAAAGCGTTCAAAGTAACGATAATCGGCACCACCCAAAATCTGAGCTTGGGCAAAGACTTCCACAACACCCGCACTGAAGGCTAGGGAAGTTCCCTTGGTCAAGCCGATTAGGGAATTGATCAAGGTTGGAGTCGCCACAACGGCCGCATTTGGAATAATCACTCGTCGATAAACTTGTGCTCGGGTCATACCCAGACTGCGTGCTGCCTCAATCTCACCAGGATTGACTGAGAGAATAGCTGCACGAATGGTTTCACTAGCATAAGCTGCCTCATTAAAGGCAAAGGCTACAATCGCAAAAACAGCCGCTGGAATCGCATTGATATTGAAACCAGTACCCCATTGCTGATTGAGAGCTTTCAAAGCCAAAGGGATTCCATAGTAGGTCAACATGAGTTGCACCAAAATCGGTGTCCCTTTTAAGAAACTAACAAAGAAGGCCTGCAAGGGATATAAAATCTTGACACGATTGATTTTCACAATGGCAAAAAGCAGCGCCAAAACCAAGCCAAAAAGGGCACCACCAATTGTCAACATAATCGTTGTTGGAAGTTGTTGGACAATTCTTGGAATTCCATCAAAGACCGAACGCAAGCTAAAGAGCTTGCCATCCGGAATCAATTGCATCAAGTTTTGGTACCAATCTGATGCTAAAATCGTTGTAACATTCATAAAAACATCCTCTCCTGATAATGATTCATTCTACCATACTTCTGCCGTCAATGAAATTATTTGCTACGGTCAGATACAGACTTTGTCTACCTACTAGTTTATCATACTTTGAAACAGGGAGGTTATATATTTTATCTATCAAAGAGATAAGTAAAAACTATTTCAATCCCAATTCTTCATAAGGTTTTCGATAACCGATTTGCTTAACAGTTCCATTTTCTACTAAAATGGGCCGTTTTAACAACATACCATCACTTGCTAGCAACTGAGCTGCTTCTTGATTTGATAAACTTCCTACCTTATCTTTTAGCCCTAATTCACGGTATTTGATTCCACTAGTGTTGAAAAATTGCTTCAACTCGAAACCTGAAGTCTCTAACCAGTTTAAAATGACTTCTTGGCTTGGTGTTTCTTCGACGATATGGACGGCTTTGTAGTCCACACCAAGTTGGTTTAATTCTTGTTTTGCTTTTTTACAAGTTGAACATTTTGGGTATTCGATAAATTCTAACATGTCTTTCACTTTCTATTATTTATATCTTTAAAATCTACGACTTCATGATCCAAGAGCCAAGCTTTCTTTTCCACTCCTGCAGCATAACCTGTCAGACGCTTACCTGCTCCCAGCACACGGTGACAAGGTACTAGGATAGACCAAGGATTGCGTCCCACTGCTCCACCAATTGCTTGAGCAGAAGCCACTTGCAGGTCTTGAGCAATTTGCCCATAGGTCACTGTCTGACCATAAGGAATTTCCTGTAAATAGGACCAAACTCGCTTTTCAAAATCCGTTCCGACTGGAGCCAAGGGCAAGTTGGATAAATCCTGAGACTTGCCTTTAAAGTAAGCATCTAAGCAAGCAATAACTGAGTCTAAAATGGGATGACTAACAACTACTTCTATCGTTTCAACTCCTATCCCTCTCTCAAAATGCTTCTGCTCCTGCACCCAAATGCCATACAAATACTGGTCATCAGCTACGAGAGAAAGGGAGCCAATTGGCGAAGAATAGAGCATTTTTGCGTACTTCTTTTGCATTATTTCTTCAATTTTTGATAGGCCAAGCGTTCGCCATCAACTGGAACCTTACCAACCTGTTTAAAACCCAGTTTTTCGAAAATATATTGCATAACCTTGTTTTCAGCATGCGTATCTGAGCGAAAATCAAGATAGTCAAAACCTTCAATCAAGCCCTCTAAGAAGGTTTGAGCGACTCCCTGTCCCTGCACATCTGCAGCCACAGCAATACGGTGAAAGACTAGGTACTCTGACTCTCCAGTTTGCCATTTTCCTTCATAAATGGCTTCATAGGCTGCCTCTGGACCCTTGGTCACAGCTGCATAAGCTAGTAATTCTCCCTCCTCCAAGGCTACATAGGCTTGACCTGAGATAATATCCTCAATAATAATACCAGCATTTGGATAACCATTTTGCCACTGGTCACTACCAGCATCCGCTAAACATTTTTTAGCATCCTCCATCACTTGCATGATGGCATCTACTTCATTTGGAAAAGCTAAACGAATCTCCATCTTTTCTCCTCATTTCTGACTAGTTTCTCCCATCATAGCATAATTTAAGCCTTTTCACAAGCAGTTAAAACTTGACTTTCTGTTTTTGTTATTTTATAATCTAGTTATTAAAACTAGATAAAAAGGAGTTGAAAATGAAAACCACCTTTTCCTACCCTAAATGGGCAGAAATCCCAAACATTGACCTCTATCTGGACCAGGTTTTGCTCTATGTCAATCAAGTCTGCGCACCTATCTCTCCTGATAAAGATAAGGGCCTGACAGCATCTATGGTCAACAATTATGTGAAACATGGTTACCTGACAAAGCCTGACAAGAAAAAATACCAACGCCAACAAATTGCCCGTTTGATTGCTATCACAACCCTCAAGTCTGTCTTTTCTATTCAAGAAATAGCTCAGACACTTAATACTCTACAAAGTCAAGCAAGTTCAGACCAACTCTACGATGCTTTTGTGAACTACATGAACCAAGGAATTGACCCAGCTAACCCTATTATACAAACCAGCTGCCAAACCGTTAAACTCTATCATCAAACTCTAGTCTTAATCCATCGTACTCAAGAGGAGGAAATCTAATGAATACAAGCCTAAAGCTCAGCAAACAACTCAGTTTTGGAGAGGAGATTGCTAATAGTGTGACCCATGCCGTAGGTGCAGTCATCATGCTCATCTTACTCCCCATTTCATCCACCTATAGTTATGAGGCACACGGATTTTTATCATCTATCGGCGTTTCCATTTTCGTTATTAGTCTCTTTCTCATGTTTCTATCATCCACCATTTATCACTCTATGGCCTATGGTTCGACCCATAAATATGTCTTGAGAATCATTGATCATTCTATGATTTACGTTGCCATTGCTGGCTCTTACACGCCCGTCGTATTGACCTTAATGAATAACTGGTTTGGCTATCTGATTATTGCCATCCAGTGGGGAACGACCATTTTCGGAATCCTCTATAAAATCTTTGCTAAACAAGTCAATGAGAAATTTAGCCTTGCTCTTTACCTGATTATGGGCTGGTTGGTTCTGGCTATCATTCCTGCCATTATCAGTCAAATGACACCCATTTTCTGGAGTCTCATGGTCACTGGCGGACTCTGTTATACAGTTGGAGCTGGATTTTACGCCAAGAAAAAACCTTATTTCCACATGATTTGGCATCTCTTTATCCTAGCAGCATCTTCCCTCCAGTACATTGCCATTGTTTATTTCATGTAAAAATAGGTTAGGACAAAAAATCCTAACCTATTTTTATTATCTATGATGTTTTATACCCAATCAAAAATGTACTCTAGTCCATTTTATAGTACCTACTAGCGTGCCGTCAATTATGTAATACTGCTTCCCTACTAGTATGTAAATCAGAATAGTTATACTATTCAAACCACGTCAGCGTCGCCTTCCCGTATATATGTGACTGACTTCGTCAGTCTTA
>NZ_AFUF01000030.1 GCF_000222785.1 Streptococcus mitis SK569 | reverse complement strand
GTAAAATTGATCCGGAAACACTCCTTAAAAATTTCTCTATCGTTTTCCAAGATGTTACTCTTTTTAATTCAAGCATAAAAGATAATATAAAAATCGGTAAAAAAGATGCTACAGATGAAGAGATTATAAGAGCGGCTAAAATAGCAAGATGTTATGAATTTATAGACAAAATGCCGGATGGAATAGATACAGTAATAGGTGAAAACGGACAAAGACTTTCAGGCGGAGAAAGACAAAGAATCTCAATAGCAAGGGCAATACTAAAAGACGCACCAATCATATTGCTTGATGAGGCTACAGCATCTCTGGATGTTGAAAATGAAAGTCTAATTCAAGAGGCTTTATCCGAACTTATAAAAGAAAAACGGCAATTGTTATTGCTCATAGATTAAGAACAATAAGAAATGCAAACAAAATCGTTTTATTAAATGCCGGAAAAATAGAAGCGATAGGGACAGATGAAGAACTTTGTAAAAGCTCGGAATTTTATAAAGCAATGCTTAGAAAATCAAATATTCAGTGAAAACTTATTTAGAAGGAAAATATAAAAATGGAAAATTAAGAATTAAAGATTTAGTTACGATAGGTGTATTTACAGTAATATATTTTGTACTTATGTTTGCTTCGGGAATGATTGGTATTGTACCGATTTTATACTTGGCATACCCTACACTGGCAGGCATTATAACAGGAATAGTTATAATGCTCTTTATGGCAAAAGTTCAAAAATCATGGGGATTATTTATACTTGGGTTGATTTGTAGTCTTTTAGCAATTGCAATGGGAAATACATATGTAATATTGATACATGCTGTAATCAGTATGGCAATTGCGGAACTTTTAAGAAAAAAAGGAGAATATAAATCATTTAAATTTAATATGCTCTCATTTGTCGTATTCAACACTTGGATTTGTGGTTTCCTTATGCAAGTTTTGTTGGCTAAAGACAAGGTTATTAAACTGGCGGAAACAGGCGGTATGGGTCACGATTATATAATGAAGCTCATAGCACTTTTGAATTATCGAAGTATGGTATTAGTATATATCGGTGCTGTTGTCGGCGGGATACTCGGCGCATATATCGGTAAAGTTCTTTTTAGAAAAAGCATTTACGAAAAAGCTGGTATTGTATAATGCTCGTTTCTTTAGACAATCCATATAATCCCAAT
>NZ_AFUF01000031.1 GCF_000222785.1 Streptococcus mitis SK569 | reverse complement strand
TTTTATTTTAACAGATATATTTTATTCAGTCAATTATTTTTATTAAATTTTGAACTTTTTTTAATTTATTACCATAGAGAATTATATACTCCTTTAACTTGCTATTTTGAACTAAAAATTTTATAATGAAATTAAGCAAATAGGAAGGATTATTATCTTTAATGAATACACTCGCAGAGAAATTCAGATTGAAAAGAAAAGAGTTGAGACTCTCCCAACAAACTCTTGCAGAAGGAATTTGTGAACAAAGCCAGATTAGTAAAATTGAGAGAGGGCATTTCATTCCCTCCGCAGACCTTTTGTTCAAACTCTCACAACGACTTGAAGTGCCATTAGATTATTTTTTTAATGAACAAATTGAAATTAAATCTAATCTCTCTAATTTCAAGCAATTATCTGCTCGACTATTAGATGACAGAAATTATGACAATTTGGAATATATTTATAGAATAGAGATTGAACGAAGTACTTTTCTAACACTAGAAGACCGAACTTACCTTGAATGGATTAAAGCTATTATTGACTTCTATCAATATGACAGTAAGTGTGAGGCAATTTCTTCATTGGAAAATATATTATTAAAAGTCTCCTCAAATACTCTGATTTATTTAAAGGCATTGAATACTCTATCTAATTTCTATTCCTTAGTGGGTCGTGAAGAAGATTATGAAGCAAACTACTCTCATTTGATGGAGTTATATCAGACAAAAAATTTTGAGCATCAAGAGTTTTTATTTGGCTACATCAGAGTTCGTTACAACTACGCTCACTACCTAGTATCAAAGGAAAAATATAATGAAGCCATCCAAGAAGCTCTTGAGACGATTGAACTCTGTAAACAAAGACAGACAAGCTACCAACTGGCTCCCTTACTTATTCTTGTAGGAAATGCTGGAGCCAAATTTCTAGACAAAGAACAAGTCAAAAATTATTATATAGAAGCAAGAGAATTATGTAAGATTTATAACAATCCTTTAATGTTGATGAAGATAGAAAATTATTTGAAGGAATTAGATACTGTTTAGTTAATCTTTCATTATAGTTTTTCTGAAACGTTAAATAACCTGTAAGGCTGATAGTGAAATTAATACTATCAGCCTTATTTCAAATTTATATTCTTCCAAAATCCCTTCAAACCACGTCAGCTCTATCTGCAACCTCAAAACAGTGTTTTGAGCAACCTGTGGCTAGCTTCCTAGTTTGCTCTTTGATTTTCATTGAGTATTAGTCTCTCATGTTTGTTTAGCGTCTAAAAGAGACATTTGAGAAGATTGGAAACAGTTCTCTCTTTTCTCCGAGTATAATGATTGGTAGGAAGGGAGAGAAAAGATGAAATCAATGAGAATCTTATTTTTGTTAGCTTTAATTCAAATCAGTTTGAGTAGCTGTTTCTTATGGAAAGAATGCATCTTGTCCTTTAAACAAAGTACAGCTTTTTTCATCGGAAGTATGGTCTTCGTTTCAGGAATCTGTGCTGGAGTAAATTATCTTTATACCCGTAAGCAAGAAGTTCATAGTGTCCTAGCCAGTAAGAAGTCAGTGAAGCTTTTTTACAGTATCCTACTCTTAATTAATTTGTTAGGAGCTGTTCTTGTCCTGTCAGATAACTTGTTCATCAAAAATACGCTGCAGCAAGAATTAGTTGACTTTTTATTGCCATCCTTTTTCTTTCTATTTGGGCTAGATTTGTTGATTTTTTTACCTTTGAAAAAATACATGCGCGATTTGCTTGTTATGCTAGATAGAAAAAAGACAGTGTTGGTGACTATTTTAGCAACACTTCTCTTCTTAAGAAATCCAATGACCATTGTCTCTCTTCTGATTTATATTGGACTGGGCTTGTTTTTTTCAGCCTATCTTGTCCCAAATTCGGTTAAGAAGGAAGTTTCTTTTTATGGTCATATTTTCCGAGATCTTGTATTGGTCATTGCTACGCTCATTTTCTTTTAGGGAAAGCCTGTTTTTATGGATGTTATGATGGTAAGTTTAGCAGGAAAATAGACACAAAAGAAAAGTTTCTGGTATAATAAGAATATGTACACAAAAAATGAAGAAGAGCTGCAAGCCTTAGGGGAGCGTTTGGGTCATCTATTAGAAAAGAATGATGTTTTAATCTTAACTGGTGAACTGGGCGCAGGTAAAACGACCTTTACAAAAGGTCTTGCTAAAGGGTTACAGATTACTCAAATGATTAAGAGTCCAACCTACACTATCGTAAGAGAGTATGAAGGTCGTCTTCCACTTTACCACCTAGATGTTTATCGTATCGAGGGCGACGCTGATTCTATTGACTTGGATGAGTTTCTCTTTGGTGGAGGCGTGACTGTTATTGAGTGGGGAAATCTCTTAGGAGATGCCTTGCCAGATACTTATTTAGAATTGGAAATTTTAAAAGAAGAAGACGGTCGCAGATTACATTTCCAAGCAAAGGGTTTGCGCGCAGAAAAACTCTTAGAGGAGCTTCAACATGGAGTATGAATTGCTCATTAGGGAAGCAGAGCCTAATGATGCGGCTGAATTAGTGGCCTTTTTAAATCGTGTAAGTTTGGAGACAGATTTTACCAGCTTAGACGGAGATGGTATCCTCTTGACCGGTGAGGAGATGGAAGTATTCCTCAACAAGCAAGCTAGTTCGGACAATCAGATAACCTTACTTGCATTCTTAAATGATAAAATTGCTGGTATTGTAAATATTACAGCTGACCAGCGCAAGAGAGTTCGTCATATTGGAGATCTCTTTATTGTGATTGGAAAAAGATATTGGAATAATGGCTTGGGAAGTTTGTTGATAGAAGAAGCGATAGAGTGGGCACAAGCAAGTGGTATTCTGCGTCGTCTCCAACTGACTGTCCAAACTCGTAATCAAGCAGCAGTTCATCTTTATCAAAAGCATGGCTTTGTAATTGAAGGTCGCCAAGAGCGTGGAGCATATATAGAAGAAGGGAAATTTATCGATGTTTACTTGATGGGTAAACTGATAGATTAGTAGAAATATGGTTAAAAAAATTATTGGAATGGTGCTAGCTTTTCTAGCTGTGACAGTTTTGGGTGTCGGTGTTTTTGCTTATACTATTTATCAGCAAGGTACAGAGACTTTGGCAAAAACCTATAAAAAAATCGGAGAAGAAACTAAGGTTATCGAAGCAACTGAACCTTTGACCATTCTGTTAATGGGGGTTGATACTGGGAATGTAGAGCGTACAGATCAATGGGCTGGAAATAGTGACAGTATGATTTTGCTGACTGTCAATCCTCACACAAAGAAAACGACGATGATGAGTTTGGAACGTGATATCCTGACTAAAATTCAACATAAAGATGGTAGTATTGAAGAAGCGAAGCTAAACGCTGCCTATGCTGGTGGTGGTGCAGAACTTGCGATAGAAACAATTCAAAAGATGATGAATATCCATATCGATCGCTACATTATGGTTAATATGCAAGGATTGCAACAATTGGTCGATGCAGTGGGAGGGATTACGGTCAATAATACACTAGGTTTCCCTATTTCTATCAGTGATCAAGAAGAATTTAATACCATTTCTATCGGCGTTGGAGAACAGACAATAAATGGAGAAGAAGCGCTTGTTTATTCACGCATGCGTTATCAAGATCCAGAAGGAGACTACGGACGTCAGAAGCGTCAGCGTGAAGTTATTCAAAAAGTTGTTGAAAAAGTTCTTAGTTTAAATAGTGTCAGTCACTATCAGCCTATCTTAAAAGCTCTAAGTACTAACATGCAGACTAATATTGATTTATCTGCGAAAAGTATTCCAAGCTTGTTGGGCTACAAAGATTCATTTAAAACCATTGAAACACAACAGTTGAAGGGTGAAGGGGAGATGCTACAAGGCGTTTCTTATCAAATTGTTACGAGAAACCACATGTTGGAAATGCAGAATCTTTTGAGACGTTCTTTGGAACAAGAAGAAGTCACTCAGCTGGAAACAAATGTTGTCTTATTTGAAGATTTATTTGGACGAACACCTGTTGGTGACGAAGACAATTAACTTTCTTACTATAAATAAAAAAATCAATCGTGGGAAATTTCCTGCGATTTTTTCAAAAAAATACGAATAGATAGGTAGGAGGAAACATGAAAGCAGAAATCATTGCTGTTGGAACAGAGATTTTGACAGGACAGATTGTCAACACTAATGCCCAGTTTTTATCGGAAAAATTAGCAGAGATTGGGGTAGATGTATATTTTCAGACGGCTGTAGGAGACAACGAAGCCCGTCTCTTATCCCTGCTTGAGATTGCCAGTCAACGTAGCAGTCTAGTGATTTTGACAGGTGGTTTGGGGCCAACTGAGGACGATTTGACCAAACAAACCCTAGCTAAATTTTTAGGGAAAGAATTAGTCTTCGATCCTCAGGCTCAGGAGAAGTTGGATGTCTTTTTTGCCCAGCGACCAGACTATGCCCGAACACCGAATAACGAAAGACAAGCTCAACTTGTAGAAGGAGCGACTCCGCTACCAAACGAAACAGGACTGGCTGTGGGGGGAATATTGGAAGTCGATAGAGTGACCTATGTCGTCCTTCCCGGTCCACCAAGTGAATTGAAACCCATGGTCTTAAACCAACTTCTACCCAAGTTGATGACAGGGAGAAAGCTGTATTCCCGAGTTCTTCGTTTCTTTGGAATTGGCGAAAGTCAGTTGGTGACCATTTTGGCTGATTTAATTGATAATCAAACAGATCCGACCTTGGCACCTTATGCCAAGACAGGAGAAGTCACTCTACGTCTGTCAACAAAGGCTAGTAGTCAAGAAGAGGCGAATCAAGTGCTGGATATCTTGGAACATCAAATCTTGAGTCGCCAAACTTTTGAAGGCCTTTCTTTACGAGACCTTTGTTATGGCTATGGGGAAGAATCCAGTTTAGCCAGCATTGTGGTAGAAGAACTGAAAAGGCAAGGGAAAACCATCACGGCTGCAGAGAGTTTGACGGCAGGTCTTTTCCAAGCGACTGTGGCGAATTTTTCTGGAGTTTCAAGTATATTTAAGGGTGGTTTTGTGACCTATAGCTTGGAGGAAAAATCAAAAATGTTGGATATTCCTGCCAAGGATTTGGAAGAACAGGGTGTGGTGTCTGAATTTACAGCTCAAAAGATGGCTGAGCAGGCACGAATCAAGACCCAGTCTGATTTTGGCCTTAGTTTGACTGGAGTGGCAGGACCAGATAGCCTAGAAGGACACCCAGCCGGGACAGTCTTCATAGGCTTGGCTCAGGAACAAGGAACTGAGGTAATCAAGGTGAATATTGGAGGCAGAAGTCGAGTAGATGTACGTCATATTGCGGTTATGCATGCCTTTAACCTAGTTCGCAAGGCTTTATTAAGTGACTAACTTTTGATATAATAGTAGATAGGTCTGAGGACCATTAGAATGTAGGAGAATAGAATGGCGAAAAAACCAAAAAAATTAGATGAAATTTCAAAAAAATTCGGGGCAGAACGTGAAAAAGCCTTGAATGACGCTCTTAAATTGATTGAGAAAGACTTTGGTAAAGGATCAATCATGCGTTTGGGTGAACGTGCAGAGCAAAAGGTGCAAGTGATGAGTTCAGGTTCTTTGGCTCTTGATATTGCCCTTGGTTCAGGTGGTTATCCTAAGGGGCGTATCATCGAAATCTATGGGCCAGAGTCATCTGGTAAGACAACGGTTGCCCTTCATGCAGTTGCACAAGCGCAAAAAGAAGGTGGGATTGCAGCCTTTATCGATGCAGAACATGCCCTCGATCCAGCTTATGCTGCGGCCCTTGGTGTCAATATTGACGAATTGCTCTTGTCACAACCAGACTCAGGAGAGCAAGGTCTTGAGATTGCAGGAAAATTGATTGACTCAGGTGCTGTAGATCTTGTCGTGGTCGACTCAGTTGCTGCCCTTGTACCTCGTGCGGAAATTGATGGAGATATCGGTGATAGCCACGTTGGTTTGCAGGCTCGTATGATGAGCCAGGCCATGCGTAAACTTGGTGCTTCTATCAATAAAACCAAAACAATTGCCATCTTTATCAACCAATTGCGTGAAAAAGTTGGGGTTATGTTTGGAAATCCAGAAACAACACCTGGTGGACGTGCTCTGAAATTCTACGCATCAGTTCGTTTGGATGTTCGTGGAAGCACACAAATCAAGGGAACTGGTGACCAAAAAGATACCAATGTTGGTAAGGAAACCAAGATTAAGGTCGTGAAAAATAAGGTGGCTCCACCGTTTAAGGAAGCCTTCGTTGAAATCATGTACGGAGAAGGGATTTCTAAGACTGGTGAGCTTTTGAAGATCGCAAGCGATTTGGATATCATCAAAAAAGCAGGAGCTTGGTACTCTTACAAGGATGAGAAAATCGGGCAGGGTTCTGAAAATGCTAAGAAATACTTGGCAGATCACCCAGAAGTCTTTGATGAAATTGACCATCAAGTCCGTGTTCAATTTGGTTTGATTGATGGAGAAGAAGCTGCTGCAGAAGGTGTTGAAACTAAAAAAGATGAGGCAGTTCAAGCAGACTCTGTGAATGAAGAAGTAATACTTGACCTAGGCGACGAGCTTGAAATCGAAATTGAAGAATAAGCTGTTAAAGTAGTGGAGAAATCCTCTACTTTTTCGATTTTTTGTTCAAATTTTCAGATTGCCTATAGTTTGCTGTTTCTTGTTGCTCCTCTAGAAAGCTGATATAATAGCCTTATGAATAAAAAACGAACAGTGGACCTGATACATGGTCCGATTCTTCCTTCGCTCTTAAGCTTCGCCTTCCCAATCTTGCTATCAAATATTTTTCAACAGCTCTATAATACTGCTGATGTCTTGATTGTTGGACGATTTCTTGGTCAAGAATCCTTGGCGGCGGTAGGAGCGACAACAGCGATTTTTGACTTGATTGTAGGTTTTACTCTTGGTGTTGGCAATGGCATGGGGATTGTCATTGCCCGTTATTACGGGGCTCGGAATTTTATAAAAATTAAGGAAGCAGTAGCAGCCACCTGGATTTTAGGTGCTCTTTTGAGTATTGTAGTTATGCTGCTGGGATTTGTCGGTCTGTATCCACTCTTGCAATATTTAGATACTCCTGCAGAAATCCTTCCCCAGTCCTATCAATATATTTCTATGATTGTGACCTGTGTAGGTGTCAGCTTTGCTTATAATCTTTTTGCAGGCTTGTTGCGGTCTATTGGGGACAGTCTAGCTGCCCTTGGATTTTTGATTTTTTCTGCTATGGTTAATGTGGTTCTGGATCTCTATTTTATTACACAATTGCATCTGGGAGTTCAATCCGCGGGACTTGCTACCATTATTTCGCAAGGCTTATCAGCGGTTCTTTGCTTTTATTATATCCGTAAGAGTGTGCCTGAGCTACTCCCTCAGCTCAAGCATTTCAAATGGGATAAGACCTTGTACGTGGATCTCTTGGAACAAGGTTTGGCTATGGGCTTGATGAGTTCAATTGTATCTATTGGCAGTGTGATTTTGCAATCTTCTGTTAATACCTTTGGTGCCGTAATTATTAGTGCCCAGACGGCAGCACGCCGTATTATGGCTTTCGCCCTTCTTCCTATGACCGCTATTTCTGCCTCGATGACGACCTTTGCTGCTCAGAATTTAGGAGCTAAGCGACCAGACCGCATTGTTCAAGGCCTTCGAATCGGCAGTCGTTTAAGCATGTCCTGGGCAGTTTTGGTTTGTATCTTCCTCTTTTTTGCCAGTCCAGCCTTGGTTTCCTTCTTGGCTAGTTCGACAGATGGTTACTTGATAGAAAATGGAAGTCTCTATCTGCAAATCAGTTCAAGCTTTTATCCTATTTTGAGTCTCTTGTTGATTTATCGCAATTGTTTGCAGGGCTTGGGGCAAAAGATCCTTCCTCTGGTATCTAGTTTTATCGAACTAATCGGGAAAATCGCTTTTGTGGTCTTGATTATCCCTTGGGCGGGCTATAAGGGTGTTATCCTTTGTGAACCCCTTATCTGGGTTGCCATGACTATTCAGCTGTACTTCTCACTGTTTCGCCACCCCTTGATAAAAGAAGGCAAGACCATCTTGGCAACAAAAGTGTCATCCTAGCTTGATTTACTGAATAAAATCCATTTCCTCTAGTGAAAATCGAAAAAACTTGTGTTATAATAAGAAAGATTAAAATGTGAAAAAAGGAGATTCCTAATGGGACGTAAATGGGCCAATATCGTAGCCAAGAAAACGGCTAAAGATGGAGCTAACTCTAAAGTATATGCAAAATTTGGTGTAGAAATCTATGTAGCAGCTAAAAAAGGTGATCCAGATCCAGAATCAAACTCAGCCTTGAAATTCGTTATCGACCGTGCTAAACAAGCCCAAGTGCCAAAACACGTTATCGATAAAGCGATTGATAAAGCAAAAGGAAACACAGACGAAACCTTTACAGAAGGACGTTACGAAGGTTTTGGACCAAATGGTTCTATGCTAATCGTTGATACTTTGACTTCAAATGTCAACCGTACAGCGGCTAATGTCCGTGCAGCTTTTGGTAAAAATAGCGGAAACATGGGCGCTTCAGGTTCGGTTTCATACCTCTTCGATAACAAGGGAGTTATCGTATTTGCTGGCGAAGATGCGGACGCAGTCTTTGAGCAATTGCTAGAAGCAGATGTGGATGTGGATGATGTAGAAGCAGAAGAAGGTACAATCACAGTTTACACAGCTCCAACTGATCTTCATAAGGCTATTGTTGCTCTTCGTGAGTCAGGTGTCGAAGAATTCCAAGTTACTGAATTGGAAATGATTCCTCAGTCAGAAGTGGAATTGTCAGGCGATGACCTTGAAACCTTTGAAAAACTTTACAGTGTTCTTGAGGACGACGAAGACGTACAAAAGATCTACACAAACGTAGATGGGTTCTAATTTAACCTAGAGAATATGATCCTAAGTGAAAAAATCACTTGGGATTTTTTGAATCAAGAAAATAGTTCTCTAGGAAACTTTTTCTTGACATCTCTTTTCAAAATGGTAAAATAGTTCTCATGAAAACTTATTTAGTTCCTAGGAGAACTAAATGTGACAGTTAGAAAGGAGTTAGTATGGATAAACCGATGTTAGTCTTTAAGCGTTTTGGTCATCAGATTCACCTGATGGTGCAAAAGGAAGCCAAACGTTGTGGTATTGAATTTATGGGTGGGCCTCAAGGTCAGGTTGTGCGTTTTTTGGATAATCGTGAGAAAAACCAAGACTTGGTCTTGATTAAAGATATCGAGCAGGAACTCAATATTACCAAGTCTGTTGCTAGTAACCTGGTTAAGCGTATGGTACAAAATGGTTTGGTCGAGTTAGAGGCGAGTCCTAGCGATAAGCGGGCAAAATTTGTTCGTTTGACGGACAAAGCACGTTCTCAGATGCAACAGGTTAAGGCTTTTTTTGAACGAATAGACAAGCAGTTGATGGAAGACATTGATGAAGATGAATTACTGATTTTTGAGAAAGTCCTGGCTCAACTACAGGAAAATATCAAGAGAATAGGAGGAGAGAATGAAGAAATTAGCAAAACGAATTAGTGGAAAAGAATGGGGGATGATTTTACTAGCCATTCTCTTTACCTGCTTTTCAGTTTATCTAGAGTTGGAAGTGCCGACCTATATCTCTAAAATCACGGATTTACTAGGAACTCAGGCTACCAACTTGGATGAGTTATGGCAACCAGCAGGTATGATGGTGGGAATGTCCTTTCTAGCCTTCTTATCCGCAGTTGCAGTTGGATTTTTTGCGTCCAGAGTGGCCGCTTCTTATACTAGTAGGTTGAGAAGTGATATTTTTAACCGAGTTTTAGACTACTCGCAGACAGAGATTAAGAAATTCTCTATTCCCAGTCTCCTAACTCGTACCACCAATGATATTACTCAGGTTCAGATGTTGATTACCATGGGCTTGCAAGTGGTTACGCGTGGTCCGATTATGGCTATCTGGGCTATTGGGAAGATTTTAGGTCATTCAGAATACTGGCTCTGGGCCGTACTTGTGGCAGTGGTTGTCAACGTTTTAATGACGACTGTTTTGATGACGTTAGCCTTTCCAAAACAGTCCTTGATTCAAAGTCTGACTGATAAATTGAACAGTATTACTCGTGAAAGTTTAACAGGTATTCGTGTTGTTCGTGCCTACAATGCAGAGGATTACCAAAATGAAAAATTTGCAGCAGCAAATGATGAATTGACACGCTTGAATTTATTTGTCAACCGTCTTATGGCTATTTTGAACCCTATCATGATGGGGATTTCAAGTGGTTTGAGTGTGGCGATTTACTGGATTGGGGCCTATGTGATTAACGACGCTGCTCCGATAGCGCGTCTGTCTCTCTTTAGTGGCATGATTGTTTTCATGTCTTATGCTATGCAGGTTGTCATGGGCTTCCTTCTCATGGGAGCACTCTTCATCGTTCTTCCCCGAACTATGGTCTCTGCCAAGCGGATCAACCAGGTTTTAGATTTGTATTCTTCTATCCAAAACCCTGCTCAAGTGCAGCTGGCTGATGAAAACCTCAAAGGTCAGGTCGAATTTAAGGATGTGACCTTCCGCTATGCGGCAAATTCGGAGGCGGTTATTGAGAATGTTAGTTTTAGAGCAGACGCTGGTCAAACAGTGGCCTTTATTGGGTCAACAGGTTCTGGTAAATCAACTCTGGTCAATCTGATTCCACGTTTCTACGACGTATCAGCAGGAGAGATTTTGGTGGACGGTATCAATGTTCAAGACTATGACTTGAATGATTTGCGCAACAAGGTTGGTTATATTCCTCAGAAAGCGGTTCTCTTTTCAGGTGATGTCAAGGACAATTTAGACTTTGGACAGAGTCAAGAATCACCACTTAGTGAGCAAGCTATGTGGCAAGCCTTGGAAATGGCCCAGTCTAAGAACTTTATCGAAGACAAGGAAGCGAGCTTAGCGTCAGAAGTGGCCCAAGGAGGAACCAACTTCTCAGGTGGTCAAAGACAGCGTCTGGCAATTGCGCGTGCCTTGGCTCGGAAACCAGAAATCCTCATCTTCGATGACTCCTTCTCAGCCTTGGACTACAAGACAGACCGTGTCCTACGCCAAGAGCTAGCAGAGAAAACCAAGTCTATGACCAAGCTTATCGTCGCACAGCGTATTTCAACGATTATGGATGCAGATTTGATTTTGGTCCTGGATCAAGGGAAAGTCGTGAGGCAAGGCACCCACAGGGAACTTCTAGCCAATAACGAAGTTTACCAAGAAATTGCCTATTCACAACTATCGAAGGAGGAATTGGAACATGGAAAATAAAAAAATGTCTCTCTGGAAACAGAGTAAACCCTATCTTGCAGGTCTCCAGTTTGCCCTTCTAATCGCCTTTCTAGCAACAATAGTATCCAATATCATTACTGTTTATGGCCCAACCCGCATCAAGGAAATGACTAATATCATTGCCAGTGGTCTGGGAACCAGTGTAGATGTCGCGGCGGTTGCAACTATTGGTGGTTTTTTAGCCGTCATCTATGTGATTGGACTCCTATCAAATTATTTGCAGGCCTTTCTGTTTACAACAGCCATTCAACGATTTTCAGAGCGTTTGAGAAGAGCGATTGCAGAGAAAATTAATCGCCTTCCATTAGGATATTTTGATGGACATTCTCAAGGAGATACCTTGTCTCGTGTAACCAATGACGTTGACACGGCAGCCCAGTCCCTCAATCAAAGTCTAGGAACGGTTCTTTCATCTAGTTTATTAGTTTTAGCAGTCTTAGTAACCATGTTTGGGATGAACTGGATTTTAGCCTTGGTGACGGTTGTGTCAACTCTTGTTGGCTTTGCTTTCGTGTCCATCTTTATGGGCAAATCACAGGGCTTTTTTAAGAGTCAGCAACAGGATTTGGCAGCTGTCAATGGCTATGTGGAGGAAATGTACTCTGGCCATAATGTGGTGACCAGTTACAATGCCATCGAGAGTACGAAAGAAGAGTTTGCGAAATTAAACAATCGTCTGTATGATAGTATCTGGAAATCTCAATTTATTTCAGGGATTATGATGCCGATTATGATGTTCATTGGGAACTTTAGCTATGCCTTGGTGATTATTGTTGGTGCAGCCTTGGCCTTAAATGGGCACATCAGTATCGGGATTATCGTTGCCTTTATGGCCTACGTTCGTATCTTTTCTCAGCCTCTTTCACAAATTGCCCAAGGGATTACTAGTCTTCAGCAGGCTAGTGCAGCCATGGGACGTGTCTTCGAATTCCTAGCTGAAGAGGAAATGGAAGACGAATCCCATAAAGAAAGACAATTGAGCGATATGAAAGGTCAAGTGGTCTTTGATCAAGTTTCCTTTGGTTATACACCAGAGCGAACTATTATCCATGACTTTTCTGCGACAGCTCATGCAGGTCAAAAGGTTGCGATTGTCGGACCGACCGGAGCTGGTAAGACAACCATTGTCAATCTTTTGATGAAGTTTTATGAGATTGATAAGGGAAGTATCCGTATCGATGGTGTGGATACCAAGGAGATGAAGCGTTCGGAAGTACACGATGCCTTTTCAATGGTCTTGCAAGACACCTGGCTCTTTGAAGGAAGCATTCGCGACAATCTTATCTATAACCAAGAGGGTATTAGTGATGAGCGCGTGATTGAAGCCAGCAAGGCTGTAGGGATTCACCATTTTATCATGACCCTACCAGATGGTTACGATACCGTCTTGGATGATACAGTGACCTTGTCTGTCGGACAAAAACAACTCTTGACTATTGCTCGTGCTTTGTTAAAAGATGCGCCACTCCTAATCTTAGATGAAGCGACCTCTTCGGTTGATACCCGTACTGAGGAATTGATTCAGAAAGCCATGGACCGATTGATGGAGGGAAGAACTTCCTTTGTCATCGCCCACCGCTTGTCTACTATCCGAAATGCTGATCTGATTCTTGTCATGAAAGACGGAAATATCATCGAGCAAGGAAATCATGATGAGCTGATGGCGCAAGCTGGTTTCTACGCTGACCTCTACAACAGTCAATTTACAGAAGACGAAGCAGAAGAATAAATTGAAAGGAGGCTTGACGGCCTTCTTTTTCTGCACTATACTAGAAGACAAGTGCTTCCCTATAAGCAAAATGTGAGTAAGTGATGAGAAAATATATGAAGAATTATCAAGAATGGTATGACCACATTGCTGGTAAGATTGAAAATAGGCCTATCTTTCTGAGATTGTTAAGAGCTTTTAATCGGTTCATGACCGTAGTTATGCCTATAGTTTATCTGACCTTGTTAGTCGCCACCTATTTCCAAGAAGGACTTGGGAAACAAATCTGGATGTATTTTTTTGTCCCTGCGTCAGGTTTTGTGATGTTGTCCCTTCTCCGTAAGAAACTCAATGCTCCTAGGCCTTATGAAGTTTGGGAAATTGTACCGCTACTAGATAGAGATAGTCCTGGTCAGTCTATGCCCAGTCGTCATGTCTTTTCAGCAAGCATTATCTCCATGGCTTGCTTACATGCTAGTCTAACTATGGGGATGATTTGTTTGACCTTATCAGCCCTCCTCGGTCTAGTGAGAGTCTTAGGTGGAGTGCATTTTCCTAAGGATGTTCTAGTTGGTTATATTTGTGCCCTTGTGTGGGGTGTGATTTTCTTTCTATGTTGACCTGTAAGTTAAGGGGGTTCCACAACCACTTACGAGTCTAAAGTAACCACTTGCTTTTTTGCTCTTGTTTTCTTATTTTTCCTTTGATATAGTAGAGTCAGAAAGGAGATGGAATGAAGTTACGAATCGAAATTGACAGCAATTTAGAGGAAACTGAAATTGTCATCAAGGCAGCGGCCTTGACAGATGAGATTGCGGATTTACAGCGACTCTTACAAGAGTCCAAGTCTCCTAGGTTGATTTTTTACAAAGGGACGGGTGAATATTATCTGGACTTGTCGGAAATTCTCTTCTTTGAGACAGAAGGGAACAAGATTTACGCCCATACCCAGAAAGATGCCTACGAAGTTCGGCTTAAACTCTATGAGTTAGAGGCTATCCTTCCTCGTTATTTTAGTCGGGTATCCAAGTCAACGATCGCTAATATTCGGCAAGTCTATTCGGTGGACAAGTCCTTTTCAGGAACGGGCACCATTTCCTTCTATCAGACCCACAAGGAGGTTCATGTCTCACGGCATTACCAATCCCTCCTAAAAGAAAATCTAAGAAATATGAGGTAAGAACATGAAAAAGAAAGCATTTGGTATTGTGTTGCTCGTTTTAGCAACTTTGATATTATTGCAAGGAAATTTTGGAATCCCTTCTCTTGGAGGGCAAATTTGGCCCTTGCTTGGTATTGCTTTTTTTGCCTACCAATCAGTTGGAGCTTTGTTGCGTCGCCACTTAACTTCAGCCTCTTTTACAGCTCTAGTAGCCCTCATGATTGCTAACCACTTTTATGATATTTTACCGATTCCAAATCAGTCTTTATTTTGGGCTAGTATTTTAATCGTAATGGGTGTCAGTGCACTCACTCATTCTAACAGAACTTGGAATGGAAAAAAATGGTGGTATGATGGTAAAAAGACCATTCTTACAGATAAGGAAGTCGCTTTTGGGACTGGGACTTTCTACAAGCAAGATCAAGAATTGGTAGAGGATCTAGTAGAAGTTGGTTTTGGAAATGCCAAGATCTACTATGACAATGCAGAGATGTTGGGAGATAGCGCAATCTTGAAGATAGAAGTCGGTTTTGGAAATGCAGTTATCTATGTTCCTCAACATTGGGGAGTTGATTTAAAGGTAGAAACTTTCTGTGGCGTAGCCAAGGCAGATACTCCTCTAGCCCCAACCAGCAAAACCTTGATTATCCGTGGAGATGTGGCCTTTGGGAAGTTGGGAATTGTCTACGTTAAATAAAAAAATCTTCTAATTCCCTTGCAAAAAAGAAGAAAGTGTGATAACATAGTACGGTATGTGGTGCTAGCACATCCGCTATATTAGATCTAATAGGAGGAAAACACAATGGCTAAAGTATGTTACTTTACAGGTCGTAAGACTGTATCAGGAAACAACCGTTCACACGCGATGAACCAAACAAAACGTGCCGTAAAACCAAACCTTCAAAAAGTTACTGTTCTTATCGATGGTAAACCTAAAAAAGTTTGGGCTTCAGCTCGTGCTTTGAAATCAGGTAAAGTTGAACGCGTTTAATATATAAAAGTAAAGGAGACCTCAGGGTCTTTTTTCTTTTATTGTGGGTATGAAATCATTTGAAAAATAGAGTAAATATCCGCTGATACAGTATTCTGCTTTTACAGTTGGGCTGAAATATGATAAAATAGAGTATCAACTAGTTGAGGTAAAAAGGATGACTGTAAAAATTAATACAAAAGATGGTCAAATCGAACTAACAGATGAAGTGATTGCAACTATCGTAGGCGGTGCAACAACTGAGATTTTTGGTGTGGTCGGTATGGCTAGTAAAAATGCCCTCAAAGATAATTTCCAAGCCCTTCTAGGTAAGGAAAATTATTCCAAAGGTGTTGTCGTAAAGGCAACCGAAGATGGCAGCATTGCAGTTGATGTATATACCGTGTTGAGCTACGGAACAAAGATTAGCGAAGTGTCAAAAAACATTCAAGAGCGTGTTCGTTTTAGTTTGGAAAACCAACTTGGAATTACTGCTCAGACTGTAAATGTCTACATTCAAAATATCAAAGTTGTAGGAGAATAACCGTGTCAAAAATTACTACTAGCTTATTTCAAGAAATGGTGCAGGCTGCATCAACTCGCTTGAATAAGCAAGCTGAATATGTCAATTCATTAAACGTCTTTCCAGTTCCAGATGGAGATACTGGAACAAACATGGGAATGACCATTGAAAATGGAGCTAAAGAAGTTGCAGACAAGCCAGCTTCTACTGTTGGAGAGGTAGCGAGCATTCTTGCTAAAGGGCTTTTGATGGGTGCGCGTGGAAACTCAGGAGTTATTACGTCTCAGCTTTTCCGTGGATTTTCACAAGCTATCAAGGATAAAGACGAGTTAACAGGTCAAGACTTGGCCCTTGCCTTCCAATCAGGTGTGGAAGTTGCTTATAAGGCAGTTATGAAACCAGTTGAAGGAACGATTTTGACAGTTTCTCGTGGGGCTGCTATCGGTGCTAAGAAAAAAGCTGAGCAAACAGATGACGCTGTTGAAGTCATGCGCGCAGCCTTGGAAGGTGCTAAAGCAGCTCTAGCTAAAACGCCAGACATGCTTCCTGTCCTGAAGGAAGTTGGCGTTGTAGACTCAGGTGGTCAAGGATTGGTCTTTATCTACGAAGGCTTCCTTTCTGCCCTTACTGGCGAATATATTGCATCTGAGGACTTTGTAGCGACTCCGGCCAACATGAGTGAAATGATCAATGCAGAACATCACAAGTCTGTAGCTGGTCATGTAGCGACTGAGGACATTACCTTTGGTTACTGTACTGAAATCATGGTAGCTCTTAAGCAAGGTCCAACCTATGCCAAAGATTTTGACTACGATGAATTCCGTAACTACTTGAATGAACTTGGAGATTCTCTCCTCGTTGTCAATGATGATGAAATCGTCAAAGTCCATGTCCATACAGAAGATCCAGGTCTTGTTATGCAAGAAGGTCTCAAATATGGTAGCTTGGTCAAGGTAAAAGTTGACAATATGCGTAACCAACACGAAGCACAGGTTGAGAAAGAAGCTGCTCAAGTTAGCAAACCGGCTGAAGAAAAAGAGTATGCTTTGATTGCTGTGGTGGCTGGTAAAGGTCTAGCAGATATCTTCCGTTCTCAAGGCGTGGATTATGTTATTGAAGGCGGTCAAACTATGAACCCTTCAACTGAAGACTTTATCAAGGCTGTTGAACAGGTCAACGCTCGTAACATCATCTTCCTGCCAAACAATAAAAACATCTTCATGGCAGCTCAATCTGCAGCAGAAGTTTTGGAGCAACCAGCAGTAGTGGTAGAAGCTCGTACTCTTCCTCAAGGTTTGACAAGTCTTCTTGCCTTTGATCCAAGTAAGTCCATCGAAGAAAACCAAGAGCGTATGACAGCTGCTCTTAGCGATGTCGTTAGCGGAAGCGTCACAACAGCTGTACGTGATACAACGATTGATGGCTTGGAAATCCATGAAAACGATAATCTTGGTATGGTGGATGGGAAAATTCTCGTGTCAAACCCTGACATGCACCAAACCTTGACAGAAACCTTGAAACATATGTTGGATGAAGATAGTGAAATCGTAACCTTCTATGTCGGTGAAGACGGAAGCGAAGAACTTGCTAATGAAATTGCTCAAGAAATCGCAGAAGAATTCGAAGACGTTGAAGTCGAGATTCACCAAGGTCAACAACCAGTTTACCCATACCTATTTAGTGTGGAATAAGATTAATGAAGGACTGAGAAATCAGTTCTTTTTTCTTTTTAGTAAATGAAATCGGTATCTTTTTTATAAAAACAAAAATAACATTCATAAATAAACGTTAAAATAGAAAATTCAGAAAATTTCTTCTTTTCTCTTGAAAAATCTTGAAAAAATGGTATGATAGTAACAAGTTATTTTTAAGAGGAAAGAAAGGGGAACAATGGAGAAAATCAGTTTAGAATCTCCTAAGACGGGGTCGGATCTAGTTTTGGAAACACTTCGTGATTTAGGAATTGATACCATCTTTGGTTATCCTGGTGGTGCAGTCTTGCCTTTTTATGATGCGATATATAATTTTAAAGGAATTCGCCACATTCTAGGACGCCATGAGCAAGGTTGTTTGCATGAAGCTGAAGGATATGCCAAATCAACTGGAAAGTTGGGTGTTGCCGTCGTCACTAGCGGACCGGGAGCAACAAATGCCATTACAGGGATTGCAGATGCCATGAGCGATAGCGTTCCCCTTTTGGTCTTTACAGGTCAGGTGGCGCGAGCTGGGATTGGGAAGGATGCCTTTCAGGAGGCAGACATTGTGGGAATTACCATGCCAATCACTAAGTACAATTACCAAGTTCGTGAGACAGCTGATATTCCTCGTATCATTACGGAAGCTGTTCATATCGCAACTACAGGTCGACCAGGGCCAGTCGTCATTGACCTACCTAAAGACGTATCTGCTTTGGAAACAGACTTCATTTATTCACCAGAAGTGAACCTACCAAGCTATCAGCCGACTCTTGAGCCTAATGATATGCAAATCAAGAAAATCTTGAAGCAATTATCCAAGGCTAAAAAGCCAGTCTTGCTAGCTGGTGGTGGAATTAGTTATGCTGAAGCAGCTGCAGAATTAAATGAATTTGCAGAACGCTATCAAATTCCAGTGGTAACCAGTCTTTTGGGGCAAGGTACGATTGCAACGAGTCATCCACTCTTCCTTGGAATGGGAGGCATGCACGGATCTTTCGCAGCTAATATTGCCATGACGGAAGCTGACTTTATGATTAGTATTGGTTGCCGTTTCGATGACCGTTTGACAGGAAATCCTAAGACCTTTGCTAAGAATGCCAAGGTTGCTCACATTGATATTGACCCTGCCGAGATTGGCAAAATTATCAGTGCAGATATTCCTGTAGTTGGAGATGCTAAGAAGGCCTTGCAAATGTTGCTGGCAGAACCAACAGTTCATAACAATACTGAGAAATGGATTGAAAAAGTCACTAAAGACAAGAACCGCGTTCGTTCTTATGATAAGAAAGAGCGTGTAGTTCAACCGCAAGCTGTTATTGAACGAATTGGTGAATTGACGAATGGAGATGCCATTGTGGTAACAGATGTTGGTCAACACCAAATGTGGACAGCCCAGTATTATCCCTACCAAAATGAACGTCAGTTAGTGACTTCAGGCGGTTTGGGAACGATGGGATTCGGAATTCCAGCAGCAATCGGTGCTAAAATTGCTAACCCAGATAAGGAAGTAGTCTTGTTTGTTGGGGATGGTGGTTTCCAAATGACTAACCAGGAATTGGCTATTTTGAACATTTACAAGGTGCCAATCAAGGTGGTTATGCTGAACAACCACTCACTCGGAATGGTTCGCCAGTGGCAGGAATCCTTCTATGAAGGCAGAACATCAGAGTCGGTCTTTGATACCCTTCCTGATTTCCAATTGATGGCGCAGGCTTATGGCATTAAAAGCTACAAATTTGACAATCCTGAGACCTTGGCTCAAGACCTTGAAGTCATCACTGAGGATGTACCTATGCTAATCGAGGTAGATATTTCTCGTAAGGAACAGGTGTTACCAATGGTACCAGCTGGTAAGAGTAATCATGAGATGTTGGGGGTGAAGTTCCATGCGTAGAATGTTAACAGCAAAACTACAAAATCGATCAGGAGTCCTCAATCGCTTTACAGGTGTCCTGTCTCGTCGTCAGGTTAATATCGAAAGTATCTCTGTTGGAGCAACAGAAGATCCGAATGTATCGCGTATCACCATTATTATTGATGTAGCTTCTCATGATGAAGTGGAGCAAATCATCAAGCAACTTAATCGTCAGATTGATGTGATTCGCATTCGAGATATTACAGACAAGCCTCATTTGGAGCGCGAGGTGATTTTGGTTAAGATGTCAGCGCCAGCTGAGAAGCGAGCTGAGATTCTAGCGATTATTCAACCTTTCCGTGCAACAGTTGTAGACGTAGCACCAAGCTCGATTACCATTCAGATGACAGGAAATGCTGAAAAGAGTGAAGCTCTATTGAGAGTTATTCGACCATATGGTATTCGAAATATTGCCCGTACAGGGGCAACTGGATTTACCCGTGATTAAAAAATCAATTAAGATTTGTTAAAGTAGATTACAAGATAATAAAAAAATAGAAAAGAGAGAAAAACTATGGCAGTTCAAATGGAATATGAAAAAGATGTTAAAGTAGCAGCACTTGACGGTAAAAAAATCGCCGTTATCGGTTATGGTTCACAAGGACATGCGCATGCTCAAAACTTGCGTGACTCAGGTCGCGATGTCATCATCGGTGTACGTCCAGGTAAATCTTTTGACAAAGCAAAAGAAGATGGATTTGACACTTACACAGTAGCAGAAGCTACTAAATTGGCTGACGTTATCATGATTTTGGCACCAGACGAAATCCAACAAGAATTGTACGAAGCAGAAATCGCTCCAAACTTGGAAGCTGGGAATGCAGTGGGATTTGCTCACGGTTTCAATATTCACTTTGAGTTTATCAAAGTTCCTGCGGATGTAGATGTCTTCATGTGTGCTCCTAAAGGACCAGGACACTTGGTACGTCGTACTTATGAAGAAGGATTTGGTGTACCAGCTCTTTATGCAGTATACCAAGATGCAACAGGAAATGCGAAAAACATTGCTATGGACTGGTGTAAAGGTGTTGGAGCAGCTCGTGTAGGTCTTCTTGAAACAACATACAAAGAAGAAACTGAAGAAGATTTGTTTGGTGAACAAGCTGTACTTTGCGGTGGTTTGACTGCTCTTATTGAAGCAGGTTTCGAAGTCTTGACAGAAGCAGGTTACGCTCCAGAATTGGCTTACTTTGAAGTTCTTCACGAAATGAAATTGATCGTTGACTTGATCTACGAAGGTGGATTCAAGAAAATGCGTCAATCAATTTCAAACACTGCTGAGTACGGTGACTATGTATCAGGTCCACGTGTGATTACTGAGCAAGTTAAAGAAAACATGAAAGCTGTCTTGGCAGACATCCAAAATGGTAAATTTGCAAATGACTTTGTAAATGACTATAAAGCTGGACGTCCAAAATTGACTGCTTACCGTGAACAAGCAGCTAACCTTGAAATTGAAAAAGTTGGTGCAGAATTGCGTAAAGCAATGCCATTCGTTGGTAAAAACGACGATGATGCATTTAAAATCTATAACTAATTGATAGAAATTAAGGTGAAGGCGAGTTGGGGGACTAACTCGCTTTTATAATCAATTCATCTCTCTTTTAAGAGGATGGATTGTGATAATATGAAATAGTCTAGGAGAAAAAGATGTTAAGTTCAAAAGATATCATCAAGGCTCATAAGGTCTTGAACGGTGTGGTTGTGAATACCCCACTGGATTACGACCATTATTTATCGGAGAAGTATGGTGCTAAGATTTATTTGAAAAAAGAAAATGCCCAACGTGTTCGCTCCTTTAAAATTCGTGGTGCCTATTATGCCATTTCCCAGCTTAGCAAGGAAGAGCGTGAACGTGGGGTAGTCTGCGCTTCTGCGGGAAATCATGCGCAGGGAGTAGCCTATACTTGTAATGAAATGAAGATTCCTGCAACTATTTTTATGCCCATTACCACTCCGCAACAAAAGATTGGTCAAGTTAGCTTTTTTGGTGGGGATTTCGTAACCATTAAACTAGTTGGAGATACCTTTGATGCTTCAGCTAAAGCAGCTCAAGAATTTACAGTTTCTGAAAATCGTACCTTTATTGATCCATTTGATGATGCCCATGTTCAAGCTGGTCAAGGGACGGTTGCTTATGAGATTTTAGAAGAGGCTCGAAAAGAATCGATTGATTTTGATGCTGTTTTGGTTCCTGTTGGAGGTGGCGGTCTGATTGCTGGGGTTTCTACCTATATCAAAGAAACAAATCCAGAGATTGAAGTCATCGGAGTAGAGGCGAATGGGGCACGTTCCATGAAGGCTGCCTTTGAAGCTGGTGGGCCTGTCAAACTCAAAGAAATTGACAAATTTGCAGATGGGATTGCTGTACAAAAGGTAGGTCAGTTGACCTATGAGGCAACTCGTCAACATGTTCAAACTTTGGTAGGTGTCGATGAGGGATTGATTTCTGAAACTTTGATTGATCTCTACTCTAAGCAAGGAATTGTAGCAGAGCCTGCTGGAGCAGCTAGTATCGCCTCTCTAGAGGTTTTAGCTGAGTATATCAAGGGTAAAACCGTTTGTTGTATCATTTCTGGAGGAAATAATGATATCAACCGTATGCCAGAAATGGAAGAGCGTGCCTTGATTTATGATGGCATCAAGCATTACTTTGTGGTCAATTTTCCACAGCGTCCAGGAGCTTTGCGTGAGTTTGTAAATGATATCTTGGGGCCAAATGATGATATCACACGTTTTGAGTATATCAAACGAGCTAGCAAGGGTACAGGGCCTGTATTGATTGGGATTGCCTTAGCAGATAAGCATGATTATGCAGGTTTAATCCGTAGAATGGAAGGTTTTGATCCAGCTTATATTAACTTAAATGGTAATGAAACGCTCTATAATATGCTTGTCTGAGGACTAATAAAAAAATATCATATTATTTGCACAACTGATGTATAGGTGTTATAATGGAGGTGAAGAAAGGGGGCGATTCCTATGGACTTAGGAAATCTATCGTGCTATTTCTACTACAACTCACTATAGCACCTATTATTTTTTATTTCAGCTTATAATAATAAAGAAGAATGACTTGTTATATATAGGGTTATTTTTTAGAATACCATATTTTATATATATCTAATTTTAAGTTTGATTAAATATAATAGGAATTAGAAAAAATAATCAATGCTTATAAAGTAGATTTGGTGAGTTGATTGAATATAGTATATGATAGCAGTAATATGAGGCGAGTAGAACATTTGGAATACTAGGAAGTGCTATTCTAAATGCTGATTGTAATAGCGGTGTGTTATAAGAATATGCAAAATTTGATGAGATAAGTCAATTGTACCGGTTAAAAAAGTTAAATAGTAACAGGAAGGGAACCAAAGGAAATAGAAAGGATAAAATAGATATGAGATAGTCCGAAAAGGAAGATTCTCTTTGACAAACTTATAGATTAAAATGAAGATATAGAATATGACTCCTGTTTATCCTATTGAGAAACTGGTATTTTTTCTTGGTGAATATTTTTGCGAATTTAAAGTTTAATAATTCAATTGTTTTTGGAACGCTTACTAATGGGTTATAGCAACTAAAAACCTATATATTATCGGCTTTAAAAAAGAAGTAAGAAAAAACTAAATCATTTGTTTTATTGAATATATGTTTTTTTATTGACAAAAGACATAAAAACGTATAGAATAATATATCGTAAAGAAGAAAATAGGAGAAGGACATGGCTAAGTCAAACTTTGAAAAAGTAGAATCAGTTGTTGGCTGGGTTCGTGATAAGAAAATCACAGGCTACCGTATCTCTAAAGAAACGAATGCGCGTGAAATGTCTATCATTGCTCTAGCGCAGGGTCGTGCAAAAGTAAAAAATATTTCATTTGAAACAGCTCTAGGTTTAATTGATTTCTATGAAAAAAATCATGAAAAATTTGAAGATTAATCTTTGGATAATGGCGGATTCTTGAATTGGGTCTGCCTTTTCATTTTGATACTCAATGAAAATCAAAGAGCAAACTAGGAAGCTAGCCGTAGGCTGTACTTGAGTACGGCAAGGCGAAGCTGACGTGGTTTGAAGAGATTTTCGAAGAGTATGAGGACAGCAAAAAGACTGCACGATTGATGCAGCCTTTTCTTTTTATTTGAGATAACGTTGAAGGAACTCTTTTGTTCGGTCTTCTTTAGGATTGGTGAAGAGGTATTCTGGCTTACCTTCTTCAGCAATAACACCCTTATCCATAAAGATAACACGGTGAGAGACATCACGAGCGAATTCCATCTCGTGAGTCACTACAATCATAGTCAAGCCTTCTTGGGCCAGTTCCTGCATGATTTTAAGGACTTCTCCAACCATTTCTGGATCGAGAGCTGATGTTGGTTCATCGAAGAGAATAGCGTCAGGATTCATTGAAAGGGCACGAGCGATGGCCACACGTTGTTTTTGACCACCTGAGAGTTGTTTTGGTTTCGCTTGCCAGTAGCGTTCTCCCATGCCGACTTTTTCAAGGTTTTCTTTGGCAATCTTTTCAGCTTCTGTGCGTTCACGTTTAAGGACTGTTGTCTGAGCGACTATTGTGTTTTCAAGAACGTTGAGATTTTCAAAGAGGTTAAAGGATTGGAAAACCATTCCCAACTTTTCACGGTATTGCGTGAGGTCATAGCCTTTTTCGAGGACGTTTTGTCCATGATAAAGGATTTGTCCATCAGTTGGCGTTTCAAGTAGGTTAATGGAGCGTAGGAAGGTCGATTTCCCGCTTCCAGAGCTTCCGATGATAGAGATGACTTCTCCCTTGTGGACAGTCAGAGAAATGTCTTTTAGCACTTCGTTTTGTCCATAGGATTTTTTGAGGTGTTTAATTTCAAGGATTGCTTGGGTCATTATTTCAAATCCTCCGTTTGCATTTGGTTAGCACCTGTAGTATAGGTATCCATGTCCATGCGACGTTCGATGAAGCGTAGGATACGTGTTACGGTGAAGGTGAGGACAAAGTAAATCACGGCGATGATTGTAAATGTCTGGAAGTATTGATAGGTTTGAGTTGCCACGGTATTTCCTGAGAAATAAAGTTCGACAACAGAGATAACGTTCAATACAGATGTATCTTTGATATTGATGACAAATTCATTACCAGTTGCGGGTAGGATGTTACGGACAACCTGAGGCAGGACAATCTTACGCATGGTTTGGTTATGAGTCATACCAAGAGCAGTCGCAGCTTCAAATTGTCCCTTGTCAACTGCTAGGATACCACCACGGACGATTTCAGTCATGTAGGCACCAGTATTGATTGAAACGATGAAGATAGCAGCCAGTGTACGGTCAAGGTTGATACCAAAAGCTTGGGCAGTTCCATAGTAGATAACCATTGATTGAACGATCATTGGAGTACCACGGAAAATTTCAATGTAGACATTGAGAATCCAGCTAACTAGTTTTTGTAGGCCATAAATGGCTTTGTTTTCAGAGAGAGGAGCAGTACGGAAGACACCAATGGCAAGACCGATAATGAGACCTATGATGGTTCCGACAATTGAGATTAAAAGAGTGATACCAGCACCACGCAAGAGTTGTTGCCAGTTTTCAGAGAGAATTTTAGCGACTTGGCTAAAGAAACTACTGCTAGTCTCTTCAGTTGTTGTAGCTTCGGCAGGTTGCTCCTTGATCATACGATCCATCAAGGCAACTTGGTCATCTTTTGAAATGGTTTCAATGCTGGCATTGATTTGGCTAATACGATTGTCATCTTTACGAAGTCCAATGGCGATAGCTGTATCTTCTTCCCCAGTTTTGAAACCTGGTTCCACTTGGACCATCTTGAACTTAGAGTTAGCAGCTTCAGCAGTCAGAGCTTCTGGGCGTTCAGAAACATAGGCATCGATGACACCAGCCTCAAGAGCTTGGCGCATTTGGGCGAAGTCTCCCATGGCTGTTTCTTTTTTAGCACCTGAGATTTGTGCAATCAAGTCGTAGAGGTAGACACCTTGTTGGGAAGTGATTTTCGCACCATTAAAGTCATCTAAAGATTTAGCATTTGCGTAGGCAGAATCTTTTTTGACTAGTAGAACTGGTTCGCTAGTGTAGTAACTGCTCGAAAAGGCAATTTCTTGTTTGCGCTCAGCAGTAGGACTCATACCTGCGATAATCATGTCAATCTTACCAGAAGTAAGGGCAGGGACTAGACCTTCCCACTTGGTTTTAACAACCAAAGGTTCTTTACCTAAGTCCTTAGCGATTTTCTTGGCGATTTGAACATCGTATCCGTTAGCGTACTGGTTAGTCCCGTCGATTTTGACAGCTCCATTGCTATCATCATCCTGAGTCCAGTTAAAGGGAGCATATGCTGCTTCCATTCCGATGCGTAAATATTCATCGGCTTGGGCAACATTAACAAATCCCAGCATCAGCAAGAGACTTGTGAAAATAGATAAGTATATTTTTCTCATGATTTCTCCTATTTCTAATCTATTAAAAAATAACTGTCTCCTATTTTATCGAAAAAAACTCTATTTTTCAATATAGGTAAGCCCTTACTTGAGAAAAAATGATATAATGATAACAAATATAAAAAGGGGGCTTAGTTGATGAAAAAAACTTTTTTCTTACTAGTGTTAGGCTTGTTTTGTCTTCTGCCATTCTCTGTTTTTGCCATTGATTTCAAGATAAACTCTTATCAAGGTGATTTGTATATTCATGCAGACAATACAGCAGAATTTAGACAGAAGATAGTTTACCAGTTTGAGGAGGACTTTAAGGGTCAAATCGTGGGGCTTGGTCGTGCAGGCAAGATGCCTAGCGGATTTGACATTGACCCTCATCCAAAGGTTCAGGCTTCGAAAAATGGTGCTGAACTGACAGATGTTACGAGCGAAGTGACAGAAGGAGCAGATGGTTATACTGTTAAAGTTTATAATCCAGGTCAAGATGGCGATACAGTTGAAGTTGACCTTATCTGGAACTTAAAGAATTTGCTTTTCCTTTATGATGATATCGCTGAATTAAATTGGCAGCCTCTGACAGATAGTTCAGGGACTATTGGAAAGTTTGAATTTCATGTAAGGGGAGACAAGGGGGCTGAAAAACTCTTTTTCCACACAGGAAAACTTTTTAAAGAAGGAACGGTTGAAAAGAGTAACCTTGATTATACTATTCGTTTAGACGATCTTCCACCTAAGCGTGGAGTTGAGTTGCATGCCTATTGGCCTCGAACTGATTTTGCTAGCGCTAGGGATCAGGGCTTGAAAGGGAATCGTTTAGAAGAATTTAATAAGATAGAAGACTCGATTGTTAAAGAAAAAGATCAGAGTAAACAACTCCTTACTTGGGTATTTCCTTTGCTACTTTCCATTTCCTTGTTATTGAGCGTTTGCTTCCATTTTATCTATAGAAGAAAGACCACTCCTTCGGTCAAATATGCCAAAAATCATCGTCTCTATGAACCACCAATGGAATTAGAGCCTATGGTTTTATCAGAGGCTGTTTACTCGACCTCCTTGGAGGAAGTGAGTCCTCTAACAAAAGGAGCAGGTAAATTTACCTTTGACCAACTTATTCAAGCTACCTTGCTAGATGTGATAGACCGTGGGAATGTCTCTATCATTTCAGAAGGAGACGCAGTTGGTTTGAGGCTGGTAAAAGAAGATGGTTTGTCCAGTTTTGAGAAAGACTGCCTAAATCTGGCCTTTTCAGGAAAAAAAGAAGCAACTCTTTCCAATTTGTTTGCGGATTACAAGGTATCTGATAGTCTTTATCGTAGAGCAAAAGTCTCTGATGAAAAACGGATTCAAGCAAAGGGGCGTCAGCTCAAATCATCTTTTGAAGAGGTATTGAAAGAGATGCAAGAAGGAGTGAGAAAGCGAGTTTCCTTCTGGGGACTTCCAGATTATTATCGTCCCTTGACTGGTGGAGAAAAGGCCTTGCAAGTGGGGATGGGACTCTCTACTATCCTACCCCTATTTATCGGATTTGGTTTGTTCTTGTACAGTTTGGACGTTTATGGCTATCTTTACCTCCTCTTGCCAATACTTGGTTTTCTAGGTTTGGTTTTGGCTGTTTTCTATTATTGGAAGCTTCGATTAGATAATCGTGATGGTGTCCTAAATGAAGCAGGAGCAGAAGTCTACTATCTCTGGACAAGTTTTGAAAATATGTTGCGGGAGATTGCACGATTGGAACAGGCTGAGCTGGAAAGTATTGTGGTCTGGAATCGCCTCTTGGTCTATGCGACCTTATTTGGCTATGCGAACAAGGTCAGTCATTTGATGAAGGTTCATCACATCCAAGTAGAAAGTCCAGATATCAATCTCTATGTAGCTTATGGCTGGCATAATATGTTTTATCATTCAACAGCACAAATGAGCCACTATGCTAGTGTCGCAAATACAGCAAGTACCTACTCCGTATCTTCTGGAAGTGGAAGTTCTGGCGGTGGCTTCTCTGGCGGCGGCGGTGGTGGCAGTATCGGTGCCTTTTAAAGAGAGCTATCACAGGCTGAAAAAATATGCTATAATGGAAGATAGAAAAAAGGAGTAATCTATGTATCTTATTGAAATTTTAAAATCTATCTTCTTCGGGATTGTTGAAGGAATTACGGAATGGTTGCCGATTTCTAGTACAGGTCACTTGATTTTAGCAGAGGAATTTATCCAATATCAAAATCAAAACGAAGCCTTTATGTCCATGTTTAATGTCGTGATTCAGCTAGGTGCGATTTTAGCGGTTATGGTCATTTACTTTAATAAGCTCAATCCTTTCAAACCGACTAAGGACAAGCAGGAAGTTCGTAAGACTTGGAGACTATGGTTGAAGGTCTTGGTTGCAACTTTACCTTTGCTTGCCGTATTTAAGTTTGATGATTGGTTTGATACCCATTTCCATAACATGGTTTCTGTTGCTCTCATGTTGATTATCTATGGGATTGCCTTTATCTATTTGGAAAAGCGCAATAAAGCGCGTGCTATCGAGCCAAGTGTGACAGAGTTAGATAAACTTCCTTATACGACAGCCTTCTATATCGGTCTCTTCCAGGTTCTTGCCCTTTTACCAGGGACAAGCCGTTCTGGAGCAACGATTGTCGGTGGTTTGTTGAATGGAACCAGTCGTTCTGTTGTAACGGAATTCACCTTCTATCTTGGAATTCCAGTTATGTTTGGAGCTAGTGCCTTAAAGATTTTCAAATTTGTGAAAGCAGGACAGCTCTTGAGCTTTGGGCAATTGTTCTTGCTCTTGGTTGCGATGGGAGTAGCCTTTGCAGTCAGCATGGTGGCTATTCGTTTCTTGACAAGCTATGTGAAAAAACACGACTTTACTCTTTTTGGTAAATACCGTATCGTGCTTGGTGGTGTCTTGCTACTTTATAGCTTTGTTCGTTTATTTGTATAAGAAAAACCTTGAAGGGTCGGGCTCTTCAAGGTTTTATACTAAATGAAAATCAAAGAGTAAACTAGGAAGCTAGCCGCAGGCTGTTCAAAGTACACCTTTGAGGTTGCAGATATGGTGACGCTGACATGGTTTGAATTTGATTTTCGAAGAGTATTAAAATCCAGTCACGGTAATCCCCAACAGGCGGACACCTCTTTCTTTCTCGCTTAATTCTTCATAGAGTTGCAGGGCTATTTGGCCTATCTGACTAGCATCCTGTGTTTTTTGAGAAAGACTTTTTCGTTTAGTAAGAGTTGAAAAGTCCTCGTAGCGGATTTTCAGAATGACAATTTTTCCAGTTTTCTCTTGTTGATTGAGATTGAGAGCGACTCGTTCTGATAGGAGAGTCAGCTCTTTTTTGATGTCTTCCTCGGCACGGAGAATCTTTCCATAGGTTTTCTCTTTGCCGATTGATTTACGGATGCGATTGGATTTGACGGGGGAGTTGTGAATGCCACGAGCCTTTCGATAAAGGTCATAGCCCAGTCTGCCAAAACGGTCTATTAGAGTCACTTCAGGAACTTCAAGTAGGTCAGCGCCAGTAAAAACCCCCATTTGATGCAGACGTTCTACTGTCTTTTTTCCTACTCCATGAAACTTGGAAATATCCATTTGTTTGAGAAAATCCTCAGCCTGGTCAGGTAGAATCACTGTCAGACCATGTGGTTTTTGATAATCGCTCGCCATTTTAGCTAAGAATTTGTTGTAGGAAACACCGGCAGAAGCAGTTAGATGAAGTTCTTGCCAGATATCCTCTTGAATGAGGCGAGCGATTTTGACCGCTGACTTAATCCCGAGTTTATTTTCTGTTACATCCAAATAGGCTTCGTCAATGCTCATGGGTTCAATCAAATCTGTATAGCGCTTAAAAATAGCTCGAATCTGGAGGCCCACAGACTTATATTTCTCATAATTCCCTGAGATGAAGACGGCCTGGGGACAACGCTCATAGGCTTCCTTGGAACTCATGGCAGAATGGATACCAAAAGCTCGTGCCTCATAGCTACAGGTAGAAACGACACCACGTCCACCTGTTTGCCGAGGGTCACTTCCGATAATGACAGGTTTTCCTCTGAGTTTAGAATTATCCCTGATTTCTACCGCAGCAAAAAAGGCATCCATGTCAATATGGATGATTTTTCTTGACAAATCATTTAACAAAGGAAAAATCAACATGTATAGCTCCTTTTACTGCTTATTTTCTTTTATTATACCCTTTTTTCTGAAAAAAAGAAAAAGGGTATAATTTTTTCAAAAATATAATACAGTTTAGAGAAAAATATAGACTGTTTTAGAAAAGAAAGTGTAAAAATAGGGAATTATCCCTTGTTGAAAACGATTACTGTATGGTATACTTGTCTCATGAATGTAACAGATGGTTGTTACTAGAAAGAAAAAAGAGGACATTAACATGGTTGTTAAGACAGTTGTTGAAGCACAAGATATTTTTGACAAAGCTTGGGAAGGCTTCAAAGGCGTAGATTGGAAAGAAAAAGCAAGTGTATCACGCTTCGTACAAGCTAACTACACACCTTATGATGGAGACGAAAGCTTCCTTGCTGGACCAACAGAACGTTCACTTCACATCAAAAAAATTGTAGAAGAAACTAAGGCTCACTACGAAGAAACTCGTTTCCCAATGGACACTCGTCCAACATCTATCGCTGACATCCCAGCAGGATTTATCGATAAAGAAAACGAAGTTATCTTTGGTATCCAAAATGATGAACTCTTCAAACTGAACTTCATGCCAAAAGGTGGTATCCGTATGGCTGAAACTACTTTGAAAGAAAATGGATACGAACCAGACCCAGCTGTTCACGAAATCTTCACTAAATATGTAACAACAGTTAACGACGGTATTTTCCGTGCCTACACTTCAAATATCCGTCGCGCTCGTCACGCACACACTGTAACTGGTCTTCCAGATGCATACTCACGCGGACGTATCATCGGTGTTTACGCACGTCTTGCTCTTTACGGTGCAGACTACTTGATGCAAGAAAAAGTAAACGACTGGAATGCAATCGAAGAAATCGATGAAGAAACAATCCGTCTTCGTGAAGAAATCAATCTTCAATACCAAGCATTGCAACAAGTTGTTCGCTTGGGTGATCTTTACGGAGTTGACGTTCGCAAACCAGCGATGAACGTTAAAGAAGCAATCCAATGGGTTAACATCGCCTTCATGGCTGTCTGCCGTGTAATCAACGGTGCGGCTACATCTCTAGGTCGTGTGCCAATTGTACTTGACATCTTTGCAGAACGTGACCTTGCTCGTGGTACATTTACTGAATCAGAAATCCAAGAATTCGTTGATGATTTCGTTATGAAACTTCGTACAGTTAAATTTGCTCGTACAAAAGCTTACGACCAATTGTACTCAGGTGACCCAACTTTCATCACAACTTCTATGGCAGGTATGGGTAACGACGGTCGTCACCGTGTTACTAAGATGGACTACCGTTTCTTGAACACTCTTGACAACATCGGTAACTCTCCAGAACCAAACTTGACAGTTCTTTGGACTGATAAATTGCCATACAACTTCCGTCGCTACTGTATGCACATGAGCCACAAACACTCTTCTATCCAATACGAAGGTGTAACAACAATGGCTAAAGACGGATATGGTGAAATGAGCTGTATCTCATGCTGTGTGTCTCCGCTTGACCCAGAAAATGAAGAACAACGCCACAACATCCAGTACTTCGGTGCGCGTGTAAACGTATTGAAAGCCCTTCTTACTGGTTTGAACGGTGGTTACGACGATGTACACAAAGACTACAAAGTATTTGACATCGAACCAATCCGTGACGAAGTTCTTGAATTCGAATCAGTTAAAGCTAACTTTGAAAAATCTCTTGACTGGTTGACTGACACTTACGTAGATGCTTTGAACATCATCCACTACATGACTGATAAGTACAACTACGAAGCTGTTCAAATGGCCTTCTTGCCAACTAAACAACGTGCCAACATGGGATTCGGTATCTGTGGATTTGCCAACACTGTTGATACATTGTCAGCTATCAAGTACGCTACAGTTAAACCAATCCGTGACGAAAATGGCTACATCTACGATTACGAAACAATCGGTGAATATCCACGTTGGGGTGAAGATGACCCACGTTCAAACGAATTGGCAGAATGGTTGATTGAAGCTTACACAACTCGTCTACGTAGCCACAAACTTTACAAAGACGCTGAAGCTACAGTATCACTTTTGACAATCACATCTAACGTTGCTTACTCTAAACAAACTGGTAACTCACCAGTCCACAAAGGTGTATACCTCAACGAAGATGGTTCTGTGAACTTGTCTAAACTTGAATTCTTCTCACCAGGTGCTAACCCATCTAACAAAGCTAAAGGTGGATGGTTGCAAAACTTGAACTCACTTTCTAGCCTTGACTTTAGTTATGCAGCTGACGGTATCTCATTGACTACACAAGTATCACCTCGCGCTCTTGGTAAGACTCGTGACGAACAAGTTGATAACTTGGTAACAATCCTTGATGGTTACTTCGAAAACGGTGGACAACACGTCAACTTGAACGTTATGGACTTGAACGATGTTTACGAAAAGATCATGTCAGGTGAAGACGTTATCGTACGTATCTCTGGATACTGTGTAAACACTAAATACCTCACTCCAGAACAAAAAGCTGAGTTAACTCAACGTGTCTTCCACGAAGTTCTTTCAATGGATGATGCCTTGGATGCATTGAGCTAATCAAGTTCTTGAATAATGAAAAGGAACCCTCGGTCAATCGACTGAGGGTTGTTTTTTGGGATCTTCAATTCCTTGAGTCAGGTACTGAAAATAAAAACACCACACTTTGTTAGATACAAGGTGTGGTTGTATTTTATCTTTTAGACCAAGTTCTCTTCATAAAGAGAAGGAGGATTGGGTAAATCTCCAAACGACCTGCAATCATTGCAAAGGAGAGGAGAATTTTTGAGATAGGACTAAAGATTGCGAAGCTAGAAGTGGTTCCTAGAATAGGCCCGATATTATTGAAACAGCTAAAGACAGCGCTGGTAACGACCAGGAAATCATTGCTGTCTAGACTGACAATAAAGATAAGTGATAACAAAATCATAGCATAGATGACAAAGTACTTGAGAATTTTATGCTGGGTATCTTTGTCAATCACAGTTTTATTAACATGGAGGGTCAAAACACGGTGGGGCGATAGGATTGACAAAATTTGATTTTTGGCAATTTTTGAAAGGATAAGGCCTCGAATAACCTTGAGTCCACCTGCAGTTGAACCAGCAGAACCACCGATTCCCATGAGGAAGAGGAGGATAAACTGGGAGAAGAGGGGCCAGTTGGTAATGTCTCCATATCCAAAACCAGTTGTTGTAATGATATTGGAAACCTGGAAGAAGGCCATTTCAAAACTCTTAGAAAATCCTGGGTAGAGATAGAGGGTATTGAGGCTGATCAAGCCTGTAGAAATTAGAACGATGACCAAGTAGGCACGAAGTTCTTCATCTCCAAAGAAGGCTTTGACGCGACGGAGCATGAGGTAGTAGTAGAGGTTGAAATTTACCCCAAAAACCAGAACTCCGATACTAACTAGATAGGTAATCAGTGAGCTACCATAGTGGGCAATTCCGTCGTTATAGACGGTGAATCCCCCGGTACCTGCAGTCCCCATAGCGATAACAAAACTATCGTAGAGAGGCATACCGGCTAGATAGTAGATAATCACAAAAAGGGAAAAGAGGGCTAGATAAAGGAGATATAGAATCTGAGCGGTGTTTTTTAGCTTGGATACAACCTTACCGAATACGGGGCCAGGAACCTCAGCCTTCATTACCTCTAGGTGGCTGTTTTTGGCATTATCCATAATAGCAAGTGCAAAAACCAGTACTCCCATCCCTCCAATCAAGTGGGTAAAACTTCGCCAGAAGAGGAGGGAGCGACTGAGAACCGAAACATCGTTTAGAATAGTTGCTCCAGTAGTTGTAAAGCCAGAACTAATCTCAAAAAAGGCATCGATAAGGCTGGGAATTTGCCCAGCAAAAACAAAGGGGAGCCCCCCAAAGAAAGACCAAAGAATCCAACAGAGGGCAACAATCAAGATTCCCTCCTTAGCATAAATCCGTTGATTTTTTGGTTTTTGTAAAATTCCTGAACCACCTAGTAATACGAGAATCCCAATTGTCGTAAAGAGGGCTGTAAAGACTTGACTCGACTCACGGTAATAGACAGCAATCGCAACAGGAACCAAGAGAAGAACAGCTTCAATCAAAAGTAACTTTGAAAGGAGGTAACGAATCATACTTTTATTCATTTCTTACCTCGCAATCAAATCATAAATCTTGGTGATGTTTGGCAATAAGGTTATTACTAGGAGCTTATCTCCAACTTCCAGCATATCCTCTCCAGTAGGGAAAATAGTCTTTCCTTTTCGAATGATTGCTGCAATAAGAACCCCTTTTTTTAGTTTTAGTTGAGAAAGAGGTTTGGCAGTCATTTTATTGGCTTCTTTGATATGGAATTGCAGGGTTTCGATTTGACCATTTGCTAGATGGTGCATGGCTTGAAGGTCTGAATACTGGGCATTAACCCGACCTCTAATAAAGTGCATGATTGTATCTACAGCGATGATTTTAGGTGTGATGATACTTGAAAAATCAGGCGCATGGATAATTTCAAGGAGACTAGTTCTGTTAACCTTGCTAATATTTTTTTGCACTCCGATACTATCAAGGAACATAGAGGTAATAATATTCTCTTCGTCAACTCCTGTTAGGGTTGCTACTGCATCATAGTTTTGAGCACTTTCTTCTAGTAAGATATCTTTTGCGGTACCATCTCCTTGGACAATATAGAGATTAGGGAATTTCTCACTAAAGAAACGTGCTCTTTCAGAGTTAATCTCGATGACTTTGGTATCGATACGACTGTCTTTGAGAATACCTAGTAGATAATAGGCAATTCTTCCAGCCCCGACGATGAGAAGGCTCTTCACAGCACGAGATTTGAAATAATTATGGAAGAGCATCATATCAACACGGTTACCAGTGACAAAGATTCTATCTTTATCCTGTATAGTCATGTCACCACTTGGGATGATAATTTGATGATCCCTCTCTATTGCACAGACAATGACATTGCCAAATTTTTTCCGAAAATCAGAAATGGGCATTTGGCAAAGACAGCTAGTGGATTTGACGACAAATTCCATGAGGCTAACGCGTCCACCAGCAAAGCGTTCGACAGAGAGGGCGTTGGGGAAGTCAATGATATTAGCGATGGCGCGGGCAGCCAAGAGCTCAGGGTTAACGATAAGAGAAAAACCGAGAATATTCTTTTCTTTGAAATAAGAGTTAGAATACTCAGGATTACGCACCCGAACGATAGTCTCTTTAGCCCCCATTTTCTTGGCTAGAACGGCTGCAATCATATTTACTTCATCGTACTCAGTCAGGGCGATAAAGATGTCACAATCTTGGACGCTGGCTTGCTCAAGAATGGCAAAATCCGCTCCGTTACCAAGGATACCCATGATATCAAAGCGATTGACAATATGATTGAGGACGGCTTCGTCTTGCTCAATCAGTAAAACATCGTGCTTTTCTGCAACCAAGGAGCGACAGAGGGCAAAACCAACTTTTCCCCCTCCGACAAGGATAATTTTCATAATAAAACCTACTTTTTCATGATGTAACTATCATACCTTTTTTCAAGAAAAAATGCACCTACTAGCTAATAACAAGAGCTTTTAGTAGGAAATTTGCTATAAGGTAAAACTATACCCTAACCAATTGAAATAGCTATTAGCGACTTTCTAGAAAATATGGTATGATAAAGGACATACGAGGAGACAAAATGAATAATAATTTATTGGTACTACAATCAGACTTTGGTCTGGTAGATGGTGCGGTATCGGCTATGATTGGAGTGGCTTTAGAAGAGTCTCCAACCTTAAAAATCCATCACTTGACGCACGATATCACGCCTTATAATATTTTTGAGGGGAGTTACCGACTCTTTCAGACGGTGGATTACTGGCCTGAGGGAACGACTTTTGTATCGGTGGTCGATCCAGGTGTCGGCTCGAAACGTAAGAGTGTGGTTGCCAAGACTGCAAAAAATCAATACATTGTCACGCCAGACAATGGGACTCTTTCTTTTATTAAGAAACACGTTGGTATTGTAGCCATTCGTGAAATTTCTGAGGTAGCCAATAGACGTCAAAACACAGAGCATTCTTATACCTTCCACGGTCGTGATGTTTATGCTTATACTGGAGCTAAATTAGCCAGTGGTCACATTACTTTTGAGGAAGTGGGGCCAGAGCTCAGTGTGGATCAGATTGTGGAGCTTCCAGTCGTAGAGACCATCATTGAAGACCATTTGGTGAAAGGAGCTATTGATATTCTGGATGTGCGTTTCGGCTCGCTTTGGACCTCTATCACACGAGAAGAGTTTTACAAACTGGAACCAGAATTTGGTGACCGTTTTGAAGTGACTATCTATCACGCTGATATGCTGGTCTATCAAAATCAGGTTGTCTATGGCAAATCATTTGCAGATGTGAGAATTGGTCAACCAATCCTTTACATTAACTCTCTCTATCGTTTAGGTCTGGCTATCAATCAAGGTTCCTTTGCCAAGGCCTATAATGTGGGTGTCGGTTCATCTTGGACCATTGAAATAAAGAAAATAGAATCATAAAATAGGAGAATATAGATGAAAAATCAATCAATTAAACAAGTTGTTGCTATCGGTGTTGGAGCTGCGCTCTTTGTTGTTATCGGTATGATTAGCATTCCGACACCCGTTCCAAATACAAGTATCCAGCTTCAGTATGCGGTACAGAGCCTCTTGTCTATTATTTTTGGCCCTCTAGTGGGATTACTTGTTGGTTTAATTGGTCATGCAATCAAGGATTCTCTTGCTGGTTACGGTTTGTGGTGGACTTGGATTATCGCTAGCGGGCTCTTTGGTCTAGCTGTGGGGCTATTTAGAAAGTACGTTCGCGTGATCAATGGTGTCTTTGACTGGAAAGATATTCTTATTTTTAACCTCATTCAACTACTTGCAAATGCCCTTGTTTGGGGTGTCTTGGCACCACTTGGAGATGTTGTGATTTATCAAGAAGCTGCAGAAAAAGTATTTGCCCAAGGGATTGTTGCGGGAATTGCTAATGCTGTAACTGTAGCTATCGCAGGTACCCTTCTCTTGCTAGCTTATTCACGTACGCAGACTCGTTCAGGAAGTTTGAAAAAGGATTAATATAAGGGAAAAGGCTGGGAAACCAGTCTTTTTGCTGTTTATAGGCTAGTCGGGTAAGCAATTTAGGCTAGGAATCTTGTTGGCGCTAAGATTTTAAGAGAAGAGACTGCAAGAAGGGGTAGATTTATGATAAAATAGAAGTCTAAGAAGCGAATGAAGAGAGTAAGATGAAAGAAGCTATAATTGAGTGGAAGGATTTCTCTTTCCGGTATGAAACACAACAAGAACCGACCTTGCAAGGGGTGGACTTGACCATTTATAAGGGAGAGAAAGTCTTAATTGTTGGGCCATCTGGGTCAGGCAAGTCTACCTTGGGTCAGTGTTTGAATGGAATTATTCCCAATATTTACAAGGGTCAGATGTCTGGAGAATTTTTGATCAAGGGGCAAGCGGCCTTTGATATGAGTATCTATGATAAATCTCATCTGGTTAGCACGGTTTTGCAGGATACAGATGGGCAGTTTATCGGCTTATCTGTGGCAGAGGACTTGGCTTTTGCTCTAGAAAATGATGTAACAAGTCTAGAAGAGATGAAAAGCCGTGTTCATAAATGGGCTGAAAAGCTGGACCTTCTCCCTTTATTGGCTCAGCGGCCTCAGGATTTGTCAGGTGGACAAAAGCAGCGAGTCAGTCTGGCTGGTGTCTTGATTGATGAGAGTCCGATTCTTTTGTTTGATGAGCCACTCGCCAATCTGGATCCCAAGTCAGGTCAGGATATTATCGAATTGATTGACCAGATTCATAAGGAGGAGGGGACGACGACTCTTATTATCGAGCACCGTTTGGAGGATGTTCTGCATCGCCCTGTGGATCGGATTGTCTTGATCAATGATGGTCGTATTCTCTTTAATGGGAGTCCTGACCAGCTACTGGCGACTGATTTATTGACCCAAAGTGGAATTCGAGAACCCCTTTATCTAACCACTTTACGTCAATTGGGTGTGGATTTAGCCAAGGAAGAACAATTAGCAGATCTGGATAACATGTCTATCTCAAAAGGTCAGGTTCAGCTGCAGACTGAATTGGTAAAAGAAACCGTAGAATTGCAGTCACTCTTTAAATTAGAGGATTTGTCTTTTTCTTATGATGATAGACCGATTTTAAAATCTCTTCATCTGGATATTAAAAAGGGTGAAAAGATTGCCATTGTCGGGAAAAATGGAGCAGGGAAGTCAACTCTAGCCAAGGCTTTAAGTAGCTTTATCCAGACGGAAGGTTCTTACCTTTGGGAAGGACAGGATATAAAAGGAGATTCTGTTGCAGAGCGGGCGGAACGAGTCGGCTATGTGCTGCAAAATCCCAATCAAATGATTTCAACCAATATGATTTTTGATGAGGTGGCTCTGGGACTTCGTTTGCGAGGTGTGGACGAGCAGGAAATTGAAACGAGAGTCTATGAAACCTTGAAAATCTGTGGTCTCTATGAATTCCGTAATTGGCCCATTTCTGCCCTGTCATTTGGTCAGAAAAAACGTGTCACTATTGCCTCGATTTTGGTTTTAGGAGCTGAAATTATCCTCTTAGATGAACCGACTGCAGGTCAAGACCAGAAGAACTATACTGAGATTATGGAATTTCTTGAAGAACTGCATCAAAAAGGTCATACCATTGTCATGATTACCCATGATATGCAATTGATGCTGGATTATTCGGATAGGGCTCTTGTCATGGTGGATGGGGAATTGATTGCCGATACTGATCCAGCTAGTCTTTTGAGCAGTCCTGAGCTGTTAGTAAAAGCCAATCTAAAAGAAACTTCTATCTTCAACTTGGCTAAGAAACTCGACGTGGATCCACTTGCTTTAACGGCATTTTACAAAGAAAGGAGAGAAGGATGCAAGCAAAATTAATTGGTTACCAGCATAGAGATACTGTGATTCATCGCTTGTCAGGAGCTGGTAAACTCCTCTTTTTCATCCTTGTATCATTGGCGGCCATGATTAGCTATGATACCAGACTGCTTGTTCTGATTGCCATCTTTTCGGTTTTTCTCCTCTATTTGTCAGAAATCCGCTTTAAAGATGTTTCCTTTGTAGCCGTTTTTGCGACGGTATTTGCCGTTTTAAACGTTTTGATGGTCTATCTCTTTTCTCCCGAGTATGGGGTTGGACTTTATGGAGAGAGAAGTGTGATTTGGCAGGGAATCGGTGCCTACACTCTGACCAGTCAAGAGCTCTTTTATCTGCTAAATTTGGCTATTAAGTACCTTTGCACTATTCCTCTGGCTATTATCTTTTTGATGACAACCCACCCTAGTCAGTTTGCTTCCAGTTTAAATCAAATCGGTGTGCCCTATAAGATTGCCTATTCCGTCAGCCTGACCTTGCGCTATATTCCAGATTTGCAGGAAGAATTCTTTACTATCAAGATGTCTCAGGAGGCGCGTGGGATGGAATTATCCAAGAAGGCTTCTCTTATGCAACGGATCAAAGGCAATCTGCGCATTATCACTCCTCTGATTTTCAGCTCGTTAGAACGCATTGATACCATCGCGACCGCCATGGAGCTTCGTCGCTTTGGGAAAGAGAAAAAACGCACTTGGTATAGTTATCAGGCCTTGAAAAAAGGAGACTATCTTACCTTGTTCTTGGCAGCCTTGTTTTTAGTAGCTAGTTTACTACTTATCTTGCAGAATCAGGGACGATTTTACAACCCTTGGAAATAGCTTGAAAAAATTGAAAAAATCAAGTCGTTTCTATTGACAATGATTCTGAAAGTGTTATACTAAGAAAGTAGTTTCGCTGATTTACTTCAAACCTGTTGTGAGGTAAGTTAACGATGCCTTAACCACGCTGTTTGCTGAGCTTGACTCCGGGCAGTGTGGCTATTTTTTTGCAATGGTGAAAGGAAGCAAGTCATGACAAATCACATTGTATTATTTGAACCTCAAATTCCACAAAATACAGGCAATATCGCGCGTACTTGCGCTGCGACCAATTCTCCCCTCCACATCATCAAGCCAATGGGCTTTCCTATTGACGACCGCAAGATGAAGCGAGCTGGATTGGATTATTGGGATAAGCTAGAGATTTATTTTTACGAGAGTTTGGAGGATTTCATGTCTCAGATGAAGGGTAAACTCTATCTGATTTCTAAATTTGCTGAGAAAGTCTATTCTGAGGTGGATTTATCGACTAACGAAGACCATTATTTTCTATTTGGACGTGAAGACAAGGGCTTGCCTGAGGACTTTATGCGAGAACATCCTGAGAAAGCTCTCCGTATTCCTATGAATGATGAACATGTCCGCAGTCTCAATGTGTCTAATACCGTCTGCATGATTGTCTATGAGGCTCTTCGCCAGCAGAACTTTGCAGGTCTTGAGCTTGTTCATACCTATGAAGTGGATAAATTGAAATAAAAAATGAAAATGAAAATGAACAAAATGCTTGCGCTTGCAAGCGTTTTTTGTTATGATAAAAGAGTCTTCAGGGCAGGGTGTGATTCCCGACCGGCGGTAAATTTGACTAGCTATTTTAGCTTTCTCGTCGTTGTCTTGTCTCGATATACTTTAAGTATTATCTTCGACTGCGACGCCTAGATAAATCTAAAATATCTTAGCCAAATAAGTCCGCGAGCGCAAGCTGATGTGGTGAGATTCCACAACCGACAGTATAGTCTGGATGGGAGAAGACGAAAGAATAGCTTTGTCTGTTCTGATAGATTTATAGCTAAACTGTAACCGCTTGCTTGAATTTTCTTAATAGAGTGAGAGGGAACTTTTGGGATATAAAAAGTGAGAATAGATAGAGGAATCCTTTCTAACTTCTTCTGATTTTATAGAAAATTGGAGGAACCTGTTATGACAAACACACGTCGACTTTCGACCATTGCGATTTTATCAGCCATCTCATTTGTGCTGATGTACTTTGACTTTCCGCTTTTGCCAGCGGCGTCCTTCCTCAAGATCGAATTTAGTATCTTGCCAGTCCTTGTGGGCTTGGTGGTCATGGATTTGCCTGCTGCTCTAGGAATTCTCTTGCTTCGCTCACTCTTGAAATTGCTTCTTAACAGCCAGGGAGTGAATACTTACATTGGTTTGCCAATGAATATCGTAGCTTTGGGAGTTTTTGTCATCGTATTTGCTTTGATTTGGAAAAAGGAACGGACAACCCTTCGTTTCCTACTAGGCTCTCTAGCTGGGACTATTGGTTTAACCGTGGCTATGTTGGTTCTCAACTATGTTTACGCTGTTCCTCTGTACGCTAAGTTTGCTAACTTTGATATTGGAAAAATTTTGGGACTTTCCAACTACCTAATGACCATGGTATTACCTTTTAACTTGATTGAGGGTGTAATCTTTTCCGTTTCATTCTGGTTGTTGTATGTTCTCTTGAAACCAACCTTAAAACATTATGAGAGATAAACAAACATTTTTAATGAAGGGCAGTTTTGCCCTTTTACTTTTCGTTATTCTTGGCTACATGGTCAAATTTTACCCTGAAACGCTGGTCGGTTTTGATCAACCGATACAGACTGCCGTTCGAGGAGACTTGCCAGATTACTTGACTATTCTTTTCCGAGCTATTACACGTCTGATTGATATTCCAGTGATTATCACTTGGGTTGCCATTACAGCTTTTGTCTTTTATCGTAAGCGGTGGAAGATAGAAAGTTTCTTCATGCTGGGAAATCTAGCTTTGGCAGGTCTTTTAATCGTGACATTTAAAAATATCTACCAGCGCCCACGACCAGCTATTTTACACTTGGTAGAGGAGAAGGGATTTTCCTTTCCAAGTGGCCATTCTCTGGCTGTAACCTTGATGGTCGGTTCTCTGATTGTCATTCTCAGTCAACGGATGAGAAATCCAGTCTGGAGAAAAATCGTACAAATCGTCCTTGGCCTTTACTTAGTCAGTGTGTTGGTATCAAGGGTCTATCTGGGAGTTCACTATCCATCAGACGTCTTTGCCAGTCTCTGTGTGGGTTTGGGAGTCCTGTTTATAGAGTTTCCCTTCTATGACAAGCTCCGCTTCCAATGGCGATTTAAAGGTAAGCAGAAGTGAATATCAAATTCTCTTGAGGAGAAAGAAATGAAAGTCAGTATAGCAGATCTTCATCCGACTCAACTATATTTATCAGAAAAGAAGTTGCAATATATTCAGATGCTTTATCAGTCTGTAGAACTAAACAATGTTGATCCAATTAGTATTCTTGCCTTTGGAAATTGCTTGTTGATTACAGATGGGCATCACAGGGCTTATCAGGCTTTATTGGCAGGTCGGGATACAATTTCTGCTGAGTTTGATAGAGACGGCGGTGATGAACTATATCATCTCTATGCGCAAGCTTGTGAGGAAAGAAAGATTTATTCTGTTCTGGATTTAAAAAATCATATCTTACCTCAAGATGAGTATGAAGCAAAATGGTATAACTGGTGTGAGGGTTTTAATCAAGCAGCAACTCTCTTATTGAAAAGGAAAGCAGATGAAACAGATTTTACAAATAGATAATTCACTACGTCTCGTTCCTTATTGTAAGGTCAATCATTGTGAGGAAGCTTTTGCTTGGTATCAGAATGTGGACTTGGTTTACCTCGTAGATGGGGTGAAGCTTCCTTATAGTCAAGAAACTTTGGAAGCCATGTATTCCTATTTGGATCAGCATGGTGAACTTTTTTGGATTGAAGTCAAGGAGAAGGGAGAATGGTTTCCAATTGGGGATGTTACACTATCTCAGGATAATTTCCCCATTGTGATTGGGAATCCCGCTTACCAACATCGAGGACTTGGAAAAAAGATTCTAAGTGCTTTGATTGAATTGGCTCGAGTAAAAGGATGGAGAGAATTGAGAGTCAAGGAAATCTACACCTACAATCATGCTTCTAGGAGGTGTTTCAAGTCGCTTGGATTTGTGGAAAATGGAGCAACAGAAAAAGGAACGAGTTTTATACTGAAATTAGTCTAATCTAACTTGTTTTTTAACTAAAAATCTGATAAACTATGTAGTAATTGAATAGAAATCTGCAAGACTAGTAACTCAAGGGAAGTATATCAGGGAGGAGAGCCGTGACTGCAAGCTCTCTATATGAAAGCTGGGTGAATTCACTTGCGCATGGATTTAGAAATGAAGGTCTGACTTGTCAGATGAAAACGGATGGTACCGCGTGTCAACGCTCCGAGTGGAGTTTTTGGCATGTGGTTTTCTTTTTATCTACGAGCGACTGATGGAGGAATTATGTCAACTATTGAAGAACAATTAAAAGCGCTTCGCGAAGAAACGCTGGCTAGCTTGAAGCAGATTACTGCTGAAAATGAAAAAGAGATGCAAGATTTGCGTGTCTCAGTCCTTGGGAAAAAGGGTTCTCTTACTGAAATCCTCAAAGGGATGAAAGATGTCTCTGCTGAGATGCGTCCAATTATCGGGAAACACGTCAATGAAGCTCGTGATGTCTTGACAGCAGCTTTTGAAGAAACTGCTAAGCTCTTGGAAGAAAAGAAAGTTGCAGCTCAATTAGCAAGCGAGAGCATTGATGTGACACTTCCAGGTCGTCCAGTTGCGACTGGTCACCGTCACGTTTTGACACAAACCAGTGAAGAAATCGAAGATATCTTCACTGGGATGGGTTACCAAGTCGTGGATGGTTTTGAAGTGGAGCAAGACTACTATAACTTTGAACGTATGAACCTTCCAAAAGACCACCCAGCTCGTGATATGCAGGATACATTCTATATCACAGAAGAGATCTTGCTCCGTACTCATACATCTCCTGTGCAGGCGCGTGCCATGGATGCCCATGATTTCTCTAAAGGTCCTTTGAAAATGATCTCACCAGGGCGTGTGTTCCGTCGTGATACGGACGATGCAACCCACAGTCACCAGTTCCACCAAATCGAAGGCTTGGTTGTTGGGAAAAATATCTCTATGGCTGACCTTCAAGGAACCCTTCAGTTGATTGTGCAAAAAATGTTCGGTGAAGAGCGTCAGATCCGTCTGCGCCCATCTTACTTCCCATTCACAGAGCCATCTGTTGAGGTGGATGTTTCTTGCTTCAAGTGTGGTGGAGAAGGCTGTAACGTATGTAAGAAAACAGGTTGGATCGAAATTATGGGTGCCGGTATGGTTCACCCACGTGTCCTTGAAATGAGTGGTATCGATGCGACTGTTTACTCTGGATTTGCCTTTGGTCTTGGACAAGAGCGTGTAGCTATGCTCCGTTACGGAATCAACGATATCCGTGGATTCTACCAAGGGGATGTCCGCTTCTCAGAACAGTTTAAATAATGATTAGAAAAGTAGAAATGGCAGATGTTGAGGTGTTGGCTAAAATAGCCAAACAAACCTTTCGTGAAACATTTGCGCATGATAATACGGAAGAGCGGTTACAGGAATACTTTGAAGAGGCTTATAGTCTGAGAGTTTTGTCAACTGAGTTGGAAAATCCAGAATCTGAAACCTATTTCATTATGCATGAAGAGGAGATAGCTGGTTTTCTCAAAGTCAACTGGGGAAGTGCTCAAACTGAGAGAGAATTAGAGGATGCTTTTGAAATTCAACGCCTCTATGTTCTACAAAAATTTCAAGGATTTGGACTAGGTAAGCAACTGTTTGAATTCGCTCTTGAACTTGCTACAAAAAATAGTTTTTCCTGGGCTTGGTTAGGTGTTTGGGAGCATAATACAAAAGCTCAAGCGTTTTATAACCGATATGGTTTTGAAAAATTTAGCCAACATAGTTTTATGGTTGGTCAAAAAGTAGATACAGATTGGTTACTGAAAAAGAAATTAAGGTAAGAAGAGGATTCTTCTATTGAAATGATAGGAAAGGAAAAGAACTAGAGTGGCAACGGTCATTCTGGAGAACTAAATTATGCTTGTATCTTATAAATGGTTAAAAGAATTGGTGGACATTGATGTGCCATCACAAGAGTTGGCTGAAAAAATGTCAACTACAGGGATCGAGGTAGAAGGTGTCGAATCACCAGCTGCTGGTCTCTCAAAAATTGTCGTCGGTGAGGTCTTGTCTTGCGAAGATGTGCCAGAAACTCACCTTCATGTTTGTCAGGTTAACGTTGGCGAAGAAGAAGCCCGTCAAATCGTTTGTGGTGCACCGAATGTGCGTGCAGGTATCAAGGTCATGGTGGCTCTTCCAGGAGCTCGTATCGCTGACAATTACAAGATCAAAAAAGGGAAAATCCGTGGTTTGGAGTCACTTGGGATGATCTGTTCACTTGGTGAATTGGGAATTTCTGACTCAGTTGTACCTAAGGAATTCGCAGATGGCATCCAAATCTTGCCAGAAAATGCCGTTCCAGGTGAGGAAGTCTTCTCATATCTAGACTTGGATGATGAAATCATCGAACTTTCTATCACACCAAACCGTGCGGACGCTCTTTCTATGCGTGGGGTGGCTCATGAAGTGGCAGCCATCTATGACAAGACAGTCAACTTTAAAGAATTTTCTCTAACCGAAACAAATGAAAGTGCAGCAGATGCCCTTTCTGTAAGCATTGAGACAGACAAGGCGCCTTACTATGCAGCTCGTATCTTGGACAATGTGACCATCGCACCAAGTCCGCAATGGTTGCAAAATCTCCTCATGAACGAAGGCATCCGTCCAATCAATAACGTAGTGGACGTGACCAACTACATCCTGCTTTACTTTGGTCAGCCTATGCATGCCTTTGACTTGGATACCTTTGAAGGTACTGACATCCGTGTGCGTGAAGCGCGTGCTGGTGAAAAATTGGTGACCTTGGATGGTGAAGAACGTGATTTGGAAACAAATGATTTAGTTATCACTGTCGCAGACAAACCAGTAGCCCTTGCAGGTGTCATGGGCGGTCAAGCAACAGAAATCTCTGAAAAATCTAGTCGTGTCGTCCTTGAAGCTGCAGTCTTTAATGGCAAATCTATCCGCAAGACTAGCGGTCGCTTGAATCTTCGTTCTGAATCATCTTCTCGCTTTGAAAAAGGTATCAATGTGGCAACAGTCAATGAAGCGCTTGATGCGGCGGCTAGCATGATTGCAGAACTTGCTGGTGCGACGGTTCGTAAGGGCATCGTTTCAGCAGGTGAGCTTGATACTTCTGATGTGGAAGTTTCTTCTACCCTTGCAGATGTCAACCGTGTCCTTGGAACAGATCTTTCATACGCTGATGTTGAAGATGTCTTCCGTCGTCTTGGCTTTGGCCTTTCTGGAAATGCAGATAGCTTTACAGTCAGCGTACCACGTCGTCGTTGGGATATCACCATTGAAGCAGACCTCTTTGAAGAAATCGCTCGTATCTATGGATATGACCGCTTGCCAACTAGTCTTCCAAAAGACGATGGAACAGCTGGTGAATTGACTGCGACACAAAAACTTCGCCGTCAAGTTCGTACGATTGCTGAAGGGGCAGGTTTGACAGAAATCATTACCTACGCTCTGACAACGCCTGAAAAAGCAGTTGAGTTTACAGCTCAACCAAGTAACATTACAGAACTCATGTGGCCAATGACTGTGGACCGTTCTGTCCTCCGTCAAAATATGATCTCAGGTATCCTTGATACCGTTGCCTATAACGTGGCTCGTAAGAACAAAAACTTGGCACTTTACGAGATTGGAAAAGTATTTGAACAAACAGGTAATCCAAAAGAAGAACTTCCAAATGAAATCAACAGCTTTGCCTTTGCCTTGACAGGCTTGGTGGCTGAAAAAGATTTCCAAACAGCAGCAGTTCCAGTTGATTTCTTCTATGTTAAGGGAATCCTAGAAGCGCTCTTTACTCGCTTGGGACTAGAAGTGACATATACAGCTACGGCTGAGATTGCAAGTATTCACCCAGGTCGTACAGCTGTGATTTCACTTGGTGACCAAGTTCTTGGTTTCCTTGGCCAAGTGCATCCAGTCACTGCTAAGGCCTACGATATTCCAGAAACGTATGTAGCGGAACTTAATCTTTCAGCCATCGAAGATGCGCTTCAACCAGCTGCTCCATTTGTGGAAATCACGAAATTCCCAGCAGTCAGCCGTGACGTTGCCCTTCTCCTCAAGGCAGAAGTAACTCACCAAGAAGTTGTAGATGCTATCCAAGCTGCAGGCGTAAAACGTTTGACAGATATCAAACTCTTTGACGTCTTCTCAGGTGAGAAATTGGGACTTGGCATGAAGTCAATGGCTTATAGCTTGACATTCCAAAATCCAGAAGATAGCTTGACTGACGAAGAAGTCGCACGCTACATGGAAAAAATCCAAGCATCACTTGAAGAAAAAGTGAATGCAGAAGTGCGTTAACTCATCAATCCATCCTTCGGGGTGGATTTTTTCTTTTCAAATAACAATTCAGGATCAAAAATAGACAGTTGAGGAACGGAGGTAATAAATTAAGCTTGCTACTGTATAATGTACTCATAGCTCAAAGTACCCTAAGATTTTTTACTAAAATGAGGATGACAAAAATGGACAGAAATCATTGTAAAGGCTATCAAAAAGGAGTATAATGAGTGCAAGACATTTCGGAGGTGAAAGATGCTAGAAGTAAGAAGTCTAGAGAAAAGTTTTGGATCTAAGCAAGTTTTGTTTGGCATTGACTTTCAAGCGCGACCAGGTCGTATTTTGGGATTAGTCGGGAAAAACGGTGCTGGGAAGACAACTATTTTCCATAGTATTTTGAAGTTTTTAGAATATCAAGGAGAAATCAGTCTGGATGGTCAGGATATTCGTCAGGAGACCTATGCTCGGATTGGCTATCTGCCTGAAGAACGCAGTCTCATGCCTAAGTTGACAGTTCTTGAGCAAGTTCGCTACTTGGCGACTCTAAAAGGCATGGATACCAAGGAAGTCAAGGAAAAACTCCCTCAATGGATGAAGAGGTTGGAAGTAAAAGGAAAGCTGACAGATAAAATTAAGAGTCTGTCAAAAGGAAATCAGCAGAAGATTCAGCTCATTATTACTCTGATTCATGAACCAGACCTGATTATCCTGGATGAACCTTTCAGTGGATTGGACCCAGTCAATACAGAATTGCTCAAACAAGTCATTTTTCAGGAAAAAGAGCGCGGAGCAACCATTATCTTTTCTGACCATGTCATGACCAACGTTGAGGAACTTTGTGACGATATTCTGATGATTCGAGATGGCCGTGTGGTCTTGCATGGGCCGGTTCAGGATGTCCGCAATCAATATGGGAAAACGCGTCTCTTTGTTTCAAGTGAACGAAGTAAGGAAGAATTGGAAAATCTTCCTCATGTCAAACAGGTGAGCTTGACCAAACAAGGCAGTTGGAAATTGATCTTGGAGAATGAAAGTGCTGGTAGGGAACTCTTCCCAATCTTGACTCAAGGTCAATATATCGCAACTTTTGACCAGCAAGCGCCAACAATCGATGAAATCTTTAAACTAGAATCAGGGGTGGAAGTATGAGAAATATGTGGGTTGTAATCAAGGAAACCTATCTTCGACATGTCAAATCGTGGAGTTTCTTCTTTATGGTGATTTCGCCGTTTCTCTTTTTAGGAATCTCTGTAGGAATTGCCTATCTCCAAGGCTCCTCAATGGCTAAAAATGATAAAGTGGCAGTAGTGACAACAGTGCCGTCTGTAGCAGAAGGACTGAAGAATGTAAATGGTGTTAACTTTGACTATAAAGACGAAGCAAGTGCCAAAGAAGCGATTAAAGATGAAAAATTAAAAGGCTATCTGACCATTGACCAAGAGGATAGTGTCTTAAAGGCTGTTTATCATGGCGAAACATCGCTTGAAAACGGAATTAAATTTGCAGTTACAGGTACACTCAACGAACTGCAAAATCAGCTTAATCGTTCAACTGCTTCCTTGTCTCAAGAGCAGGAAAAACGCTTAGCGCAGACAATTCAATTCACAGAAAAGATTGATGAAGCCAAGGAAAATAAAAAGTTTATTCAAACAATTGCAGCAGGCGCTTTAGGATTCTTTCTTTATATGATTCTGATTACCTATGCGGGTGTGACGGCTCAGGAAGTTGCCAGTGAAAAAGGCACCAAAATTATGGAAGTCGTCTTTTCTAGCATAAGGGCTAGTCACTATTTCTATGCACGGATGATGGCTCTGTTTCTAGTGATTTTAACGCATATTGGGATCTATGTTGTAGGTGGTCTGGCAGCCATCTTGCTCTTTAAAGATTTACCATTCTTGGCTCAGTCTGGTGTTTTGGATCACTTGGGAGATGCCTTCTCACTGAATACCTTGCTCTTTATTTTGATAAGTCTCTTTATGTACGTCGTCTTGGCTGCCTTCCTAGGTTCTATGGTTTCTCGTCCTGAGGACGCAGGAAAAGCCTTATCGCCTTTGATGATTTTGATTATGGGTGGTTTTTTTGGAGTGACAGCTCTGGGTGCAACTGGTGACAATCTCCTCTTGAAGATTGGTTCATATATTCCCTTTATTTCGACTTTCTTCATGCCATTTAGAGCCATTAATGGCTATGCAAATGGGTTAGAGGCTTGGCTTTCACTTGCTATTACACTGATTTTTGCGGTGGTAGCAACAGGATTTATCGGACGTATGTATGCTAGTCTCGTTCTGCAGACAGATGACTTAGGTCCTTGGAAAACTTTTAAACGTGCCTTAGCTTATAAATAGAAGAGCCTCGCGAAAGCGAGGTTTTTTAGAGACAAAAAGAGTGGAATTTAGAAAAATATTTTTCATATCTATTGACTTTTAGGGGTGAAATTTGGTATTATAGTAGGCGGTATTGTTTACCCCATTTGAAAGGCCCCGGAACCTTCCAAATACTTTTCGATGGGAAGGAACACCCATCACCGTAAACAAAAATCGAACTATATATAGGAGAAATCATGAACAAAACAACATTTATGGCTAAACCAGGCCAAGTTGAACGTAAATGGTACGTAGTTGACGCAACTGATGTACCACTTGGACGTCTTTCTGCAGTAGTTGCTAGCGTACTTCGCGGAAAAAACAAACCAACATTTACACCACATACTGATACAGGTGACTTTGTGATTGTTATCAATGCTGAAAAAGTTAAATTGACTGGTAAAAAAGCAACTGATAAAATCTACTACACTCACTCAAACCACCCAGGTGGATTGAAACAAATCTCTGCAGGTGAACTTCGTTCTAAAAATGCAGTACGTTTGATCGAGAAATCAGTTAAAGGTATGCTTCCACACAATACTCTTGGACGCGCTCAAGGTATGAAGTTGAAAGTATTTGTTGGAGCTGAGCACACTCACGCTGCACAACAACCAGAAGTTCTTGATATTTCAGGACTTATCTAAGGAAAGGAACAATAAAGTATGTCACAAGCACAATATGTAGGTACTGGACGTCGTAAAAACGCTGTTGCACGCGTTCGCCTTGTTCCAGGAACTGGTAAAATCACTGTTAACAAAAAAGATGTTGAAGAGTACATCCCACACGCTGACCTTCGTCTTGTAATCAACCAACCATTCGCAGTTACTTCAACTGCAGGTTCATACGATGTTTTCGTTAACGTTGTAGGTGGTGGATACGCTGGTCAATCAGGAGCTATCCGTCACGGTATCGCTCGTGCCCTTCTTCAAGTAGACCCTGACTTCCGCGATTCATTGAAACGCGCAGGACTTCTTACACGTGACTCACGTAAAGTTGAACGTAAGAAACCAGGTCTTAAGAAAGCTCGTAAAGCATCACAATTCTCAAAACGTTAATCAATACGATTATATCAACGTTTCAAAGCACTCAAGGGTTTACCCTATGGGTGCTTTTTTCTATACTTTCTAAAAAAGTTTGCCCTAAAATTACCCTACTTATTTTTTATACTTTCTTACTTAATTAGATCTCTATCTGATATTTTTTAATTGAGGATAAAGTAGAAACTTATCTAAATAGATTTTTCAGAAAATTTTCTAAAATAAACATAATTTGTTTGACATTCGTTTGAAAATTCTGTAAAATAAGTTATTATATTTTTAAGGAGAATATGTATGGAAAAACAGAAAACATTTTTTGGACACCCTATGGGTTTGTCCACCCTCTTCTTTACAGAGATGTGGGAACGCTTTTCTTACTATGGGATGCGAGCTATCCTACTTTACTATATGTACTATAGTGTGCAAGATGGTGGGTTGGGGATGGATAAGACCACGGCTGCATCGGTTATGGCGATTTATGGCTCGCTGGTATTTTTGTCCTCGGTGATCGGTGGTTTTGTCAGTGACCGTATTTTAGGAAGCCGTAAGACTGTCTTTTACGGTGGGATTCTGATTATGCTAGGGCATATTGCTTTGGCAACACCTTTTGGACAAGTGGCTCTCTATCTTTCTATTGCCCTAATCATCTTTGGAACTGGATTTTTAAAACCTAATATCTCAGATATGGTTGGGGGAATTTATGAGAAAGAGGATGATAGACGGGATGCAGGTTTTAGTATCTTTGTCTTTGGTATTAACTTAGGTGCCTTCGTTGCCCCTTATTTAGTAGGTTATCTAGGTCAGGAAGTTAATTTCCATTTAGGTTTCTCATTAGCTGCCATTGGGATGTTCTTTGGTCTAGTGAAGTATGTTTTGGATGGGAAAAAATACCTGCCTGAATCAAGCCTTTACCCCACTGATCCCCTTTCACAGAAGGAGCAGCAGACCTTGATTAAACGTTTGCTGATTGCACTTGTTGTAGTTATTCTCGTGGTTATAGGTTTAGTCTTTACTCACCAGTTTAATGTGGATATGATTGTTAATATCTTTACAGTGATTGCTGTAATTATTCCAATCTACTATTTCTTCAAGATTTTATCTAGTCAGAAAATAACTGCCACTGAGAGATCCCGAGTATTTGCCTACATTCCTCTATTTATCGCTGGAGTACTCTTCTGGTCTATTGAGGAACAGGGTTCTGTTGTTCTCGCTCTATTTGCGGATGATCAAACTCGACTTTACTTTAATGTATTTGGGAATCAGATTCATTTCCCATCTAGCTTTTTCCAAAGTATTAATCCCCTTTTCATTATGATTTATGTGCCGATTTTTGCGTGGTTGTGGGGGAAAATGGGTAAAAAGCAACCATCCTCTTCTAAGAAATTTGCTTATGGTTTATTTGCGGCAGGTTTATCCTTCTTGTGGATGATGTTACCAGGGATGCTCTTTGGGACAGATGTTAAGGTCAGTCCTTTCTGGTTGATTATGAGTTGGGCTATTGTAATTGTGGGTGAAATGTTGATTTCGCCGATTGGTCTATCAGTCACTAATAAGCTAGCACCAAAATCCTTCCAAGCACAAATGATGTCTATCTGGTTCTTGAGTAATGCTGCTGCCCAAGCTATCAATGCTCAAATTGTAAAATTTTATACAAGCGAGACCGAAGTTGCTTACTATGGAATTGTTGGAGGAATTACGATTGTGTTCAGTATTATCTTACTCTTCTACGTTCCGCGTATTGAAAAACTAATGTCTGGTATCAAATAGAGAAAAACTGGAATTTCTGTAGGGATTCTAAAAGTTAAATCAATTATTTATTCATGGGATTTAGTTCTGTATTGTACAGGGCTGAGTCCTTTTAGTTTGATTAATGCTCTTCGAAAATCTCTTCAAACCATGTCAGCTTCATCTACAACCTCAAAACCATGTTTTGAGCTGACTTCGTCAGTTCTATCTACAGCCTCAAAACAGTGCTTTGAGCAACCTACGACTAGCATCCTAGTTTGCATTTTGATTTTCATTGAGTATAAAATTCAGGATGTTTCTGATTTTTCTAATAGGCACTTGTCTACTTTTTATTATGCGACTATTAGTCAGTCTCGCTCCGTTAGGTGCGCGTCAAAGGTTATACCAAAAAAACTCCCAACGCGATACAATAAAGGTGTTCAAGCCAATTGTAAAGCGAAAGGAGGAAAATATGGCACAAAAGGCTCATAGTTTATCGCACACAAAGTGGCACTGTTCTATCACATTGTGTCCACCCCTAAGTATAGACGAAAAGTCATCTATAATCAATATAGAAGTAGTTTAGGCGAAATATTTCATCGCTTGTGTGCTTATAAAGGAGTTGAAATTATCGAGGGTCACTTAATGCCAGACCATGTACATATGTTAGTAAGTATTCCACCAAGGATAAGTGTTTCGAGTTTCATGGGTTATTTAAAAGGAAAAAGTGCACTCATGATGTTTGATAAACACGCCAATCTCAAGTACAAGTTTGGGAATCGGTATTTCTGGGCGGAAGGTTATTATATGAGTACGGTGGGACTCAATGAAGCTACAATTAAGAAATATATTCAAGATTAAAGAAATTATCCAGTGGATGATTTCTTCACGAGTATGAAAATTTGAGAACGAGGTAAAGCATGATATAGCACTAGATAAATTGAGTGTAAAAGAATATGAGGGTCCCTTTAGGGATAGTGGTAAGTAATACTAAAGCCTCTTTAAGAGGCAAGTGACGAGTCAAGAGCAATAAGGCTTGAACAACGTGAAAGCCAGCGTCTTTAGGCGCTGGCTGGTAATTTGGGATTATAGCCCTGGGACAAACTACCCGTTTGACGGGTGATCATGATTGTTGGAAAGACTTGCTTCATTTTCTCTTGAAATTGAGTTTTTTACCAGCCTTGTCTTCTTTTTATGCTATAAAGCTTATTTTTCTAAGTAATTACAAACATTATTAATTTGTTCATGAATTTTTGTACCAAATTTTTCTTCAAAAAATGCACTTCCTATTGTAAAAGCCCACGGATTTGCTTCAATGACTTCATCCAAACGTTCATAGCTATTAATACTTCCAGCCAAACAAACGGGTGCTTGGACAGCTTGAACAAAAGTATTATTTAGCTCAATAGGGTCCCCTGTATAACGATAACCTAGCAGGTCAAATCCATAGACTCCTTTTGCTAGATATTCTTTTGCTTGAGAAATCATATGCTCGATAGAACCTTCTAGGATAGATGGACGATCCGTAATTTGTCCAACAAATGGCATATACTTTATGTTGTTTTCTTTACAAAATTGGTTTATTGAATCAAAGAAGACAGTCCCCATTAAAATATCGCACCCACATTCTTTAGCTATTCGTGCACCTTGGAGTCCACTTTCTTCGTCATATTCAACAACTTCAAGAAAAGTAGTCTTACCACAAGATTTCATTTTTGAGAATAACGATTTCATTTCAGAAATAGGAAGTGGTTTTTCTTTAAAACCCCAATACTCAGCGTTAGAGTGTTTACATGATTCGAAAATTTCACTAGCATTTTCAACTGTGTGATCATTGTGCGTCAGCATAACGATTAATTTAGGTGTGTTGTTCATAATAGTTCCTTTTACCTTGAATTTAAGTTATTTTTTCATGATATCGGAAGATTTAGATTATTGTTTAATCATTTCTGCAGGTATGAAATCGGGATCATACATGACTTTTGAATGATTTTTCAAAACAAGTTCTTTTTCTAATATTTGTTCAGTTATTCTATCAAGCTTTTCACGATAAATCATGGAGTGACGATAATAATGTTCCCCCTCTTTTTTGAAATGATGATTTTCTTCGACAATTTGATAAATGAATGGGAACTGGGCTTCACTTCGTAATTCTCCGAAGAGTATTTCATTCTCAACCCATGTTCGTAATTGAATGATTTGGCTAGTTGAATTTTTAAAACGGTAATCTTGATGATTGTATTGAACAGATGTTCCGTTTGCAAATGGTTTTCGCTTTCCTTTATCCGGATCTAGTGCATCTGAATGTGCATGAAATTCCGTGATTTCCATGGGACTATGAACAATTAAAAGATGGAGTAGATTAGCTAGGTTGCAGAGTCCGCCTCCGATACCGGGTTCCACTTTGCCGTTAATAATGACTCGTCCTTCTAAGTACCCTTTTCTTTTTGTTGTATTTCCAACTAAACTCCAAAAAGAGAATTCTTCTCCAGGGTAAATCATAATATGGTTTAAAGATTGGGCTGCAATATGAATGTTAGTTGCTTTGCCTTTCTGGAGATTAATATCAATACCAGGACCGCGTTTGATCAACTGAGTAGAGTATGATGAAACCACGTTGGGTAGGAGTTTTTCTTGACGAACTTTTGAGAATTTCTTTCCTTCTTTAAAATTTTGGATATGTCGTTTGAGATTTTCTTTTTTTAAAGAGATTTTATATGTGGTAGGACTAATTTCACAAAATAATAGATCCTTATTCCAAAAAACCATGCTGTTTCTCCTTCTTTATCACATCTAAATGCTTATTTTTTTGTCTGAAAAATGGGTAAGTACATAGTATTAGTTTTTCAACCCATCGTTTTTTCCCAATTCCGCCTTCTTTAGGATCATATAAAAAATCAACCAGTATAGTGGGAATATTTGCTCGACTAGCTCCCAGAATGTCTGTGAAAAGTTGATCTCCAATCATCACAGTTTCAAAAGATTCTAGTTGCATCATATCGAGAGCTTTTTGAAAATTCTTAGGATTTGGTTTCTCTGCAAGAGGAATAAAAGGAACGGATAGATGTTTATTAAATTCTGTTATTCTTTCCTCGTCATTATTTGATAAAAGAAAAATTTGGAAACCAAGGACTTTGAGATTTTGAAATAGTTCAATAACTTGTTCTGTGGCAGGAGCACCATGCATCACAAGAGTCTGATCGATATCAAAAATTAAACCTTTAAAACCAATTTGATATAAGCTTTGATAAGGGATATCAAAAACATTTTTTGCTCGTGCTGCCGGCATGAATGAGAACATTTGGTGTAAAGCCTTTCATTGAATATATATCAATAATTCTAGCACATATATAGAGAGAGGTCAACCGTGCTATTATATGTTTAGGTTTTGATAGCTGATAAAAGTAAAGTGTAGGCAAAGGTGTATCTAAAAAAATATGATAATTATGAAGGGGGCTTTTGAACATCATTTAGTTTTAAGAGTATTTATTAGGTTTTAAGTTCGAATGTGATTGAAAACTAGCACCCTACATTGATTGAGCTTAAAAACTGTTAGATGAGGGTGGTGTATTAGAAACAGCTATATGAAACAGATTTTTTTGACTAGCAGTTTTATCAATTATAGTTTACAATACTGCATGCTTCACTATATGGAGTTTTTTTTTAAGTCAAAGCCAATTAAAAATCTCACTATTCATTAGGCAAAAAGAGACCTAATCATAGTGAGATTGTGAATTATTATAGTAGGTTTTGTATGGCCTCTTCAATCTGTTTTGGGTCTGTTTTTGAAGAGAAGCGTTCAACGACCTGTCCATCACGACCGATGAGAAATTTAGCGAAATTCCATTCGATTCGTTTTCCTAGTGGGCCAGATTTCTGGTCTTTTAACCAGACATAGAGGGGATCTGCCTCCTTGCCGTTGACCTTGATCTTGGCAAAGCGTGAGAAGGTGGTTTGATAGTGTAGGCTACAGAAGTTGTTGATTTCCTCTACGCTACCGGGTGCTTGTCCCATAAACTGATTGCAAGGGAAGTCTAAAATCTCAAAACCTTGTTCTTGATAGCGATCATAGAGTTCTTGAAGTCCTTGGTACTGGGGCGTTAAACCACATCCGGTAGCAGTGTTGACAACCAAGAGAACTTTCCCACGATAGGCATCTAGTGGAGTTTCTTGATTGTCTTGGTTCAAGACTGAAAAATCGTATAGTGAAGTCATTGATTGCTTTTCTCCTTCTGTTCGGTCTTGTTAGGAGTTTTCTCCTCCTGTAATGATAGAAATCCGTAGGTCAGGGTTCCAAAAATGCTTCCGATAATCAGGCCATACATCAGGAAAGGACCACTTTTATCAAATTGCATGAACAACTTCACAAAATCTGGAAGGGACATCTGCTGAACGAAGACTTTATGAAAGATGAGTAAGGTAAAGAGACCAATCTGAATACCGATAAACACAATCCAACTCCGAAATTTGATTTGGCCTTTGCTGTAGGTTTTGAGGATGATTTCTGACTTGTCATCTTTTTCTAGATGGAGTTCTTTGACGGCTTTCTGAGTTTTTAAAGTAATGAAAAAAATGAGTCCAGAGTAAACATAGGGCATGGCATAGCGAACGGCCTCTATGAAGCGACCAAATAACAGATAAAACAAGAAGAGGAAGAAGGAAGAATAAACGATTTGAACCATGGAGCGGGCACAAGCCTTGTAGACAATCTCTTGTCGACATTCATCAAAAGGGCCTTGAATGTGAAAGAGATTTCGAAGTAGGCGAGTGGTTAAATCTTCTTTTTTCATGCTAGTAACCTCCTAAATGAGCGTTTTTTGATTGACTTCTTTAACGAATTGATAGAGATAATAAAGATAAGTGATAGAAGAAAGGATAGCGATAGTGAGCAGTAAATAATATTTCCAATTGCTTGAGATGACCATCAGTTGTGGTAAAGATAGAATCATAAAGCACAGTGCTAAGTTGAGTATGCGCGTTTTTTGGGAGTCGATCTTTAGATAAGTCAATCCTTTGTTGAGTGCTGGGACAAAGACTGGAAGGAGGACTATATCGTAGATTGGCAAGTTCCCTGAAACGATGATGAAGATGAGCAGTGAAGCAAACAAAAGATGATAGGTAAGTAAAGTTACTAGTGATTTCATAGGTACCTCCTAATCCTGGTCTTTTTTAGCTCTTGCAATACGAAGTGAGTCGACAATATGTATCATCACTCCGAAAAAGAAAGCTCCCAGTATAGTTTTAAAAATATGTTTTGTATTTAGAAGAGAACTGATAAAATTTGGATTTTCACTTGTTAGGGTATCAATGAGTGGAATTATAAAAAATATCACTGTTCCATAAATCGAACCTGCTTTCAGACCAGGATAACGTGACTGTTTCTTTTCTTTTTTCATGAGTTTCCTCCTAATCCTCATCTTGATCTTTCTTAGTTTTTGCAATGCGACGGGAGATGAGAAACTGTATGCTTGCTCCGAAGAAGATAGAACCGAGAATGCTTGATACACCATTTCTTATAGTGAGAAGAGAATGAAAATAGTCCTGACCTTCACCTATGAGTATACTGAGAAGAGGAGTTATAAAAAACATCCATAGACCAAAGAACAAACCTGCTTTCAGACCAGGGTAATGTAGTTGCTTGCTTTCTTTCTCACTCAGCATATCTGGATCAATAGCTGTAATCCCTGTTTTTTTGGTTTGGGAGAGCACATAGAAAGCAGAAATCATCGAAATGCCGAATACCACAATAGGATAGCCGATAGCGACAATTTGCGGGTATTTATAAGCGAGGACAAAGGGGATGAGATTTCCAAATGTCATCAGATAAAATAGGATGATAAAAACTTGATTGCCGATACGATCAGCCTCGCGTCGTTTGTGTTCATCAAGTGGTCCTGAAATGCCATAAATGCGTTTGATGAGTTTTTCAGTGAAGGTTTCTTTTTTCATAAGTTGGCTCCTTTTTTAAAAATTATCCTCCCAAAAGAGACTGTTAAGATCAGTTTGGAGGCTGCGGGCGAGATTGAGACAGAGTTCCAGGGTTGGATTGCACTTGTCGTTTTCAATCATATTGATGGTTTGTCTCGAGACACCGATATCCTTGGCTAGTTCGAGCTGGGAAATACCTAGTTCCTTGCGAAATTCTTTCACACGATTCATTTGTTTTCCTTTCTGATTTGTGTCGCATATATTTGACTACATTATATTCTTCTATAGAGTGAATGTCAAGCATATTTGACATATTTCTTAAAGAAATCTTACTTTTCTTGACCTATTTGTCTGACAAGTGCAAGCTAATCAGATTTGTGGTAAAATAGATAAGATATGACAAAAGAATTTCATCATGTAACGGTCTTACTCCATGAGACGATTGATATGCTCGACGTAAAGCCTGACGGTATCTACGTTGATGCGACTTTGGGTGGAGCGGGCCATAGCGAATATTTATTAAGTAAATTAAGTGAAAAAGGCCATCTCTATGCCTTTGATCAGGACCAGAATGCCATTGACAATGCACAAGAACGCTTGGCACCCTACATTGAGAAGGGAATGGTGACCTTTATCAAGGATAACTTCCGTCATTTGCAGGCACGTTTGCGCGAAGCTGGTGTTCAGGAAATTGATGGAATTTGTTATGACTTGGGAGTGTCTAGTCCACAATTGGACCAGCGTGAGCGTGGTTTTTCTTATAAAAAGGATGCGCCATTGGACATGCGCATGAATCAGGATGCTAGTCTGACAGCCTATGAAGTGGTGAACAATTATGACTATCATGACTTGGTCCGAATTTTCTTTAAGTATGGCGAGGACAAATTTTCTAAACAGATTGCGCGTAAGATTGAACAGGCACGTGAAGTGAAGCCAATCGATACAACGACTGAGCTGGCAGAGATTATCAAGTCGGCCAAACCTGCCAAGGAGCTCAAGAAGAAGGGCCATCCTGCCAAGCAGATTTTCCAGGCTATTCGAATTGAAGTCAATGATGAACTGGGAGCGGCAGATGAGTCTATCCAGCAGGCTATGGATATGTTGGCCTTGGATGGTAGAATTTCAGTGATTACCTTTCATTCCTTGGAAGACCGCTTGACTAAGCAATTGTTCAAGGAAGCTTCAACGGTTGAAGTTCCCAAAGGTTTGCCTTTCATCCCAGATGATCTCAAGCCCAAGATGGAATTGGTGTCCCGTAAGCCAATCTTGCCAAGTGCAGAAGAATTAGAAACCAATAACCGCTCGCACTCAGCTAAGTTGCGCGTGGCCAGAAAAATTCACAAGTAAGAGGAAAAAATGGTAGATAAAAAAGAAACAACCAGTCAATTCTTGCAGAATCGTATAAAAAAATTCTCCCGTGTGGAGAAGGCTTTTTATCTTTCCATTGCGTTTACAGCTCTCGTTTTGGCGCTGAGTATTATCTTTATGCAGACTCGACTCCTACAAGTACAAAATGATTTGACAAAAATCAATGCGCAGATAGAAGAGAAGAAGACAGAGTTGGATGATGCCAAACAAGAGGTAAATGAATTGTTGAGGGCAGAACGCTTGAAAGAAATCGCAAATTCTAAGGACTTAAAATTGAATAACGAGAATATTCGATCAGCGGAGTAAGATATGAAGTGGACAAAAAGAATAACCCGATTTGCGATTAGAAACCGTAAATCTCCAGCAGAAAACCGTAAAATAGTGGGGAAGTACATCAGCTTGTTAGCTGTCGTACTTTTCGCTGTCTTTTTGGTCAATTTTGCTGTTATTATCGGGAGTGGTAGTAAATTTGGAACGGATCTAGTAAAAGAGGCTAAGAAGGTTCACCAAATAACTCGTACAGTCCCTGCCAAACGTGGGACTATTTATGACCGAAATGGAGTCCCGATTGCTGAGGATGCAACCTCTTATAACGTCTATGCTGTTATTGATAAAAAATACAAGTCAGCAACGGGTAAAATTCTTTATGTAGAAGATGCACAATTTAATAAGGTAGCAGAGGTCTTCCATAAGTATTTGGATATGGACGAGTCTTATGTTAAAGAACAATTGTCTCAATCGAATCTGACTCAAGTTTCCTTTGGTGCCAAAGGAAATGGGATTACCTATGCCAATATGATGGCTATTAAAAAGGATTTGAAAGACGCTAGTGTTGAAGGAATTGACTTTACAACTAGCCCTAACAGAAGCTATCCAAATGGACAATTCGCTTCTAGTTTTATTGGTTTAGCTCAACTCCATGAAAATGAAGATGGGAGCAAGAGTTTGCTGGGAACTTCTGGGATGGAGAGTTCCTTGAATAGTATTCTTGCAGGGAAAGACGGTATTATTACCTATGAAAAAGATCGTCTGGGTAATATTGTCCCTGGAACAGAACAAGTTTCCCAACAAACGGTAGATGGCAAGGATGTTTATACAACTATTTCCAGCACCCTTCAGTCCTTCATGGAAACACAGATGAATGCCTTTCAAGAGAAAGTAAAAGGCAAGTATATGACAGCAACCTTGGTTAGTGCTAAAACGGGAGAAATTCTTGCAACGACGCAGAGACCAACCTTCGATGCCGATACTAAGGAAGGGTTGACTAAGGACTTTGTTTGGCGTGATATCCTCTATCAAAGTAACTATGAGCCAGGGTCAACCATGAAGGTCATGACACTAGCTGCTGCTATTGACAATAACACTTTCCCAGGAGGAGAAGTTTTCAACAGTAGTGAGTTAAAAGTAGCAGATGCTACTATTCGAGATTGGGACGTCAATGAAGGATTAACTGGCGGAGGAATGATGACCTTTTCTCAAGGGTTTGCGCACTCAAGTAACGTTGGGATGACGCTTCTGGAGCAAAAGATGGGAGATGCTACCTGGCTGGATTATCTAAGTCGCTTTAAATTTGGTGTTCCGACTCGTTTTGGCTTGACGGATGAATATGCAGGACAACTTCCTGCTGACAATATCGTAAATATTGCCCAGAGTTCATTTGGACAAGGGATTTCAGTGACCCAAACCCAAATGTTACGTGCTTTTACAGCGATTGCTAATGATGGAATTATGTTAGAGCCTAAATTTATTAGTGCAATTTATGATTCTAATAATCAATCTGTTCGTAAGTCTCAAAAAGAAGTTGTGGGGAATCCTGTTTCTAAAGATGCGGCAAGTCTAACTCGAACTCATATGGTGTTAGTAGGAACTGATCCTGTTTATGGAACTATGCATAACCGCAGTACAGGCAAGCCAACTGTAACTGTTCCTGGTCAAAATGTAGCTCTCAAGTCCGGTACAGCCCAGATTGCTGATGAGAAAAATGGAGGATATTTGATTGGTTCTACCAATTATATTTTTTCGGCAGTATCGATGAATCCGGCTGAAAATCCTGATTTTATCTTGTATGTAACAGTTCAACAACCTGAGCATTATTCAGGGATCCAGTTGGGAGAATTTGCCAATCCTATCTTGGAAAGGGCAGTGGCCATGAAAGATTCTCTTAATCTTCAATCAACAGCTAAAGCCTTAGATCAAATAAGTAGTCAGACTTCTTATGCTATGCCTAGTATCAAGGACATATCTCCTGGAGATTTAGCAGAAGAACTACGTCGCAATATTGTGCAACCAATCGTTGTTGGTACAGGTACGAAGATAAAGAATGCCTCTATTGAGGAAGGAACCAATCTTGCTCCTAACCAGCAAGTTCTCCTCTTATCTGATAAAGCAGAGGAAGTTCCAGATATGTATGGTTGGACAAAAGCAACCGCAGAAGCTTTTTCTAAGTGGTTAAATATAGAACTTGAATTTGAAGGTTCAGGCTCTACTGTGCAGAAGCAAGATGTTCGTGCTAACACAGTTATCAAGGACATTAAAAAAATTACATTAACTTTAGGAGACTAATATGTTTATTTCCATCAGTGCTGGAATTGTGACATTTTTACTAACTTTGGTAGGAATTCCGGCCTTTATCCAATTTTATAGGAAGGCGCAAATTACAGGCCAGCAGATGCACGAGGATGTCAAACAGCATCAGGCAAAAGCAGGCACGCCAACTATGGGGGGACTTGTTTTCCTCATTGCTGCAGTTGTAGTGAGTTTCCTTGTTGCTCTTTTTGCAAAACAATTGACCAATAATGTGGGAATGATTTTGTTCATTTTGGTCCTTTATGGACTTGTCGGATTTTTAGATGACTTTCTCAAGGTCTTTCGTAAAATCAATGAGGGGCTGAATCCTAAGCAGAAATTGGCTCTTCAGCTTTTAGGTGGGGTCGTTTTCTACCTTTTCTATGAGCGCGGTGGAGATATGCTTTCTGTCTTTGGTTACCAAGTGCATCTAGGGATTTTCTATATTGTCTTCGCTCTTTTCTGGCTAGTCGGTTTTTCAAACGCGGTAAACTTGACAGACGGCATTGACGGTTTAGCTAGTATTTCCGTTGTGATTAGTTTGTCTGCCTATGGAGTTATTGCCTATGTGCAAGGTCAGATGGATATTCTTCTAGTGATTCTTGCCATGATTGGCGGTTTGCTTGGTTTTTTCGTCTTTAACCACAAGCCTGCCAAGATCTTTATGGGGGATGTGGGAAGTTTGGCTTTAGGTGGAATGCTGGCAGCTATCTCAATGGCTCTCCACCAAGAATGGACTCTCTTGCTTATCGGAATTGTTTATGTCTTTGAAACAACTTCGGTCATGATGCAAGTCAGTTATTTCAAAATGACTGGTGGCAAACGTATTTTCCGTATGACGCCTGTGCATCATCATTTTGAGCTTGGAGGATTTTCTGGTAAAGGAAATCCTTGGAGCGAGTGGAAGGTTGACTTCTTCTTTTGGGGAGTGGGGCTTATAGCAAGTCTCTTGACACTAGCAATTTTGTATTTGATGTAAGAATGGCACCCTGATGTTTCAGGGTGTTTTTGCTTTTTAAAAAAATATTGGTCAATTAAAGTCAAAGTCCTTGACCTTTTCTGACTAATGTAGTATATTATGAACGTAAGGTAAATGAAAGCCTTACTAGAACGCTTATTTAAAGTAAAGTAGAAAGAGGTGGGGTCTATGTTTAATCTAGAAATCTTCAGAAGTAAAGATAGTCTACTCCTGCTTGAAAAAGAAAAACCAGAAATAGTACGTAGAGTAGCGATTTAGCTAGTCTAAATTTTTTAAAACAAAGGTCAAAGATAGTCAATATCAGTAATAATAACGAAGCAAAACAAAAAGAGGTAAAGAATATGAACAACAACTTTAATAATTTTAACAACATGGATGATTTATTTAGCCAATTGATGGGTGGTATGCGAGGATACAGTTCTGAAAATCGCCGTTACTTAATTAATGGACGCGAAGTCACACCTGAGGAATTTGCTCACTATCGTGCGACTGGTCAATTGCCAGGAAATGCAGAAACTGATGGACAAATGCCACAACATACGTCAGGTATGAAACAAGACGGTGTCCTTGCAAAACTAGGTCGAAACTTGACTGCAGAAGCGCGTGAGGGCAAGCTGGATCCTGTTATCGGACGAAACAAGGAAATTCAAGAAGCATCTGAAATCCTTTCACGCCGTACCAAGAACAATCCTGTTTTAGTCGGAGACGCAGGTGTTGGTAAGACAGCCGTTGTCGAAGGCTTGGCACAAGCCATTGTGAACGGTGATGTTCCAGCTGCTATTAAGAATAAAGAAATTATTTCCATTGATATCTCAGGTCTTGAAGCCGGTACTCAATACCGTGGTAGCTTTGAAGAAAATGTTCAAAACCTTGTAAATGAAGTAAAAGAAGCAGGGAATATTATCCTCTTCTTTGATGAAATTCACCAAATTCTTGGCGCAGGTAGCACTGGTGGGGACAGTGGATCTAAAGGGCTTGCGGACATTCTTAAGCCAGCTCTCTCTCGTGGTGAGTTGACAGTGATTGGGGCAACGACTCAAGACGAATACCGTAATACTATCTTGAAGAATGCAGCTCTTGCTCGTCGTTTCAACGAAGTCAAGGTAAATGCTCCTTCAGCAGAAGATACCTTTAAAATCCTTCAAGGAATTCGCGACCTTTATCAACAACACCACAATGTCATCTTGCCAGATGAAGTCTTGAAAGCAGCAGTTGATTATTCGGTTCAGTATATTCCTCAACGTAGCTTGCCAGATAAGGCTATTGACCTTGTCGATGTAACAGCGGCTCACTTGGCAGCTCAGCATCCAGTAACAGATGTGCATGCTGTTGAACGTGAAATTGAAGCAGAAAAAGACAAGCAAGAAAAAGCAGTTGAAGCAGAAGATTTTGAAGCAGCTCTAAACTATAAAACACGTATTGCAGAATTAGAAAAGAAAATCGAAAATCACACAGAAGATATGAAAGTGACTGCAAGTGTCAACGATGTGGCCGAATCTGTAGAACGAATGACGGGAATTCCAGTATCTCAAATGGGAGCATCAGACATCGAACGTTTGAAAGATATGGCTCATCGCTTGGAACACAAGGTTATCGGTCAAGACAAGGCGGTAGAAGCGGTAGCTCGTGCTATCCGTCGTAACCGTGCCGGTTTTGATGAAGGCAATCGCCCAATCGGCAGCTTCCTCTTTGTAGGTCCAACTGGAGTTGGTAAGACTGAGCTTGCTAAGCAATTGGCACTGGATATGTTTGGAACCAAGGATGCGATCATCCGTTTGGATATGTCTGAATACAGTGATCGAACAGCCGTTTCTAAGCTGATCGGTACAACAGCAGGATATGTGGGTTATGATGACAATAGCAATACCTTAACAGAACGTGTTCGTCGCAATCCATACTCTATCATTCTCTTGGATGAAATTGAAAAGGCTGATCCTCAAGTCATTACCCTTCTCCTCCAAGTTCTAGATGATGGTCGTTTGACAGATGGTCAAGGAAACACAGTAAACTTCAAGAACACTGTCATTATTGCGACCTCAAATGCTGGATTTGGCTATGAAGCCAACTTGACAGAAGATGCAGACAAACCAGAATTGATGGACCGTTTGAAACCATTCTTCCGTCCAGAATTCCTCAACCGCTTTAATGCAGTTATTGAGTTCTCACACTTGACTAAGGAAGACCTTTCTAAGATTGTGGACTTGATGTTGGCTGAAGTCAACCAAACCTTGGCTAAGAAAGATATTGATTTGTCAGTCAGTCAAGCGGCTAAAGACTATATCACTGAAGAAGGCTATGACGAAGTCATGGGGGTTCGTCCTCTCCGTCGCGTGGTTGAACAAGAAATTCGTGATAAGGTGACAGACTTCCACTTGGATCATTTAGATGCCAAACATCTGGAAGCAGATATGGAAGATGGTGTTTTGGTCATTCGTGAAAAAGCCTAAGACAGAATTTTGAGGATAAAAAAGGAGGAGCCAGCTGAAAAGCCGGTTCCTTTTTTACGTTTAAATCACATGACGCTCAAAGGCATCATCTGAAATCCCTTGTTCCAAGATGAGTTTCGCCCATTCTTTAGCAGAAAAGAGGCTGTGATCCTTGTAGTTTCCACAAGATTCGATGGTTGTTCCAGGAACATCTTCCCAAGTAGTAGTCTCAGCGATTTCCTTGAGCGAATCCTTGATAACGGCCGCGATTTCGGCACTAGTGTGATGTCCCCACATAATCATGTGGAAGCCTGTACGGCAACCAAATGGTGAACAGTCAATCATGCCGTTGATGCGGGTACGGATGAGTTTTGCCAAGAGGTGCTCGATAGTGTGAAGACCAGCAGTAGGGATAGAGTCTTCGTTTGGTTGCACCAAGCGAATATCAAAGTTGGAGATAACGTCTCCCTTTGGCCCGGTTTCTTCCCCAATCAAGCGAACATAGGGTGCTTTAACAATAGTGTGGTCAAGCTCAAAACTTTCAACAATAACTTCTTTTGACATGGTATATCCTTTCAGTTTTCTTTTTTTATTATATCATAAAGCTGGCTCCTGAGACAGAGAGAAAACCTCTCCGAGGGTGGAGAGGTTTGAATCGTTACTTACGATACAAGCGGTCGTATTGGTAGTATGGGTCAAAGGTTACATTGATACCCAATTTACGAAGGACATTCTTGTCTTCATCTGTCAAGATGATGGTTGAGTGAGCTTCGCTTCCTTTGAGGTTACCAAGTTCTTCCATAGCGCGGGCAGCATCAGGATTTTCCGTAGCTGTGATAGCCAGTGCAATCAAAATTTCATTTGAATGTAGGCGTGGATTGCGGCTACCTAGATGATCGATTTTAAGACCTTGGATTGGCTTGACAACTTCTGGTTCGATTAGTTTCACTTCTTTAGCAATATCAGCTGATTTCTTGATGGCGTTGATCAAGGCAGCGGCTGTTGGACCAAAGAGTTCTGAGTTCTTACCAGTCACGATTTCCCCATTTGGCAATTCAAGGGCTAGGGCAGGGCCACCAGTTTCTTCTGCCTTTTGACGAGCAACGACAGCAACCTTCCGGTCTGCAGGTGTGATACCGAGGTCGTTCATGAGCAACTCAATTTTCTTAACAGCAGCTTCACCAACTTTTTCAGCTTTAAAGTCAAGAACAGTTTGATAGTAACGTCGGATGATTTCTTGTTTAGAAGCTTCGATAGCAGCTTCATCATCTGTAATAGCGAAGCCAACCATGTTGACACCCATGTCTGTCGGTGAAGCGTATGGAGATTCACCAAGGATACGTTCTAACATGCGTTTGAGAACTGGGAAAATTTCAATATCACGGTTGTAGTTGACAGTAGTTTCTCCATAGGTTTGAAGATGGAAAGGGTCAATCATGTTGACATCGTCAAGGTCAGCTGTGGCAGCCTCGTAGGCCAAATTGACTGGGTGATGAAGGGGAAGATTCCAAACGGGGAAGGTTTCAAATTTAGCGTAGCCAGACTTGATACCATTGATTTGGTCGTGGTACATATTTGACATACAGGTTGCCAATTTTCCAGAACCAGGTCCAGGAGCTGTTACGACAATCAAGTTTCGACTGGTTTTGATGTAGTCGTTTTTCCCCATACCTTCTGGCGAAATGATGTGATCCATATCTGTTGGATATCCTTTGATTGGATAATGAAGATAAGAATCAATTCCGTTTTTCTCAAGTTGGTTGCGGAAGGCATCTGCAGCTGGTTGACCAGCGTACTGTGTGATGACAACGGAGCCAACAAAAATTCCCAATTCATTGAATTTGTCAATCAGACGAAGAACTTCTTGGTCATAAGAAATGCCCAAGTCACCACGTGCTTTGGAATGCTCGATGTTGCTAGCATTAATAGCAATCACGACCTCAACCTGCTCTTTCAACTCTTGTAAGAGCTTGATCTTGTTGTCAGGCTCATAACCAGGAAGAACACGAGCAGCGTGGAAATCTTCTAACATTTTGCCACCAAACTCCAAGTAGAGCTTGCCGTCAAATTGGTTAATGCGCTCCAAGATGTGGTCGCGCTGTAGATTCAAATATTGTTCAGAACTAAAAGCTTGTTTTTTCATTTTTTTACCTCTGACCTCTATTATAATAAAAAATTGGAAGTTAGGAAACTATGGAGTTAAAAAAGGAATCAAAAAGATTAGGCAAACGCTTGCATAAAATTTTAAAAAGCGCTATCATAGACTACAGATTATTAAAATAATGAGGTAAGAAGATGCAAGAAAAATGGTGGCACAATGCCGTAGTCTATCAAGTCTATCCTAAGAGCTTTATGGATAGCAACGGAGATGGAATTGGCGATTTGCCAGGAATTACTAGTAAGTTAGACTATCTAGCCAAGTTAGGAATTACAGCGATTTGGCTTTCTCCTGTTTATGACAGTCCAATGGATGATAATGGCTATGATATTGCCGATTATCAAGCGATTGCGGCTATTTTTGGGACCATGGAGGATATGGACCAACTGATCGCGGAAGCTAAGAAACGTGATATTCGTATCATCATGGACTTAGTGGTCAATCATACCTCAGATGAGCATGCTTGGTTTGTCGAGGCCTGTGAAAATCCTGATAGCCCTGAGCGAGACTACTATATCTGGCGGGATGAACCTAACGATTTAGATTCTATCTTTAGTGGATCTGCTTGGGAATATGATGAAAAGTCAGGTCAATACTATCTCCACTTTTTCAGCAAGAAACAGCCTGATCTCAACTGGGAAAATGAAAAACTTCGCCAGAAAATTTATGAAATGATGAACTTTTGGATTGATAAAGGCATTGGTGGATTCCGTATGGATGTCATTGACATGATTGGCAAAATTCCTGATGAGAAGGTAGTCAATAATGGTCCTATGCTCCATCCTTATCTCAAGGAGATGAATCAAGCGACCTTTGGAGAAAAGAATCTTTTAACAGTGGGAGAGACATGGGGAGCAACTCCAGAGATTGCTAAGCTTTACTCTGATCCAAAGGGCCAAGAATTGTCTATGGTCTTCCAGTTTGAGCATATCTGTCTTCAGTATCAGGAAGGTCAGCCTAAATGGCACTATCAAAAAGAGCTGAATATCGCTAAGTTGAAAGAGATTTTCAACAAATGGCAGACAGAATTAGGAGTTGAAGATGGCTGGAATTCGCTCTTCTGGAACAATCATGACCTTCCTCGTATCGTCTCAATCTGGGGAAATGACCAAGAATACTGCGAAAAATCTGCCAAAGCTTTTGCCATCTTGCTTCATCTCATGAGAGGAACTCCTTATATCTACCAAGGTGAGGAGATTGGGATGACCAACTATCCGTTTGAAACACTGGACCAAGTAGAAGATATTGAATCCCTCAACTATGCGCGTGAGGCTCTTGAAAAAGGCGTTCCGCTGGAAGAAATCATGGACAGTATCCGTGTAATCGGACGTGATAATGCCCGTACTCCAATGCAATGGGACGAGAGCAAAAACGCTGGTTTCTCAACAGGTCAACCTTGGTTGGCAGTGAATCCAAACTATCCAACAATCAATGTTCAAGAAGCGCTGGCAAATCCAGATTCTATTTTTTATACTTATCAGAAGTTGGTCCAAATTCGTAAGGAGAACAGCTGGCTGATTCGAGCTGACTTTGAACTATTGGAAACAGCTGACAAGGTCTTTGCTTATATCCGTAAAGATGGTGACCGTCGTTTCCTAGTTGTGGCCAACTTATCCAATGAAGAGCAAGACTTAACAGTAGAAGGAAAAGTTAAATCAGTCTTGATTGAAAATACTGTGGCTCAAGAAGTCTTTGAAAAACAAATCTTGGCTCCATGGGATGCTTTCTGTGTGGAGTTGGGCTCAATATTTCTGAACAGAAAAATCTAAAATTGAAATCGTATAAAAACAAGGGAGGACTGTATGAAAGACAGAAATTCTTTGTTTTTTATGCCTACATTTATAAATTTTTATTCTAAAAATTCAATTAACTTTACAAATCCGGGCTATTTTGGTAAAATAAGTTTATGTTATAAAAACTAACATAAAGGAGAAAGACGATGAATACAAAAAAGCGTGTTCTTAGTGCAGGCCTAACTTTTGCGGCTGCCTTGCTTTTGGCTGCCTGTGGACAATCAGGTTCAGATACAAAAACTTACTCATCAACCTTTAGTGGAAATCCAACTACATTTAATTACTTATTAGACTACTACGCTGACAATACATCGATTATCACCAACCTAGTGGATGGTTTGCTTGAAAATGACAATTACGGAAATCTAGTTCCATCTTTGGCAGAAGACTGGTCTGTTTCGAGCGACGGTCTGACTTATACCTATAAATTGAGAAAAGATGCCAAATGGTTCACAGCTGACGGTGAAGAGTACGCTCCAGTCAAGGCACAGGATTTTGTGACAGGTATTAAGTACGCAGTGGATAATAAATCACAGGCCATTGACTTGATTCAAAACTCGATTAAGGGCTTGAATGATTATATTACAGGAGTGGATTCTGACTTTTCTAAGGTTGGTGTGAAGGCCATTGACGACCAGACGGTTGAGTATACTTTGGTACGCCCAGAGCCTTACTGGAATTCAAAAACAACGAATAGTATTCTTTTCCCAGTCAACGAAGAGTTTCTAAATTCAAAAGGGAAAGATTTTGGGACCCTATCTCCAGATAGCATTCTCTACAGTGGACCTTACTTGTTAAAAGATTTTACATCAAAATCATCTATTGAGTATGTGAAAAATCCTCATTACTACGATCACGATAAGGTATCGATTGAGCGCGTGAAATTGGCTTATTTTGATGGCTCAGACCAAGAATTGACCATCCGTAACTTTGAAAGCGGAGCTTATTCAATCGCTGGTGTTTATCCAAATAGTTCAAACTTTGCTAAGACAAAGGAAAAATATAAGAATAATATCATTTACAGTTTGCAGGACAAGACTTCTTGGTATTTCAATTTCAACGTCAACCGTAAGGCTTACAACCATACGTCTAAAACGACAGATGAGCAGAAGAAATCAACTGCAACAGCTGTCTTGAACAAAAACTTCCGCCAAGCAGTGAACTTTGCCCTGGACCGCACAGCCTATTCTGCCCAGTCAAATGGGGAAGAAGCAGCTAGCAAGACCCTTCGTAACACCTTGGTGCCTCCAACATTTGTCCAAGTTGGAGATAAGACCTTTGGAGAAGTAGTCGCTTCTAAATTGGTCAACTATGGAACAGAGTGGTCAGGTATTAACTTGGCAGATGCTCAGGATGCTTATTTTAACAAAGAAAAAGCCCAAGCAAAATTTGCGGAAGCTAAAAAAGAATTGGCGAGTCAAGGTGTGACTTTCCCGATTCACTTGGATGTGGCAGTTGATCAGACAAGTAAAAATGCTGTGACAGGTATGAACTCTGTTAAACAGACTCTTGAATCAGTTTTGGGTGCTGATAATATTGTCATTGATGTTCAGCAACTATCAACAGATGATTTTAATAACGTAGCCTTCTTGGCACCAACGCCAGCTGATCGAGACTACGATTTGAGCTTTGATGGCTGGGTAGGTGACTATCAGGATCCATCAACTTATCTCAATCCTTTCAATGCAGAGGATGGATTCTACCTCAAGATTTTTGGTCTAGATGCCAAGGAAGATAAAGCAAAAATTGCTAGCTTAGGTTTGGATACTTACACTAAAATGCTTAAGGAAGCGGATAGTGAAAACAAAGATGTAGCGAAGCGTTATGAAAAATACGCTGAAGCTCAAGCTTGGATGATCGATAACTCTCTCATTATGTCAGCTATGTCAAATGGTGGGACAGCTTCTGTAACTAAAGTGACACCATTTACAAGAGGTTATTCATTAGTTGGTATCAAGGGTGATGGAAATAATTATAAGTACATGAAACTGCAAAAAGATACAGTTACGACTAAACAGTATGAAGAAGCCAAGACTAAATGGGAGCAAGAGAGCAAAAAAGCAATTGAAAAAGCTCAAAAAGAAGCAGAAAAGCATGTTAAATAATAACGAGCAGTTCTATTGGATGGTTTTTATAAAGCCATCTTGATAGGGCTGTTTTTTGTATATTGCAGTTCATACTCTTCGAAAATCTTTCCAAAGCGCATCAGCTCTATCTGCAACCTTAAAACAGTGTTTTGAGCAACATGAAGCTAGCTTCCTAGTTTGTTCTTTGGTTTTCATTGAGTATCAGATTTTTGTGTGATTATACTTTTTTATTTATAGAAAAGAGTTTAGAAACACTGATATATGATGTTGATATCAAATAATACTACTACAAAAATACTATAGTACTTCTACTTTCGAGTAGGAATTAAAATTTTATGAGACACGAAAAACCTGGATCAAAGATTATCTATAAAAGTATTAATTGTAGAATTTATATTAAAAAAGTGATATAATAGGACTATTAAATATATAGGTGATAATCATGAGTAGACGTTTTAAAAAATCACGCTCACAGAAAACAAAACAGATTATTAACATATTCTTGCTGTTTGTTTATTCATTGTTGAGCGGGTTTTTATTGTTCTTAATCTTTAAGTATAATATCCTTGCTTTTAGAAACTTGAATGTTGTAGTTACAGTTTTTACCTTTGTGGTTGCTATTAGTGCTACACTACTAATAATCTATAGAAAAGCAGAAAAGTTCACGATTTTCTTTTTAACACTAGCTGTTTTAGTGAGTTCAGTTTCTGTATTTGCTCTGCAACAATTTGTAGGTTTTACAAGTCATATTAATGCAACTTCAAATTATTCAGAGTATTCTCTCAGCGTCGTCGTTTTAAAGGATAGCGATATCAATAATGTTACCCAATTATCTAGTGTTATGGGACCAACAGGTACGGATAATGAGAATATTCAAAAGCTAATCTCTGATATTAAGACGAGTCAAAATAAGGATTTGACGGTTGATACAAGTACTTCTTACTTGTCAACTTATAAAAGTTTGATTTCTGGAGAGGCCAAAGCCATTGTCTTAAATAGTGTATTTGAGAATATTATTGAAGCAGAGTATCCAGATTATGCTTCTAAAATTAAGAAAATTTACACTAAAAAAATGACCAAGGATGTTGAGACCCCTAAGGTATCTAAAGATCGCTTCTTTAATATCTATGTCAGTGGTATTGATACTTACGGTGCCATTAGTTCAGTTTCGCGCTCAGATGTCAATATTCTGATGACGGTCAATAGGGATACGAAGAGAATCCTTCTTACAACAACTCCACGAGATTCATATGTTCCTATTGCTGATGGTGGAAACAATCAAAAGGATAAATTGACTCATGCTGGTATATACGGGGTTGATTCATCTATTCATACCTTAGAGAACCTTTATGGAGTAGATATTAATTATTATGTTCGTTTGAATTTTACCTCATTTTTGAAATTGATTGACTTGTTGGGAGGGGTAGATGTTCATAACGATCAAGAGTTTTCAGCTCTACATGGGAAGTTCCATTTTCCAGTGGGAAATGTCCATCTAGACTCTGAGCAAGCTCTAGGTTTTGTGCGTGAACGCTACTCACTAGCCGATGGAGATCGTGACCGTGGTCGCAACCAACAAAAGGTTATTGTAGCAATTATTCAGAAGTTAACTTCTACAGAGGCCTTGAAAAATTATAGTAGTATTCTTCAAGGATTGCAGGATTCTCTTCAAACAAATATGCCGATTGAGACTATGATGGATCTAGTGAATACTCAGTTGGAAAGTGGAGGAAATTATAAAGTAAATTCTCAAGATTTAAAAGGGACAGGTCGGATGGATCTTCCTTCTTATGCAATGCCAGACAGTAGTCTCTATATGATGGAAATAGATGATAGTAGTTTAGCTACAGTCAAGACAGCTATACAGGATGTGATGGAGGGTAGATGAAATGATAGACATCCATTCGCATATCGTTTTTGATGTAGATGATGGGCCAAAGTCGATAGAGGATAGCAAGGCACTTTTAAGAGAAGCTTATAATCAAGGGGTTCGAATGATTGTGTCTACTTCACATCGTCGAAAAGGAATGTTTGAAACTCCAGAAGAAAAAATTGCAACAAATTTTATTAAGGTTCGTGAAATTGCAAAAGAAGTAGCAGATGATTTAGTCATTGCTTATGGAGCAGAGATATACTATACTTCGGATGTTCTAGAAAAGCTAGAAAAAAAAGAAATTCCTACCCTTAATGATAGCCGTTATGCTTTGATTGAGTTTAGCATGCATACTCCCTATCGTGAGATTCATACGGGATTGAGTAATATTTTGATGTTGGGAATCACACCAGTAATTGCTCATATTGAACGTTATGATGCTTTAGAGAATAATGAAAAACGCGTTCGTGAACTGATTGATATGGGTTGCTATACTCAGATAAATAGTTATCATGTTTTAAAACCTAAGCTCTTTGGTGAAAGATATAAATTTATGAAAAAGAGAGCTCGGTATTTTTTGGAACGTGATTTAGTTCATGTAGTTGCAAGTGACATGCACAATTTAGACAGTAGACCTCCATATATGGAACAGGCATACGATATCATTGCTAAGAAATATGGAGCGAAAAAAGCGAAGGAACTTTTTGTAGAAAATCCCAGAAAAATTATAATGGATCAATTAATTTAGGAGAAAATATGAAAGATCAAAACACTTTGGAAATCGATGTATTTCAACTATTCAGAACTTTATGGAAAAGAAAGTTAGTCATTTTATTAGTGACAATTATAACTTCTTCAGTTGCTTTTGCCTACAGTACTTTTGTTATCAAACCTGAGTTTACTAGTACGACTCGGATTTATGTAGTTAACCGTAATCAAGGAGAGAAGTCTGGTTTAACAAATCAAGACTTGCAGGCAGGATCGTACTTGGTTAAAGACTATCGTGAAATTATCCTATCGCAGGATGTTTTGGAGAAAGTTGTTTCTGATTTGAAACTAGATTTGACGCCAAAAGGTTTGGCTAATAAAATTAAAGTGACAGTACCAGTTGATACCCGTATTGTTTCTATTTCAGTTAATGATCGAGTTCCTGAAGAGGCAAGCCGTATCGCTAACTCTTTGAGGGAAGTAGCTGCTCAAAAAATTATCAGTATTACTCGTGTTTCTGATGTGACAACACTGGAGGAGGCAAGACCGGCGATATCACCGTCTTCGCCAAATATTCGTCGTAATACTGTGATTGGAGCAGGACTTGGAGCAGGCTTAGTGATTGTAGTAGTGCTATTAATTGAACTATTTGATGACCGTGTAAAACGTCCAGAAGATATAGAAGATGTTATGGAGATTCCACTCCTTGGAATTATTCCAAATCTGGATAAAGTAAAGTAAGGGAGAAGAGATGGCAAAGTTAGAACTATCACAACAGAAACTTAACTCTGTAAAAAAAGCAGAAGAGTACTATAATGCTTTACGAACAAATGTACAATTGAGCGGCAATGACTTGAAGGTTATTGTGGTCACCTCAGTTGATTCTAGTGAAGGAAAATCTACAACTTCTACTAATATTGCTTGGGCTTTTGCACGTGCAGGCTATAAGACTCTTTTGATTGATGCAGATATCCGGAACTCAGTTATGTCAGGAGTATTTAAGTCAAGAGAAAGAATTACAGGCTTGACAGACTATCTGGCTGGAACTCAGGATTTGTCAAATGGACTTTGTGAGACAAATGTTGACAATTTATTTGTCATCGAGTCAGGAGTGTCTTCTCCTAATCCAACAGCTCTTCTTCAAAGTGACAACTTTGGAATTATGATTGAAACCTTACGTAAATATTTCGACTATATTATCGTTGATACGGCACCAATTGGAGTTGTAATTGATGCAGCTATTATTGTGCAAAAATGCGATGCATCCATTTTAGTTGTAGAATCAGGAGCTGCAAAACGAAGAGAAGTACAAAAAGCTAAAAGTCAGTTAGAACAAGCAGGAAAACCATTTTTAGGTGTTGTTCTCAATAAATTTGATGTTCAACGTGAAAAATATGGTTCTTACGGTGGTTATGGTAATTATGGTAAAAAATAACCTGGGGAAGATTTTATGGATGAAAAAGGATTGAAAATTTTTCTGGCAGTATTACAGAGTATTATTGTCATTTTATTGGTTTATTTTCTTAGCTTTGTTAGAGAGACAGAAATTGAACGTTCTTCGATGGTTATACTATACCTTCTCCACTTTTTTGTATTTTATTTTAGTTCCTATGGTAACAATTTTTTTAAAAGAGGGTACCTAGTTGAGTTTAATAGTACTATAAGATATATTTTTTTCTTTGCAATAGCTATAAGTGTATTAAACTTTTTTATAGAGGAACGGTTTAGTATCTCTAGAAGAGGAATGGTATACTTCTTAACTTTAGAAGGAATATCCTTATACTTGTTGAATTTCTTAATAAAGAAATATTGGAAGCATGTGTTTTTTAATCTAAAAAATAGCAAGAAAATTTTACTGTTAACAGTAACGAAAAATATAGAAAAAGTTCTTGATAAATTGCTAGAATCTGATGAACTTTCATGGAAATTGGTAGCAGTAAGTGTTTTGGATAAATCTGACTTTCAACATGATAAAATACCTGTAATTGAAAAGGAAAAAATTATTGAATTTGCAACGCATGAAGTTGTGGATGAGGTGTTTGTCAACCTTCCAGGAGAGAGCTACGATATTGGAGAAATTATCTCTAGGTTTGAGACAATGGGGGTAGATGTAACTGTAAATCTTAATGCATTTGATAAGAATTTGGGTCGCAATAAACAAATTCATGAGATGGTAGGATTGAATGTAGTTACTTTCTCTACAAATTTTTATAAAACTAGTCATGTGATTTCAAAGAGAATTCTCGATATTTGTGGTGCCACTATTGGCCTTATTCTTTTTGGTATAGCTAGTCTAGTTTTAGTTCCATTGATTCGTAAAGATGGCGGACCAGCTATTTTTGCTCAAACTCGTATAGGGAAAAATGGTCGACATTTTACCTTTTATAAATTCCGTTCGATGCGGATCGATGCTGAAGCTATCAAAGAACAGTTGATGGATCAAAATACGATGCAAGGTGGTATGTTTAAGATGGACAATGATCCTCGTGTTACAAAAATTGGTCGCTTTATTCGTAAAACCAGTTTGGATGAATTGCCACAATTTTGGAATGTCTTTATAGGAGATATGAGTTTAGTGGGGATGCGTCCACCGACAGTAGACGAGTATGATCAGTATACTCCAGAACAGAAACGTCGACTCAGCTTTAAACCTGGTATTACAGGTTTATGGCAGGTTAGTGGCCGTAGTAAAATAACCGATTTTGACGATGTTGTAAAATTAGATGTGGCTTATATTGATAATTGGACAATCTGGAAAGATATTGAAATTTTGTTAAAAACTGTTAAAGTTGTATTTATGAGAGATGGAGCAAAGTAAGGAATGAGGGATAGAATCCAAATTTTAGGCGTAACAATTGATCCGCTTACGATGAATGAAACGATAGATATTGTAGAACAAAATGTATTAGAAAAAAGACCACTACACTTGATGGGGGTGAATGCTGATAAAATTAATCAGTGGCATACAGATGAGAAAATCAAAAAAATCGTTAATGAATCAG
>NZ_AFUF01000032.1 GCF_000222785.1 Streptococcus mitis SK569 | reverse complement strand
AAAGATTATAGTTATGCTGCAGGAGTCAAAAAAGATGGCAGTGTAGATATGGATAAGCTAGAGAAAGCCCAGTTTAATACTACGACAGATTTAGAAGGGTTGAAGTCCTATTTATCGAATTATAAATTAAAAGAATATAAGCAGTGATAGTATTAAATTTGAAACTCATCAACTCAGATTGGTGGGTTTTTGCTAATTTGACAGTCTATTGAAATAAGGCTATAATCAAGCTGTATCAGTTTTCGAGGAGGTTTGGATGTACTTTAGATTGGAAAATAAGGAATCCCAGAAGGCGCAAGAAATAGGGAATTTGATTCGTGCTTATAACCGTTCCAAAAGAGAAGAGGCTGAGAGTGAGCCATTGAATCTTTATGTTGAAGATGAAAAAGGCAATCTTCTGGCAGGCTTGGTAGCTGAGACTTTCGGAAATTGGCTAGAAATCGAGTATTTATTTGTAAAAGAGGAACTGAGAGGGCTAGGAATCGGTTCAAGACTATTGCAGCAAGCAGAAACTGAAGCTAAGAATCGAAACTGTCGTTTTGCTTTTGTCAATACCTACCAGTTTCAAGCTCCAGATTTTTATAAAAGGCATGGCTACAAGGAAGTCTTTACCTTACAAGATTATCCCTACATTGGGCAAAGATATTATTACCAAAAGGATTTGTAAGGAGAATATGAAGGTATAATACAAAGAGAGACTCACACATAAGTTAAGTAGAGGTTATAACCTATAAATTGTATCTTTTTAGACGATATTGAGGACAATACAACATTAGATGTGAAATCCTACGATGCTGTAGATGTTTTGAAAAAATTGAATAAGCAGAAACTCTCTATCATTTAGGTGGTAGAGAGTTTTTGTTAATAAAATTTTACAAAATGACATTTATATATTGCATTAAGTTAGATATATGGTATAATATTTTTGAAAAGAAGCGCAACTTTTTAAAAAATAGAAGGAGGATGCTAGTGGCTAAAAATTTAAAGTTAAAACTAGCTCGTGTGGAGCTTGATATGACACAAGGTGATTTGGCAGAATCTGTGGGTGTTACGAGGCAGACTATCGGCTTGATAGAAGCAGGGAAATATAATCCTAGTCTCTCGCTCTGTCAGTCCATATGCAGATGCTTAGGCAAAACGTTAGACCAACTATTTTGGGAGGAAGAAGATGAAAAATAGAAAAAAACTTGTGATCAAAGATGAACGTACGGAAAAATTGGATGGAAATATTTCAGGAGAAATTCTCTTGGGTATGTACCTATTTTTGGCACTGGAAATTTTTGCCAAAGTTTATATTTTTAATTTAACGCTTCTATCCTATTTACCAGAATTACTTTTATTGATTGGAGTCGGTTTGTATGCCATTATTCGCCGCATGTATGTAGGAATTGATATTCGAGATATTGTTGAGAATACTGGAAAAGAAAGAATTTTATCTGCTTTGGGATTTTCTATAGTGATTTTATTGATTGATATCGTAGGAAATCGCGAGGAACTGGTCAATCTATTGACTTGGAAGTACTCCCTAAAAGTGGTTCTAGCAGTTATCATCTATCTCGTTGGGAGTTATTCTATGGACCGAGTTATCCTATACTTGAATCGCAGAAATCAGCAAGTTTGGGAGGAAGAAGATGAAAAATAGATTTTTTTATTATCAATTACTAGACGAAAGAGAAGAACAACTGATCAATAAAGCGGGGGCTGAAAGTTTCTATATCTCTATAGCTTTCTTGATTTTATCTTATATGATTGCAGTATTAGCACCAAGTCTTTTTAATCCGAGAATGATTCTCATCATTATCATTATTGGAACTTCTTACTTTTTCGGCCGTGCTCGAGATTTTGGTGTGAACTACTATAGTCGTTTTCATTTTACAATTTTAGGGTGTTTGCTGGTAACTCTTGCTATTACGACTCTTTTGATGTTGCAGAATTATCAATTTAACATAGAAATTTATCAGCACAATCCTTTGAACGTTAAATACTTATCTGCTTGGGTCATTACTTATCTGATTTATCTTCCTTGGGTTTTTATCGGTAATCTCGGCCTTAAAAGTTATGGAGAATGGGCTCAGAAAAAGTTTGAACAAGATATGGATGAACTGGAGAGTGGAGAATAGCTTGTTACTCTTTTCTCAATCCAGCCAAAATGTGATATAATAGTACTAATTTATTGGAATATGTGAAAATTCTTGAAAATTTTCATGAGTTTCTAGCTAAGGAAGTAGGAAAAGTATGTATCCAGATGATAGTTTAACATTGCACACGGACTTGTACCAGATCAACATGATGCAGGTTTACTTTGACCAAGGAATTCACAATAAAAAGGCGGTCTTTGAGGTTTATTTCCGCCAACAGCCTTTTAAGAATGGCTATGCGGTTTTTGCAGGTTTGGAAAGAATTGTGAGCTATCTTGAAGACTTGCGTTTTTCAGATAGTGATATTGCCTATTTGGAGTCGCTAGGTTATCATGGGGCATTCTTGGACTACCTCCGCAATTTCAAGTTGGAATTGACCGTTCGTTCTGCCCAAGAAGGGGATTTGGTATTTGCTAATGAGCCTATTGTGCAGGTGGAAGGTCCTCTAGCCCAATGTCAGTTGGTCGAAACGGCTCTTTTGAACATCGTCAACTACCAGACCTTGGTGGCGACTAAGGCAGCTCGTATTCGTTCGGTCATCGAAGATGAACCCTTGATGGAGTTTGGGACACGTCGGGCTCAAGAAATGGATGCGGCTATCTGGGGAACACGCGCAGCGGTGATTGGTGGAGCCAATGGAACCAGCAACGTGCGCGCTGGTAAACTCTTTGACATTCCTGTTTTGGGAACCCATGCCCATGCTTTGGTTCAGGTTTATGGAAATGACTATGAAGCTTTCAAGGCTTATGCTGCGACCCACAAAAATTGCGTCTTTCTTGTGGATACCTATGATACCCTTCGCATTGGAGTTCCAGCTGCCATTCAGGTTGCGCGTGAACTTGGTGACAAGATTAATTTCCTTGGTGTCCGCATTGACTCTGGAGACATTGCCTATATTTCTAAAAAAGTTCGTCAACAACTGGACGAGGCAGGATTTACTGATGCTAAGATTTATGCATCAAATGACCTTGATGAAAATACCATCCTCAACCTTAAGATGCAAAAGGCCAAGATTGATGTCTGGGGCGTGGGAACCAAGCTGATTACAGCCTATGATCAGCCAGCTCTTGGGGCAGTTTACAAGATTGTGGCCATCGAAGATGAAAATGGGATCATGCGCAATACCATCAAGCTGTCGAATAATGCGGAAAAAGTGTCTACGCCAGGTAAGAAGCAGGTGTGGCGCATTACCAGTCGTGAAAAAGGCAAGTCAGAAGGCGACTACATCACTTATGACGGTGTGGATGTGAGCGATATGACCGAAATCAAGATGTTCCATCCGACCTATACATACATCAAGAAGACAGTTCGTAATTTTGATGCTGTTCCTCTCTTAGTGGATATCTTCAAAGACGGAAAATTGATTTACAGCTTGCCTAGCTTGACTGAGATTCAGGCTTATGCTCGTAAGGAATTTGACAAGCTTTGGGATGAGTACAAGCGTGTGCTCAATCCGCAGCATTATCCTGTGGATTTGGCGCGTGATGTATGGCAAGACAAGATGGACTTGATTGACAAGATGCGCAAGGAAGCCCTTGGTGAAGGAGAAGAAGAATGAGTTTGCAAGAAACGATTATCCAAGAACTGGGCGTGAAACCAGTGATTGATGCCCAGGAAGAAATCCGTCGTTCCATTGATTTCTTAAAGAGATACCTGAAAAAACATCCCTTCCTAAAAACCTTTGTACTAGGGATTTCTGGAGGTCAGGACTCAACCTTGGCAGGTCGCTTGACCCAACTGGCTATGGAAGAACTGCGCGCAGAAACTGGAGATGATAGCTACAAATTTATCGCTGTTCGCCTGCCATATGGAGTGCAAGCTGATGAAGCAGATGCTCAAAAAGCACTAGCCTTCATCCAGCCAGATGTCAGTTTAGTGGTGAATATTAAGGAGTCTGCAGATGCTATGACAGCTGCAGTTGAAGCGACAGAAAGCCCTGTTTCAGACTTCAACAAGGGCAATATCAAGGCTCGTTGCCGTATGATTGCCCAATATGCCCTTGCAGGTTCCCATAGCGGAGCGGTCATTGGAACAGACCATGCTGCGGAAAATATCACAGGTTTCTTTACCAAGTTTGGTGACGGTGGTGCGGATATTTTACCTCTTTTCCGCCTCAATAAACGCCAGGGAAAACAACTTTTGAAGGAACTTGGTGCAGACCCAGCCCTTTATGAAAAAATCCCAACAGCAGACCTAGAAGAAGACAAACCAGGTCTGGCTGACGAAGTTGCACTTGGAGTCACTTATGAAGAGATTGACGACTACCTAGAAGGCAAAACAATCAGCCCAGAAGCACAAGCAAGAATCGAAAACTGGTGGCACAAAGGCCAACACAAACGCTACCTACCCATCACCGTATTTGATGACTTTTGGGAGTAAAAACCTCCAGTGGAGGTTTTTACCCTGAGCCTAGAAATGAGAAAGCGAAGAAGGTCCGGGGGACCTTTTTACCCCGAGTTTAGAAATAAGAAAATGAGGAACCTCCAGTGGAGGTTTTCAGCCTCTCACCTTGAAATAAGAAAGTGAGAGAAGGTCTGGGGGACATTTTTACCCCGAGCATGTAAACAAGTAAGCGAGGAAGGTCCAGTGGATCTTTTTAGCTTGAGCCTTGAAATTCAAAAGCAAAACAAATTTCAATGCTGACTGGACAGAGAATCATCTATTAGAAAGCGAGGTAGTGACATGAAAGCTATCGGTACGCAAATCTTGCAGACAGACCGTTTGGTTTTGAGACGATTTGTGGAAAGTGATGCAGAAGCCATGTTTCAGAATTGGGCTTCATCTGCTGAGAATCTAACCTACGTCACCTGGGAACCTCATCCTGATGTCGAGGTGACTCGAAACTCGATTCGTAATTGGGTTGCCTCCTATACCAATCCCAACTATTACAAATGGGCCATTTGCCTAAAAGAAAACCCAGAGCAAGTGATAGGAGATATCAGCATCGTTGAAATGGATGAGAACGATTCTTCTTGTGAAATTGGCTATGTTTTAGGCAAGGCTTACTGGGGACTTGGGATGATGATAGAGGCCTTAAAAGCTGTCTTAGATTTTTGTTTTACTCAAGCAGGTTTTCAAAATGTTAGAGCACGATATGCTAGTCTCAATCCAGCTTCAGGTCGTGTTATGGAGAAGGCTGGAATGTCCTATCTCAAGACTATTACCAATGGTGTAGAGAGAAAAGGCTATCTTGCTGATCTTATTTATTACCAGGTAAGTAGGGAAGACTGTTAAGCTTAAAATTTATTGCTTATCCGCTGTTCTTATTTTTTCATTTATCCTTTCTTTTCCGAATAAATAGATGGAGTCAGTGAATCTAGTAAAACTAGATTTAATACTCTTCGAAAATCAAATTCAAACAACGTCAACGTCGCCTTGCCGTACTCAAGTACAGCCTGCGGCTAGTTTCCTAGTTTGCTCTTTGATTTTCATTGAGTATAAAACTGTGGTATAATAAAAGGAGGAAAAGGATGATTCTCAGACATCCGGGCATCAGCCCAACTAATGATTTGGTAGCTAAAAAAATCTTTAGCAATCCAGAAATCACTTGTCAATTTATTCGCGATATGCTGGACTTACCAGCAAAAAATGTGACTATTTTGGAGGGAAGTAACATTCATGTCTTACCTTCCCTGCCGTACTCGGCGCAGGATTTCTATACCAGTATAGACGTCTTAGCGGAGTTGGATAATGGCACGCAGGTTATTATCGAAATCCAAGTTCATCATCAGAATTTTTTCATTAATCGTTTGTGGGCTTATCTGTGCAGTCAGGTTAATCAAAATCTTGAAAAAATTCGCCAACGTGAAGGTGATACACACCAGAGTTACAAACATATTGCACCTGTTTACGCAATAGCTATTGTAGATAGTAATTATTTCTCAGATGATTTGGCTTTTCATAGCTTCAGTATGCGAGAGGACACGACAGGTGAAGTTTTAACCATTACCAACAATGGTCAGGAAAACCATCTAGTCAAGATGGCATTCTTGGAATTAAAAAAATACAGAGAAACCAGCAAAGACGAGGTTCGCAAGCCGTGGTTGGAGTTTTTCGGTAACAAGCCCTTTACCCAAGAACCCGAGCGAGCCATCAGCCAGGCAGACCAACTGCTGGACTATAAGAGCTGGTCCGAGGAGGACAGGAAAATGTTTAGTGAACAACGCAGACGCGAAGAACAAGCCTTGTTAGCGCAGGACTATGCCTTGGAAACAGCTAGGGCAGAAGGTATTGAACAGGGACTAAAAAAAGGGTTAGTAAATCTTGTTCGTCAGCATCTTTTAACAGCAGAGGTTGCGAGTGCGCAATTAGGCATGACCGTCGCTGAGTTTGAGGCACTATTGTAAGAACTTCACAATAATGGCATTCTTGGAACTAAAAAATACAGAGAAACCAGCAAAGACGAGGTTCGCAAAGCGTGGTTGGAGTTTTTGTAAATCAATAAATCAATGACAGATTTTTCCGCGATAGATGGAAGAATCTGTTTTTTAGTTTACTAGATGTTGGCTCGAAAACGTAAGATAGCTTACCCTTTTACTCATGTTTTTTTGATTTCTTTGAAGTATTACCTGATTAAATTCCTATTTTTCCCTATCATTGTCCCTATTTTTTCTGGAGTTTTGGAGCTATAATAGTTCTATCAAATCAAAGAATGGAGGAAGGCAATGGATAATATAATCTTTTTTATCAGTGTTTTTCTTGCTGGAATTCTTTCCTTCTTTTCTCCTTGTATCTTACCCTTGTTACCGGTTTATGCAGGGGTCTTGTTGGATGACAAAGATGGTGCTCAAGCTTCTAGTGGCAAATTTTCAATCTCAGTTGTCAGTTTATTGCGAACTCTGGCCTTTATAGCGGGTATTTCTTTTATCTTTATCTTACTGGGCTATGGAGCTGGTTTTTTAGGCAATTTGCTGTATGCTTCTTGGTTTCAGTATGTGACGGGTGCTGTTATCATTCTCTTGGGCCTGCACCAGATGGAAGTCTTGCATTTGAAGGGACTTTACAAGGAAAGAAGGCTACAATTACAGAGACAGGGGCAAAAGGGTAAGGGCTATAGTCAGGCATTTTTACTGGGGTTGACCTTTAGTTTTGCTTGGACGCCTTGTGTGGGGCCGGTTCTTGGCTCTGTTTTGGCCTTGGCGGCTTCAGGTGGCTCAGGTGCTTGGCAGGGAGCTGGCCTCATGTTGATTTACACGCTGGGTTTGGCGCTACCATTTTTGGTTCTAGCTCTAGCCTCCAGCTATGTTTTGAAACATTTTCGAAAACTCCATCCTTATCTCGGAACCTTCAAAAAAGTGGGTGGTTTCCTCATTATCGTGATGGGAATCTTGGTGCTTTTGGGAAATGCTTCCATTTTGACTACATTATTTGAATAGAGAGGAAGAAGAAATGAAAAAATGGCAAACATGTCTCCTTGGAGTAGGCTCGATCTGTTGTTTGGCAGCCTGTTCGGCTAAAAACATGTCAGATGAAGCTACTATGAAGGAGCAAACAAAAACAGAACAAGTCAGTTCGCAAACTGCCACCAAGGGTCAGGCAGTTGCTGATTTTGAACTGACAGGAGTAGATGGCAAGACTTACCGCTTGTCTGATTACAAGGGCAAGAAAGTCTATCTCAAATTCTGGGCTTCTTGGTGTTCCATCTGTCTGGCCAGTCTTCCAGATACGGATGAAATCGCTAAGGATGCTGGTGATGATTATGTGGTCTTGACAGTGGTTTCTCCTGGACACAGGGGGGAACAAGCAGAATCGGACTTTAAGAACTGGTACAAGGGCTTGGATTATAAAAATATTCCAGTTCTAATTGACCCATCAGGAAAACTTTTGGAAAGTTATGGTGTCCGTTCTTACCCAACTCAATCCTTTATAGACAAGGAAGGCAAGCTGGTCAAAACGCAACCAGGCTTTATGGATAAGGATATGATTTTAAAGACATTGAAAGAAATGGGGTAGAGAAAGGTCATGAATGATAAAGTAAAATTGTTTGTCTTGGCAGGGGTCATTCTCCTAGCCATAAGCGGTTTCTATTTTCTATTAATGCGAAATGCAGGGCAGACAGATAGCTCGCAAATTGAGAAAGCATCAGTTAGCCAAGGAGGAAAAACAGTGAAAAAAACAGAAATTAGTAAAGATGCAGACTTGCATGAAATTTATCTAGCTGGGGGATGTTTCTGGGGAGTGGAGGAATACTTCTCACGCGTTCCCGGGGTGACAGATGCCGTATCAGGCTATGCGAACGGTAGAGGGGAAACAACCAAGTATGAATTGATTAACCAAACAGGTCATGCGGAGACTGTCCATGTCACTTATGATGCCAAGCAAATTTCTCTCAAGGAAATCCTGCTTCATTACTTCCGTATTATCAATCCAACCAGCAAAAATAAACAAGGGAATGATGTGGGAACCCAGTACCGTACTGGTGTTTATTACACAGATGACAAGGATTTAGAGGTAATCAACCAAGTTTTTGATGAGGTGGCTAAGAAATACGACCAACCTCTAGCAGTTGAAAAGGAGGCTTTGAAGAATTTTGTAGTGGCTGAGGATTACCACCAAGACTATCTCCAGAAAAATCCAAATGGCTACTGCCATATCAATGTCAATCAGGCGGCCTATCCTGTCATCGATGCCAGCAAATATCCCAAACCAAGTGATGAGGAATTGAAAAAGACCTTGTCACCTGAGGAGTATGCAGTCACCCAGAAAAATCAAACAGAACGAGCTTTTTCAAACCGCTACTGGGATAAATTTGAATCTGGTATCTATGTGGATGTGGCAACTGGCGAACCTCTCTTTTCATCAAAGGATAAGTTTGAGTCTGGTTGTGGCTGGCCTAGTTTTACCCAACCCATCAGTCCAGATGTTGCTATTTACAAAGAAGATAAGTCTTACAATATGACACGCATGGAAGTGCGGAGCCGAGTTGGAGATTTTCACCTTGGTCATGTCTTTACGGATGGACCTCAGGACAAGGGGGGCTTGCGCTACTGTATCAATAGTCTCTCTATCCGCTTTATTCCTAAAGATCAAATGGAAGAAAAAGGCTATGCTTATTTACTAGATTATGTCGACTAAGAGGGCTTTCTTAAGCAGTTAGAGGAGAATTTTGCTATACTGTACTAGTAAGTGACAAAGGAGAGAAGCATGACCTACACAATCTTAATCGTAGAAGATGAATATCTGGTAAGACAAGGATTGACCAAGCTGGTCAATGTAGCAGCCTACGGTATGGAAATCATTGGTCAAGCTGAAAATGGAAGGCAAGCTTGGGAATTGATTCAAAAGCAGGTGCCAGATATCATTTTAACCGATATCAACATGCCTCAGCTAAATGGCATCCAGTTGGCCAGTCTGGTCCGAGAAACCTATCCGCAGGTGCATTTGGTTTTTTTGACGGGCTACGATGATTTTGATTATGCCTTGTCTGCTGTCAAACTAGGTGTAGATGACTACCTGCTCAAGCCCTTTTCTCGTCAGGATATTGAGGAAATGTTGGGGAAAATCAAGCAAAAGTTGGACAAGGAAGAGAAAGAAGAGCAGTTACAAGATTTATTGACCGATAAGTTTGAAGGAAATATGGCCCAGAAAATCCAGTCTCATCTGGCTGACAGCCAGTTTAGTTTAAAGTCTTTAGCCAGTGACTTGGGTTTTAGCCCTACTTATCTGAGCTCCTTGATTAAGAAAGAGTTGGGCCTGCCTTTTCAGGATTATTTGGTGAGAGAACGTGTCAAACAAGCCAAGCTCTTGCTTCTGACCACAGATTTAAAAATTTATGAGATAGCCGAAAAGGTTGGTTTTGAAGATATGAACTATTTTACTCAACGTTTTAAACAGATTGCAGGTGTGACACCTCGTCAGTTTAAGAAGGGAGAAGGTCGATGAAACGTTCGTCTCTTCTAGTCAGAATGGTTATTTCCATCTTTCTAGTCTTTCTCATCCTCCTGGCTCTGGTTGGGACTTTCTATTATCAATCTAGTTCTTCAGCCATTGAGACTACCATTGAAGGCAATAGCCAAACGATTATCAGTCAAACTAGCCACTTTATCCAGTCTTATATCAAAAAATTAGAAACCACCTCGACTAGTTTGACCCAGCAGACGGATGTTTTAGCCTATGCTGAGAATCCTAACCAAGACCAAGCCAAGGGAATCCGAGATCTGTTTTTGACTATCTTAAAGGCAGACCAGGACTTGAAAGCGGTGGTACTGGTAACCAAATCCGGTCAGGTCATTTCTACAGATAACAGTGTGCAGATGAAAACTTCCTCTGATATGATGGCTGAGGATTGGTACCAAAAGGCCATTCATCAGGGAGCCATGCCCGTCTTGACTCCAGCTCGTAAATCAGATAGTCAATGGGTCATTTCTGTCACTCAAGAACTTGTTGATGCAAAGGGAGCTAATCTAGGCGTGCTTCGTTTGGATATTTCTTATGAAACTCTGGAAGCCTATCTCAACCAACTTCAGTTGGGTCAGCAGGGTTTTGCCTTTATCATCAATGAAAACCATGAATTTGTTTATCATCCTCAACACACAGTTTATAGTTCGTCTAGCGAAATGGAGGCTATGAAACCCTACATCGAGACGGGTCAGGGCTATACTCCTGGTCATAAATCCTACGTCAGTCAGGAAAAGATTGCAGGAACTGATTGGACGGTTCTTGGCGTATCTTCATTGGAGAAGTTAGACCAAGTTCGGAGTCAACTCATGTGGACCTTACTTGGAGCCAGTGTCACCTCTCTTCTTGCCTGTATCTGCTTGGTGTGGTTCAGTCTCAAACGCTGGATTGCTCCTCTGAATGACTTGAGAGAAACCATGCTGGAGATTGCTTCTGGTGGTCAGAATCTTCGTGCCAAGGAAACTGGTGCCCATGAACTGAGAGAAGTGACTCGCCAGTTCAATGCCATGTTGGATCAGATTGATCAGCTCATGGCAGATATTCGCAGGCAGGAAGAAACGACCCGTCAGTACCAACTTCAAGCTTTATCAAGCCAGATTAATCCGCATTTCCTCTATAACACCTTGGACACCATCATTTGGATGGCTGAATTTCAGGATAGTCAGCGCGTGGTTCAGGTGACCAAGTCTTTGGCAACCTATTTCCGCTTGGCACTTAATCAAGGCAAGGACTTGATTTCCTTGTCCGACGAAATCAACCATGTTCGCCAGTATCTCTTTATCCAGAAACAACGTTATGGAGATAAGCTGGAATATGAGATTGAGGAGAATCCTGCCTTTGATAATCTAGTCTTGCCCAAGCTGGTCCTACAACCCTTAGTAGAGAATGCCCTGTACCATGGCATTAAGGAAAAGGAAGGTCAGGGACATATTAGAGTTTCTGTTCAGAAACAGGATTCGGGATTGGTCATCCGCATTGAGGATGATGGGGTTGGTTTCCAAGCTGCTGGCGATAGTAGTCAAAGTCAACTCAAACGTGGGGGAGTCGGTCTTCAAAATGTTGACCAACGGCTCAAACTTCATTTTGGAGAACATTACCAGATGAAGATTGATTCTACACCCGACAAAGGAACGACGGTTGAAATATACATAAATAGAATAGAAACTAGCTAACTCCCGGTCAATTCTGGGAGTTTTATGCGTAATTGGGCAAGCTTTCTAGGTTGTCTATCTTGCTAAAACGTAGAAAAAACGATATGATAGATAATGACAAAAGAGGTATCAAGTATGAAGGAAACAGACATTCAAAGAGAAACAAACCAGATTGTAAAAGATGTATTAGAAAAGACCAATTTGAAGCAGGGATCAATCTTTGTTTTGGGCCTTTCTTCTAGTGAGGTGATAGGTGGTCAGATTGGCAAGGAATCCAGCCAAGAAATTGGGGAAATTATTGTGAAGACCATCCTAGATATCCTAGAGGAAAAAGGAATTCATCTAGCTGTTCAAGGTTGTGAACATGTCAATCGGGCCCTCGTCGTTGAACGTCAGGTTGCAGAGCAGTTTGGTCTGGAAATCGTCAGTGTCCTTCCTACTCTTCATGCAGGAGGTTCAGGTCAGTTGGCAGCCTTCAAGTTTATGAAGGATCCAGTTGAGGTTGAATTTATCAAGGCTCATGCTGGATTGGATATCGGAGACACTGCAATTGGCATGCATGTCAAGCATGTTCAGGTTCCGATTCGCCCTCTTTTGAGAGAGATCGGTCATGCCCACGTAACGGCGTTGGCTAGTCGTCCAAAATTAATTGGAGGTGCGCGTGCGCACTATCCGCAAGATTCTATTAGAAAGTCGTGAAAATGAGAAAAACAAAACAACAACTAGAAAAGATTACCAAATATTCGATTCGTAAACTAACTGTTGGGGTAGGTCCTGTAGCAATCGGGGCCTTTCTTTTTGGTGCTAGTACCCTTTCAGTAGATAAGGTTCAAGCCAATGAAGTTGGTGGTGCTCAAAGCGTTCATTACCGTTATTTGGCGGAGCAGGAATTGACCGAGTCTGAAAAAGCCCTGATTCATCATGAGGTTCCTACAGAATTTCAAGATGATGATATTCTTTATGTAGTTTATCGTAAGAAGGCAACTAACAGTCAACAACTTCCATACACAGGAAGTAAGGAACTAGCTTGGGCAGGTCTTGGCTTGGCAACTGCTTCTCTAGCAGTCTTTTTGGTGTCCAAAAAAGGTCGCAAAGAGGTTCTAGGTGTTCTCTTGATTGGTTCTTTAGGAGCCAGCACTTTTGTACCTTATGGAACATTTGCGTTTGAAAATAAAGAATTGCTTTCTTATAACCAAACTATTTCGGCCACTACACATGAAGGCTTGGCTGAAGGGATTATCCATATTGATGGTTATGAGTACATCGGCTACTTCAAGGAAGCAGAACTCCATCCATCAAGACCCGCTTCAGCTGAGAAGCCTCAGACAAGGCAAGAAGAGAGCTTGGTTGAGATTCCTTTTGAAACGATTACAAGCCCAGATGCGAATCTAGCAGAAGGACAGACTCGTATCGTCACAGCCGGAGTAAAGGGTCAGCGTCGTCTTGTAACCAAAGTATCGATGGTTAATGGTCAGGAAGTTAGAGAAGTCATCGAAGACCAAGTGGTTCAAAAACCTGTTTCGCAGGTCATTGCAGTCGGAACGAAGAAAGAGGTGCAACCTACTCCAAACCCACAAGCTGAACCAACTCATCAAGTAGCTAAAGGGACGCAAGAGGAAGGTAAGGAAGGTCAATCTTTAACGCAACCAAGCTTACCAGAGGCTCCAATCGAAGCAAAAGGTACTCAAGAGGAAGGCAAAGAAGGTCAATCCTTAACGCAACCCGAATTACCAGAAGCTCTAGTAGAAGCAAAAGGAACCCAAGAGGAAGGCAAAGAAGGTCAATCCTTAACGCAACCCGAATTACCAGAAGCTCTAGTAGAAGCAAAAGGTACTCAAGAGGAAGGCAAAGAAGGTCAATCCTTAACGCAACCCGAATTACCAGAAGCTCTAGTAGAAGCAAAAGGTACTCAAGAGGAAGGTAAAGAAGGCCAATCCTTAACGCAACCCGAATTACCAGAAGCTCTAGTAGAAGCAAAAGGTACTCAAGAGGAAGGTAAGGAAGGTCAATCTTTAACGCAATCCGAATTACCAGAGGCTCCAGTAGAAGCAAAAGGCACTCAAGAGGAAGGTAAAGAAGGCCAATCCTTAACGCAACTCGAATTACCAGAAGCTACGGTAGATGCCAAAGGAACCCAAGAATCTGGCAAAGAAGGTCAAGCTTTAACTCAACCTGCATTACCAGAAGCTACAGTCGCAATTAAAGGAACTCAAGAGGTAGGCAAAGAAGGTCAAGCACTAATACAGCCAGAATTGCCAGAAGCTACAGTCGCAGTTAAAGGAACTCAAGAGGCAGGCAAAGAGGGTCAAGCTTTAACGCAGCCAGAATTGCCAGAAGCTAGGGTAGAGTCTAAAGGAACCCAAGAGGAAGGCAAGGAAGGTCAATCCTTAACGCAACCCGAACTGCCAGAGGCTACAGTCGCAGTTAAAGGAACTCAAGAGGCAGGTAAAGAAGGTCAAGCACTAACACAGCCAGAATTGCCAGAAGCTACGGTAGTTGCCAAAGGAACCCAAGAATCTGGCAAAGAAGGTCAAGCTCTTGTACAAGATCAGTTACTTGAGTATAAAGTCACTGAAGGAACTTTTGTTGAAGAATCAACTACAGAACTTGACTACAAAACTGAAACGACTGAGGATCCAACTAAGTATACAGACGAAGAAACTGTCCTAAGAAATGGTGAAAAAGGAAGTCAAGTTACTAAAACAACTTATAAAACAATAGAAGGTGTTAAAACTGCCCAAGTTCTTTCAACCAGCATAGAAGTCACTAAGGAACCTGTAAACCAACAGGTAAGCCGTGGTACAAAACCAATTGAAGGAACTCTTGTAGAGGAAAGCCTTGAAAAGATTCCATTTAAAGAAACGATTGAAGAAGATGCTCAACTGAAAAAAGGTTTAGAAGTTGTAGCTCAAGAAGGTAAAGAAGGTCAGAAAAAAATCACTAAGACCTTTAATACCATTAAGGGAGTTAAAACAGAAGATGCTCCAAAAGTTACAGAGGAAATCATTGAGGCACCTCAAGACCGAATTTTGAAACGTGGTACCAAGAGCTTTGAAAAACCAGTATTGACCATCACAGCAGTTGAACCTAAAGATTTGAAACGTACTTCAGATATTAAATACAGTCTAGAAAATCCAAGCAAGGCAGCCATTAAATCTATCACCCTAACTCTGAAAAAAGGTGATGAGATTGTGAAAACATTGAGTGTTTCACCTGACAACTTGACAGCTAGCCTGACAGATCTGCAATACTACAAAGATTATAAGATTGAAACTAAGATGGTTTATGACCGTGGTGAGGGAGATGAGGAAGAAGTTCTGAAGGAAGAACCGCTAAGAATTGATCTCAAAAAAGTTGAAATCAAAAACATTAAAGAAACAAGCCTGATGAGTGTGGACGCTGACGGTAATGAAACAGATACTAGTTTGCTTACAGAAAAACCAGCTGATGTGGCTCCGCTTTATCTACGAGTTACAACTCACGACAACAAAGTTACAAGACTTGCTGTTGACAAAATTGAAGAAGTAGAGAAAGACGGAAAAACTTTATATAAAGTTACTGCCAAAGCACCAGACTTAGTTCAACGTAATGCTGATAATACGCTTAGCGAAGAGTATGTTCATTACTTTGAAAAACAAAAAGCAAAAGAAGGTAATGTTTACTACAACTTCAATGAGCTTGTAAAAGATATGAAAGCTAACCCTAGCGGTGAGTTCAAACTTGGTGCAGATCTAAATGCAGCTAATGTACCAACTCCAAATAAAGAGTATGTTCCTGGTACATTTAAAGGTAAGTTATCAAGTGTTGACGGACAACGTTATTCAATTCACAATATGTCTCGTCAATTATTTGGTGGTATTGAAGGTGGTTCTGTTAAAGATGTTAATTTGGCTAATGTCGATATTAATATGCCTTGGATTGATAACATTTCTGCTCTTGCTAGAACTGTTAAAAATGCTACGGTTGAAAACATTAAAGTAACTGGTAGCATTCTTGGAAGAGATGGAATTGCTGGTATTATTAATAAAGGAGATACGGGAGCTCAATTAACAAATGTTGCATTCATCGGTAATCTTACAGGTGTTGGTAACAGAGGTTGGGATTTCGGTGGTATTGCCGGAGAACTTTGGAAAGGTAATATAGATAAAGCTTATGTAGATGCTAATATGGTAGCTAATAAAGCTCGTATCGGTGGTCTTGTTGCTAGAACGGACAATAGTGGTGACCCTAACGGAATCGGTAAATACGGGGCTGTCCGTAATGCTGTTACAAAAGGAACTATTAAAGTAAAAGATCCTGTTGAAACAGGCGGATTCATCAGTAAAAACTGGGCATGGGGTAAAGTTGCTGACTCTGTGTCTATGATGAAAGTTGAAAATGGTGAAGTATTCTATGGCTCTAAAGATATTGCTGAAGATGATGGTTACTTCTCAAACAATGCATTAGAACGTAACTTTATAGTTAAAGATGTAAGTACAGGTAAGCGTTCATTTAGATTCTCTACTTCTGATAGAATTAAAGAGGTTTCTCAAGAAGAAGCAGATAAGAAAATTGCAACTTTAGGAATTACAGCTAATGATTATGTTATCAATCCTCTTGTTTCAGATACCCTTAACAACACCAAACCAAAAGCTGATACTTATAAAGATACTCAAGATTACAAAGCAGACCGTGAACTTGCTTATCGTAACATCGAAAAACTTCAACCATTCTACAATAAAGAGTGGATTGTTAACCAAGGTAACAAGATTCCAGCAGGTTCTAAATTATTAACTACAGAAGTTTTATCTGTTACTGCAATGAAAGGAAATGACTTTGTCACAGACCTTACAGATGCTGACCATATTATGATTCACTATGCAGATAAGACAAAAGAAATCTTAACAATTTCACCAAAAGATTCTCAAGTTAAGCAAGTAAAAGAGTTCAGTGTAGCTGAGCTTGGTGAAGTTGTGTACACACCAAACATGGTTGTTAAAGATCGTGCTGACTTAATCAGTGCTATTGAAAGCAAATTAAGCCCTGTTGAATTGCAATCTGACCCGATTTATCAACACTTGGGTAGAACTGGTGGTAACAAAGTCAATGCAATTAAGGACTTGTACCTAGAAGAAAGCTTCAAGTATGTGAAAGATAATCTTACTCAATTCGTTACGAAGTTAGTTCAAAATGAAGATCACCAGCTTAACACTGATGAAGCTGCAAAACGTGCCTTGATTAAGAAAATTGATGACAATAAGGCTGCAGTTCTTCTTGGTTTGTCTTACCTCAACCGTTACTACGGTGTTAAATTCGATGAATTTAATATTAAAGAGTTAATGTTATTCAAACCGGACTTCTATGGTAAGAATGTTAGTGTGTTAGACTTCTTGATTAAGGTTGGCTCTAAAGAAAGTAACATTAAAGGTGATAGAACTTTAGAAGCTTATCGTGAAACTATCGGTGGAACTATTGGTATAGGTGAGTTAAACAGTTTCTTAGACTATAACATGCGTCTATTCACAAGTGATACTGACTTAAACGATTGGTTCATAAAAGCAACTAAAGATAATGTATATGTCGTTGAACCAAAAACAACAACTCCTGAATTTGCCGATAAGAAACACAGAGCATACGAAGGATTAAATAATGATGTTCACGGTAAGATGATTCTGCCACTTCTTAACTTAAAAGATGCTCACATGTTCTTAATCTCAACATATAACACTATGGCTTACAGTTCATTTGAGAAATACGGTAAGAATACTGCCGAAGAACGTGAGGCATTCAAAGCAGAAATCGATAAAGTAGCCAAAGGTCAACAAAATTACCTAGACTTTTGGTCACGCTTATCATTAGATAAAGTTCGCAACCAGCTATTGAAGAGCAATAACATGGTGCCAACACCAGTACTTGATAACCAAAACTATAAAGGAATCAGTACAGATAAATACGGACATACGAATAGTGGTAAAGACGTAGCACCTATCCGTGAATTATATGGTCCAACAGGTCGTTACCATGCCACTGACTGGCGTATGGGAGCTGTAGCTCGTATCTACGGTAATCCATATAAAGATGATTCGGTCTTCTTCATGGTTACTGACATGATTAGTGACTTTGGTATCTCAGCCTTCACTCACGAAACGACTCACGTAAATGACCGTATGGTTTACTTAGGTGGTTCAAGACACCGTGAAGGAACAGACTTAGAAGCATTTGCACAAGGTATGCTACAATCACCTGCTGAAACAAGTCCAAACGGTGACTTTAAAGCACTTGGATTGAACATGGCCTACGAACGTCCAAATGATGGAAATCAATGGTATAACACTAATCCAAATGACCTTACATCTCGTGAAGAAATCGATCACTACATGAAAGGCTTTAACGATACACTCATGCTTCTTGATTACCTTGAAGGTGAAGCTGTAATTGATAAGCACAGTAAAGAACTAAATAACGCTTGGTTCAAGAAAGTAGATAAGAAACTTCGTGGAGCTAATACGAAGAACCAATATGACGAGGTTCGTGATCTGAATGCAGAAGAAAAAGAATATAACTTAACTTCTGTTAACGATCTAGTAGACAAGAACTTCATGACCAAACACGGTCCTGGTAATGGTACTTATGACCCAACTGGATTTGGCTCTGCCTATGTAACGGTTCCTATCACTGCTGGTATCTATGGTGGTAACACAAGTGAAGGAGCTCCAGGAGCAATGTCATTCAAACATAACACCTTCCGTATGTGGGGTTACTTTGGATATGAAAAAGGCTTCCTAAATTATGCTTCTAACATGTTGAAAAATGAGTCTAAACAAGCAGGTCATGCTAGTCTAGGTGATGACTTTATCATTAAGAAAGTTTCTGATGGTAAATTTAATACTTTAGAAGATTGGAAGAAAGCATACTTCAAAGAAGTTGTTGATAAAGCGAAAGCAGGATTTAACCCTGTTACAATCGACGGTACTACATACAGTAGTTACGATGACTTGAAGAATGCATTTGCTGCAGCTGTTGATAAAGATAAAGCAACTCTAAATAATGGTTCAGTTAAATTTGATAATACTGTTGCACTTAAAGAAAAAATCTTCAAGAAACTTCTTCAACAAACAAATAGCTTTAAAACTTCAATCTTTAAATAATCGAACTCTCTCATCTGCTTTGCGGATGAGGGTTTTCTTATTTTATGCTATACTTAAGATATGCATAGAAAAACAGTGATTGATTTTAGGGCTTTGGGGGAGAGATATATCTTTACCCAGCCTATCAAAGAGTTAAAAACCAGAGATTTAGCAGAAGTGGCAGACTTGTTGGCACAAGTGGAAAGCTACCAAGAGCAGGGCTACTATGTGGTGGGCTATGTCAGCTACGAGGCTGCACCTGCTTTTGAGGAGAAATTAGCAGTTCATCAAGCTCCTTTACTGGCAGAGTACCTGCTATATTTTACAGTTCATGATAGCGTAGAAACATCCCCTATTCCTCTGATTTATGACGAGGTTGATTTGCCTTCAAATTGGCAGGAAGTAACGTCTGCAGAGGACTATGAAAAGGCTATTGCACAGATACATCATCATTTGCGGCAGGGAGATACCTATCAGGTCAACTACACTGTCCAACTCAAGCAGGACTTAAGTGCCAATCCTTTTGCCATCTACAATCGTATGGTGGTAGAGCAGGAGGCGGGCTACAATGCCTATGTTGAACACGATGAGATGGCAGTGATTTCCATGAGTCCAGAGCTCTTTTTTGAGCAAAATGACCGCGAGTTGACAACGCGACCAATGAAGGGAACAACTCAGCGTGGCATGACTGACCAAGAAGACTTGGAGCAGGCCAGTTGGTTGGAGCAGGATCCTAAAAATCGCTCTGAAAATATGATGATTGTGGATCTCTTGCGCAATGATATGAACCGCATTTCTGAGGTGGGGAGCGAGCATGTGGAGCGTCTGTGTCAAGTGGAGCAGTATTCTACTGTATGGCAGATGACTTCGACCATCAAGAGTCAGTTACGAGAGGATGTGGATTTGGTTACCATTTTTCGCTCTCTCTTTCCTTGTGGTTCCATAACGGGTGCTCCGAAAATTGCGACTATGGAAATCATTAAGGACTTGGAGCCGCAACCTAGAGGAGTCTACTGTGGAACCATTGGTCTCTTGCTTCCAAATGGACGACGGATTTTTAATGTGGCCATTCGTACCATTCAACTTAATCAAGGGAAAGCCATCTATGGAGTAGGCGGAGGCATTACATGGGATAGCACTTGGGAATCTGAATACCGCGAGGTTCATCAAAAGGCTGCTGTTCTCTATCGTAAACAAGCTCGTTTCAAACTGATTACAACTGGAAAAATCAGTCAGAAGAGCTTGCTGTTTGAAGATCAACATTTGGAAAGACTGAGAAAAGCAAGTCGATATTTTGCCTTTCCTTATGATACAGAAGAACTGAGACAAAAGATAGAGGCAGAGTGCCAAGCTTGTGATGTTAATCAAGACTATCGTTTGCGAATTAGTCTCAGTAAGTCTGGAGAAATAGAACTCAGTCGTCAAGTATTAACACCTCTTAGTCCAAACTTCTGTCAGTCCAAACTTTGTCTACAAGAAGCCAATTTGCAGCAAGCCTTTACCTATTTTAAAACGACTCACCGACCGCATTTGAGCCTAGGGGAGCAAGAAATTATTTACCATAATAAGTCTGGAGAACTTCTTGAAACCTCTATCGGAAATTTGGTTTTGAAAATTGCTGGGAAACTCTACACACCGCCTATCAGACTTGGTATCTTGCCAGGAATTTATCGCCAGTATTTACTAGAAACAGGACAGATAGAAGAGAAAGTCTTGACCTTGTCAGATTTAGTCCAAGCAGAAGCTATTTATGGCTGTAATGCAGTGAGAGGCTTGTATGAGTTGTCAGTAAGGGAGAACTAAATGAAATTAATATTTTTACATGGCTTAGGGCAGTCAGCAGAGTCTTGGAAAGAAGTTCGGAATCAAACGAAGGATAGGCTTACAAAGACTCTTGAATTGCTGAAATAAGTTTGATAAAATAATAGTGAAATCGATATCATAATTATGGGAGAAAGAAATGAACAAACGTCTATTTTTTAAAATGAGTCTGGCTACCTTGCCAGTTTTAGCCTTGTTTTCACAGCCTGTGTCAGCAGAGGAAAATATTCATTTTTCTAGCTGTAAGGAAGCTTGGGCGAATGGATACTCGGATATTCACGAGGGAGAACCAGGATATTCTGCCAAGTTAGACCGTGATCATGATGGTGTGGCTTGCGAATTGAAAAGTGCTCCTAAGGGTGCTTTTAAAGCAAAACAATCAACTGCGGCTCAAAACAATACAAGTTCAGCAACAACAAGTGGCTGGGTTAAGCAGGATGGTACTTGGTATTACTTTGATGGAAATGGCAATCCAGTGAAAAATGCTTGGCAGGGAAGCTATTACCTGAAAGCTGATGGTAAAATGGCACAGAGCGAATGGATTTATGACTCTTCTTATCAAGCTTGGTATTATTTGAAATCAGATGGTTCTTATGCAAAGAATGCATGGCAAGGAGCTTACTACCTTAAGTCAAACGGTAAAATGGCACAAGGTGAGTGGGTTTATGACTCTTCTTATCAAGCCTGGTATTACTTGAAATCAGATGGATCTTATGCTCGCAATGCATGGCAAGGAAACTACTATTTGAAATCAGATGGCAAAATGGCTAAAAATGAGCGAGTTGATGGAGGCCGCTACTATGTAGATGCCTCAGGTCTCTGGAAACCATAAGTCAGGATAAAATCCAGAAAGCTAATGCAAACCTTTGCATAAATGATTAGTTTTTGTTATACTATATCTGTAAGCATTTTCAATTACTAAACAATGAAAAAGGAGAATATGATGAGTCAAAAGATTATTGGGATTGACCTTGGTGGAACTTCTATCAAATTTGCAATCTTGACAACAGCAGGAGAAATCCAAGAAAAATGGTCTATCAAGACCAACATTTTGGATGAGGGAAGTCATATCGTAGATGATATGATTGAGTCTATTCAACACCGTTTGGGCTTGCTTGGATTGTCTGCTGAAGATTTCCGTGGAATTGGTATGGGGTCACCTGGTGTGGTTGACCGTGAAAAAGGGACTGTTATCGGTGCCTACAACCTCAACTGGAAAACTCTTCAACCAATCAAAGAAAAAATGGAAAAAGCCTTGGGGATTCCATTCTTTATCGACAATGACGCCAACGTGGCAGCTCTTGGTGAGCGCTGGATGGGTGCTGGTGATAACCAACCAGATGTTGTCTTTATGACACTTGGTACTGGAGTTGGTGGCGGTATTGTCGCTGAAGGCAAATTGCTTCATGGTGTTGCTGGTGCAGCAGGTGAGCTTGGCCACATCACTGTTGACTTTGATCAACCAATCGCATGTACTTGCGGTAAGAAAGGTTGCCTTGAGACAGTTGCTTCAGCAACAGGGATTGTCAACTTGACTCGTCGTTATGCCGATGAATACGAAGGCGATGCAGCCTTGAAACGCTTGATTGATAATGGAGAAGAAGTAACTGCTAAGACAGTCTTTGACCTCGCAAAAGATGGAGATGACCTTGCTTTGATCGTTTACCGTAACTTCTCACGTTACTTGGGAATCGCTTGTGCCAACATTGGCTCAATCCTAAACCCATCAACAATCGTAATCGGTGGTGGTGTATCAGCTGCAGGAGAATTCCTTCTACAAGGTGTTCAAAAAGTCTACGATGAAAATACTTTCCCACAAGTACGCACATCTACTAAATTAGCTCTTGCAACTCTAGGAAATGATGCTGGAGTTATCGGAGCAGCATCACTTGTATTGCAATAAAATAATAAAAGAGGAAAAATGCTAACCTAGAGTTAGTAATGTTCCTCTTTTCTTTTTTATGCTATACTAGTTAGGACAATAAATGAGGTGAGAGAGAATGACAAAAGCAGATACGATTTTTAAAGAGAATATTGAACGAATCCTCAAAGACGGTGTCTTTTCTGAGCAGGCCCGTCCCAAGTACAAGGATGGGACAGTTGCCAACTCTAAGTACGTAACGGGTGCTTTTGCCGAGTATGACTTGGCAAAGGGGGAATTTCCCATCACAACCTTGCGTCCCATTGCCATCAAATCCGCCATTAAAGAAGTGCTCTGGATTTATCAAGACCAGTCTAATAGCTTAGAGGTGCTCAATGACAAGTACAATGTTCACTACTGGAATGACTGGGAAGTTGGAGATACAGGAACCATTGGTGAACGCTATGGTGCTGTTGTTAAGAAACACGATATCATCAATAAGATTCTCAAGCAGTTGGAAGCCAACCCTTGGAACCGTCGTAATATCATTTCGCTCTGGGATTACCAAGCTTTCGAAGAAACAGATGGGCTGTTCCCATGTGCCTTTCAGACCATGTTTGATGTTCGTCGTGTAGATGGAGAAATCTATCTGGATGCGACCTTGACCCAGCGTTCTAACGACATGCTAGTGGCCCACCACATCAATGCTATGCAGTATGTGGCTCTTCAAATGATGATTGCCAAGCATTTTGGCTGGAAGGTTGGGAAGTTCTTCTACTTCATCAACAACCTCCATATATATGACAATCAATTTGAACAAGCTCAGGAATTGCTTCGTCGTGAGCCTTCAAACTGTCAACCACGTTTGGTCTTGAATGTTCCAGATGGGACCAATTTCTTTGATATTAAAGCAGAAGATTTTGAGCTGGTGGATTATGACCCTGTTAAGCCACAGTTGAAGTTTGATCTAGCTATTTAATACTCTTCGAAAATCTCTTCAAACCACGTCAGCGTCGCCTCATTAACAACCTCAAAACCATGTTTTGAGCTGACTTCGTCAGTCTTATCTACAACCTCAAAGCAGTGCTTTGAGCAACCTGCGGCTAGCTTCCTAGTTTGCTCTTTGATTTTCATTGAGTATAAAAAAATAGAAAAAAAGAAGTTGAGACAATGAATCCCAACTTCTTTTATTTCTTAACGTGATACGCGGCGGCGAGCTGCTTTTTTACGGTTTTCTTCGATGAAAGCTGCTTTTTGCTCTTCTGGTTCAATCACTTTCTTTTTAAATGCGTATACTGCACCTGCGACTGCAGCGACAGTTCCTGCGACACCTGTTACAAGACCTTTAGCGAATCCTTTAGCCATGAGTCTTCCTCCTTTATATTCTATACCAGCCAGCCTCCTCAAGAGGTCACATTTTTCTGACTGACCTTTTTGTGTTATAATAATAGTAACGAAAAAATGGGAATTTTTCAAGGAAAAAAGATGAAAACAAAAATAATTGTGATTGTTGGACCGACTGCAGTTGGAAAGACGGCTCTAGCCATTGAAGTGGCCAAGCGTTTTAATGGCGAAGTGGTTAGTGGAGATAGCCAGCAAGTCTATCGAGGACTTGATATTGGGACGGCCAAGGCTAGCCCAGAGGAGCAAGCAACTGTTCCTCATCATTTAATCGATGTTAGAGAGATAACCGAGTCTTACTCGGCTTTTGATTTTGTTTCAGAGGCCAAGCTGGCTATTGAGGATATTCACAGTCGTGGCAAGCTAGCCATTATCGCTGGTGGGACTGGACTGTATATCCAGAGCTTGCTAGAAGGTTATCACCTGGGTGGGGAGACTCCCCATGAGGAGATTTTGGCTTATCGAGCTAGCTTGGAGCCCTATACAGATGAGGAATTAGCTCATTTAGTGGAGCAAGCTGGCCTCGAGATTCCCCAGTTTAATCGTCGTCGTGCGATGCGTGCCTTGGAAATCGCCCATTTTGGTCAGGATTTAGAAAATCAAGAGACCTTGTATGAACCATTGATTATCTGCTTGGATGATGAACGCAGTCAATTATATGAACGAATCAATCATCGAGTGGACTTGATGTTTGAGACTGGGCTTTTGGATGAGGCCAAGTGGCTCTTTGACCATTACCCTGATGTGCAGGCTGCTAAAGGGATTGGCTACAAGGAACTCTTTCCTTATTTCCGTGTAGAGCAGACCTTGGAAGAAGCCAGTGAGAGTCTCAAACAGGCTACCCGTCGTTTTGCCAAGCGTCAGCTAACTTGGTTCCGTAATCGCATGCAGGTCACCTTTTATCAGATTGGAGAGTCTGGTGTACAAGACCGCATTTTAAGCCAGATAGAGGAGTTTTTAGATGATTGATACGGAGAAAAAAGAGGAGCGAGTCCTGCTCATTGGTGTGGAATTGCAGGGCATGGATAATTTTGACCTCTCTATGGAAGAATTGGCCAGTTTAGCGAAAACGGCAGGGGCAGTAGTAGTGGATAGCTACAGGCAAAAACGTGAAAAGTATGACTCCAAGACCTTTGTTGGCTCTGGTAAGTTGGAAGAAATTGCGCTCATGGTGGATGCAGAAGAAATTACCACTGTCATCGTCAACAACCGTCTGACCCCAAGGCAGAATGTCAATTTAGAGGAAGTTCTGGGTGTCAAGGTCATTGACCGTATGCAGTTGATTTTGGATATCTTTGCCATGCGAGCTCGAAGCCATGAAGGGAAGCTCCAAGTCCACCTAGCCCAGCTCAAATATCTCTTGCCCCGCTTGGTTGGTCAGGGAATTATGCTCAGCCGTCAGGCAGGGGGAATTGGTTCCCGTGGACCTGGTGAAAGCCAGCTGGAGCTGAACCGTCGTAGCGTTCGCAACCAAATCACAGATATCGAGCGCCAGCTCAAGGTGGTTGAGAAAAATAGGGCGACTGTCAGAGAAAAACGTCTGGAGTCTAGCATCTTTAAGATTGGTTTGATTGGTTACACCAATGCTGGGAAATCAACTATCATGAACACTTTGACCAGTAAGACCCAGTATGAGGCTGACGAGCTCTTTGCGACTCTGGATGCGACGACTAAGAGTATTCATCTAGGGGGCAATCTTCAGGTAACTTTGACAGATACCGTGGGCTTCATCCAAGATTTACCGACAGAGTTGGTGTCCAGTTTCAAATCAACCTTGGAAGAAAGCAAGAATGTGGACCTTCTGGTTCATGTCATTGATGCCAGCAATCCTTACCACGAGGAACATGAGAAAACAGTTCTTTCCATCATGAAAGACTTGGACATGGAGGATATTCCTCGCCTGACCCTTTATAATAAAGCGGATTTGGTCGAAGATTTTACGCCGACCCAAACTCCTTATGCCCTCATTTCTGCCAAGTCTGAGGATAGTCGTGAGAACTTGCAGGTTCTACTGCTAGAGAAAATCAAGGATATTTTTGAAACCTTTACCCTACGCGTGCCTTTTTCAAAATCCTACAAGATTCATGATTTGGAAAGTGTAGCGATTTTGGAAGAACGCGATTATCAGGAGGACGCCGAAGTGATTACAGGCTACATTTCCAAGAAAAATAAATGGAGGTTAGAGGAATTTTATGACTGATATTAAAACGTTGGCTCTAAAATATGGGGGCTACACAAGTCTAGACAAGGTCTATCTGGATCAGCTTTTAGCGGGTAAAACAGAGCAGGAGCAGTTGGCACTTATTACACCTCCGCCCAGCGTTGTCAATGCTTATTTTGCAGAACTCTACCAGAAAAAGAGTCCTGAAGCTGCGACTGATTATTTTGCAGAACTCAGTCAGGAACTGAATCTTTACAATGCTGAACCAAGTTTCACCTTAGAAAACAAGCCCTTTATTCGTCTTAACCTATCTGGCAAATCCTTTGGTTTTTGTTATGAGAGTGAGGGTCTTAGTCGGATTTTTTCTGAAAATAAGGAAGTAATCTCGGATGACTTGCTCTTTGAAATTGCGCAAGTTTTCCCCCATCAACTAGTCTTTGAGAAGTCTGGAAAGATTTACATGAAGGCTGTCGAGGACGAGGAAGTTGTGAACGTGGAGAATCTAACAGTTTTGACTGATTTGGAAAGCTTGGCTGATGGTCGCAAGCGTCTTAAAGGCTACAGTCAAGAGGATTTATTACAGGAAGCTACTGCTTTTTCTGGCAAGCGCTATTTCCGATCGGAAAACCGCACAGCCATGTTATATATTGATTAATTAGAAAGTATCGAATGGATATTCAATTTTTAGGAACGGGGGCTGGTCAGCCCTCTAAAGCCCGCAACGTTTCAAGTCTCGCCCTGAAACTCTTGGACGAGATTAACGAAGTCTGGCTCTTTGACTGTGGAGAAGGGACGCAGAATCGCATTCTGGAAACCACAATTCGACCACGTAAGGTCAGCAAAATCTTTATCACCCACCTGCATGGAGACCACATTTTTGGCTTGCCAGGTTTCCTTTCTAGCCGTGCCTTTCAGGCCAATGAAGAGCAGACAGATTTGGAAATCTATGGACCTCAAGGCATCAAATCTTTTGTATTGACCAGTCTACGAGTGTCAGGTTCACGCCTGCCCTATAAGATTCATTTCCATGAATTTGACCAAGATTCTCTAGGGAAAATTCTTGAAACAGATAAATTCACGGTGTATGCGGAAGAGTTGGACCACACTATTTTCTGCGTTGGCTATCGTGTCATGCAAAAGGACTTGGAAGGAACGCTGGATGCTGAAAAGCTCAAGGCAGCTGGAGTCCCATTTGGCCCACTTTTTGGGAAAATCAAAAACGGTCAGGACGTTGTTCTCGAAGACGGTACTGAAGTCAAAGCAGCAGACTATATCTCAGCTCCCCGTCCAGGTAAGATTATCACCATTCTGGGTGACACCCGCAAAACCAATGCCAGTGTGCGTCTAGCTGTCAATGCTGATGTCCTGGTCCATGAATCAACTTATGGCAAGGGTGATGAAAAAATTGCTCGCAATCATGGTCACTCTACTAACATGCAGGCAGCGCAGGTGGCAGTAGAAGCAGGTGCTAAACGCCTCCTACTCAACCATATCAGTGCCCGTTTCCTCTCAAAAGATATCAGCAAGCTCAAGAAAGATGCTGCTAGCATTTTTGAAAATGTCCATGTGGTCAAAGACTTGGAAGAAGTGGAAATCTAAAAGCTTGAGAAAGGATAAGTATGCCTACTATTCTCATTACCGGAGCTAGCGGTGGCCTAGCCCAAGAAATGGTCAAACTATTGCCCAATGACCAACTCATCTTGCTTGGTAGAAATAAGGAAAAATTAGCTCAACTCTACGGAAATCATCCCCATGCAGAATTGATTGAAATCGATATTACCGATGATTCAGCCCTAGAAACTCTGGTAACTGACCTCTATTTCCGTTATGGTAAGATTGATGTCTTGATTAATAACGCTGGTTACGGGATTTTTGAAGAATTTGACCAGATTTCTTCCCAAGATATTCATCAGATGTTTGAGGTCAATACCTTTGCCCTGATGAATCTGTCTCGTCGCCTTGCTGCTCGTATGAAAGAAAGCCGAAAAGGCCATATCATCAATATCGTCAGCATGGCAGGTTTGATTGCTACTGGCAAGTCCAGTCTCTACTCAGCTACCAAGTTTGCAGCCATTGGGTTTTCAAATGCTCTGCGCTTAGAACTTATGTCCTACGGTGTTTATGTAACGACGGTCAATCCAGGACCAATCCGTACAGGATTTTTCGACCAGGCCGACCCAGATGGCACCTATCTTAAATCAGTTGATCGCTTCCTGCTAGAACCAGATGCAGTAGCTAAAAAGATTGTTAATTGTATAGGAAAAAACAAACGAGAACTCAATCTTCCGTTTTTGTTGAATCTAGCCCATAAGTTTTATACCCTATTTCCCAAGCTAGCTGATAAGTTGGCAGGGGAAACTTTTAATTATAAGTAAAAAAGAACCAATGCGTAGGTTGTTGCTATCCTACATATTGGTTCTTATTATTTCTCAACTATCAAACTGAACTTCTTCTAGTAGATAGTCGATAAAGCGTTCGCCCATCTTAGACAGGCTAGTTTTTTCATGCTGGATATAGACTAGCTCAATGGGATCGTCAATGTCCAGTGGGATGGAAACGATGTTGTCTCCGTTGAGATTACTGTTCAAAATCCCTGTCGCAATGGTATAACCATCCAAACCGATCAAGAGATTAAAGAGGGTGGCACGGTCACTGACCACGATGGATTTCTTATGGTGTTCTTGGGAAAGGATTTCCTCTGAAAAGTAGAAGGAGTTGTGCGTCCCTTGGTCATAACTGAGGTAAGGGAAGTTTTCCAAATCAGACAGTTTCACTTTGTCTTTCTTTGCCAGAGGGTTGGTCTTGCTGACAAAGATATGGGGCTGGGCTGTGAAGAGATGGTGAGCCAGCAGGTGGTTGTCATCCAGCATTTTGGTTAAAACATCACGGTTGTAGCTGTTTAAGAAGAGGACACCGACCTCACTACGGAAGTTCTTGACGTCATCGATAATCTCCCAAGTCCGAGTCTCACGAAGGAAGAGCTCGTATTTTTCCATGTCGCTTTTTTTGAGCAGAGAGACGAAAGCGTTGACCACAAAGGCATAGTGCTGGGATGAAACGCTAAAAAGTTCGCGGTGGGCGACAGGATTTTTATAGCGTTCTTCTAGGAGCTGAGTTTGTTCGACAACCTGACGGGCATAGGAGAGAAACTCCATCCCATCACGGGTCAAGGTAATTCCCTTGGGATTGCGGATAAAGATCTCAATACCCATTTCATTTTCCAAATCTCTCACAGCATTGGAAAGACTAGGCTGAGTGATAAAGAGCTGTTTGGCTGCTTCATTCATGGAGCCAGTTTCGACGATTTTGATAATATAATGTAATTGTTGAATTCTCATGTTTTTATTGTACCATACTTGCGTCAGAATCGCCAAAGAAGATAGGAAAATAAGGAGCACTGTGTAAGTATCTTCTTGAAAAAAACACAAAAATTTGCTAGAATGAAACTTATGAAAACATTCTATGATGTGCAGCAATTCCTCAAACGATTTGGTATTATTGTTTACATGGGAAAACGCTTATATGATATTGAACTGATGAAGCTGGAACTCTCTCGGATTTACGATGCGGGGTTGATGGACAAACTAGATTATCTAGAAGCAGAAGCGGTTCTTCGCAGAGAGCATAAGGTAGAATTGGATTATATTGAGAAAAATGGAGAAAAGAACTAATGGTTACTTGGATTTTGTGGGCACTTATATTGGCAATGTTGGCATGGATGGGCTTTAACTATTTTCGTATTCGCCGTGCGGCTAAAATCGTGGACAATGAGGAGTTTGAAACCTTGATTCGTACGGGTCAATTGATTGATTTGCGCGACCCAGCAGAATTCCACAGAAAACATATCCTTGGGGCACGTAATATTCCTTCAAGTCAGTTGAAGACTAGTCTTGCTGCTCTTCGTAAGGATAAACCTGTCCTTCTTTACGAAAACCAACGTGCGCAACGTGTCACAAATGCAGCCCTTTACTTGAAAAAACAAGGTTTTTCTGAGATTTATATCCTTTCTTATGGTTTGGATTCTTGGAAAGGGAAAGTCAAAGTCGAGAAATAAGAAAACGAGCTTGGATATTTCCGAGCTCATTTTTTAACCACTTTTTCTGAGAAATTTACGAATGTTTGCTAATTCTTGGGAGTTTAGGGGTCGATAGTCCCCTTCTTTTAGATGATCATCCAAACTCCAAGGCCCAAAATGAGTACGTTTGAGAGAGGTTACTTTGACACCAACTGACAGGAACATTTTCTTGACCTGATGAAATTTGCCTTCTGAAATAGTGATAGAGGCTTGGCTGAAAGAAGGACTTGCAGATAGAATCTCTAGCCTAGCAGGTTTACAGGCAGTGCCATCTAAAAAGACAATTCCTTTTTGAAAGGCTTGGATATGGTCAGGTGTCAGAAGTCCATTAACTTCAACTTGATAAGTTTTATCAACATGGTATTGGGGATGGAGGAGCTGAAAGCCCAAGGGACCATTGTCGGTCAAGAGGAGAAGGCCCGTCGTATCTCGATCCAGTCGGCCGACGGCATAGAGTTTGTCAGGCCGGATATCAGGTGGAAGGAGATCCATAACGGTTGGGAGTTCCTTGTCTTTGTTGGCTGTCACGACACCGGCAGGTTTATGAAGCATAAGGTAAGTGTGCTCATAACCTTGAATGATTCGGCCCTGAAAAAGGAGTTCTTGTAGACCTGTATCGATATTTTGGGCTAGGGAGCGAGCTGGGCAACCATCGACTAGAATTTCTCCTTTAAGTAAGGCTTGCTTCATGGCCTTTCGGCTGATTTTTTCTTGGGCTAATAAATTATCTAAACGCATACTCTGCCTATCTTATCATAAGTTGTGTACTTTGAAAAGGATTGACGTGAAAAGAAAAGCAGAGTGAAAACATTTACACTTGCTTGAATTATGTTATTTACTTGAAAATATGGTATAATCGTTCAGTTAGAAAATAAATTTTGAATATTATAGAGGAAATCATGACAAAATTAAGAGAAGATATCCGTAACATTGCGATTATCGCCCACGTTGACCACGGTAAAACCACCCTCGTTGACGAATTATTGAAACAATCAGAAACGCTTGATGCACGTACTGAATTGGCTGAGCGTGCTATGGACTCAAACGATATTGAAAAAGAGCGTGGAATTACCATCCTTGCTAAAAATACAGCCGTTGCCTACAATGGAACTCGTATCAATATCATGGACACACCAGGACACGCGGACTTCGGTGGGGAAGTTGAGCGTATCATGAAAATGGTTGACGGTGTTGTCTTGGTCGTAGATGCCTACGAAGGAACCATGCCACAAACTCGTTTCGTGTTGAAAAAAGCCTTGGAACAAGACCTTGTCCCAATCGTGGTTGTCAACAAAATCGATAAACCATCAGCTCGTCCAGCAGAAGTAGTGGACGAAGTATTGGAACTCTTCATCGAGCTTGGTGCAGATGATGATCAGCTTGACTTCCCAGTGGTGTATGCTTCAGCTATCAACGGAACTTCTTCATTGTCAGATGATCCAGCTGACCAAGAAGCGACTATGGCACCAATTTTTGACACGATTATCGACCACATCCCAGCTCCAGTAGATAACTCAGATGAGCCTTTGCAATTCCAAGTATCACTTTTGGACTACAATGACTTCGTTGGACGTATCGGTATCGGTCGTGTCTTCCGTGGTACTGTTAAGGTTGGGGACCAAGTTACCCTTTCTAAACTTGATGGCACAACTAAAAACTTCCGTGTTACTAAACTCTTCGGTTTCTTTGGTTTGGAACGTCGTGAAATCCAAGAAGCAAAAGCAGGTGACTTGATTGCCGTTTCAGGTATGGAAGATATCTTTGTCGGTGAAACTATTACTCCGACAGATGCAGTAGAAGCTCTTCCAATCCTACACATCGATGAGCCAACTCTTCAAATGACTTTCTTGGTTAACAACTCACCATTTGCTGGTAAAGAAGGTAAATGGGTGACTTCTCGTAAGGTGGAAGAACGTTTGCAGGCAGAATTGCAAACAGACGTTTCCCTTCGTGTTGACCCAACAGATTCACCAGATAAATGGACAGTTTCAGGTCGTGGAGAATTGCACTTGTCAATCCTTATCGAAACAATGCGTCGTGAGGGATATGAACTTCAAGTATCTCGTCCAGAGGTTATCGTAAAAGAAATCGACGGTGTTAAATGTGAGCCGTTTGAACGTGTTCAAATCGACACTCCAGAAGAATACCAAGGGTCTGTTATCCAAAGCCTTTCTGAACGTAAGGGTGAAATGTTGGATATGATTTCAACTGGTAATGGTCAAACTCGTTTGGTCTTCCTTGTTCCAGCGCGTGGTTTGATTGGATACTCAACTGAGTTCTTGTCAATGACTCGTGGTTATGGTATCATGAACCATACCTTCGACCAATACTTGCCATTGATTCCAGGGGAAATTGGTGGACGTCACCGTGGTGCCCTTGTTTCTATCGATGCTGGTAAGGCTACAACTTACTCAATCATGTCTATTGAAGAACGTGGAACAATCTTTGTCAACCCAGGTACTGAGGTTTATGAAGGAATGATCATCGGTGAAAACTCTCGTGAAAACGACTTGACAGTTAACATCACTAAGGCTAAACAAATGACTAACGTTCGTTCAGCTACTAAGGACCAAACAGCTGTTATCAAGACACCTCGTATCTTGACACTTGAAGAGTCTCTTGAGTTCTTGAACGACGATGAGTATATGGAAGTAACTCCTGAGTCTATCCGTTTGCGTAAACAAATCCTTAACAAGGCAGAGCGTGAGAAAGCTAACAAGAAGAAAAAATCAGCTGAATAAGAGCTAGAAAGAGATAAAGATGGTTTATTTAATCATAGGAATCCTCTTATTACTACTCTATGTATTTGCGACACCACAAAGCATTAAAGGGACAGTCAATATCGTCCTTGTAGTCTTTGCTTTCGTAGCACTTTTGATTTTGCTGATGCTGTCTGTCCTGCAAATCTTTCAGCTACCGACAGAATTCTTTATCGCAGTCGCTATGCTCTTCCTAGCATACTTTAGCTTGCGAGATATTACCCTCATGTCGGTCAGTAAAAGTAAAAGAAGATAAAAGAGAGTTTCGGCTCTCTTTTTGCTTGTTAGAATGCCTAATCTGAGCATTTTCGTTTAGAATTATTTCCATAAAAATGGTAAAATAGTAGGAGTAGAAATGGAGTTCGAGACATGAAAGTAATAGATCAATTTAAAAATAAGAAAGTCCTTGTTTTAGGCTTGGCCAAGTCTGGTGAATCTGCAGCACGTTTGTTGGACAAGCTAGGTGCCATTGTGACGGTAAATGATGGGAAGCCTTTCGAGGACAATCCAGCTGCCCAAAGTTTGTTGGAAGAAGGAATCAAGGTTATCACAGGTGGCCATCCTTTGGAACTTTTGGATGAAGAGTTTGCCCTTATGGTGAAAAATCCAGGTATTCCCTACAGCAATCCCATGATTGAAAAGGCTTTAGCAAAGGGAATTCCAGTCTTGACTGAGGTGGAATTGGCTTACTTGATTTCAGAGGCGCCAATTATCGGTATCACAGGTTCAAATGGAAAAACAACTACAACGACCATGATTGGGGAAGTTTTGACTGCTGCTGGGCAACATGGTCTTTTATCAGGGAATATCGGCTATCCAGCTAGTCAAGTGGCCCAAACTGCGTCAGACAAGGACACGCTTGTCATGGAACTTTCTTCTTTCCAACTCATGGGCGTTCAAGAATTCCATCCTGAGATTGCGGTTATTACCAACCTCATGCCAACCCATATCGACTACCATGGTTCTTTTGAGGAATATGTAGCAGCCAAGTGGAATATCCAGAACAAGATGACATCAACTGATTTCCTTGTTTTGAACTTTAATCAAGACTTGGCAAAAGAATTGACTAGCAAAACACAAGCTACCGTTGTACCATTTTCAACACAGGAAAAGGTTGATGGAGCTTATTTGGAAGATGGTCAGCTCTACTTCCGTGGAGAAGTGGTCATGGCAGCTAGCGAAATCGGAGTTCCAGGTAGCCACAATGTGGAAAATGCCCTTGCGACTATTGCTGTAGCCAAGCTTCGTGGTGTGGATAACCAAACCATCAAAGAAACTCTTTCAGCCTTTGGAGGTGTCAAACACCGTCTCCAATTTGTTGATGAAATCAAGGGTGTCAAATTCTATAATGATAGCAAGTCAACCAATATCTTGGCAACTCAAAAAGCCTTGTCAGGATTTGACAACAGCAAGGTTATTTTGATTGCAGGTGGTTTGGACCGTGGTAATGAGTTTGACGAACTGGTTCCAGATATTACTGGACTCAAGAAGATGGTCATCCTTGGTCAGTCTGCAGAACGTGTCAAACGAGCAGCAGACAAGGCTGGTGTGGCATATGTGGATGCGACTGACATTGCAGATGCGACCCGCAAGGCCTATGAGCTTGCGACTCAAGGAGATGTAGTTCTTCTCAGTCCTGCCAATGCCAGCTGGGATATGTATGCTAACTTTGAAGTACGTGGCGACCTCTTTATCGACACAGTAGCGGAGTTAAAAGAATAATATGAAAAAAATTGTCTTTACAGGTGGGGGGACGGTTGGACACGTTACCCTCAACCTTTTGTTAATGCCCAAGTTCATCGAAGATGGTTGGGAAGTCCACTATATCGGGGACAAGCGTGGGATCGAACACCAAGAAATCCTCAAGTCGGGTCTAGATGTCACCTTCCATTCCATTGCGACTGGGAAATTGCGTCGTTATTTCTCTTGGCAAAATATGCTGGACGTCTTTAAAGTTGGTTGGGGAATTGTCCAATCGCTCTTTATCATGTTGCGACTTCGTCCACAGGCCCTTTTTTCAAAGGGAGGTTTTGTCTCTGTACCGCCTGTTATCGCTGCGCGTGTGTCAGGAGTGCCAGTCTTTATTCACGAATCTGATCTGTCTATGGGCTTGGCCAATAAAATCGCTTATAAATTTGCGACTAAGATGTATTCAACCTTTGAGCAAGCTTCAAGTTTGGCTAAGGTCGAGCATGTGGGAGCAGTGACCAAGGTTTCAGACCAAAAAAGTCCAGAACCCGATGAATTGGTGGATATTCAAACCCACTTTAATCCCCAATTGCCAACTGTATTGTTTGTCGGTGGTTCTGCAGGTGCTCGTGTCTTTAATCAATTGGTGACAGACCATAAGAAAGAACTGACAGAGCGCTACAATATTATCAATCTAACTGGCGATTCTAGTCTAAATGAGTTGAGTCAAAATCTTTTTCGTGTTGACTATGTGACCAATCTCTATCAACCCTTGATAGAATTAGCTGACATTGTTGTGACACGAGGTGGTGCCAATACGATTTTTGAGCTCTTGGCCATGGCAAAATTACATGTTATTGTGCCGCTTGGGCGTGAAGCTAGTCGTGGAGACCAGATTGAGAACGCAGCCTACTTTGTTAAGAAAGGCTATGCAGAAGAGCTTCAAGAAAGCGATTTGACCTTGGATAGTTTGGAAGAGAAGCTTTCTCACTTACTAAGTCACAAGGAAGACTATCAAGCCAAGATGAAGGCTTCTAAGGAATTGAAATCTCTAGCAGATTTTTATCAATTGTTGAAAAAAGATTTATCATAAGGAAAGTAAATGTCAAAAGATAAGAAAAATGAGGGCAAAGAAATCCTCGAAGAATTGAAAGAGTTATCAGAATGGCAGAAACGAAACCAAGAATATCTAAAAAAGAAGGCTGAAGAAGAGGTGGCCCTAGCTGAGGAGAAGGAAAAGGAAAGACAAGCTCGAATGGGAGAAGAATCTGAGAAGTCAGAGGACAAGGAGAACCAGGAGAGTGAAGTGGATCCAAAAGACCCAGAATCAGCTAAGGAAGAGTCTGAAGAAAAAGTAGCATCCTCAGATGCTGACAAAGAGGAAGAAGAGAAAGAAGAATCAACGTCTAAAGAGGGCGAGGAACAGGATAAAAAGCTTGCTAAAAAGGCTACAAAAGAAAAACCAGCCAAAGCAAAGATTCCTGGCCTCCATATCTTACGAGCCCTAACGATTTTATTTCCAAGTTTGCTTTTATTGATTGTCTCTGCCTACTTACTCAGTCCTTATGCGACCATGAAGGATATCCGTGTTGAGGGAACGGTGCAAACTACGGCTGATGATATTCGACAGGCTTCAGGCATTCAGGATTCGGATTATACGATTAACCTTCTGCTAGATAAGGCAAAATATGAAAAGCAGATTAAGTCTAACTATTGGGTTGAATCAGCTCAACTTGTCTATCAATTTCCAACTAAATTTACTATCAAGGTTAAGGAATATGATATTGTGGCCTACTATGTTTCTGGAGAAAGTCATTATCCTATTCTTTCCAGTGGTCAGCTTGAGACCAGTGCTGTGAGCTTGGTTAGTCTACCAGAAACCTATTTATCTGTTTTCTTTAATGACAGCGAGCAAATCAAGACTTTTGTCTCAGAACTTTCTCAAATTAGTCCAGAACTCAAGGCTGCTATCCAAAAGGTGGAATTAGCTCCAAGCAAGGTGACTTCCGATTTAATTCGATTGACCATGTATGATACAGACGAAGTCTTGGTTCCCCTGTCTGAAATGAGCAAGAAATTACCTTACTACAGTAAGATTAAGCCTCAATTGTCAGAACCGAGTGTGATTGACATGGAAGCTGGAATCTACAGTTACACTGTGGCGGATAAATTAATTATGGAGGCTGAGGAAAAAGCTAAAAAAGAGGCCGAAGAAGCTGAGAAGAAACAGAAAGAGGAAGAGAAGAAGAGACTGGAAGAACAGCAGAATCAATTGGAAGAAGAGAAGAAAAAGCTGGAGGAAGAAAGCAATCGAAATCAAACGCCCCAGCGTTCACCTCGTCGCTAGTTTTACCTTTTCTCCTATAGCTCTTTAGTTGCCATGTTTTTACTTGACAAGTGCTAGTAGAAATAATAGAATAATAGAAAACCTTTAAAGCAGTCCAGAGAGGCAGCTAAGGTTAGACGGTGAAAGGGTGGAGACTACCCATTTTTCGTGGAACCTTGCTGTTGGCAGGTTCCTTTTTTCGTGGCTTCTTGTGGCCAGACTCTCTCACTAGCAAAGGTAAAAGGAGAAACCTATGCGAGAACATCGTCCAGTCATTGCTCTTGATTTTCCTAATTTTGAGGCAGTCAAGGAATTTTTAGCTCTTTTCCCAGCAGAAGAAAGCCTTTATCTCAAGGTAGGGATGGAGCTTTATTACGCAACGGGACCTGAGATTATTTCCTATTTAAAAAACTTGGGACATAGCGTCTTTCTTGATCTCAAACTTCATGACATTCCCAATACAGTTAAGTCAGCCATGAAGGTCCTATCTCAGCTTGGTGTGGATATGACCAATGTTCATGCCGCTGGTGGTGTAGAGATGATGAAGGCGGCGCGTGAAGGTCTTGGAAACCAGGCCAAATTGATTGCAGTCACTCAGCTCACATCAACATCAGAAGCCCAGATGCAGGACTTTCAAAATATCCAAACCAGCCTGCAAGAGTCTGTCATTCATTATGCTAAGAAGACAGCTGAAGCGGGATTAGATGGTGTCGTTTGCTCGGCTCAGGAAGTGCAAGTCATCAAGCAGGCTACCGAACCAGATTTTATCTGTTTAACGCCAGGAATTCGTCCACAGGGAGCTGCGGTTGGAGACCAAAAACGCGTGATGACGCCAGCGGATGCCTATCAAATCGGCAGTGACTATATCGTAGTGGGACGTCCCATTACCCAAGCTGAGGATCCTGTTGCATCTTATCATGCCATCAAGGATGAATGGACACAGGACTGGAATTAAAGAACTAGATTAGAAAAATAAAAGGAGAATACCATGACACTTGCTAAAGATATCGCTAGCCACCTCTTGAAAATCCAAGCCGTTTACCTCAAACCAGAGGAGCCTTTCACTTGGGCATCTGGCATCAAGTCACCGATTTACACGGATAACCGTGTGACGCTTGCCTATCCAAAAACTCGTACTCTCATTGAAAATGGTTTTGTGGATGCTATCAAAGAAGCTTTTCCAGAGGTTGAAGTGATTGCAGGAACTGCGACAGCAGGGATTCCACACGGAGCTATTATTGCTGACAAGATGGACTTGCCTTTTGCCTACATCCGTAGCAAACCAAAAGACCACGGAGCTGGTAATCAAATCGAAGGTCGTGTAGCTCAAGGTCAAAAGATGGTAGTGGTTGAAGACCTGATTTCAACAGGTGGTTCTGTTCTTGAGGCCGTGGCAGCAGCCAAGCGAGAAGGAGCAGATGTACTTGGAGTTGTAGCGATTTTCAGCTACCAATTGCCGAAAGCAGATAAGAACTTCTCAGATGCAGGTGTCAAGCTAGTCACACTTTCTAACTACAGTGAACTCATCCACCTAGCCCAAGAAGAAGGTTACATCACACCAGAAGGACTCGACCTTCTAAAACGCTTTAAAGAAGACCAAGAAAATTGGCAAAATGCCTAAAACATAGAAAATCAGGTAGTCACTAGGATTACCTGATTTTGTTTTTAATACTAAAGTTGAGCGATAACTTCCTCAGTTGTCAAAACTTGGTTGGCAATGTAGCCGTAGTTTGTTAGTGCAGCTTGGTAGGCTTCTTCACCTGGAGCACCGACAGCATCGTTAACAACAATGACATTGTAGCCTAATTCTATGAGTTCACGCATGTGTGAATCCACGCAGAGATTAGCATTCATACCAGCCAAGATGACGGTGTCGATACCATTTTTGCGGAGTTGAAGGTTAAGATCGTTGCTTTCTGGGCCAAAAATTTTATGTCCGTTGACAACAATAGTATCTTCATCCAAAAATGGTTTAATCTCTTCAATCATATCTGCTCCAGAGCCTTCTGGAATTGCTGAATACTGGCTATCACGCCAAAACATTTCGTTTTCAATCATCATCGTTTCACCAGCAGCTTTAAATTGCCACTTGTGATCGTGTGGATAGAAGTAGTGCGGTGAGATAAAACGCTTGTAGCCACGCTCTTTAGCAAAAGCGAAAAGCTTTGTCAGATTTTCAATAGTATTAACTTTTTCAAGAACGTCTTTAGTTGCTCCGAATCCTTTACCAGTATGTTTTAGGAATTCAACTTGTGGGTCTGTGATAACAAATGCGACATTTTTCTGATTGAACATGAGGTTCCTCCTAATATGATTTGATTAACAGCCTATAGGAATTTAGACTGTTAGTAACAATTTTGCCTATCGAAATAGGACGATTTTCCAAATGGTAGTTTCAGTTATATACTGACCGTTCGGTACAATTATAATAACATCTAAAATTGAATTTGTAAATCAATTTGCTCAGAACAAAAATTTTAATGATAAAACAGTGGCAAAAGGAGGTGGTTTCAATTGTTTGGTCTCAGACTCTGAATCTGCTATAATAGGAAAAAAGAGAGGTGAGCAGATGAGCGTTAAAGAGCGTATTTTACAAAGTGCTGAGAAATTGATTTATCAGAAGGGTTATGATGCCACCTCCATCAGTGACATCATGGAGGTGGCTGATGTTGGCAAGGGGCAGCTTTATTATTATTTCAAATCTAAGAAGGAAATTGGTTTGACGGTCATTCAAGATATTTTAGCAAAGTGGCGAAAAGAGCTTTTTGAAGATATTTTTGAAGCAGACAAGTCTTACAGTGACAAGTTTTCGGATATGATTGACTGGGTTTGTCAATTTCATGAAAGTCAGACAGTCTTTTATGGTTGCCCAATTGGTAATCTGATTGTGGAATTGTCCACAGAAGATGAGAACTTCCGCTGTCCTCTCAATGATTTTATGACCCAGTGGACAGAGAAGTTAGCCAGCCTCTTGCAAGACCTGCATGCTGACTGGTCAGAAGAACGGTCGCAGTTGCAGGCCTGTCAAGTCATCTCCAGTATTCAAGGTAGCATTGTCATTCTCAAAGTCAGCCAAGACATCCAAGTTTTGGAAAATAATATGACGGATTTGAAAAAGAATTATTGTTAATTTTTAGCCGAAGAATTAAAAGTATGTTAATTTATGGATTGTGGTTAGAGGTAAGAATGACAACAGATATTAAAACTGAAATTGGTCATAGAGTAAGACAGGAACGTGAACGTCACAAATTGACGAGAGAAGAGGTCTGTGGACAGAAGCTGACTTAATAATCAAACAGCTGATGCGTACTGAGCTTGGGCAATCCTTGCCAACAATTACTAAGTTACAATATTTATCTAAGCGATTAGAAGTTCCGATAGATACTTTTCTTGAAAATAAAGAACTAGCTCTTCCTGAGGAAGAGTTGCTGAGTCTAGACTTGATTGAAAGAATATTAGACTTGATAAGAACAGGGACAGGTAGTTTCGCTGAAGATATTTTTGATGATTATTTTAAGCAAGTAACACTAAAGCAAGTTTACACATTCAATGATTTACTATTAATTGATTATTTTGCTATGCAATGTCAAGACTTGATTTATAGAAGAGAGCATTAGATGATTTTTGGATTAAGTTGTTGAAACAGCAATTAGTTAGTGATGAAATGTATAATGTAGAGCTACTATCAGTTCTTTGTGCCATAGCGGTTGTTTATGTTGTTCATAATGACTATAAACATATGATATCTCTAGTAAAAAAGATGAATGAAATTTTATCAGTAACAACGTTGCAAGTCTATAAACCTGGAATTTCAGTATTTGAAGCTAAGTGCTATCTTTATTTTGAAAATGATAAAAATAAAGCAAAGGAACTTTATCACTCAGCAACTATACTAGCTGAACAATTTGATGATAAAGTATTAGAAAATGAAAAGATTATTTGAATTTCCATAACTTAAGAAAGTTCATCATTTTTAATTATCGCTGTAAAATGATTGAAAGTATGAAATTTCCAAACAAAATATTTGAAAAATTTTGAAAAAAGAGTTAAGATATTTTTGTAATATACAAAGTAAACGCTTACTTATTAAGGAGGGCATTTTATGTCATACAAAACAAGCAATGCAGAAGGTCATGTAGATTTCATCAATACCTATGATTTGGAGCCAATGGCGCAACAAGTTATTCCTAAAGCAGCATTTGGCTATATCGCTAGTGGGGCGGAAGATACCTTTACTTTACGTGAGAATATTCGTGCCTTTAACCACAAACTCATCGTTCCTCATACTCTTTGTAATGTTGAAAATCCAAGTACAGAGATTGAATTTGCAGGTGAAAAATTGTCTTCACCAATCATTATGGCGCCTGTTGCAGCTCATAAATTAGCAAACGAACAGGGTGAAGTGGCGACTGCGCGTGGTGTGCATGAGTTTGGGTCCCTCTATACAACCAGTTCTTACTCTACTGTCGATCTTCCAGAAATTACAGAAGCCCTTCAAGGGACACCTCACTGGTTCCAATTTTACTTTAGTAAGGATGACGGTATCAACCGCCATATCATGGACCGTGTGAAGGCTGAAGGTTATAAAGCGATTGTCTTGACAGCAGATGCGACTGTAGGAGGTAATCGTGAGGTGGACAAGCGTAATGGTTTTGTCTTCCCAGTTGGCATGCCGATTGTTGAGGAATATCTACCAGAAGGTGCTGGTAAATCAATGGACTTTGTTTACAAATCAGCTAAACAACGCTTGTCTCCACGTGATGTAGAATTTATCGCTGAATACTCAGGACTTCCTGTTTATGTCAAGGGACCACAATGCCGTGAGGACGTTGAACGTTCGCTTGCTGCGGGAGCTTCTGGTATCTGGGTAACCAACCACGGTGGCCGCCAAATCGACGGTGGACCAGCTGCCTTTGACTCACTTCAAGAAGTAGCAGAAGCAGTTGACAAACGTGTGCCAATCGTCTTTGACTCAGGTATTCGTCGTGGTCAACACGTCTTTAAAGCCTTGGCTTCAGGAGCAGACTTGGTAGCTATTGGTCGCCCTGTCATCTATGGTTTGGCTCTCGGTGGTAGTGTTGGTGTACGTCAAGTCTTTGAACACTTGAATGCAGAATTGAAGACAGTTATGCAATTATCTGGAACTCAGACTATTGAAGATGTCAAACACTTTAAACTTCGTCATAACCCATACAACCCAACCTTCCCAGTTGACCCTCGTGACTTAAAATTGTATTGATAAAACAGCTTGCCTCCACTGAATGTGGAGGTTTTCTTCGTCTATAGGAAGAATAAACCACCATTAAAAACTATATAAATATATTTTCCAATCAAATATCTTGCTAGGGCTTTCATTTTTTGCTATACTGGTGCAGTAATTAAACAATAAAGACATTTGGGGTGCTTTAAGCTGAGATGATACCCATTGAACCTGATACAGTTAAGACTGTCGAAGGGAAATGTGAAACGTTTTTTCGTATGTCGAAATGAACGGTCTAATCTTGTAAGCTAAACTCTAATTCTTGATTGTAATTGGAGTTTTTTTGTTTATATAAGCTGGATGAAGGTGATACAAAGCATTTAGGTAGCTCTTCTTGAACGCCCTTGATTTTCTTTAAAAAGGTCAAGTAAAACTAGGATTTTCTTGGTGTTTTGTTGATTACGAACGAGTAAAGAGAGGAAAAATAAATATGGAAACACAAGACTATGCATTTCAGCCAGGTTTGACTGTTGGAGAATTATTAAAAAGCAGTCAGAAGGATTGGCAGGCTGCCGTCAATCATCGTTTTGTTAAGGAACTTTTTGAGGGGACAATTGAGAATAAGGTCTTAAAAAACTACCTAATTCAAGATTATCACTTCTTTGATGCCTTCTTATCCATGCTGGGTGCTTGCGTAGCCCACGCAGACCAGCTTGAATCCAAACTTCGTTTTGCCAAGCAATTAGGCTTTCTTGAAGCAGATGAAGACGGTTATTTCCAAAAGGCTTTCAAAGAGTTAAAAGTATCTGAGAATGACTATCTAGAAGCGGACTTGCACCCTGTAACAAAAGCCTTTCAGAATCTTATGTATTCGGCAGTGGCTTCATCAGATTATGCCCATCTTTTGGTCATGCTGGTCATTGCAGAAGGTCTCTATTTAGACTGGGGTTCTAAAGATTTGGCTCTACCTGAAGCCTATATTCATTCGGAATGGATCAATCTCCACAGAGGTCCTTTCTTTGCAGAGTGGGTTCAATTTCTGGTTGACGAACTCAATCGTGTTGGGAAAGGTAGAGAAGATTTGACAGAACTTCAGGAACGCTGGAATCAAGCGGTTGCTTTAGAATTAGCCTTTTTTGATATTGGTTATGACGCTTAGAGAAGGTTTAGGATATTTACAAATTTGATGAGGTACATCATTCAATGTAAATGAAAAAATTTCTTAACGAAAGATAGAGATAAATCGAAATCAGTAGATCGTATAAAGTGAAAAGGAAGGAATTCAATATGACAAGTTTAAAATTATTAAAAGAAAAAGCACCATTAGTCATTTGTATAACCAATGATGTAGTAAAAAATTTCACAGCAAATGGATTAGTAGCACTAGGGGCATCACCAGCCATGAGTGAGTTTCCAGCAGATTTAGAGGATTTATTAAAGTATGCTGGTGGTTTATTAATAAACATAGGAACATTGACAGATGAAAATTGGAAATTATACCAAGCTGCTCTGAAAATTGCAGAGAAATATAATGTCCCAACAGTTTTAGATCCTGTAGCCTGTGGAGCAGGATCTTATAGAAAAAAAGTATCCGAAGATTTAATAAATAATTACAAACTAGCAGCGATTAGAGGAAATGCTGGCGAGATTGCCTCTTTAGTAGGGATAAATGTGGCATCTAAAGGAGTAGATAGTGCTGGTGTAGATAATATTGATGAAATTGCTCTAGCAGCAAATGAGAAGTTCAATATTCCAATAGTAGTAACAGGTGAAGTGGATGCTATTGCGGTAAATGGAGAAGTGGTAACGATTCATAATGGTAGTGCCATGATGCCAAAAGTTATTGGGACAGGATGCTTATTAGGTGCTGTAGTGGCAAGCTTTATCGGACTAGAAAAAGGTCAAGAATTGAAATCATTAGAAACAGCAATGTTGGTTTACAATATCGCTGGAGAAATGGCAGAAAAACGGCCCAATGGACATCTTCCTGGAACATTTAAAGTTGAATTTATAAATGCCTTATACGAGATTACAGATGAAGATGTAAAGGAATTCAAAAGAGTGAAGTAAGATGTTTCATAAAGAATTACTAAAACTATATTTTATTTGTGGAACGACTACTTGCCGGGGAAAAGATCTATATACGGTCGTTGAGGAAGCCTTAAAAGGTGGTATAACCTTATTTCAATTCCGAGAAAAAGGTGAGGGAGCCTTAGAAGGTAAAGAAAAAGTCGAATTAGCAATGAAACTACAGGATCTTTGTAAAAAATATAATGTTCCATTTATCGTTAATGATGATATTGAGTTAGCATTAGAAATAGATGCTGATGGCGTACATGTAGGACAGGATGACCTTGGAGTTGATGAAATTAGAAAATTGATGCCAGCTAAAATAATTGGTCTTTCTATAAAAAACGAGAAAGAATTTCAACAATCAAAAGTTGAATATGTAGATTATGTCGGTGTTGGTCCTGTATTTGATACCCAGTCAAAAGATGATGCTGGTGGTGCTATAGGTTATGAAGGTCTTAAATTGATGAGAAAACTATTGCCCCAAATGCCCTTAGTTGCAATTGGTGGCATACAGACGCAGCATATTAAAGACATTATGAAGATCAATATGGATGGTGTTTCAATCATTTCAGCAATATCGTATGCAAAAAATATAGAAAAAACTGTTCGGGAAATGAGTGAACAATAGGTATCTATCCTTGGATTCTAAGTAAGTGGAAGTTTCCCTTTTCTAAAAGCTATGCCTAGATTTAGCTCAAATGGCTAATCTATCAAACAAGACATTTGGTTTTTGCAAAAGAAAGATCTGCTGTCTTTGTGAGTGCAAGGCTGTATTTCCAGTTCAATTTCTTGAACTAGAATAAATCGTCTGTTATAATAATTATATAATTAAATAATAAAGACATTTGGGGTGCTTTAGGCTGAGATGATACCCATTGAACCTGATACAGTTAAGACTGGCGAAGGGAAATGTGAAATGGTTTTGTATTTGTAGAAACTAACCATCTAATCTTGTAAGCTGAACTCTAATTCTTGATTGTAATTGGAGTTTTTTTGTTTATATAAGCTGGATGAAGGCGATACAAAGCATTTAGGTAGCTCACCTTGAATGCCCCAATTTTCTTTAAAAAAAGGAGTTTTTTATGTTGAAAAAATGGCAGTTAAAAGATGTTATCTTACTTGCTTTCTTGTCTATCTTTTTTGGTGGCGTTTTTGTGGGATCTGGCTATCTGTTTGATATCCTCACTCTGATTTTATCCCCTCTTGGCTTGCAGGCCTTTGCCAATGAAATCCTCTTTGGTCTCTGGTGTATGGCTGCGCCCATTGCTGCCATCTTTGTCCCAAGAGTGGGAAGTGCAACGATTGGAGAAGTGCTAGCTGCGCTTGCTGAAGTCCTTTATGGTAGCCAATTCGGTCTAGGTGCCCTTTTGTCTGGCTTGGTTCAAGGTTTGGGAAGTGAACTTGGTTTTATCGTAACCAAGAATCGCTATGAAAGTTGGCTCTCTCTAACTGCCAATAGTATTGGGATTACGCTTGTTAGTTTTGTCTATGAATACATTAAGTTAGGTTACTATGCCTTCTCCCTTCCTTTTGTCCTTTCCTTGCTAGTGGTGCGCTTTATTTCCGTCTTTTTCTTCTGTACTATCTTGGTTCGTGCCATTGTCAAACTTTATCATCAGTTTGCAACTGGAGGAAAAGCATAGATGGGGCTGGAACTACGAGCGATTCAGTCCCCAATCTTCTCTGAGCCGCTTGATTTTACTTTTCATGCGCAAGCCTTTACCTTGTTAGTTGGGAGCAGTGGTTCAGGAAAATCGAATCTCTTTCAAATGATTGCCCAAGTCAGTTCTCTTCCCTATAGCGGTCAAGTCCTGATAAACGGGAGCGAGGTCAGTCAGCTTTCTATCATCGAACGTATCCAGACGGTTGGTATTCTCTTTCAAAATCCCAATCATCAATTTACCATGGAGAACTTGTTTGAGGAGCTGGTTTTTACCCTAGAGAATATCGGCCATCCCGTTCAGGAAATTGATTCAAAAATAGCAGAGGTGGTCCAGCAATGTCGCTGCAAGGCAATCTTGCACCGTCCCATTCATCACTTATCAGGTGGGGAAAAGCAAAAGGCTGCACTGGCAGTTCTCTTTGCTATGAATCCTAGGGTCTATCTCTTGGATGAGCCTTTTGCTTCCATTGACCGCAAGAGTAGGATAGAGATATTGGAGATTCTAAAAGAGTTAGCTTCTAATGGGAAGACAGTTATTTTGTGCGACCATGATTTAACGGACTATGAAGCCTATATCGACCATATGGTGGAGCTAAGAGATGGGCAACTAAGGGAAGTGTTTCAAATCCCTACCTCTGAGATGACACAGGTTGCTTCAAAGGAAGTTGCTTCTAGCCCAGAACTATTCCACATGGATAGAGCAACTTGTGAGCTGGATAAGCGCCCCCTCTTTTCAATTGCGGATTTTACATTCTATCAAGGAATTTCCTGTATCTTGGGTGACAATGGTGTCGGGAAATCAACCCTCTTTCGCTCCATTCTTCAATTTCAAAAGTATAAGGGGCGCATTACTTGGAAGGGTTCGGTTCTAAAAAAGAAAAAGAGTTTGTACCGTGACCTGACGGGTGTTGTTCAGGAAGCTGAGAAACAGTTTATCCGAGTCAGTCTGCGAGAAGAGCTTCAATTAGATGGACCTGATTCTGAAAGAAATCAGCGGATTTTTCAAGCTTTACGATATTTTGATTTGGAGCAGGCGCTCGATAAGAGTCCCTATCAATTAAGTGGTGGTCAGCAAAAGATTCTTCAGCTCTTGACAATCTTGACTAGCAAGGCTTCTGTGATTTTGCTAGATGAACCTTTTGCTGGATTGGATGATAGAGCCTGCTCTTATTTTTGTCAGTGGATTGTGGAGGAGAGAAATCAAGGAAGAAGTTTTCTAATCATTAGCCATCGTTTGGATCCCTTGATCTTTGTGGTTGATTATTGGATTGAGATGACTAGTCAGGGGCTCAGTCATGTGAAAGCAGTGACAATTACCAAACCACTCACATCTCAGAGTAGCAATGCTCAAGGGGAGGTGAGATAGTATGGTCAAAGTAGCAACCCAGACACCGATTATTAGTCTCTTCTTGCTGATTTTATCCTTGGAAACATCTTTCATTCCTTCGATTGCTCTTAATCTTTCGGTAGTAGCATTTTGTATTCTCTTTATGCTCTATTACCGTCGATTTAAGATGTTGGCTTGGATGATTCTACTCGCCATTTTGCCATCTTTGGCCAACTACTGGGCAGTTCAGTTACATGGGGATGCTTCGCAGGCAGTCATGCTCGGAACGAGGGCTTTCGTTACAGTTTGTATAGGCCTTGTCTTTGTTTCCTCTATTTCCCTAAAAGAGCTTCTCTTGTACTTGGCTCAAAAGGGGCTATCACGGTCATGGGCTTATGCCTTGATTGTGGTATTTAATTCCTTTCCTCTCATTCAGCAAGAAATCAAGTCCCTCAAGGAAGCTTGCCTATTGCGTGGTCAAGAACTGCATGTTTGGTCTCCCTTGATTTACAGCAAGGTTCTGATGACAGTCTTTAGGTGGCGCCATCTTTACCTGAGAGCCCTGTCGGCGCATGGATATGACGAACATGCACAGGTGGAGAATAGCTATCGGATCTTTTATATTTCTAAAAAACAAAATTAATCTACCTGATTTTCTTTTTATTGCTTCAAACCAGTCTATTTTTATAAAGGAGTTATTATGGAATTTACAGATATTGCGATGGAATTATCCAAGGAAGCTTGGCAGGCTTCTTTTCATCATCCCTTTATTTTACAATTACAAGAGGGAAATTTAGACCCGTCCATTTTCCGCTATTACCTGATTCAGGATGCCTACTATCTGAAGGCTTTCTCAGAAATCTATCACCTTTTGGCTGATAAGACTTCAAACCAAGAGATGAAAAGACTCTTGAAACAAAATGCTCAGGGGCTAGTGGAGGGTGAGTTGTTTATCCGCCAACAATTTTTCAAGGAATTGGAAATCAGCGATCAGGAAATGGAGCAACATCCAATCGCTCCAACCTGCTATCATTACATTTCTCACATTTATCGGCAATTTGCAGAGCCAAACTTGGGCATTGCCTTTGCAAGTTTGCTGCCTTGTCCTTGGTTATACCATGATATAGGCAAATCACTTAATCTTAAACCATCACCAAATCCTCTCTATCAACAATGGATTGAAACTTATATTACGGATGAGTTAGAGCAGCAGATTAGAGAGGAGGGAGCCCTGGTCAATCAACTCTATCGCGAAAGTGATGATACAGACAAGAAAAAAATGCTAGATGCCTTCCACATCAGTGTTCACATGGAAGCCAAGTTTTGGGAAATGGCCTACCAACACCAGACATGGAAGAGTGATTTACACTCTTTAGAAAAAGGAGAAGAATAGAAACATGAGAAAGCATCAATTGCAAGTTCACAAATTAACCATTTTATCCATGATGATTGCCCTTGATGTAGTCCTTACGCCTATCTTTCGGATTGAGGGAATGGCACCGATGTCCAGTGTAGTCAATATTCTAGCAGGAATCATGATGGGACCTGTTTATGCTTTGGCTATGGCTACAGTCACAGCCTTTATCCGTATGACGACTCAAGGGATTCCGCCTTTAGCTCTCACAGGAGCGACTTTTGGAGCCCTCCTTGCAGGTCTCTTTTATAAGTATGGTCGAAAATTTCATTATTCCGCTTTAGGAGAGATTTTGGGAACAGGTATTATTGGTTCTATTGTTTCCTATCCTGTTATGGTGCTCTTTACAGGATCAGCTGCTAAGCTCAGCTGGTTTATCTACACTCCTCGATTTTTCGGAGCAACCTTGATTGGTACAGCGATTTCCTTTATTGCCTTTCGATTTTTAATCAAGCAGGAATTCTTTAAAAAAGTGCAGGGATATTTCTTTGCTGAAAGGATAGACTGATGCAGGCATTGACAAATCCTTTTCCTCTGGAAACGACTTCCCTAATTCACTGTATTACCAATGAGATTTCTTGTGAGATGCTGGCAAATGGGATTTTGGCTCTGGGATGTAAACCTGTCATGGCAGATGACCCCCGTGAGGTTCTTGATTTTACCAAACAGAGCCAGGCTCTCTTCATTAATTTGGGACATTTGTCTGCTGAGAAGGAAAAAGCAATCCGTATGGCAGCTTCGTATGCAAACCAATCTTCTCTCCCGATGGTAGTAGATGCGGTTGGCGTAACAGCGTCGCCCATTCGTAAGGGACTAGTCAGAGACCTTTTAGACTATAGCCCTACGGTCCTTAAAGGAAACATGTCGGAAATTCGAAGTCTTGTCGGCTTAAAACACCATGGCGTTGGGGTCGATGCGAGTGCTAAAGATCAAGAAACTGAGGATTTACTTCAAGTCTTGAAAGACTGCTGTCAGACCTATCCAGGTATGTCATTCTTAGTTACTGGCCCCAAGGACCTCATCGTTTCAGAGAATCAGGTTGCTGTATTGGAGAATGGCTGTGCAGAATTAGACTGGATAACAGGGACAGGAGACTTGGTTGGAGCTTTAACAGCTGTTTTTCTCAGCCAAGGAAAGACTGGATTTGAAGCTTCCTGCTTAGCGGTCTCTTATCTCAATATCTCTGCTGAGAGAATAGTTGTCCAAGGAATGGGATTGGAAGAATTTCGCTACCAAGTACTCAATCAGCTTTCGCTCCTAAAAAGAGATGAAAATTGGCTAGAAGCCATAAAAGGAGATGTTTATGAATAGAGAGGCGCTTAGACTGTATCTGGTAACCAATCGCTACCAAGATTCCTTGGAAAGCTTTCTTGAAAAGCTTGAGACGGCCTGCCGTTCAGGGGTTACCATAGTCCAATTACGAGAAAAAAATCTCACAACCAATCAATATTATCAACTGGCAAAACAAGTTAAGGAAATAACAGATGCCTATCAGGTACCCTTGATCATCGATGATCGTTTGGATGTTTGTCTTGCGGTTGATGCTGCTGGTCTGCATATCGGAGACGATGAACTACCAGTTTCGGTTGCCCGACAAGTCTTGGGCCCTGAAAAAATACTTGGTGTCACAGCTAAAACTGTAACAAGAGCTCTTGAGGCAGAAGAAGGGGGAGCAGATTACTTGGGGACAGGAGCCATTTTCCCAACCACCACCAAGGAAAATGCACCCATCACCCTGATTTCAACCTTGAAAACAATTTGCCAAAGGGTCGCTATTCCAGTAGTTGCCATTGGCGGCTTGACTTCGGAGAACATTGACCAACTTATCGGCACGGGCATAGCTGGAGTAGCTGTAGTACGTGATCTGATGCAGGCAGAAGATATAGAGGCAAAAACGCAAGCCTTTTTAACAAAGTTGGATGACATTATTTTCTAATTAATACTCAATGAAAATCAAAGAGCAAATTAGGAAGCTAGTCTCAGGTTGTTCAAAGCACAGCTTTGAGGTTGCAGATAAAGCTGACGTCGTTTGAAGAGATTTTCGAAAAGTATAAAAACTCTCTAATTCCCTTAAAGTGGGAACTAGAGAGTTTTTTTAATCTTTAAAGCTTGTATGGTTGACTGGACCAGAACCATGACCGAGTTGAGGGGCATCTTGGATGGCTTTCGTAATAAAGGCCTTGGCTTTATCGACTGCTTGATAAAGGGTTTTACCCTTGGCAAGTTCAGCAGTAATCACTGCAGCAAAGGTACATCCAGTACCATGGGTGTGACAGGTTTGAATTCTTGGGCTTTCCCAGACAAATTGGTCATCCTTGGTAAAGAGGAAATCCTTGGCACCGCCTTCGAGATGACCACCTTTGATGACCACAGACTGAGGACCAAATTCTTTTAAAATCAGGCGACCGGCACGTTGCATGTCTTCGGGGTCATGGATTGAAAAACCAACAATCTCTTCTGCCTCAGGAAGATTTGGCGTAATAATAGTTGCTAGAGGTAGTAAGTTTGTTTTGAGATAGTCTCTAGCATCTGAGTCGATCAAGGCATCTCCACTTGTAGCAACCATAACAGGGTCAAGAACGTAGGGACAATCCAGTTTTTTAAGATAGGGCTGGATGATTTCCATTATTTCAGTAGTTGCCAACATGCCAGTTTTTACAGCCTGAGGCTTGATATCCGAAAAGACACTGTCCAATTGGGCTTTCAACATTTGAGGAGACACGTGCTCGATTAGCTGAACTCCTCTGGTATTTTGAGCGACAAGACTTGTCACAACAGCCATTCCATAGACATCTCTAGCTTGGAATGACTTTAAATCAGCCATAATGCCAGCACCACCACTAGGGTCAGTTCCTGCAATGGTCAAAGCAACGGGTAAATAAGTCATCTAAAACCTCCCAACCAACTGAAGTTTGTATTCTTAAGAACAAGCTGGTCTGTTTTAGAAAGGTAATAGAAGACTGCTAGTCCCCATTATCATTTCCACTTCCATCAGCTAGCATTACCTAGATTGAGTCAAAGGGATCTAACAGTCGTTAATCTCAGCTTTACGCACCCCTAGTGGTTGTTTTCTTTTTTCTTTAGTATAGCATATTTTTATAGTTTATATAGTAAAAATTGACTGCAAATCGTCTTTTAAATGATTAAAATTCTCTTTTTCAAAGAAAAGATTAATTTTATGGTTGACAAATGTAGATTATAGGAGTATACTAATAACTGTAATTGACAAATGTAGATTTAGGAGGTATGCTAATGCAGATTTCAGATGCAGAATGGCAGGTCATGAAGATTATTTGGATGCAGGGCGAACAGACCAGTACGGATTTGATCAGGGTTCTGGCGGAGCGGTTCGACTGGTCCAAGTCAACTATTCAAACTCTTTTGGCTCGTTTGGTTGAGAAAGAGTGTCTGACAAGGAAAAAAGAAGGCAAGTTATTTGTCTATTCAGCTCTTTTAACTTTGGACCAAAGTCGGGATTTACTTGTCCAAGATATCAAGGACAAGGTTTGTTCTCGTAGGATTAAGAACTTGTTGGCTGATTTGATTGCTGAATGTGATTTTACTCAGGTTGACTTGGAAGACTTGGAAGCTGTGATTTCTGAGAAGAAATCAAGCGCTGTAAAAGAAGTGAAATGTAATTGTATGTAAAGGAGACGTCATGTTGAATATTATTGTAACCATTATTTGTATTGCCCTTATCGCCTTTATCTTGTTTTGGTTTTTCAAAAAGCCTGAAAAATCTGGACAAAAGGCCCAGCAAAAAAAGGGCTATCAAGAGATTCGAGTGGAGGTCATGGGGGGCTATACGCCTGAGTTGATTATCCTCAAGAAATCAGTGCCAGCCCGTATTGTCTTTGACCGTAAGGATCCTTCACCCTGTCTGGACCAAATTGTTTTTCCAGACTTTGGTGTACATGCGGACCTGCCTATGGGGGAAGAGTATGTAGTGGAAATCATGCCTGAGCAGGCTGGAGAGTATGGTTTCTCTTGTGGCATGAATATGATGCACGGCAAGATGATTGTAGAATAGGAGAATGATATGACTGAAATTGTAAAAGCAAGTCTTGAAAATGGTGTTCAAAAAATCCGTATCACGGCAGACAAAGGCTACCATCCAGCCCACATTCAACTGCAAAAAGGAGTTCCTGCTGAGATCACCTTTCACCGTGTGACACCTTCAAACTGTTATAAGGAAATTCTTTTTGAAGAAGAAGGCATCTTAGAACCAATTGGCGTAGACGAAGAGAAAACAATTCGTTTTACACCTCAAGAATTAGGTCAACATGAATTTTCTTGTGGCATGAAGATGCAAAAGGGGAGTTATACCGTAGTTGAGAAGACTCGAAAATCTCTATCACTTTTACAGCGTTTTTGGATTACTAGTATCTTTACTGTGCCTCTTGTGATTCTCATGATTGGGATGTCGACAGGAGGAATTAGTCACCAAGTTATGCGTTGGGGAACCTTTTTAGCCACAACACCGATTATGCTAGTAGCAGGTGGTCCTTATATCCAAAGTGCTTGGGCTAGTTTTAAAAAGCACAATGCCAACATGGATACCTTGGTTGCTCTGGGAACCCTAGTGGCCTATTTCTATAGCTTAGTTGCCCTCTTCGCTGGTCTCCCCGTTTACTTTGAAAGTGCTGCATTTATCTTCTTCTTCGTTCTTATGGGAGCCGTTTTTGAGGAGAAAATGCGGAAAAATACTTCCCAAGCTGTGGAGAAATTGCTGGACTTGCAGGCTAAAACAGCAGAAGTCTTGCGTGAGGATCGCTATGTTCAAGTCCCCTTGGAGCAAGTCAAGGTAGGTGACCTGATTCGAGTGCGTCCCGGTGAAAAGATTGCTGTTGATGGTGTCGTAGTAGAAGGTATCTCTAGTATTGATGAGTCTATGGTGACAGGTGAGAGTCTGCCTGTGGACAAGACAGTTGGAGATACCGTCATTGGTTCAACCATCAATAATAGTGGAACACTTGTTTTTAGAGCAGAAAAAGTTGGTTCAGAGACTGTTTTGGCTCAGATTGTGGATTTTGTGAAGAAAGCTCAGACAAGTCGTGCTCCGATTCAGGACTTGACTGATAAAGTTTCAGGGATTTTTGTTCCAGCAGTTGTCATTTTAGGGATTGTGACCTTTTGGGTTTGGTTTGTCTTGTTGAGAGATAGTGTAGTCGTGCTTGGAGCGAGTTTTGTCTCTTCTCTTCTCTATGGGGTGGCTGTTTTGATTATTGCCTGCCCTTGTGCTTTGGGTCTTGCAACACCGACAGCCCTTATGGTAGGGACAGGACGCAGTGCCAAGATGGGAGTTCTCCTCAAAAATGGAATGGTTCTACAGGAAATCCAGAAAGTCCAAACTCTTGTCTTTGATAAGACTGGGACTTTGACGGAAGGGAAGCCTGTGGTAACAGATATCATCGGCGACGAAGTAGAAGTGCTTGGATTGGCAGCCTCCTTGGAAGAAGCTTCTCAACACCCACTGGCTGAAGCCGTTGTGAAACGAGCGAGTGAAGTTGGACTTGAGTTACAAACTGTTGAAAATTTCCAAGCCTTGCACGGAAAAGGTGTTTCAGGGCAAATCAATGGAAAACAAGTTCTGCTTGGAAATGCTAAAATGCTGGATGGCATGAACATTTCTAGCACTTATCAAGATAAACTAGAAGAACTGGAAAAAGAAGCTAAGACAGTTGTTTTCTTGGCTGTTGACAATGAAATCAAAGGCTTGCTTGCTTTGCAAGATATCCCTAAGGAAAATGCTAAGCTAGCCATCAGTCAGTTGAAAAAACGAGGCCTTAAAACAGTCATGCTGACAGGAGACAATGCAGGGGTGGCGCGTGCGATTGCAGATCAAATCGGAATCGAAGAGGTCATTGCCGGTGTCTTACCAGAAGAAAAAGCCAACGAAATCCATAAACTACAAGCAGCTGGCAAAGTAGCCTTTGTTGGTGATGGCATCAATGACGCTCCTGCCCTTAGTGTAGCAGATGTGGGGATTGCTATGGGAGCTGGAACAGATATCGCCATCGAGTCAGCAGATTTGGTGTTGACAACCAATAACCTCTTAGGAGTGGTTCGTGCCTTTGACATGAGTAAGAAAACCTTTAATCGAATTCTGCTCAATCTTTTCTGGGCCTTTATCTACAATGTCGTTGGAATTCCGATAGCAGCAGGAGTCTTTTCAGGTGTTGGACTGGCCCTCAACCCAGAACTGGCAGGTCTAGCCATGGCCTTTAGTTCAGTATCTGTTTTGACCAGTTCCCTTCTGCTAAACTTTAGTAAAATAGACTAAAAGCGAGCTTGCTCGCTTTTAATACTCTTCGAAAATTTCTTCAAACCACGTCAGCTTTATCTACAACCTCAAAGCCGTGCTTTGAGCAACCTGCGGCTAGTTTCCTAGTTTGCTCTTTAATTTTTATTGAGTATTATAAAACAGAATCTAAAAACGTTTTCAAACTGTACTGTAATAGATAATGAGAACTTGTGAGCAGATTCTTAGTAAAGTCGAACTAAATGTGGTAAATTAGTAGAGTAAAAATTTGCTGAAACGTTTTCAAAAAAGTATACGAAACTTTTTTAGTAGATTTAAAAATATTTGAAGGAGAGTTATCATTATGACTCAAGGGAAAATTACTGCATCTGCAGCAATGCTTAATGTATTGAAAACATGGGGCGTAGACACAATCTACGGTATCCCATCAGGAACACTCAGCTCATTGATGGATGCTTTGGCTGAAGACAAAGACATCCGTTTCTTGCAAGTTCGCCACGAAGAAACAGGTGCTCTTGCCGCTGTTATGCAAGCGAAATTTGGTGGCTCAATCGGTGTTGCAGTTGGTTCAGGTGGACCTGGTGCGACTCACTTGATTAATGGTGTTTACGATGCAGCTATGGATAACACTCCATTCCTAGCAATCCTTGGATCACGTCCAGTTAACGAACTCAACATGGATGCTTTCCAAGAATTGAACCAAAACCCAATGTACAACGGTATCGCTGTATACAATAAACGTGTAGCTTACGCTGAGCAATTACCAAAAGTAATCGACGAAGCTTGCCGTGCTGCAGTTTCTAAAAAAGGTCCAGCTGTCGTTGAAATCCCTGTAAACTTTGGTTTCCAAGAAATCGACGAAAACTCATACTATGGATCAGGTTCATACGAGCGTTCATTTATCGCTCCTGCTTTGAACGAAGTTGAAATCGACAAAGCTGTTGAAATCTTGAACAATGCTGAACGTCCAGTGATCTACGCTGGTTACGGTGGTGTTAAAGCTGGTGAAGTAATTACTGAATTATCACGTAAAATCAAAGCACCAATCATTACTACTGGTAAAAACTTCGAAGCTTTCGAATGGAACTACGAAGGTTTGACAGGTTCTGCTTACCGTGTTGGTTGGAAACCAGCCAACGAAGTGGTATTTGAAGCAGACACAGTTCTTTTCCTTGGTTCAAACTTCCCATTTGCTGAAGTATACGAAGCATTCAAAAACACTGAAAAATTCATCCAAGTGGATATCGACCCTTACAAACTTGGTAAACGTCACGCCCTTGACGCTTCAATCCTTGGTGATGCAGGTCAAGCAGCTAAAGCTATCCTTGACAAAGTGAACCCAGTTGAATCTACTCCATGGTGGCGTGCAAACGTTAAGAACAACCAAAACTGGCGTGATTACATGAACAAACTCGAAGGTAAAACTGAGGGTGAATTGCAATTGTATCAAGTTTACAATGCAATCAACAAACATGCTGATCAAGACGCTATCTACTCAATCGACGTAGGTGACACTACTCAAACATCTACTCGTCACCTTCACATGACACCTAAGAACATGTGGCGTACATCTCCACTCTTTGCGACAATGGGTATTGCCCTTCCTGGTGGTATCGCTGCTAAGAAAGACAATCCAGATCGCCAAGTATGGAACATCATGGGTGACGGTGCATTCAACATGTGCTACCCAGACGTTATCACAAACGTTCAATACGACCTTCCAGTTATCAACGTTGTCTTCTCAAATGGTAAATATGCCTTCATCAAGGACAAATACGAAGATACAAACAAACACTTGTTTGGTTGTGACTTCCCTAATGCTGACTATGCGAAAATCGCTGAAGCTCAAGGAGCTGTTGGATTTACAGTTGACCGTATCGAAGACATCGATGCAGTTGTTGCAGAAGCTGTTAAATTGAACAAAGAAGGTAAAACTGTTGTTATCGATGCTCGCATCACTCACCACCGTCCACTTCCAGTAGAAGTACTTGAATTGGATCCAAAACTTCACTCAGAAGAAGCTATCAAAGCCTTCAAGGAAAAATACGAAGCAGAAGAACTCGTACCATTCCGTCTCTTCTTGGAAGAAGAAGGTTTGCAATCACGCGTAATTAAATAATTCCTTCGTGGAACTTAAAAAGATCGGAGCAATCCGGTCTTTTTATGGAGGATAGTAAATGAATTTAAATCAATTAGATATTATCGTTTCAAATGTTCCCCAAGTCTGTGCTGACTTGGAGCATATCTTGGATAAAAAGTCAGATTATGCTGATGATGGTTTTGCTCAGTTTACGATTGGCAGTCACTGTCTCATGTTGTCCCAAAATCATTTGGTTCCTTTGGAAAACTTTCAGTCAGGAATCATTCTTCACATTGAGGTTGAGAATGTAGACCAGAACTACCAACGGTTGAAAGAACTTGGTATCCAGGTTTTAAACGGTCCAACTGTAACCGATTGGGGAACAGAATCCTTGCTAGTGAGTGGCCCTGCTGGTCTAGTGATTGATTTTTATCGTATGAAATAGGACGCTTAGTCATTTGAAGTTAACCATAATGATTCTTAAAAAAGAATTTGCGAATATGAACTATTGAAAGATCGGAGCAGTCCGGTCTTTTTTATATAAAGAACTTGAATATAAATGGTTGACAGCGCTATCCTGAAATCTTATAATAAAAATGTAATGATAGAAAATGTGACTGATATGGAAAGGAGAAATATTTTTTAAATAGCTGTTGTAAGTGAATTTTCTTGTTTCATTGGAGCTTGAGATTGAAAGTATCTCCATGAATAGATATTACGAGGAGAGTCGATATGCAAAAAAAGGATATTTATCTAATCTGTATTACCATGATTATTTGTTCAATTATTCTAGGATTGATTATAGGAAGTTTTATTCTTCATGGTCTTGAAGATATTGCTGCAATCATTAATCACGGCTTACTGACGATTAATCAATCCATTCATTGACAAAAGCTATCTATTTTTACATTTTGTGAATCAAACAGATCGGAGCAATCCGGTCTTTTTCTTATCACAAGACTGTGATAGTTTACATTTTTATAACAAAAGTCTAAACCTCTTGCTTGTTTTTGCATTAAATATAAAAGCAGGTTCAGTACGATCATTACCCAGATAGTTCCAAACTTTTTGTCCTCTTTTTAGTATAATAGAACTATCAAATCAAATGAGGTAAAGTGATGACGAAAATACTACAATTTCCAGAGGGCTTCCTCTGGGGTGGTGCTACGGCAGCTAATCAATGTGAGGGGGCTTATAATCTAGATGGTCGAGGTCTTGCTAACGTTGATGTGGTACCCATTGGACCAGACCGTGAAGCCATTATCACAGGTCAGAAAAAGATGTTTTCGTTTGAGGAGGGCTATTTTTACCCAGCAAAAGAAGCCATTGATATGTACCATCATTACAAGGAAGATATTGCTCTTTTTGCAGAGATGGGCTTTAAGACTTATCGACTTTCCATCGCTTGGACTCGGATTTTTCCTAAGGGAGACGAAACAGTGCCAAATGAAGCTGGTCTAGCCTTTTATGAGGATTTATTTAAGGAATGTCACAAGTATGGAATCCAACCTCTGGTAACCATTACTCATTTCGACTGTCCTATGAACTTGATTGAAGAGTACGGTGGATGGCGCAATCGTCAGATGTTAGACTTCTATGAAAAACTTTGTCGCACACTCTTTACCCGCTATAAGGGTTTGGTCAAATATTGGCTTACCTTCAACGAAATCAACATGATTCTCCATGCCCCCTTTATGGGAGCTGGTCTCTGTTTTGAAGAAGGAGAAAATCAAGAACAGGTTAAATATCAGGCTGCTCACCATGAGTTGGTGGCTTCAGCCACGGCGACTAAGATTGCCCACGAAATTGACCCAGAAAACAAGGTTGGATGTATGTTGGCAGCAGGGCAATACTATCCTAACACAGCCCATCCGAGAGACTACTGGGCGGCCATGGAGGAAGATCGCAAGAGTTACTTCTTCATTGATGTTCAAGCGCGTGGGGAATACCCAAACTATGCCAAGAAGCAGTGGGAGCGTGAGGGGATTGAGATTCAAATGACGGCAGAGGATCTGGACTTGTTGAAGAACAATACTGTTGACTTTGTTTCCTTCTCTTACTATGCAAGTCGAGTGGCTTCAGGGGATCCAGAAGTGAGGGATCTGACTGCTGGGAATGTCTTTGCCTCTATCAAAAATCCTTATCTTGAATCCTCAGAATGGGGATGGCAGATTGACCCACTTGGCCTTCGTATTACCCTCAATGCCATCTGGGATCGTTACCAAAAGCCCATGTTCATCGTAGAAAATGGCCTCGGTGCTATGGATACACCGGATGAGAATGGTTATGTAGCAGATGACTATCGGATTGCTTACTTAAAGGCTCATATCAAGGCTATGCGAGATGCCATTTACCAAGATGGAGTTGACTTGCTTGGTTATACGACTTGGGGTTGTATCGATCTGGTTTCAGCTGGAACAGGCGAAATGAACAAGCGCTATGGCTTTATCTATGTGGATAGAGATAATGCTGGTCATGGAAGCCTCAAACGGAGCAAGAAGAAGTCCTTCTACTGGTACAAGGATGTCATTGCCAGCAATGGTGCAAATATTGAGTAGAGCACATTTGTTTACTATTTTTATAAAATCTTCTCCCTACTTTATAAGATGTGAAAAAGAGTTCAACTGGAACTCTTTTTTTGCTATAATGAGGGGAGAAAAATCAGACAGGAGAATATGATGTCAGAACCATTATTTTTACAATCAGTTATGCAAGAAAAAATCTGGGGTGGAACCAAGCTACGTGATGAGTTTGGTTACGACATTCCAAGTGAAAAAATCGGAGAATATTGGGCTATCTCAGCCCATCCAAATGGTGTCTCTAAAGTTGCCAATGGTCGGTACGAGGGAACAGACTTAGCTACTTTGTATGCGGAACACCGTGAATTGTTCGGCAACCGTCCAGAACCAGTATTTCCACTCTTGACCAAAATCCTCGATGCCAACGACTGGCTCAGCGTCCAAGTTCACCCAGACGATGCTTACGGATTAGAGCATGAAGGCGAACTCGGAAAAACTGAATGTTGGTATATCATCGCAGCAGATGAAGGTTCAGAGATTATTTACGGTCACAATGCCAAGTCAAAAGAAGAACTCCGTCAGCAAATTGAAGATAAAAACTGGGATGCCTTGCTGACTAAAGTCCCTGTTAAGGCTGGAGATTTCTTCTATGTACCAAGCGGAACCATGCACGCTATCGGTGCGGGCATCTTGATTCTTGAAACGCAACAGTCTAGTGATACAACCTACCGTGTCTATGACTTTGACCGCAAGGATGATAATGGCAACTTGCGTGAACTTCACCTTGAAAAATCCATCGATGTTTTGAATATTGGTGAGCCTGCTAACAGCCGACCCGTGACTGTCAAAGCAGATGATTTGCGTTCCACTCTCCTTGTATCCAATGATTTCTTTGCAGTTTACAAATGGGGAATTACTGGAAAAGTTGACTTCGAAAAGACAGCTGACTACAGCCTGTTGAGTGTCTTGGCTGGTCAAGGTCAACTGACTGTCGATGGGAACAACTATCCAATCCAAAAAGGTAGCCACTTTATCCTAACAAGTGATGTTGAAGCATGGACTCTGGAAGGGCAAGGTTTGGAATTAATTGTTAGTCATCCATAAAAAAAGGGCCTGAGTTCATTACTCAAGTCCTTTTTTGTATTTACATAAATTGGGCAATAAAGACCACGATGATGATGATTGGAATGACGAAACGAAGCAGGAAGAGCCAGACTTGGAACAGTACTTGTTTCCATGGTGTTTCATCAAGATGAAGTTCCTCCATTGCCAGTGTTTTCTTGAAAATATAGCCTGTAAAAAGTGAAAGGCAGAGAGCTCCAAATGGCATGAAGAGATTAGAAACCAAGAAGTCCATAGCGTCAAAGAAGGTTTTCCCAAAGATATGAACATCTGCCATGACACCGTAAGATAGAGCTGAAGGAATGCCAAAGACAAAGGTCAAAATTCCTAAAATCACACTCCATTTGGCACGTTTGCTGTTATCCTGATTAGTGATATTGCCCACATTGATTTCCAGCATAACGACAGAAGAAGTGACCGTCGCAAAGAGGAAGAGCAAGAGGAAGAGGATGTAGAAAATGGTTCCAAAAGGCATCTTGTCAAAGAGTTGAGGCAAGACAATAAAGAGCAAGCTTGGTCCCCCTTCAGACTGGATGTTAAAGGCTGACATGGCTGGGAAAATGGCTAGACCTGCCATGATGGATACCGAGATGTTCATTGCTACGATGGAAATTCCTGACTGGACCAGATTGGTTTTCTTATCCAAGTAAGAAGCATAGGTCAGCATGGCTGTAACTCCTAGTGAGAGGGCAAAGAAAGATTGTCCCAGAGCATAGAGGAGACCAGCACTGGTCAGCTTAGAAAAGTCTGGTTTGAGGAAGTAAAGAACCCCTTCCATGGCATTTGGTAAACTGAGAGAACGACCAATGATGACAACAAAGATGATAAAGAGCAGGGGCATCATGACCTTAGAAGCTCTTTCAATTCCTTTTTGAACCCCACGTGATACAATAAAGATATTCAACAAGATAAAGGCAGCTTGAGCTCCTAGGGCAATGACTGGATTGGAAATGATTGAAGTAAATAACTGAGCATAATCACCCGTTCCACCAAGTTGGAACAATTTTCCAAACTCAATACCCAGATAAACTAGAATCCATCCTCCAATAACACTGTAGAAAGATAAGAGGATAAAGAGGGCAAAGGCACCAATCCAACCGATAAAGTTATACTTGCCATTCTTGCCGAGTTTTCCAAAGGTTTTAATTCCAGAGACACCAGCGCTTCGGCCGAGGGCAAATTCAGCTAGCAAAAGGGGAAAACCGATTAAAATGGTAGAAATGAGAAAGACCAGTAAAAAGCCTCCACCGCCATTAGCAGCAGTCATGTAGGGGAATTTCCAAACGGCACCAAGTCCGATGGCTGAACCAGCAGATGCTAGGATAAAGCCCAGTTTAGAACCCCATTGCGATTTTTCAGACATAGTTAAACTCCTAAAATTAGTGTTACAAAAGAAAAAGCTACTGCCCTTGGCAAATAGCCTCATCAGTACTCAAGATGAGCGTTTCTTTTGATTGATAGACTTGACTATCCTATCATGTTTTCTAAGGTCTGTCAAGAAAACCATTTTCAAGTTTTCACACTTTCTCAAAAAGTTTAAAAAATCTCACAAAAACGCTTGACTCTGACCTAAGGGGAGGGGGTATACTATCAATGTAAGGAGAAAATCATGTACCATATAAAAGAAGCTGCGCAGTTTTCGGGCGTATCTGTCAAGACCCTGCACCACTACGACAAGATAGGACTTTTGGTTCCTTTAAAGTCGGAAAACGGTTATCGAACCTACAGTCAAGAGGATTTGGAGCGACTTCAGGTCATTCTTTATTACAAATATCTAGGTTTTTCTTTAGAAAAAATAGCAGAGCTATTAAAGGAAGAAAGGACAGATTTATTGCCCCATTTGACTAGGCAGTTGGAGTATTTGATTCGAGAAAGGCAACACCTGGATAGCTTGATTTCCACCTTGCAAAAAACCATTCAAGAACAAAAAGGAGAAAGAGAAATGAGCATTCAAGAGAAATTCGCTGGATTTAACTACCAAGACAATCAAAAATACCACCAAGAGGCGGTAGAAAAGTATGGACAAGAAGTCATGGACCAAGCGCTTGAGCGCCAAAAAGGTCACGAAGACGAGGCTACGGCTGCCTTCAACCAAGTTTTTCAAGCCTTGGCACAAAATCTTCAAGCTGGTCTGCCCGTAAAAGCAACTGAGAACCAAGAGCAAGCAGCCAAGCTCTTGCAAGCCATTCGTACTTATGGATTTGACTGCTCAATTGAAGTATTCGGTCATATTGGTAAAGGCTACGTCTATAATCCAGAGTTTAAGGAAAATATTGACAAATTTGGACCAGGAACAGCCCAGTACACATCAGATGTCATTGCCCATTATGTCCAAACTCAGACAAAATAAAATCGGAGGAGTATTCTTCCGATTTTTTCTAAATTCAAGCACTACTTGCTTAATAATTTTTCTACCACATTTAGTTTTCGCATGGTCAAATCTACATTGAAAAGCTTTTCAAGATAGTTAGTATTGAGCTTTTTTTGTTTTGCAGTTCTAGGGAGATAGAGGTAGAGACAGTGGTTACCGACACAAATTTCTTCTTCGCCGTAATCAATTTTTAATTTTTCTAAAGGAAGACTTTGAATAGGTTCTTGATAAAAAATCACGTGTATACGGTCATAAAGATAGTGTTCTCCAAACGGATTTTCTTGGACAATGTTTTTAAAAATATCCTTATTCTTAATGATTATTTTGAGATCGGCTCCAATTTTTTCCTTTATTAGAGTATGAACACGTTCTCGTATTGTTTCTAAATCTAAGTCACTTTCAAGAATGATATTCCCACTTTGAATATAGGTTCGAACTTGTTGAAAACCAGCTTCTGTTAAGATATCTACTAGATAAGACATTTTAGGGATAGCATTTTTTCCATTAGGAGTAACTCCCCTTAACAAGATAATATGTTCCAAAGTAGTTCCTTTCTTTTGGGGCTGATTTAGCCATTGAAAAATTTAGATTTAGATTGGATTTGATCCCGCCACCCAGCCAGTGCAGAGGGCTGAAGTGATATTAAAACCACCCGTGTGAGCGTTGATATCCAGTACCTCGCCAGCAAAGTGGAGCCCAGGCATCAGCTTACTTTCAAGGGTTTTAGGGTTGATTTCCTTAAGACTGACGCCACCCTTGGTAACAAATGACTTGGCGAGGGACATTTTACCAGTCACAGGGATTTTGAGATTTTTGATAGACTGGAGCAGTTGTTCTTGTTCCTTTTCAGTCAGTTGTTTGACTTTGTCAGGATAGCCTTGCACAAAAAATTCTGCCAAGCGTTCTGGCAACAAGGTTCTTAAAGCATTTTTCAAGGATTTTTCCCGATTTTCTTCTAGAAATGTAGCCAAGTCCTTCTCAGAAAGTTGAGGCAAAACATCTAGCGAGAGAACCTCCCCACCCTTGACAAAACTTGACATACGCAGAGCAGCAGGACCTGACAAACCAAAGTGGGTAAAGAGTAAATCATGAGTGATGACATGCTTACCATAGCTTAGGGTCACATCGTCCAATGAAATTCCTTGCAAGGTCTTGTGTGGAAAATCTGTTAATAAAGGACTTTCAGCAGCCTCAAGCTCGGTGATGGTGTGCTTAAAATGACGAGCAATCTCGTGACCAAAACCAGTCGAACCAGTCGAAGGATAAGACTTACCACCTGTTGTGACAATGAGTTTCTCACAAGTGAAGGTTTGATCTGTGGACTTAAGGACAAACTGGTCATCTACCTTTTTAACCGAAACAATTTCGGTTTGAGTAGAAACTTGACCACCTAGCTCAGTGATTTTCTTTTCTAAGGCCTCGATAATGGTACGAGACTTGTCACTAGCAGGAAAGACGCGGCCGTGGTCTTCGACTTTAAGTTTAACACCATTTTCTGTAAAAAAGTTAATGATATCATGGTTATCAAACTGAGAGAAGACACTGTAAAGAAAGCGCCCATTTCCAGGGATGCCAGCTAGCAGGTCGTCCAAGCTACCATTGTTGGTCACATTGCAACGTCCACCACCAGTCCCAGCTAATTTTTTTCCAAGTTTCCGATTTTTTTCGATGAGGAGAGTTTTCTGTCCATAAAAGCTACTGGAAATTGTAGCCATCATGCCAGCAGGACCTCCACCGATGACGATAGTATCAAAATGTTTCATAGCTCTATTGTACCACAAAAAACAAGAGATGAAGTCACCTCTTGTCAAGAATGCAATTAATCAATTTCATATCCCATCAGCAAACCACCATCTTCTGCATAGAAACTGCAGAGGCCAGAGGTTGGGAGAATTTTGATATCCGCATGTGGGAAGGTTTCACGGATTCGGTCTGAAAGCTGTTGGCAACATTTCTCGTTATTGCGTTGGGCCATGACAATACGGCCACCAGCATATCCAGCTTTAATGATTTCATCATAGGCAGCTTGAACTGATTTCTTTGGACCTCGTGCTTTTTGTAGCAATTCAAGGGTTCCTGTTTCACTAGCTTCTCCGACCATACGGATATTGAGAAGGCCAACGACTGTACCGATAAGTTTGCTCAAACGGCCGTTTTTAACCAAGTTATCGACTTTGGCTAGGACAAAGAGTAACTTGGTTTTTTCTTGATAGGCGGTGATAGCTTCAACCACTTCTTCAAAAGATAAGCCCTGATCAATCAAGTCATTTAATTTTTCTACGAGCAAGTCAACTTCCCCGCCAGCAGACAAACTATCAATTACATGAATCTTAGTGTCAGGATGATCTTCCAGATAAATATTCTTAGCTAGTTGAGCACTATTGTGACTGCCAGAAAGAGTACCTGTGATGGTTACTAGGAAAATGTTTTTGGCTCCTTCAAATGCTCGTAAATAATCATCTGGGCTTGGACAAGCTGATTTTGAAGCTTCTGCGGTTGCATACATGGTTTCCATCATTTTATCAATGTTAAGACTAACATCATCAACAAAGACCTGATCAGCTACTTGAATGGTTAAGGGGACACTCACAAAGGTTGTATCAATAGCTGGTGTCTCCAGCTGACGATAATCACAACCAGAGTCAGCAATAATCTTCCAAGTCATAGAAATTCTCCATCTTTGTCAGTTATACATTGACAAAGGTTCTGTCTTTTTTTACAATTATATCATGAAAGTCCTTGAAACAAAAGCCTCATCCGTCTGTTGTGACAAGTAGAAAGAAAATGTTATGTCTGAACGTAGAATCTCTGAAAAATCTCTTGAAAATCTCAGAAAATCAAACCAAGAATCCAATTTATTAACCAGAGAAGCCCTTGAAACAGCCCTCTTACAACTCTTGGAAAAAAGGACTTGACCAAGATTAGTATTTCTGAGTTGGTCAAACGTGCAGGCGTTTCGCGTGCGGCCTTTTATCGCAATTATGATTCCAAAGAGGAAATTTTAGAGAGCGTCTTTAAACGGAGTGTCCACAATATTATGGAACAGCTGCATCATTACGATCTAAAGACAGACCTTTATCTGGTCTGGGTTCACCTTTTCCGAGAAGCAAGAAAGGAAGCCAGAGTGATTCAACTTGCCTTAGATTACCATTTGGAAAAAATCTTTGTCCAGGCCATGCAGGAATTTTTAGAAAAATACCATGGAAAATCAAAAGGTGTCAGCTCTTATCTTCATTCCTTCTGGAGCTCAGCCATTGTATCTGTCCTTCTAAAATGGATCAAGGATGGCATGAAAGTACCTGCTGAAAAGATTGCGGATTTACGGTTACCATTTTTTAAAAAATAGAGAAAAAGGAGAAAAGAGATGACTGAAAAAAGACTAGCCTGGGATGAGTACTTTGCAGCTCAAGCCCTACTAATTGCCAATCGTTCCACTTGTAAACGTGCCAAAGTGGGCGCAATTCTGGTAAAGGATAATAAGGTAATTTCCACTGGTTACAATGGTTCGGTGTCAGGGACTGAGCATTGTATTGACCACGAATGTCTGGTCATCGAAGGACACTGTGTTCGCACCCTTCACGCTGAGGTCAATGCTATCCTTCAAGGTGCAGAACGTGGTGTTCCTAAAGGCTTTACAGCCTATGTAACCCATTTTCCTTGTCTCAACTGTACAAAACAATTGCTGCAGGTAGGTTGCAAGCGCGTGGTTTATATCAACCAGTACCGAATGGACGATTATGCCCAATACCTTTATCAAGAAAAGGGAACAGAATTGACCCATTTACCACTTGAGACAGTACAGTCCGCTCTTAAAGAGGCAGATTTAATGTAAAAATTATCAAAAATAAATGGTTTAGAAAGATTTTTAAACCGTTTTTTGGTATAATAAGAAGAATAAATTGAAAGAAGGAACTCAAAAAATGGGAAAAATTGAAGTTATTAATCATCCACTGATTCAACACAAATTGTCAATCTTGCGTCGTACAGATACTTCTACAAAAGCTTTTCGTGAGCTAGTAGATGAGATTGCAATGTTGATGGGGTATGAAGTACTTCGTGATCTTCCACTAGAAGATGTGGAAATCGAAACACCAATCACAAAAACAGTTCAAAAACAATTGGCAGGTAAGAAATTGGCCATCGTTCCAATCTTGCGTGCAGGTATCGGGATGGTTGATGGGCTCTTGAGCTTGGTTCCAGCTGCTAAGGTTGGTCACATCGGTATGTACCGTGATGAAGAAACACTTCAACCAGTTGAGTACTTGGTGAAATTGCCTGAAGATATTGACCAACGTCAAATTTTTGTCGTAGACCCAATGTTGGCAACAGGTGGCTCAGCAATCTTGGCTGTTGACTCGCTTAAAAAACGTGGCGCATCAAATATCAAATTTGTCTGCCTTGTATCTGCTCCAGAAGGTGTAAAAGCTCTTCAAGAAGCTCATCCAGATGTAGAAATCTTTACAGCAGCCTTGGATGAACGCTTGAACGAACACGGTTATATCGTTCCAGGTCTTGGAGATGCTGGGGACCGCTTGTTCGGTACAAAATAAAATTAAAAAGAGATTGACTTTGAAAAGGATTTCCAGTCGTGAAAGGAGGTTGAATTTTTGTTTCTGTCTAATGAAAACAGAGCAAAAATTTGACCTTTTTTGACCAAGATATTATAATAGTCTTATCTTCAGTCATTTGACCAACAAAATAAAACTCAAAAGGAGAAATAAATGATTCCTGTAGTTATTGAACAAACAAGCCGTGGAGAACGTTCTTACGATATTTATTCACGTCTTCTCAAAGACCGCATCATTATGCTGACAGGTCCAGTTGAAGACAATATGGCCAACTCTGTTATTGCCCAATTGCTTTTCTTGGATGCCCAAGACAGCACAAAAGATATTTACCTTTATGTAAACACACCTGGGGGTTCCGTTTCAGCTGGTTTGGCAATAGTTGATACCATGAACTTTATCAAGGCAGATGTCCAAACCATTGTTATGGGAATGGCCGCATCTATGGGGACGGTCATTGCATCAAGTGGAGCAAAAGGAAAACGTTTCATGCTTCCAAATGCTGAATACATGATCCACCAACCAATGGGTGGTACAGGTGGTGGTACTCAACAAACCGATATGGCGATTGCTGCAGAACACTTGCTTAAAACTCGTAACACTTTGGAAAAAATCTTGGCTGAAAATTCAGGTCAGTCAATCGAAAAAGTTCACGCAGATGCAGAGAGAGATAACTGGATGAGTGCCCAAGAAACACTTGAATATGGCTTTATTGATGAAATCATGGCCAACAATTCATTGAACTAATGATGAAAGAAGGCAAACTCGACTGAGTTTGCTTTTTTTGGTATAATAGAGGGAGATTTCTTAGAAAGAGGATTTATCATGTTTGAAAAAGTCAATCGATCTGGATTGATTATCTATCTTTACTATAATCGTGATGCCAAAAAACTGCAGGATTATGGAGATATTACCTATCATTCCAAGAAACATCGTTACTTACAGCTTTATGTTCCAACTCAAGAAGTGGAGCAATTGGTCGGGCGCTTGAGCAAGGAAAAGTTTATAAAAAAAGTCAGAGTTTGTCATATCCAAGAGCTAGAAACACCCTTTGTGGGCAATCTTTATCGAGAGGAAAACGTTATCATCGAAAAAGTTCAAGAAAAGTGTTGACAATTTTCTGATAATTCGGTATATTCTTAACATGCTATTTATTTAAGAAATAAGGAGACAAAAAAGATGAAGAAAAAATTTGCCCTATCGTTTGTGGCGCTTGCAAGTGTAGCACTTCTTGCAGCCTGTGGAGAAGTGAAGTCTGGAGCGTCAAACGCTACTGGTAACTCAGTAGAGGAAAAGACAATCAAAATCGGATTTAACTTCGAAGAAACTGGTGCTGTAGCAGCCTACGGAACATCTGAACAAAAAGGTGCTCAACTTGCTGTTGATGAAATCAATGCAGCAGGTGGTATCGATGGAAAACAAATCGAAGTAGTTGATAAAGATAACAAGTCTGAAACAGCTGAGGCGGCTTCAGTAACAACTAACCTTGTAACTCAATCTAAAGTATCAGCAATCGTAGGACCTGCGACATCTGGTGCGACTGCAGCTGCGGTAGCGAACGCTACAAAAGCAGGTGTTCCGTTGATCTCACCAAGTGCGACTCAAGATGGATTGACTAAAGGTCAAGATTACCTTTTTATCGGAACTTTCCAAGATAGCTTCCAAGGAAAAATTATCTCAAACTATGTTTCTGAAAAATTGCAAGCTAAGAAAGTAGTTCTTTACACTGACAATGCCAGCGACTATGCTAAAGGTATTGCCAAATCTTTCCGCGAGTCATACAAGGGTGAAATCGTTGCTGATGAAACTTTCGTAGCAGGTGACACAGACTTCCAAGCAGCCCTTACAAAAATGAAAGGGAAAGACTTTGATGCTATCATCGTCCCTGGTTACTACACTGAAGCTGGTAAAATTGTAAACCAAGCGCGTGGCATGGGAATTGACAAACCAATCGTTGGTGGCGATGGATTCAACGGTGAAGAATTTGTACAACAAGCAACTGCTGAAAAAGCATCAAACATCTACTTTATCTCAGGCTTCTCAACTACTGTAGAAGTTTCAGCTAAAGCAAAAGCCTTCCTTGACGCATATCGTGCTAAGTACAATGAAGAGCCTTCAACATTTGCAGCCTTGGCTTATGACTCAGTTCACCTTGTAGCAAACGCAGCAAAAGGTGCTAAAAACTCTGGTGAAATCAAGGATAACCTTGCTAAAACAAAAGACTTTGAAGGTGTAACTGGTCAAACAAGCTTCGATGCAGACCACAACACAGTCAAAACTGCTTACATGATGACCATGAACAATGGTAAGGTTGAAGCAGCAGAAGTTGTAAAACCATAATAGAAAATGTTGAAATAGGGAATGAGCCTCGGACTCACTCCCTGTTTCGATGTTTAAGAACCTATCAAAAAGTGAGGGAAAACCCTCGGAATTATAAATAGAAAGAGTGAATCTTATGCTCCAACAACTAGTAAATGGTTTGATTCTAGGTAGTGTATACGCGCTGTTAGCCCTAGGGTATACCATGGTTTATGGAATTATCAAGCTCATCAACTTCGCCCACGGTGATATTTATATGATGGGAGCCTTTATCGGTTATTTCTTGATTAATTCTTTCCAAATGAATTTTTTTGTAGCGCTTATTGTAGCTATGCTAGCGACAGCCATTCTTGGTGTCGTGATTGAGTTCCTTGCTTACCGACCTTTGCGCCACTCTACGCGTATTGCTGTTTTGATTACAGCTATTGGGGTTTCTTTCCTATTGGAGTATGGGATGGTCTATCTGGTTGGTGCTAATACTCGTGCTTTCCCTCAAGCGATTCAAACAGTTCGCTATGATTTGGGACCAGTTAGCCTAACAAATGTGCAGTTAATGATCTTGGCCATTTCCTTGATTTTGATGATTTTGTTACAGGTCATTGTGCAAAAAACAAAGATGGGGAAAGCCATGCGTGCGGTATCTGTAGATAGCGATGCAGCGCAATTGATGGGGATCAATGTAAACCGTACTATCAGCTTTACCTTCGCTTTGGGTTCAGCTCTTGCGGGTGCGGCTGGTGTTCTGATTGCCCTCTATTATAACTCTCTTGAGCCTTTGATGGGAGTGACTCCAGGTCTTAAATCTTTCGTTGCTGCTGTACTTGGTGGTATCGGAATCATTCCTGGTGCGGCTCTTGGTGGTTTTGTAATTGGTCTATTAGAAACCTTTGCGACAGCCTTTGGAATGTCAGACTTCCGTGATGCCATTGTTTATGGAATCTTGTTGTTGATCTTGATTGTCCGCCCAGCTGGTATCCTTGGTAAGAATGTGAAAGAGAAGGTGTAAACGATGAAAGAAAATTTAAAAGTTAATATTCTATGGTTACTCCTTTTGTTAGCTGGCTATGGCTTGATTAGTGTACTGGTTTCAGTCGGAGTACTCAACCTATTCTATGTACAGATTTTACAACAAATTGGAATTAATATTATTCTGGCTGTTGGTCTCAACTTAATCGTTGGTTTTTCAGGACAATTTTCACTTGGGCATGCTGGTTTCATGGCGATTGGTGCCTATGCAGCAGCTATTATTGGTTCTAAATCACCAACCTACGCTGCCTTCTTTGGAGCTATGCTGATAGGGGCTTTGCTTTCAGGAGCCGTTGCCTTGCTTGTCGGAATTCCAACCTTGCGCTTGAAGGGGGACTATCTTGCGGTAGCGACTCTAGGTGTTTCTGAAATCATCCGTATTTTTATCATCAACGGTGGAAGCCTTACAAATGGTGCGGCAGGTATCTTAGGGATTCCTAACTTTACAACTTGGCAAATGGTATACTTCTTTGTCGTGATTACAACGATTGCAACCTTGAACTTCTTGCGTAGTCCAATTGGGCGTTCAACCCTCTCTGTTCGTGAGGATGAAATCGCTGCTGAGTCAGTTGGGGTTAATACGACTAAAATTAAAATCATCGCCTTTGTCTTTGGTGCTATCACTGCAAGTATTGCAGGGTCGCTTCAAGCAGGATTTATCGGTTCAGTTGTACCGAAAGATTACACTTTCATCAACTCAATCAACGTTTTGATTATTGTTGTATTTGGTGGACTTGGTTCCATTACAGGTGCAATTGTTTCAGCCATTGTTCTTGGAATTTTGAATATGCTTCTCCAAGATGTTGCCAGCGTGCGTATGATTATTTACGCTTTGGCCTTGGTATTGGTAATGATTTTCAGACCAGGTGGACTTCTTGGAACATGGGAATTGAGCCTATCACGTTTCTTTAAAAAATCTAAGAAGGAGGAACAAAACTAATGGCATTACTTGAAGTAAAACAGTTAACCAAACATTTTGGCGGTCTAACAGCTGTTGGAGATGTGACTCTTGAATTGAACGAAGGGGAATTGGTTGGACTAATCGGTCCAAACGGAGCTGGTAAAACCACTCTTTTTAACCTCTTGACGGGTGTTTATGAACCAAGTGAGGGAACAGTTACCCTTGATGGTCACCTTTTAAATGGGAAGTCACCCTATAAGATTGCCTCTTTGGGACTTGGACGTACTTTCCAAAATATCCGTCTCTTTAAAGATTTAACAGTTTTGGACAATGTTTTGATTGCTTTTGGCAACCATCACAAACAACATGTTATTGCTAGTTTCTTACGCTTACCAGCTTTTTACAAGAGTGAAAAAGAATTAAAAGCTAAAGCTTTGGAATTATTGAAAATCTTTGATTTAGATGGTGATGCAGAGACTCTTGCTAAAAACCTCGCCTACGGACAACAACGTCGTTTGGAAATTGTTCGTGCCCTTGCTACGGAACCTAAAATTCTCTTTTTAGATGAACCAGCAGCAGGTATGAACCCACAGGAAACAGCGGAATTGACTGAGTTAATTCGTCGTATCAAAGATGAATTTAAAATTACAATCATGTTGATTGAACACGATATGAATCTGGTCATGGAAGTAACAGAACGCATCTACGTACTTGAATATGGTCGTTTGATTGCTCAAGGAACTCCAGACGAAATTAAGACCAATAAACGCGTTATCGAAGCTTATCTAGGAGGTGAAGCCTAATGTCTATGTTAAAAGTTGAAAATCTTTCTGTACATTACGGTATGATCCAAGCAGTCCGTGATGTAAGCTTTGAAGTTAATGAAGGTGAAGTTGTTTCCCTTATCGGTGCCAATGGTGCAGGTAAGACAACTATTCTCCGTACTTTGTCTGGTCTAGTTAGACCAAGTTCAGGAAAAATTGAATTTTTAGGTCAAGAAATCCAAAAAATGCCAGCTCAGAAAATCGTGGCAGGTGGGCTTTCACAAGTACCAGAAGGACGCCACGTCTTCCCTGGCTTGACTGTTATGGAAAATCTTGAAATGGGAGCTTTCTTAAAGAAAAATCGTGAAGAAAATCAAGCTAACTTGAAGAAAGTTTTCTCACGCTTCCCACGTCTAGAAGAACGGAAGAACCAAGATGCAGCCACTCTTTCAGGGGGAGAACAACAAATGCTTGCCATGGGACGCGCCCTCATGTCAACACCAAAACTTCTTCTTTTAGATGAACCATCAATGGGACTTGCACCAATCTTTATCCAAGAGATTTTTGATATCATTCAAGACATCCAGAAACAAGGAACAACCGTCCTCTTGATTGAACAAAATGCCAATAAAGCACTCGCAATCTCTGACCGAGGCTATGTATTGGAAACAGGGAAAATCGTCCTATCAGGAACAGGAAAAGAACTTGCCTCATCAGAAGAAGTCAGAAAAGCATATCTGGGTGGCTAAACTAGTCTGGGAGACTAGTTTAGGTTGCAAATGAAGATTACGAAGTAATCCTCATTAATAGTCTGGGGTACCTTTTTAGTCGGCAGATATAGATTGTAAAGCAATCTTCATCTACATTAAAAGGCTAATTTTTAATAATTGAAAAAATCGAATGAAAGCTATCTTACTTTCATTCATAGAGCTCGATTTTAGAGCTCTTTTTGCTAGCTTATTCATACTTTTCTGAATTTTGAAAAAGAAATGTAAGCGTTTGATAGATTTACAAAAAGATTGTATAATAGGGATAAGAATAGAAAAGGAGAAGTCTCATGGCAGTTAAAGATTTTATGACCCGCAAGGTAGTGTACATTAGTCCAGATACAACAGTATCTCATGCAGCAGATTTGATGAGAGAGCAAGGTTTGCACCGCTTGCCTGTTATCGAAAATGATCAATTGGTTGGTTTGGTGACTGAGGGAACCATTGCGCAAGCAAGTCCATCCAAAGCAACAAGTCTTTCTATCTATGAGATGAATTATCTTCTGAATAAGACAAAAGTAAAAGATGTCATGATTCGTGATGTTGTCACTGTCTCAGGCTATGCTAGTCTAGAAGATGCAACTTATCTGATGTTGAAAAACAAGATTGGTATTCTTCCTGTCGTAGATAACCATCAAGTCTATGGTGTTATTACAGATCGTGACGTTTTCCAAGCCTTTCTTGAAATTGCTGGCTATGGAGAAGAAGGAATTCGTGTGCGCTTTGTTACGGAAAATGAAGTCGGCGTTCTTGGTAAGATTGTTTCTCTAATCGTTGAAGAAAATTTGAATATCTCCCATACAGTAAATATTCCGCGTAAAGATGGTAAGGTGATTATCGAAGTTCAAATTGATGGTTCAGTTGATTTGACAGCCTTAAAGCAAAAATTTGAAGCTGAAAATATTCAAGTAGAAGAGATTAGTCGTACTTCTGCTAAAATTTTGTAAGCATGGAAGCCGAAAGGCTTCTTTTTTACATGTAATATGGGATTAGAGCAAAAGATGGAAAGAAATGAGAGAATATGGTATAATAAAACGATACAAAAAAGGAGTATTTATGGACATTTCAGAAATTCGTCAGAAAATTGACGCAAATCGTGAAAAATTAGCTTCTTTCAGGGGGTCTCTTTGACCTCGAAGGTTTAGAAGAAGAGATTGCTATCTTGGAAAACAAGATGACAGAACCTGATTTTTGGAACGATAATATCGCGGCCCAAAAAACGTCGCAAGAATTAAATGAATTAAAAAACACCTATAACACCTTCCACAAAATGGAAGAGTTGCAGGATGAAGTCGAAATTTTATTGGACTTCTTAGCAGAAGACGAGTCGGTTCAAGAAGAACTGGTAACGCAGTTATCCGAACTTGATAAGATGATGACCAGCTACGAGATGACCCTCCTCTTGTCAGAACCTTATGACCATAATAATGCCATCTTGGAAATCCATCCAGGATCTGGTGGTACAGAGGCGCAAGACTGGGGTGATATGTTACTTCGTATGTACACTCGCTATGGAAATGCTAAAGGCTTTAAAGTAGAAGTCTTGGATTACCAAGCTGGTGATGAAGCAGGTATTAAGTCGGTGACCTTGTCCTTTGAAGGGCCTAATGCCTATGGTCTCCTCAAGTCAGAAATGGGTGTTCACCGTTTGGTTCGTATTTCACCATTTGACTCTGCCAAACGTCGCCATACCTCTTTTACATCTGTAGAAGTGATGCCTGAGTTGGATGATACTATTGAAGTGGAAATCCGTGAAGATGATATCAAAATGGACACCTTCCGTTCAGGTGGTGCTGGTGGACAGAACGTCAATAAAGTTTCAACAGGTGTGCGTTTGACACACATTCCTACGGGAACTGTCGTCCAGTCAACGGTCGATCGTACCCAATATGGAAATAGAGATCGTGCTATGAAAATGTTGCAGGCAAAGCTCTATCAAATGGAGCAAGAAAAGAAAGCTGCGGAGGTAGATTCCCTCAAAGGTGAGAAAAAAGAAATCACATGGGGAAGCCAAATCCGTTCTTATGTTTTCACGCCATATACTATGGTAAAAGATCACCGAACTAGCTTTGAAGTTGCACAAGTAGATAAGGTGATGGATGGAGACCTAGATGGTTTTATTGATGCCTATCTCAAGTGGCGCATCAGCTAAGATAGAAAGGAACTCACATGTCAATTATTGAAATGAGAGATGTCGTCAAAAAATACGACAATGGAACGACTGCTCTACGAGGTGTTTCAGTTAGCGTTGATCCAGGGGAATTTGCTTACATCGTAGGACCTTCAGGAGCAGGGAAGTCAACTTTTATTCGTTCTTTGTATCGTGAAGTAAAAATCGATAAAGGAAGCCTATCAGTTGCTGGTTTTAATCTGGTTAAGATTAAAAAGAAAGATGTCCCGCTTCTACGTCGTAGTATTGGGGTTGTCTTCCAGGATTATAAACTGTTGCCAAAGAAAACTGTCTATGAAAATATTGCTTATGCTATGGAAGTAATTGGGGAAAATCGCCGTAATATCAAAAAACGAGTGATGGAAGTTTTGGACTTGGTTGGATTGAAGCATAAGGTTCGTTCTTTTCCAAATGAGCTCTCAGGTGGGGAGCAACAGCGGATTGCGATTGCACGAGCTATTGTAAACAATCCAAAAGTACTGATAGCTGATGAACCAACAGGAAACTTGGATCCGGATAATTCATGGGAAATTATGAATCTCTTGGAACGGATTAACTTACAAGGAACAACTATTTTGATGGCGACTCATAATAGCCAGATTGTAAATACCTTGCGCCACCGTGTCATTGCCATTGAAAATGGCCGTGTCGTCCGTGACGAATCAAAAGGAGAGTATGGATACGATGATTAGTAGATTTTTTCGCCATTTATTTGAATCATTAAAAAGTTTGAAACGAAATGGTTGGATGACAGTAGCTGCTGTCAGCTCAGTCATGATTACTTTAACCTTGGTTGCCATATTTGCTTCTGTTATTTTCAATACAGCGAAACTGGCTACAGATATTGAAAATAATGTCCGAGTAATGGTTTACATTCGTAAGGATGTCGCTGATAATAGCGAGACTATTGAAAAAGAAGGTCAAACTGTTACAAATAATGACTACCATAAGGTATATAATGCCTTGAAGGGCATGTCTATGGTTAAGAGTGTTACTTTTTCAAGTAAAGAAGAACAATATGAAAAATTAACCGAGACAATGGGTGACAACTGGAAAATCTTTGAAGGAGATGCCAATCCTCTCTATGATGCCTATGTCGTTGATACAAATACGCCAAGTGATGTAAAAACTGTAGCCGAGGATGCTAAAAAAATTGAAGGTGTGTCTGAGGTTCAGGATGGTGGTGCCAATACAGAACGCCTATTCCAACTAGCATCATTTATCCGTGTTTGGGGATTAGTTATAGCAGGACTCTTGATTTTCATTGCAGTCTTCTTGATTTCTAATACCATTCGTATTACCATTATTTCTCGCAGTCGAGAAATTCAAATTATGCGCTTGGTTGGTGCTAAGAATAGCTATATCCGAGGACCATTCCTCCTTGAGGGGGCTTTCATCGGATTACTTGGAGCAACCCTTCCATCGGTTTTAGTATTCGTTGTTTATCAAATGGTTTACCAATCGGTTAATAAGTCATTAGTCGGTCAAAATCTTTCTATGATTTCACCAGAAGTATTTAGTCCACTAATAATAGCCCTCTTGTTTATTATTGGAATTTTTATTGGTTCAATTGGATCAGGAATTTCAATGCGTCGATTCTTAAAAATTTAAATTTAAATAGATGTATATTTGAGGAGATTTTAATATCTCCTCTTTTACTACAAAAATTTTAGAAAAAAGTCTACTTTTTTTTATAAAAGCCTTTACAAAAAAATTAAAGTGGTATAATTAATACATAGTTAAGTGCAAACGTTTTCGTAAAACGTTTGCCTAAATAAAAATAAAGGAGATTTGAATGATGAAAGATACATTCAAAAATGTCTTGTCTTTCGAGTTTTGGCAAAAATTCGGTAAGGCTTTGATGGTGGTTATCGCCGTTATGCCGGCTGCTGGTTTGATGATTTCAATCGGTAAGTCGCTTGTGATGATTAACCCTAACTTTGCTCCACTCGTTATTACTGGTGGTGTACTAGAGCAAATCGGTTGGGGAGTTATCGTTAACCTTCATATCTTGTTCGCCCTCGCTATTGGAGGAAGCTGGGCTAAGGAACGCGCTGGTGGTGCGTTTGCGGCAGGTCTTGCCTTTATCCTAATCAATCGTATCACTGGTACAATCTTTGGCGTATCAGGAGATATGTTGAAAAATCCAGAAGCTATGGTAACAACACTCTTTGGTGGATCAATCAAAGTTGCTGATTACTTCATTAGTGTAATGGAAGCCCCAGCACTTAACATGGGTGTCTTCGTAGGGATTATTTCTGGTTTTATTGGAGCAACTGCTTACAATAAATACTATAACTTCCGTAAGCTTCCTGATGCACTTTCATTCTTTAACGGAAAACGTTTTGTACCATTTGTAGTTATTCTTCGTTCAATAATTGCTGCAATTGTACTTTCAGCTTTCTGGCCACTTGTGCAAACTGGTATCAATAGCTTTGGTATCTGGATTGCTAACTCACAAGAAACTGCTCCAATCCTTGCACCATTCTTGTATGGTACATTGGAACGTTTGCTCTTGCCATTTGGTCTTCACCACATGTTGACTATCCCAATGAACTACACAGCTCTTGGTGGTACTTATGAGGTCTTAACTGGTGCAGCAAAAGGTAGCCAAGTATTTGGTCAAGATCCACTTTGGCTTGCATGGGTAACAGACCTTGTAAACCTTAAAGGTACAGATGCAAGTCACTACCAACAATTGTTAGATACTGTTCACCCAGCTCGTTTCAAAGTTGGACAAATGATCGGTTCATTCGGTATCTTGATGGGTGTCATCGTTGCTATCTACCGTAATGTCGATGCTGATAAGAAACATCAATATAAAGGTATGATGATTGCGACAGCTCTTGCAACATTCTTGACAGGGGTTACTGAACCAATCGAATACATGTTCATGTTTGTAGCAACACCTATGTATCTTGTTTACTCACTTGTTCAAGGTGCTGCCTTCGCTATGGCTGACGTTGTAAACCTACGTATGCACTCATTCGGTTCAATCGAGTTCTTGACTCGTACACCTATTGCAATCAGTGCTGGTATCGGTATGGATATCATTAACTTCATTTGGGTAACTGTTCTCTTTGCTGTAATCATGTACTTTATCGCAAACTTCATGATTCAAAAATTCAACTACGCAACTCCAGGGCGTAACGGAAACTACGAAACTGCTGAAGGTTCAGAAGAAGCTAGCAGCGCAGTGAAAGTTGCAGCAGGTTCTCAAGCTGTAAACATTATCAACCTTCTTGGTGGACGTGCAAACATCGTTGATGTGGATGCATGTATGACTCGTCTTCGTGTAACTGTTAAAGATGCAGATAAAGTAGGAAATGCAGATCAATGGAAAGCAGAAGGAGCTATGGGTCTTGTCATGAAAGGACAAGGGGTTCAAGCTATCTACGGTCCAAAAGCAGACGTATTGAAATCTGATATCCAAGATATCCTTGATTCAGGTGAAATTATTCCTGAAACTCTTCCAACTCAAATGACAGAAGCGCAACAAAACACTGTTCAATTCAAAGGTCTTACTGAGGAAGTTTACTCAGTAGCTGACGGTCAAGTTGTTGCTTTGGAACAAGTAAAAGATCCAGTATTTGCTCAAAAAATGATGGGTGACGGATTTGCTGTAGAACCTGCAAATGGAAACATTGTATCTCCAGTTTCAGGTACTGTATCAAGCATCTTCCCTACAAAACATGCTCTTGGTCTTGTGACTGAAGCAGGTCTTGAAGTACTTGTTCACATTGGTTTGGACACAGTAAGTCTTGAAGGAAAACCATTTACTGTTCATGTAGCTGAAGGACAAAAAGTTGTAGCAGGTGATCTTCTTGTCACAGCTGATTTGGATGCTATCCGTGCAGCAGGTCGTGAAACTTCAACAGTAGTTGTCTTCACCAATGCTGAAGCTATTAAATCAGTTAAATTAGAACAAACAGGTTCTCTTGCAGCTAAAACAGCAGTTGCTAAAGTAGAATTGTAATATACTTGAGGTTGGAAGCTGTATTCCAACCTCTTATTTTGGGAGAAAAGCATGAAATTTTTAACACTCAATACTCATAGCTGGATGGAAAAAGAAGCTGAGGAAAAATTCCAGCTCTTGCTTGAAGATATTCTTTATAAAGACTATGATTTGATTTGTTTCCAAGAAATCAATCAGGAGATTACTTCGCAAGAGGTGGAGGTTAATGACTTTTATCAAGCTTTGCCAGCAGCTGAGCCTATTCATCAAGACCACTATGTCAGACTCTTGGTTGAAAAGTTGTCTGAGCAAGGGAAAAATTACTACTGGACTTGGGCCTATAACCATATCGGTTATGACCGCTATCATGAAGGTGTGGCTATCTTGTCTAAAACACCTATTGAAGCAAGAGAAATTTTGGTTTCAGATGTGGATGATCCAACAGACTATCATACTCGCCGTGTCGCCCTGGCTGAAACTGTAGTCGATGGCAAGGATCTTGCAGTTGCCAGTGTCCATCTTTCTTGGTGGGATAAAGGGTTCCAAGAAGAATGGGCACGATTTGAAGCTGTCTTGAAAGAACTAAACAAGCCACTTTTGCTAGCTGGAGATTTCAACAACCCAGCTGGTCAGGAAGGTTACCAAGCAATTTTAGCTAGTCCATTAGGCTTACAAGACGCATTTGAAGTTGCTCAAGAGAAAAGTGGTAGCTATACTGTTCCACCAGAAATTGATGGCTGGAAAGGTAACACTGAACCCCTTCGAATCGACTATGTTTTTACTACCAAGGAGTTAACAGTGGAAAATTTACATGTCGTATTTGATGGTAACAAGAGTCCACAAGTGAGTGATCACTATGGCTTGAATGCTCTTTTAAACTGGAAATAAGGACTGAAAAGAGGTTGGAATCATGAAGTTTCAGCCTTTTTCTGACTAGAAAAGGTATTGGAAATAGCCTAAATAAGTGAGACTACTGAAATGGAATAAAATGTGGTATAATTGATAGGATAGATAGAATCGAGGGTATTATGTCATTTACGAAATTTCAATTTAAAAACTATATTAGAGAAGCCTTGGAGGAGTTAAAATTTACAACTCCAACAGAGGTGCAAGATAAGTTGATTCCTATTGTCTTGGCAGGTCGAGATTTAGTTGGAGAATCAAAAACAGGTTCAGGTAAGACTCATACTTTCTTGTTACCGATTTTCCAGCAATTAGATGAAGCTAGTGATAGTGTACAGGCAGTGATTACTGCACCGAGTCGTGAGTTGGCTACTCAAATTTACCAAGCAGCCCGTCAGATTTCAGCTCACTCAGATGTCGAAGTTCGTGTGGTTAATTATGTGGGTGGTACGGATAAGGCTCGTCAGATTGAGAAATTGGCAAGCAATCAGCCTCATATTGTTATTGGAACACCAGGCCGTATCTACGACTTGGTTAAATCCGGTGATTTGGCTATTCACAAGGCTAAGACCTTTGTGGTCGATGAGGCAGACATGACCTTGGATATGGGATTCTTGGAAACTGTTGATAAGATTGCTGCCAGCCTTCCAAAAGACCTGCAATTCATGGTCTTCTCAGCGACTATCCCACAAAAACTACAACCATTCTTGAAAAAATACTTGTCAAATCCTGTTATGGAGAAAATCAAGACCAAAACGGTTATTTCTGACACTATTGATAACTGGTTGATTTCTACTAAGGGACGTGATAAGAATGCTCAAATTTACCAGTTGACTCAGCTGATGCAACCGTATTTGGCCATGATTTTTGTTAATACTAAAACGCGTGCTGATGAATTGCATGCATACCTGACTGCTCAAGGATTGAAGGTAGCGAAGATTCATGGAGATATTGCCCCTCGTGAACGCAAGCGAATCATGAATCAGGTAAAAAATCTGGATTTTGAGTACATTGTCGCAACAGACTTGGCGGCGCGTGGGATTGACATTGAAGGTGTCAGCCATGTCATCAATGATGCCATTCCGCAAGACTTATCCTTCTTCGTGCACCGTGTTGGTCGAACTGGACGAAACGGCCTACCAGGTACAGCTATTACCCTTTATCAGCCAAGCGATGACTCGGATATCCGTGAGTTGGAGAAATTGGGAATCAAGTTTACTCCTAAGATAGTCAAAGATGGGGAATTTCAAGATACCTATGACCGTGATCGTCGTGCCAACCGTGAGAAAAAACAAGATAAACTTGATATCGAAATGATTGGTTTGGTTAAAAAGAAAAAGAAAAAAGTCAAACCAGGTTATAAGAAAAAAATTCAATGGGCGGTTGATGAAAAGCGCCGTAAAACCAAGCGTGCTGAAAATCGCGCTCGAGGTCGTGCAGATCGTAAAGCAAAACGCCAAACGTTTTAATAGCAATTGTTGGAGTGCTGAGCTCCAACTTTTTTAATTATGTGATTTGCAGTCCGTCTCGCTCAATTAGGTGCGAGACAAAAAAACCACTCGCTATGCGGGTGTGCGTCGAAGGTTATACCAAAAAAACTCCAAACGCGATACAATAAAGGTGTTAAAGCCAATTGTAAAGCGAAAGGAGAAAAATATGGCACAAAAGGCTCATAGTTTATCGCACACAAAGTGGCACTTTTCTATCACATTGTGTTCACCTCTAAGTATAAACGAAAAATCATCTATAATCAATATCGAAGTAGCTTATCACATTCGAATCACAAAAAAATTTAAAAGAGTGGCAATATTTGTTAACAAGGCTTTCATAGTTTGTTATAATGTAGTTTTAAATGATTAAGATTGCTAATCAAAAAATATAGGGAGGAATGTTTTGAATAAGAAATATAATATAGTTCTATTATTGTTGTTTATAGTTTATTTATTTGGATATTTTTCAATTTCAAAAACGTTAATTCCTTTAATGTGTGTGATCCAAGTACTTTTAATAGAAAATGTATTTAGAGTTCGAAATAGAATGATGCAGATAGGTGAAATTATAATTATTGTTGCTTCTATAATATTATTTATTGATAGTATATTGAGTTTGTAACAAAAGGCTTTTCTATAAAATCAAATTTTCCAGATACCTGCTGAAGCTGATTTATTTCTTCATCTTTCTTCTACCTTTGTCACTAAATTTGACAGACACATATTGTAGGTACAACATCTCTACCTATAATCTCAAAGTTAAACTGAGGTTAGTTTCTTAGTTTGCTCTTTGATTTTCATTGATAAGAAGAAATGCTCCTCCAAGACGGAAGAGCATCTTTTATTGTGATTCTCACACAATTACTTCCTAAGTTTTTATTAGTATTAGTATAGCATTTTTTAAAACTAGAGTAAAAAAGCAAGGTTAGTTTCTTTTTTGAGAATTGTCATAAAATTTGCTATAATAGGGATTATGAATAAAATAAGAGTCAGTAAACGGGTTGAAAAAAAGCTTTCCAAGGGGCTTGTTTTACTAGAAGCCAGTGACCTTGCAGATGTTCATCTCAAGGATCAGGAAGTAGAAGTCCATAGTCAAGAAGGAACCTTTCTTGGAACTGCCTACCTTTCTCAGCAAAACAAGGGCTTGGGCTGGTTTGTTAGTAAGGACAAGGTGGCCTTCAATCAAGCTTTCTTTGAAACACTGTTTAGACGAGCTAAGGAAAAGAGAAGCGCCTACTATCAAGATGATTTGACAACTGCCTTTCGCCTCTTCAACCAAGAGGGAGATGGCTTCGGGGGTCTAACAGTGGACCTGTATGGCGACTATGCTGTCTTTTCTTGGTATAACTCTTATGTTTATCAGATTCGTCAGACCATCTCAGAAGCCTTTAGACAGGTTTTTCCTGAGGTTTTAGGGACCTATGAGAAGATCCGTTTTAAGGGTTTGGACTATGAATCTGCCCATGTTTATGGTCAAGAAGCACCTGACTTCTTTACTGTTTTGGAAAATGGTGTCCTCTATCAAGTCTTTATGAATGATGGCTTGATGACAGGGATTTTCCTAGACCAGCATGAAGTTCGCGGTAGTTTAGTGGATGGATTGGCTATGGGTAAATCCTTGCTCAATATGTTTTCTTATACAGCAGCCTTTTCAGTAGCTGCGGCCATGGGAGGAGCAAGTCAGACAACTTCGGTTGACCTAGCCAAACGTTCACGAGAATTGTCTCAAGCACATTTTCAGGCAAATGGAATCAGCACAGACGACCATCGTTTCATAGTCATGGATGTCTTTGAGTATTTCAAGTATGCTAAGCGAAAAGCCTTGACCTACGATGTGATTGTCCTAGATCCGCCTAGCTTTGCTCGGAATAAAAAACAAACATTTTCTGTGGTCCAGGATTATCACAAGTTGATTTCCCAGAGTCTTGAGATTTTAAATCCTGGAGGGATTATCATTGCTAGTACCAATGCTGCCAATGTATCTCGTCAGAAATTTATAGAACAAATTGATAAAGGCTTTGCAGGAAGAAGTTACCAGATTTTAAATAAATACGGTCTTCCAGCAGATTTCGCCTATAATAAAAAAGATGAAAGTAGTAATTACCTCAAGGTGATTAGTATGAAGGTTAGTAAATGAAATTAATCGTTTCAGTAATGCCAAGAAGTTTAGAGGAGGCTCAGGCTCTGGATGCCACGAGGTACCTGGATGCTGATATCATTGAATGGCGTGCCGACTATCTACCTAAAGAAGCGATTTTGCAGGTAGCTCCAGCTATTTTTGAAAAATTCGCAGGCCGTGAGTTGGTTTTCACTCTGCGAACTCGCGCTGAAGGGGGAGAAATTGACCTTTCTCCAGAAGAATATATCCATCTAATAAAGGAAGTGGCGCAACTCTATCAACCAGACTATATTGATTTTGAGTACTATAGCTACAAGGCTGTTTTTGAGGAGATGTTGGATTTCCCAAATCTCGTTTTGAGTTACCATAATTTCCAAGAAACACCTGAAAACATGATGGAAATCTTGTCAGAGTTGACGAGTCTAAATCCAAAACTTGTTAAGGTTGCGGTGATGGCTCACACCGAGCAGGATGTGCTAGACTTGATGAACTATACACGAGGCTTTAAAACCCTTAATCCTGAGCAGGAATATGTAACCATTTCTATGGGCAAGGTGGGCAAGGTCTCTCGTATCACTGCGGATGTGACTGGTTCTAGCTGGTCCTTTGCTAGTCTAGATGAGGCTAGTGCCCCAGGTCAGATTTCTCTAGCTAACATGAAAAAAATCAGGGAGATTTTGGATGAAGCTTGATGGCTATACACGTTTAGCTGCCGTTGTTGCCAATCCTATTAAGCATTCTATTTCCCCCTTTATTCATAATAGGGCCTTCGAGGCGACAGCTACCAATGGTGCTTATGTGGCTTGGGAGATTGAAGTGAGTGACTTGGCAGAAACAGTGGCCAATATTCGTCGCTACCAGATGTTTGGAATCAATCTTTCCATGCCTTATAAGGAGCAGGTAATTCCTTATTTGGATGAGCTGAGCGATGAAGCGCGCTTGATTGGTGCGGTTAATACGGTTGTCAATCAAGACGGAACTTTAATTGGATATAATACAGATGGCAAGGGATTTTTTAAGAGCTTGCCTTCTTTTACAATTACAGGTGAGAAGATGACCCTGCTGGGTGCTGGTGGTGCGGCCAAGTCCATTCTGGCACAAGCTATTTTGGATGGCGTCAGTCAGATTTCGGTCTTTGTTCGTTCAGTTTCTATGGAAAAAACAAGACCTTATCTAGACAAGTTACAGGAGAAGACAGGCTTTAAGGTGGACTTGTATGCTTTAGAAGATGTTCCTGAACTGCAAGCAAGAATTGCTGAGTCGGATTTACTGGTCAATGCGACCAGTGTTGGGATGGATGGTCAATCCTCTCCAGTTCCTGAAAACATAGTCTTACCAGAAACTCTCTTAGTGGCAGATATCATTTACAAACCCTTTGAGACACCATTTTTGAAATGGGCTAGAAGTCAGGGGAATCCAGTTGTCAATGGTCTGGGAATGTTGCTCTATCAAGCTGCAGCAGCTTTTCAACTGTGGACAGGAAAGGAAATGCCGACAGAAGAGATTTGGCAGTCTTTAACAGAAAAATACCAATAAAGAAAAGGAGATTCTCCTATGAAAATCAGAATTGATATTCCTCATCATCCTTATGATATTCAGATTGAAAAAGGCTGTCTGGCTCAGACTGGTCAATGGTTGCGAGAACTCTGGCAACCACAAAAGGTAGTCATTGTGACAGATAACCATGTAGCTTCTCTTTATGCAGAGAAGGTCAAGCTCAGCCTAGAAGATGCTGGTTTTCAGGTAGCAGTTTTTGACTTTTTGGAAGGGGAAGAAAGAAAGAATTTAACCACTGTCCAGAAAGTCTATGAATTTTTAGTCAAGCAAGGTCTGACTCGTAGCGATGGACTCGTGGCTCTTGGTGGCGGTGTCGTTGGGGATCTGGCTGGTTTTGTAGCCTCTACCTATATGCGGGGTATTCACTTTGTTCAGATTCCGACCAGTTTGACAGCCCAGGTGGATTCTTCTATCGGTGGAAAGACGGGTGTTAACACTCCTTTTGCTAAAAATATGGTGGGGACCTTTGCCCAACCAGATGGGGTTCTGATTGACCCGCTTGTCCTTGAAACACTCGGAAAAAGAGAGTTGATTGAAGGAATGGGTGAGGTTATCAAGTATGGCTTGATTGAGGACCCAGAACTTTGGGCTCTCTTGACGGAGCTGGATGGTTCTGTAGAGAGTATTTTGGAACACGCAGAGACTTTAATTGAATATTCTTGTCAAGTCAAGCGCAAGATGGTAGTTGAGGATGAGTTGGACAATGGTGTTCGCCTTTACCTCAACTTTGGCCACACCATTGGTCATGCCATCGAAGCGACTGCCGGTTATGGGAAAGTCATGCATGGTGAAGCTGTTGCTATGGGAATGGTACAGATTTCCAAGGTTGCTGAGGAAAAAGGCCTCATGCCAGCTGGCATAACTCAGTCTATTACAGAGATGTGTCAGAAATTTGGCTTGCCTGTTGACTATGAAAACTGGGATGTTGACAAGCTTTATCAGGCTTTGACTCATGATAAGAAGGCGCGTGGCAATACCTTGAAGTTGGTTTTGGTACCAGAGCTCGGTTCAGCGACTATCCACTCAGTTTCTCTGGAAGAGATGAAAGACTACTTGGTAAAATAAGGAGAGTGTATGAGATATTTAACTGCAGGAGAATCACACGGCCCGCGTCTGACAGCTATCATTGAAGGAATTCCAGCTGGACTTCCATTGACAGCTGAGGATATCAATGGAGACCTTAAACGCCGTCAGGGTGGATACGGCCGCGGTGGTCGTATGAAGATTGAGAGTGACCAGGTTATCTTTACTTCAGGTGTTCGCCACGGGAAGACGACGGGGGCTCCCATTACCATGGATGTCGTCAATAAAGATCACCAGAAATGGCTGGATATCATGTCTGCGGAGGACATTGAAGATCGCCTTAAAAGCAAACGAAAAATCACTCATCCTCGTCCAGGTCACGCCGACTTGGTTGGGGGTATCAAGTACCGTTTTGACGATTTGAGAAATTCTTTGGAGCGTTCATCTGCCCGTGAAACCACTATGCGGGTGGCAGTTGGGGCAGTAGCCAAACGCCTCTTGGCTGAACTGGATATGGAGATTGCCAACCATGTCGTAGTCTTTGGTGGCAAGGAAATCGATGTTCCTGAAAATCTAACAGTTGCTGAGATTAAGAAAAGAGCTGCCCAATCTGAAGTTTCTATTGTCAACCAAGAAAGAGAACAGGAAATCAAGGATTATATTGACCAAATCAAACGTGACGGTGATACCATCGGTGGGGTTGTGGAGACAGTCGTTGGAGGTGTTCCAGTTGGTCTTGGTTCCTATGTCCAATGGGACAGAAAATTGGATGCAAGATTGGCCCAAGCTGTTGTCTCTATCAATGCCTTTAAAGGGGTGGAATTTGGTCTTGGCTTTGAAGCTGGTTATCGTAAAGGCAGCCAAATCATGGATGAAATTCTCTGGTCTGAAGAAGAGGGCTATACCCGTCGCACCAATAACCTGGGTGGATTTGAGGGTGGTATGACAAATGGACAACCTATCGTTGTTCGTGGTGTCATGAAACCTATTCCTACTCTCTACAAACCACTCATGAGCGTTGATATTGAAACCCATGAACCTTATAAAGCAACGGTGGAAAGAAGTGATCCGACGGCTCTTCCAGCCGCAGGTGTGGTCATGGAAGCCGTTGTGGCTACGGTTCTGGCACAAGAAATCCTTGAAAAATTCTCATCAGACAATCTTGAGGAGTTAAAAGAAGCGGTAGTCAAACACCGAGAGTTTACAAAGAACTATTAAGGAGTTCCTATGGCAAAAACAGTCTATATCGCAGGTCTTGGATTGATTGGTGCCTCTATGGCTCTTGGCATCAAACGCGATCATCCTGATTATGAGATTTTGGGGTATAATCGTAGTCAAGCTTCGAGAGATATCGCCTTGAAAGAAGGTATGATTGATCGTGCAACGGATGATTTTGCCAGTTTTGCTCCTCTGGCTGATGTCATTATTCTTAGCTTACCAATCAAGCAAACCATTGCTTTCATTAAGGAGTTGACCAACTTGGCCTTGAAAGAAGGAGTGATTATTTCAGATGCTGGTTCGACCAAGTCAGCTATTGTAGATGCAGCGGAGCAGTATTTTGCTGGCAAGCATGTTCGCTTTGTCGGAGCCCATCCCATGGCTGGTAGCCACAAGACAGGGGCTGCTTCTGCGGATGTCAATCTTTTTGAAAATGCCTACTATATCTTTACACCTTCAAGCCTGACAAGTCAGGACACGCTTGAGGAAATGAAGGATCTGCTTTCAGGTCTTCATGCTCGTTTTATCGAAATTGATGCCAAGGAGCATGATTGTGTCACTTCTCAGATTAGCCATTTTCCTCATATTCTGGCTTCTAGTCTTATGGAACAGACCGCGGTCTATGCTCAAGAACATGAGATGGCAAGGCGCTTTGCGGCCGGTGGTTTTCGAGATATGACCCGAATTGCGGAAAGCGAGCCAGGGATGTGGACCTCCATTCTCTTGTCCAATCGTGAGACTATTCTAGACCGCATTGAGGATTTCAAGGAACGGTTGGATGAGGTTGGTCAGGCTATCAGCAAGGGAGATGAGGAGCAAATCTGGAATTTTTTCAACCAAGCGCGTGAGCAACGTCAGGCCATGGAAATCCATAAGCGTGGTGGTGTGGATAGCTCTTATGACCTCTATGTCGACGTTCCTGATGAAGAAGATGTCATTTTACGAATCTTGGAACTGCTACGTGGAACTTCCTTGGTTAATATTCACATCAACGAGGAAAACCGTGAGGATATTCACGGAATTCTACAAATTTCATTTAAAAATGCTCAAGACTTGGAAAGAGCTGAGCACCTCATAACAGAAAATACCGACTATACAGTCGTTGTCAAATAAGGAGAAGAACATGTCAAATATTTACGATAGTGCAAATGAACTCAGTCGCGGCCTACGCGAATTACCAGAATACAAGGCTATTAAAACAGCTAAAGATGCGATTTCAGCAGATGCTGAGGCGAGCAAAATCTTTACGGAATATGTTGCTTTCCAAGAGGAAATTCAAAGATTAGCGCAGACAGGTCAAATGCCAGACGCTTCCTTCCAAGCTAAGATGGAAAACTTTGGCAAGCAGATTCAGGGAAATAACCTATTGTCAGAATTCTTTACCAAGCAACAACAATTGGCAATTTACCTTTCTGACATTGAAAAAATTGTTTTCGAACCAGTTTCAGAATTGCTAAAATAAGAAAATAACAATTCTAAAGTCAGGAATTTTTAAGGAATTTCTGGCTTTTTATGATAAAATAAGTAAAAGTATTGCAAGTATGAGGTCCAGTATGAAACTAAAAACAAACATTCGCCACTTACATGGCAGTATCCGCGTCCCAGGTGACAAGTCTATCAGTCACCGATCCATTATCTTTGGAAGTTTGGCTGAGGGTGAGACTAAGGTTTATGATATTCTGCGAGGTGAAGACGTTCTTTCGACCATGCAAGTCTTTCGTGATCTTGGTGTTGAAATTGAGGACCAAGATGGGGTTATTACCATTCAAGGTGTAGGTATGGATGGTTTAAAAGCTCCACAAAATGCCCTTGATATGGGAAATTCTGGAACCTCGATTCGTCTGATTTCAGGTGTTCTTGCTGGTGCAGACTTTGAAGTAGAAATGTTCGGAGATGATAGTCTCTCCAAACGTCCTATGGATCGTGTGACTATTCCGTTGAAAAAAATGGGAGTCAGCATTTCAGGGCAAACTGAGCGAGACTTGCCTCCCCTTCACTTAAAAGGAACGAAAAACCTAACCCCTATTCAGTATGAGTTGCCAATTGCCTCAGCCCAAGTCAAGTCAGCCTTGATGTTTGCAGCCTTACAAGCTAAGGGGAAGTCAGTTATTATCGAAAAAGAGTGCACGCGTAATCATACTGAAGATATGTTGCAACAATTTGGTGGTCATTTAAGTGTGGAGGGCAAGAAAATCACAGTCCAAGGACCGCAAAAATTGACAGGACAAAAGGTGGTTGTTCCAGGAGATATTTCTAGTGCAGCCTTTTGGCTGGTCGCAGGTTTGATTGTTCCAAATTCTCGTCTAGTGCTGAAAAATGTTGGTATTAATGAAACGCGTACAGGTATTATCGATGTCATTCGTGCCATGGGTGGAAAACTAGACATAACTGAAATTGACCTAGTCGCTAAATCTGCAACCTTGACTGTTGAGTCTTCTGACTTGAAAGGAACAGAGATTGGCGGTGCCTTGATTCCACGCTTGATTGATGAATTACCAGTTATCGCTCTACTTGCGACCCAAGCTCAAGGTGTCACAGTTATCAAGGATGCTGAGGAACTCAAGGTTAAGGAAACAGACCGTATTCAGGTTGTGGCAGACGCTTTAAATAGCATGGGTGCGGATATCACACCTACAGCAGATGGAATGATTATCAAAGGGAAATCAGCCCTTCACGGTGCTAGAGTCAATACTTTTGGAGACCATCGTATCGGCATGATGACGGCTATCGCAGCTCTCTTGGTTGCAGATGGAGAGGTGGATCTTGATCGTGCTGAAGCTATCAATACCAGTTATCCTAGCTTCTTTGATGATTTGGAGAGCTTGATTCATGGCTAAGGTATTACTCGGATTTATGGGGGCTGGTAAATCGACTATTGCAAGAGGCTTGGACCCAGATTATCTCGATATGGATGCTCTGATAGAGAAACGCCTAGGCATGTCCATTGCGGATTTTTTCGCTGCAAAAGGAGAAGAGGCTTTCCGTCAGATAGAGTCAGAAATCCTAGCTGATTTACTACAAACAAACCAAGTTGTGTCAACTGGTGGAGGAGTGGTCATTTCTCAACGAAATCGTGACTTACTCAAGACCAATTCTGATAACATCTACCTGAAAGCCGATTTTGAAACTCTCTACCACCGTATCGCAGCTGATAAGGACAATCAGCGCCCGCTTTTTCTAAATAATAGCAAGGAAGAACTAGCAGCTATTTTCCAAGAAAGACAGGCCTGGTATGAGGAAGTAGCCAGTCGGGTTTTAGATGTGACCAAGTTAAGCCCAGAGGAAATTATAGAGGAACTGAGATGAAAATTGCTTATCTAGGTCCCAAGGGATCATTTTCACACCATGTTGTGCAGACAGCTTTTCCTCATGAGGAATTGCAGGCTTTTGCCAATATTACAGATGTCATCAAGGCCTATGAGCAAGGCTTGGTGGACTATTCTGTGGTGCCAGTTGAAAATTCTATCGAGGGTAGTGTTCATGAAACCTTGGACTACCTTTTTCATCAGTCTCACATTCAAGCAGTTGCAGAAATCGTTCAGCCTATTCATCAGCAGTTGATGGTGGTTCCAGGCCATACTAAGATTGAAAAGATTTTTTCTCATCCTCAAGCTTTGGCTCAAGGAAAGAAATTCATCGATGAACAATATCCAGAGGCCCAAATCGAGGTAACAGCTAGTACAGCTTATGCGGCCCGTTTTATTTCCGAACATCCAGACCAGCCCTTTGCAGCAATTGCGCCTAGAAGTTCTGCTGAAGAATATGGCTTAGAATTAGTTGCTGAGGATATTCAGGAAATGGAAGCCAATTTCACACGTTTCTGGGTTCTGGGAGCTGAAGGTGCAGCTATTCCCTTGCAAGCACAAACTGAAAAAATGAGTTTAGCCTTGACCTTACCTGACAACCTTCCAGGTGCACTTTATAAGGCCCTGTCGACCTTTGCTTGGCGAGGAATTGACCTGACAAAAATTGAAAGTCGGCCACTCAAGACAGCGTTGGGCGAATACTTTTTCATTATCGATGTGGACTATACTGATAAGGACCTGGTTCACTTTGCCCAAAAAGAATTAGAAGCCATAGGAATCCAGTATAAAGTACTGGGCACCTATCCTATTTATCCAATATCAGACCATGGAAAGGAGAGAAGATGAGTAAAGAAAATCCCTTAAGCCATCACGAGCAGTTACGTTATGACTATCTCTTTAAGAATATTCATTATCTTAATGAGCGAGAAAAAGAAGAGTTTGCTTACTTGCAAGGTAAATTAAGTAAGGCAAGTAGTGACGCTCCCTCAGAAAGTCAGAAATTGGCAGAGGATTATAGAAAGTCAAGTGCTAACACTTCGATTCCTTCTTATAATAGCCGTAGTCGTTCTGAGAGATACCAGAAAATCAATTCTCTTCCAAAGAAAAAAACTAAAAACCGGAAGCTACGCTGGAGTCGCATTTTAGCAGGTTTACTTGCTCTCTTAGCTTTTCTAGCCTTAGGTATGATTTTTATGTTCTTAAAAGGTTACACAAATGCTAATCCAGATAAAACTACCAATGCCCGAGCAGCCCAAGTAGAAGTCTTTAACGGTCAAGATACCAGAGATGGAGTTAATATTTTGATCATGGGTACAGATGGCCGAATCGGTCAAAATAGTGCTGAAACGAGAACAGACTCTATTATGGTATTAAATGTCGGAGGTTCGGATAAGAAAATGAAGCTAGTCAGCTTCATGCGTGACAATTTGATCTATATAGATGGTTATAGTCAAGTGATTAACGGTAGAAAACAGACAGATAATAAGTTAAACGTAGCCTATGAGTTAGGAGAACAAGAGGGGCAAAAAGGGGCAGAAATGGTTCGTCAAGTCTTGAAAGATAATTTTGACTTGGACATTAAGTACTATGCCTTGGTTGATTTTCAGGCCTTTGCAACAGCGATTGATACGCTTTTTCCTGATGGGGTGACAATTGATGCTCAATTTTCAACATTGAATGGGCTCTCTCTAACAGAAGCTACAGTCGGAGATGATTTACACGCTACTGAGACTGAGTCTCCAACCCAAACCATCAAAGTCGGGAAACAGCAGATGAACGGTTCAACCTTGCTCAATTATGCTCGCTTCCGTGATGATGATGAGGCGGATTACGGCCGTACCAAAAGACAGCAACAAGTACTGACAGCCGTTCTTCAGCAAATCAAGGATCCAACCAAGCTCTTTACAGGCTCAGAGGCACTTGGCAAGGTATTTGCAATGACCTCAACGAATGTTCCTTATACCTTCCTGTTAACAAATGGCTTGTCTTTCCTAGACGGAGTTCAAAATGGTATTGAAAAATTGACGATTCCAGAACTCGGTGATTGGGTCGATGCATATGATGTCTACGGAGGCTTGGGTTTGCTGGTTGATCAAAACAAATATCAGAATAAATTATCTCATATGGGCTTGAGATAAGATAAGACAGGAAAAATCAAAGTTTGATAGCTATTTTGGTAGCAGTCAGGCTTTGATTTTTTACAGTCTCTAATAGATTTTCACCCCTTATTTGTGGTATAATGAAACGATACGATAGAAAGAATAATGAACAATATGACTGATTTAAAAGCAATTCAGGCTCGTAGTCTGGAGATGGCTGAATATTTTGTTGCCTTTTGCAAGCAACATGATTTACTTTGCTATCTCTGTGGGGGAGGTGCTATTGGTGCCCTTCGAAACAAGGGTTTTATTCCTTGGGACGACGACCTAGACTTTTTTATGCCACGTAAGGATTATGAGAAATTAGCAGAATTATGGCCTCTTTATGCAGATGAACGTTATTTCTTATCAAAGAGTAACAAGGATTTTGTAGACCGCAATCTTTTTATTACTATTCGTGACAAGGAAACGACCTGCATTAAACCTTATCAGCAAGATTTGGATTTGCCACATGGTCTGGCCTTGGATGTCTTGCCTTTGGATTATTACCCGAAAAATCCAACTGAGCGGAAAAAACAGGTTCGTTGGGCACTGATTTATTCTCTTTTTTGTGCGCAAACTATTCCAGAAAAACATGGCGCACTTATGAAGTGGGGAAGCCGTATTTTACTGGGGTTAACTCCAAAATCTCTCCGTTATCGCATTTGGAAAAAAGCTGAAAAAGAAATGACCAAGTACAGTCTAGCTGAGAGCGATGGAATCACGGAATTATGCTCAGGCCCTGGCTACATGAGAAACAAGTATCCAATCGCTTCCTTTGAGGATAATCTTTTCTTACCATTCGAAGGGACAGAGATGCCTATTCCAGTTGGTTATGATGCCTATCTCAGCACTGCTTTTGGAGACTACATGACACCTCCGCCAGCAGATAAGCAGCTACCACATCATGATGCTGTTGTCGCTGATATGGATAAGAGTTATAGAGAGTACAAGGGAGAATATGGTGGCTAAGAAAAAAATCTTATTTTTTATGTGGTCTTTTTCTCTCGGGGGTGGAGCAGAGAAGATTCTATCTACCATTGTTTCAAATCTGGATCCAGAAAAGTATGATATTGATATTCTTGAAATGGAGCACTTTGACAAGGGATACGAATCTGTTCCCAAGCATGTAGGCATTTTAAAGTCCCTTCAGAATTATCGCCAAGCCAGATGGATTCGAGCTCTTTTGTGGAGAATGAGAATTTATTTTCCAAGATTTACTCGTCGCTTGCTTGTAAAAGATGACTATGATGTTGAAGTTTCCTTTACCATTATGAATCCTCCACTTTTGTTCTCTAAAAGAAAAGAAGTCAAGAAAATCTCTTGGATTCATGGAAGTATCGAAGAATTTCTTAAGGATAGCTCCAAAAGAGAATCACATAGACGCCAGTTGGATGCTGCGGATACCATTGTAGGAATTTCGAATAAAACCAGCAATTCTATCAAGGAAGTCTATCCAGATTATGCTTCGAAATTACAGACGGTCTACAATGGATATGATTTTAAGACTATCCTAGAAAAATCTCAAGAGAAGATCGATATCGAGATTGCGCCTCAAAGTATCTGTACTATCGGACGGATCGAGGAAAATAAGGGTTCTGACCGTGTGGTGGAAGTGATACGGTTATTGCACCAAGAGGGAAAAAACTATCATCTTTACTTCATAGGGACTGGTGACATGGAAGAGGAACTGAAAAAAAGAGTCAAAGAGTATAAGCTTGAAGACTATGTACATTTCCTTGGTTATCAAAAAAATCCTTATCAGTATTTGTCTCAGATGAAAGTTCTCTTGTCTATGTCTAAACAAGAAGGTTTTCCTGGAGTGTATGTGGAGGCCTTGAGTTTAGGACTTCCTTTTGTCTCTACGGATGTTGGAGGAGCTGAGGAATTATCCCAAGACGGACAATTTGGACAAATCATTGAGAGTAATCAAGAGGCAGCTCAGGCAATTATGAACTACATGACTTCTGCCTCAAACTTTGATATCAATGATGCTAGCCAATTTATTCAACAATTTACAATTGCCAAACAAATCGAACAAGTAGAAAAACTATTAGAGGAGTAGCATGGAAACTGCATTAATTAGTGTCATTGTGCCAGTCTATAATGTGGCACAGTACCTAGAAAAATCGATAGCTTCCATTCAGAAGCAGACCTATCAAAATCTGGAAATTATTCTTGTTGATGATGGTGCAACAGATGAAAGTGGTCGCTTGTGTGATTCAATCGCTGAACAAGATGATAGGGTGTCAGTTCTTCATAAACAGAACGAAGGATTGTCACAAGCACGAAATGATGGAATGAAGCAGGCTCATGGGGATTATCTGATTTTTATTGATTCAGATGATTATATCCATCCAGAAATGATTCAGAGCTTATATGAGCAAATAATGCAAGAAGATGCCGATGTTTCGAGCTGTGGTGTCATGAATGTCTATGCTAATGATGAAAGCCCACAGTCAGCCAATCAGGATGAGTATTTTGTCTGTGATTCTCAAACATTTCTAAAGGAATACCTCATAGGTGAAAAAATACCTGGAACGATCTGCAATAAGCTAATCAAGAGAGTGATTGCAACTGCCCTATCCTTTCCAAAGGGATTGATTTATGAAGATGCTTATTATCATTTTGATTTAATCAAGTTGGCTAAAAAGTACGTTGTTAATACCAAACCCTATTATTACTATTTCCATAGAGGGGATAGTATTACGACTAAACCCTATGCAGAGAAGGATTTAGCCTATATTGATATCTACCAAAAGTTTTACAATGAAGTTGTGAAAAACTATCCTGACTTGAAAGAGGTTGCTTTTTTCAGATTGGCCTATGCCTACTTTTTTATTCTGGATAAGATGTTGCTAGATGATCAGTATAAACAGTTTGAAGCCTATTCTCAGATTCATCGTTTTTTAAAAGGCCATGCCCTTGCTATTGCTAGGAATCCAATTTTCCGTAAGGGGAG